>NZ_SOBN01000002.1:650891-1301782 GCF_004365705.1 Streptomyces sp. 846.5
CCCCGTTCACCAGCCCTCGGACCGGGCCAATTGTGTGTGCGCCGGCAGCCTCACAGGGCTGATGACCACCGACTCTGAAAGAATCCCTAAGAGTCGGACAGCAATGAGCCGCGCGGCCGCATTCACCCCGGCGCGCCGCTGCCCACCGGCAATTCCCTAGTGTTTCCACGCACGCATGGACTGACTTCCCCGAAGCATGCTGGGCTGGCCCCGCTCCACCTGCAAAAGGGCGCTCTGCCCGGCCGTACGAGAGGGGAATCATGTCGGCGTCGCCGGATGAGTCGCAGGAGCCACGCGAAGGTCCCGATGTCCCAACCCCCGTTCCCGGCCCGGAGGTCTCCGCGCCTCCGGAGGTGAACCTCGACGGCGGCGCCACGCTGCTGGCGTGGCTGCGGCGGATGCGCGAAGAGCAGCCGGTGTGGCGTGACCCCAAGGGCGACGTCCATGTCTTCCGGCACGAGGACATCCAGCGGATCGTGGCCGATCCGGCGACCTACTCCTCCGACACGGTCACCCGGCTCTCCGGCGGCAAGGAGTCGCCCCCCGGCGGCACGCTGCTGCTGCTCGACCCGCCCCGGCACGCCAAGATGCGGCGCCTGGTGAGCCAGGTCTTCACGCACAAGATGATCGCCGGTATGGCACCGCGGATCACCGAGGTCGCCACGCAGCTGCTGGACGACCTCGACTCGGACCACTTCGACCTGGTCGACGCATTCGCCAACCCGCTCCCAGTGATGATCATCTCCGCGATGCTCGGCGTGCCGGAGTCCGACCGCGGGCTGTTCCAGGTCTGGGCGAACAACCTGCTCACCGAGGACTGGGAGACCGAGCAGGGCAAGGAGGTGCTCGGCCGCACCGTCGTGGAACTGGGCGGCTACCTGCAGGAGCACGTCACGGCGCGCCGCAACGGCGACTACGACGACCTGATCACGACCCTGGTCCGGGCCGAGGTGGACGGCGAGCGCCTGAACGACCACGACGTGGTGAGCTTCGCCGCGCTGCTGCTGCTGGCCGGCCATGTCACCACCGCCGTCCTGCTCGGCAACATGTTCATGGGCCTGGACTCCGAGCCGCACCTGCTGGCCGAGTTGCGGGCGAACCGCGAGCGGATCACCCCGTTCACCGAAGAGGTGCTGCGCTGCCGACCGCCGTTCCTCAAGATCGAGCGTGTCCCCACCACCGATGTGAAGCTGGCCGACGAGATCATCCCCGAGAACACCAAGATGTTCCTGTGGCTGCTGTCCGCCAACCGCGACGAGCGGGTCTTCCCCGAGCCCGACCGCTTTCGGACGGATCGTCCGAACGCCAAGCAGATGGCCTTCGGCCATGGCATCCACTACTGCCTGGGCGCGCCGCTGGCCCGGATGGAGGGGCGGATCGCACTTGAGCTGATGCTCGACCGGTTCTCCGACATCCAGGTGGATCACAGCAGAGGGCTCTCGTACTTCTACAACCGGGTCAATGTCTTCGGCCTGCAGCACCTTCCCCTCTCGGTCCGGCCGGTGTGACCGTCGTGCCGCATCAGGCTCTCGAATCAGAAGCAGGAGTCATGGATACCCAGCCGAAATCAGTACCGGTCATCCCGACGACACGCACCTGTCCCTTCGACCCGGACGCCGAGTACAAGCGGCTGCGCGAAGAGGATCCGATCAGCCCGATCACCTTCGACATTTCGCCCGGCCCCAAGGAGGGTTGGCTGGTCACCAAGCACGCGGACATCCGCGCCATCATGACGGACAGCCGCTTCAGCCATCGCGCCGAGCTGCTGGCGCTGGCGACCACACCGCCGTTCGATGTCCCGAGCTACGACCCGGAGCCCTCCGGCCCGGGCTCCTTCGTCCGCATGGACGCGCCGGAGCACACCCACTACCGCCGCCTGCTGACCGGCTTCTTCACGGTCCGCCGGATCCAGGAGTACGAGCCCACCCTGGCCGGGATCATCGACCAGTGCCTCGACGAGCTCGCCGAGCTGGAACCGCCAGTGGACCTGCTGAAGGCTTTCGTGCAGAAGGTCGTCTACCGCTCCGTCAACTCCGTGATGGGCGTCCCGGCCGAGGACGTCGCCGAGCTGGACGAGCACTTCTCGGTCATCATGCGGATCGACTACACCCTCGAAGAATTCGTCCACCACAACACCCTGCTGAACGAGACCCTGGCCCGCGTGGTCAAGAACCTCTTCGAGAACCCGAACGACAAGCTGCTCGGCAAGCTCATCGCCACCGGCGAGCTGACCGAGGAGGAGGTGACGAACATCGCCTGGATCACCATCGGCGGTGCACTGGACACCACTCCCAACATGCTGACCCTGGGCACCTTCGCCTTCCTGGAGCACCCGGACCAGCTCGCGAAGGTCAAGGCCAACCCCGAGCTCATGGAGCGCGCGGTCGAGGAGATGCTGCGCTACCTCACCATCTCCCACCTCGGTGCCACCCGGGTCGCCCTGGAGGACGTCGAGATCGGCGGCCGCACCATCAAGAAGGGCCAGAGCGTCGTGCTCTCGCTGCCCTCGGGCAACCGCGACCCCGAGCAGTTCGAGGACCCGGAGACGTTCGACGTGACCCGGCCCTCGCGCCGGCACATGGCCTTCGGCTTCGGCATCCACCAGTGCCTCGGCCAACACCTGGCGCGGGCCACCCTTCGCCTCGGGTACCAGAAGCTGTTCGACCGCTTCCCCGACCTCCGCCTCGCGGTCCCCGCCCACCAGGTCCCACTGCGCGACAAGGCCATGCACTACGGCGTGTACGAGCTTCCGGTGACCTGGGGCTGAGCCTCCGTTCTCACTGGATTCCGGATGAACGTCCCGACCACGGAAAGAGCGACTGTCCAGTGACACACCTTCAACAACCGCACCGCGCGGATTCCGAGCATCCCGCGCTCGCTCGGGCGGGCGCGTCATGACACCAGCGATCATCGCGGACGGGGTGCGCAAGCGGTATGCGGACATCCAGGCCGTGGACGGGGTGTCGCTGAGTGTCGAGACCGGGGAGTTCTTCGGCATCCTGGGGCCGAACGGCGCCGGGAAGACCACCACGCTGGAGATCCTCGAAGGCATCCGGGAGCCCGACGAGGGCCAGATCGAGTTGCTCGGCCTCAACCCGTGGCCGCGCAACCCGAAGCTGCTGCCGAGGATCGGTGTGCAGTTCCAGACCTCGGCGTTCTTCGAGCGCCTCAACACCCGCGAGACCATCCGCCTGTTCGCGTCCTTCTACGGCATCGGCCCGCGCCGAGCGGACGCGATGCTGGAGCGGGTGGCGCTCACCGAATTCGGCTCCGTGCCGGCCGAGCGGCTCTCCGGCGGCCAGGCGCACCGCCTGTCCATCGCCTGCGCGATCGTGCACCAGCCGGAGCTGCTGTTCCTGGACGAGCCCACCACCGGCCTCGATCCCCAGGCCCGCCGCAACCTCTGGGACCTGCTGCGCGACATCAACGCGGAGGGCACCACCATCGTCCTGACCACGCACTACCTGGACGAGGCGGAGATCCTCTGCGACCGGGTGTCGGTCATGGACCGAGGCAAGATCCTCAAGACCGGCGCGCCGGCGGCACTGATCCGCGAGCTGGACGACAAGGTCCGGGTGAGCGTGGAGTCCGGGCTGGTCACCGAGGAGCGGATGCGTGAACTTCTGACAGCGGCAGGTGCCGAGGTCGCCAAGGTGGAGGACGACAGCGTCTCGCTGTCCGTGACCACGGAGCTGCCGGCCCCGGTTCTGTCCATCCTGGCCGAACAGGGTGCGCTACGCGGCCTGGAAGTACGCGGTGCCACGCTGGAGGATGTCTTCCTCCAGCTCACCGGACGGGAGTACCGATCGTGAGCGCGGAACAGACGAACGAACTGACGGCCCCGCCCCCGGTACCGAATGAGGCGGCCGAGAAGAAGGCGGCCGGGAAGAAGGACGCCGGCCAGGACGACAAGGCCAGCGCCTACGCCCAGCTGTCCAGGGTGATGTGGCTGCTCTTCGTTCGTGACAAGGCAGCGGTCTTCTTCTTCCTGATCTTCCCGCTGATGTTCCTGCTGCTGTTCGGCACCCTCTTCAAGGGCTCGACGACCGCGCACTCCAACATCGCCCAGGTCGGCACCATCCGGATGCTCGACAGCGTGACCGGCGCTGATCGCACGCAGCTGGACAAGGCACTGACCATCACCAGGATGACCGACGAGGCCGCCGCGCTGCAGCGGGTCAAGGACGGCAAGCTGGACGGGCTGATCGAGCAGGGCCCGGGCAACACGCTCGTGCTCCGCTACAGCTCCATCGACCCGACCAAGGCCGCCACCGTCAACGGCATCCTCAAGTCGGTCATCCAGACCGCCAACGTGGAGGCCACCGGCAAGCCGCCCACCTTCACCCTGGAGGCCACCCAGGTCGAGGACAACTCGGTCAAGAGCATCCAGTACCTCACACCAGGCCTGCTAGGCTGGGCCGTTGCCAGCTCCGGGGTCTTCAGCACCGCGCTGACCATGGTACTTCTGCGGCGCAAGGGGGTGCTGCGGCGGATCCGGCTGGCCCCGATGAGTGTGACCTCGGTGGTCACCTCGCGTATCGGCGTCAGCGTGGTGATGGCACTCACCCAGACGGCGATCTTCCTCTCGGTGGCCACTCTCCCGTTCCTGGGACTCCAACTCACCGGCAGCTGGTGGCTGGTGATCCCGCTGGTGATCTGCGCCACCATCTCGTTCATGTCGATCGGTCTGCTGATCGGCTCGATCGCGAAGTCCGAGGAGGCGGTCAACGGCGTCGCCCAGCTCATCGTGCTGCCGATGTCCTTCCTCTCCGGCTCCTTCTTCTCCCTTGACGGCGCGCCGGGTTGGGTGAAGGCAGTGTCGGACGTGATGCCCCTGCGCTACTTCGTCACCGCCTGCGAGAACATCCTCTCCCGAGGCGGCGGCATCGGCGACGCCCTGCCCACCATGGGCGGTCTGCTGCTCTTCGCGGTCGTACTGACCGGGATCAGCCTCCGCCTCTTCAGCTGGGACGACGTGTAGTCGGCCGAGCCGGCAACGACAGCGACCGGCCGGGCCCCGTAAAGGGCCCGGCCGGTCGCCGTGCTATTCCCCTGGCCGCGCGAGGCTGCGGACGGCGTCGATCAGGGCTGCCTGGCGGAGGATCTCGTGGCCGGCGGGTGTCGGGTCATGGCGTTCGAGGATGGTGCGGGCGAAGTGGGTCACCTGGGCGGCGAACTGGTGCTCGGCGGGGAGGGTGCGCTCCTCCAGGTGGTCCTGGCGCTGCAGGCGGAGGACGGGGCGGTGGGTGGCAGGGGTGCTGAAGGCGCGCTCCAGGGTGATCGTGCCCTCGCTGCCCCAGATGGTGTAGGCGCAGCGGTAGGAGCGGTCGAAGCCGAAGGACAGCTGTCCGGTGCGGCCGTCCGGCGTCGACACCAGGGCGGCGCCACCGATGTCGACACCGGTCGTCGGGTCCATCCGCAGCGCCGCGCCCTCGACCCGTACGTCCGGGCCCAGGAACAGACTGGCGGCGCGCAGCGTGTAGACGCCGGCGTCGAGCAGTGCCCCGCCGCCGAGCGAGGGCTGGTAGCGGATATCGCCCGGAGGCAGCGGCGGGAAGCCGAACTCGGCGGTCAGCGAGCGCAGTTCACCCACCTCCCCGTCGTCGATCAGCCGCTGCACGGTCGCGTGCTGGCCGTGGCGCAGAAAGGCGAAGTTCTCCAGCAGCACCCGGTCGCCCGCCTCGGCGGCGGCCACCAGTTCCGCCGCCTCCGCGTGGCTGGTGGCCAGCGGCTTCTCCGCCAGTACGTGCTTGCCCGCCGCCAGGGCCTTGGCCACCCATTCGGGGTGCAGGGCC
The DNA here is from genome assembly GCF_004365705.1 of Streptomyces sp. 846.5. Taxonomy (NCBI): domain Bacteria; kingdom Bacillati; phylum Actinomycetota; class Actinomycetes; order Kitasatosporales; family Streptomycetaceae; genus Streptomyces; species Streptomyces sp. 846.5. The sequence goes on from NZ_SOBN01000002.1 coordinate 656,687, forward strand.
GGAGGCAGCGGAACGTAGACCGCGTCGATGTCCACCCGGTCCAGCAGTTCGGCATAGCCGGTGACCGGCTCCGCGCCGAACCGCTGGGCGACGGCCTCGGCCTTCTCCCGCGAGCGGCTGGCCACGGCGACCAGCCGCACCGAGGGATCGGCGACCAGCGCAGGAATCGTGTTGCGCTGCGCGATGGCGGCGCAGCCGAGTACTCCGACGTTCAGTACGGGCATATCGCGTCCTTGGGTCGACTGGTGACGTGGGGTCAGGTCAGGCGGAGCCGAATTCACTGTCGATGAAGTCGAAGAGGTCGTCGTCGCTCGCCGAGTCCAGCCGGTCCTCGACCGCCGCCTCGCCCTCCGCGACCACCTGCTCGGGTTCGAGCAGGGCCAGCAGGCGCTGGAGCCGCGTCGCCAGCGTCGAGCGGGAGTTCTCGTCCGCGACCACCTCGGCGAAGGCGGCTTCGAGGCGGTCCAGTTCGGCCAGGGCCGGGGCGAGGGTCGCCGCCGCCCCCGGCGCGGTCTCGGCCCGCAGGTGGCGGGCCATCGCCAGCGGCGTCGGGTAGTCGAAGAGCAGCGTGGCCGGCAGCCGCAGCCCGGTGGCCGCGTTGAGCCGGTTGCGTAGTTCGACCGCCGTGAGCGAGTCGAAGCCCATCTCCAGGAAGCCGCGCTCGGGGTCGACGGCGTAGGCGTCGGCGTGTCCGAGGACGGCCGCTGCCTGCTTCCTGACCGCTTCCAGCAGGACGGCGTCCTGCTCCTCGCGGCTGAGGCCGGACAGGCTCAGCCGGTCCGAGGAGACAGCTGCCGCGGCCGCCGGGACCGCTGCCGCGCGCCTGCGAGCCGCAGGCGCCCGAACCAGCCCGCGCAGCAGCGCCGGCACCTCTCCGGTCGGTGAGCGCAATGCTGCCAGGGCCAGGTGGGCCGGGACGAGCACGGCCCCGCCGTCCGCGACGGCCGCGTCGAAGAGCGCCAGCGCGTCTGCGGAGGGCATCGGGGTGACGCCGCCGCGGGCCATCCGCAGCAGGTCGGCCTCGTCGAGCTTGCCGGTCATGGTGCTGCGCTGCTCCCACAGTCCCCAGACCAGGGAGTGCGCGGCGAGGCCCTGGGCCCTGCGGTGCTGCGCGAGAGCGTCGAGACCGGCGTTGGCCGCAGCGTAGTTGGCCTGCCCGACGCCGCCGAAGGTACCCGCCAACGACGAGTACAGGACGAACGCGGCCAGGTCCAGGTCCTGGGTCAGCTCGTGCAGATGCAGCGCGGTGTCCACCTTTGGGCGCAGCACCCGGTCCAGGCGTTCCGGGGTCAGCGCGTCGACGACGCCGTCGTCCAGGATGCCGGCGGTGTGCATGACGGCCGTGAGCGGGTGCTCGGCGGGGATGTGGGCCAGCAGGCGGACCAGCGCCCCACGGTCGGCAGTGTCGCAGGAGGCGATGGTGACAGCCGCGCCGAGACCGGTGAGCTCCGCACGGAGCTCCGCCGCACCGGGTGCGGCGTCGCCGCTGCGGCTGGTGAGCAGGAGGTGCTTGGCGCCGTGCCGGGTGACCAGGTGCCGGGCGAGCAGGCTGCCCAGCGCGCCGGTGCCCCCGGTGATCAGCACGGTGCCGTCCGGGTCGAGCAGCGCACCACTGCCGGCGTCCGGCACCGCACTCGCTCGCGCCAGCCGCGGCACCCGCAGTTCGCCTGCACGCACCGCCAGTTGCGGTTCGCCGTGGGCGGCTGCGGCGGGCAGCGCGCGATAGGAGTCCGGCTGGTCGTCCAGGTCGATCAGGACGAACCGGTCGGGGTTCTCCGACTGCGCGGCGCGCACCAGGCCCCAGACGGCCGCGGCGGCCAGGTCCGGCGAGGTGTCGCCGTCGGCGGCGACCATCGCACGACGGGTCGTCAGAATCAGTCGGGAGGCATGGAATTCGGGAGTGTCCAGCCAACCGCGGACCAGGTCCAGCGCGTGGTCGGTGGCTGTCCGCAGGTCGGCCGCGACATCAGCACCGACCGACAACCCGCGCTCACCGCCCCGGACATGGGCCAGGACGGCGTCCGGGAGCGGCGCTCCGGCGGCGACGGCCGCGGCCAGCGCGGCGAGGTCCGAGTGCTGCCCGACCCGGGCACCGGTCGCCCGCAGGGTGGCAGCCGGCGCCTGATCCGGGTCCAGCACCACCCAGGAGCCGACCGGGTGCTGTCCGTCCGCCGCCGGTGCGGCCGTCCAGTCCACCCGGTACAGCGAGCCGGCGGTCGTCGACAGCGCGGCCTGCGCCTCCTTGAGGTGGTCGACCGGCACCGGACGCAGCGTCAGAGTGTCGACGGTGGCCACCGGTTGGCCGACCGGGTCGGCGACCTGGACGGTGAATGCGTGCTCCCCGGCCGGGGCGAGCCGCACCCGTAGTGCTCCGGCGCCCGGCGCGTGCAGCCGCGCACCGGACCAGCTGAAGGGGAGCAGTCCCGCGCCGGTCGAGCTGCTGTCGGCGAGGCCGACCGTGTGCAGGGCGCCGTCCAGCAGTGCCGGGTGCAGCCCGTACTGGACGGCGTCGGCCTGGGCCTCCTCGGGCAGGTTCACTTCGGCGTAGACGTCCTCGCCGAGCCGCCACGCGGCGGTGAGCCCCTGGAAGGTGGGGCCGTAGGCGAAGCCGTTGGCTGCGAAGCGCTCATACAGGTCGTCGACCGGTACGGATTCGGCGCCGGCCGGCGGCCACTCCGTCAACTGGAAAGCTGCCGGGGCCGCTTCGGGCACCAGCACGCCGACGGCGTGCCGAGTCCAGACGCCGGTCTCGGCATCGGCGCCCTCAGGACGGGAGTGGACGGCCAGGGCACGTGCGCCCGCTGCGTCCGGCGCCCCGACGGTGACCTGCAGCTGCACCGCGCTGTGCTCCGGGAGCAGCAGCGGCGCCTCCAGGGTGAGCTCCTCGACCGCTCCGCAGTCGACGCGGTCCGCCGCCAGCAGGGCCAGTTCCAGGAAGGACGTCCCGGGGAACAGCGCCACACCCGACACGACGTGGTCGCCGAGCCAGGGCAGGCTCTTCAGGGACAGCCGCCCGGTGAGCAGGAAGCCGTCCTGACCGGCCAGCGGGGTGGCCGCGCTCAGCAGCGGGTGATCCGAGGCGGCGAGACCGGCCGAGGCGAAGTCGACGGCGCCCGAGGTCGCGTCGAGCCAGTAGCGGCGGCGCTGGAAGGCGTAGGTGGGCAGGTCGACCCGGCGGGCGGAGCGGCCGGCCAGGAATGCCTGCCAGTCCGGTCCGGTGCCGTGCACATGCAGCGCGGCCACCGCCGTGGTCAGCGCGTCCGCCTCGGCGCGGTCGCGGCGCAGCAGCGGGGTGAGCACCACGCCCTCGGGCTGCTCCAGGCAGTCCTGGGCCATGGCGGTCAGCACGCCGTCCGGGCCGAGCTCGACGAAGGCGGTGATGCCGTCGGCCTCCAGGGCCCGCACGCCGTCGGCGAAGCGGACCGCCTCACGGACGTGGCGCACCCAGTACTCCGGCGCTTCGAGCTCGCCGGGCGCGGCCGGGCGGCCGGTGACGTCGGAGACCACCGGGATGCGCGGCGGAGCGAAGGCGAGGCCGCGGGCGACCTGCTCGAAGTCGTCGAGCATCGCGTCCATGTGCGGGGAGTGGAAGGCGTGCGAGACCCGCAGCCGCTTGGTCCTGCGGCCCGCTGCCCGCCAGAACTCCGCGAGCTGCTCCACCACCGACTCGTCGCCGGACACGACCACCGAGGTCGGGCCGTTGACGGCGGCCAGCGCCACCGCCGCGTCGCCGTGCGGCAGCAGCGATTCGGCGACCTCCTGCTCGGAGGCCTCGATCGAGAGCATGGCCCCGCCGGTCGGCAGCGCCTGCATCAGCCGACCGCGCGCACCGACCAGGCGGCAGGCGTCCGGCAGGCTCAGCACGCCGGCCACATGAGCGGCAGCCAGTTCGCCGATCGAGTGGCCCAGCAGCGCGTCCGGTCGCAGACCCCAGCTCTCCAGCAGCCGGAACAGCGCCACCTCGATGGCGAACAACCCGGCCTGCGCCCAGGCGGTCCGGTTCAGCAGCTCGGCCTCCGGGGTGCCCGCCGGGGCGAACATCACGTCGCGCAGCGGTCGTTCGAGTTGCGCGTCCAGCTGCGCGCAGACCATGTCCAGCGCGTCCGCGAAGACCGGGAAGGCCTCGTACAACTCCCGGCCCATCTCCGGGCGCTGGCTCCCCTGGCCGCTGAAGAGGAAGGCCGTCCGGCTCCGGCGGCGGCCGTTGCCCCGGAGCAGGCCCGGCGCGTTGCGGTCCTCAGCCAGCGCGGTCAGCGCGGCGAGCAGCTCGGCGCGGTCGGCGCCGACCAGAGCGGCACGGTGCTCAAAGACGGCGCGGCCGGTGGCGAGCGAGTAGCCGATGTCGGCGGCGGTGTCGTCCGGACGCCGGCCGAGATGCCCGGCCAGGCGCGCGGCCTGCTGCCGCAGCGCCTCGTCGGTCCGGCCGGACAGCACCCACGGCACCAGGTCCGTGCCCACGGGCTGCGGTGCCGACTGCTCGACCTCCGCAGCGGGGACCTGAGCGGGGACCTGTTCGAGGATCACATGCGCGTTGGTCCCGCTGATACCGAAGGCGGACACGGCGGCCCGGCGCGGACGCCCGGTTTCCGGCCAGGGGGTCGACTCGCCGAGCAGGGCGACCGATCCGTCGGACCAGTCGATCTCCGTCGAGGGTTGCTCGGCGTGCAGGGTGCGCGGCAGTTCGCCGTGGCCCAGGGCCAGCACCATCTTGATCACCCCGGCCACACCGGAGGCCGCCTGGGTGTGGCCGATGTTGGACTTGAGCGCACCCAGCAGCAGCGGCCGCTCCTGCGGCCGGTTCTGACCGTAGGTCGCGAGCAGCGCCTGCGCCTCGATCGGGTCACCCATCCGGGTGCCGGTGCCGTGCGCCTCGACCGCGTCGACGTCCGACGGGGACAGGCCCGCGCTCGCCAGGGCCTGACGGATGACCCGCTGCTGCGCCGGGCCGCTCGGCGCGGTCAGGCCGTTGCTCGCACCGTCCTGGTTCACCGCCGAGCCGGCCAGGACGGCGAGCACCGGGTGGCCGTTGCGGCGCGCGTCGGACAGCCGCTCCAGCAGCAGCATGCCGACGCCCTCGGCCCAGCCGGCACCGTCTGCGTCCGCCGAGAATGCCTTGCAGCGTCCGTCGGCGGAGAGCGCCCGCTGCCGGCTGAACTCGATGAAGGTGTCCAGCGAGGAGATGACCGTCACGCCGCCCGCCAGTGCCATCGAGCACTCACCGGACCGCAGCGCCTGGGCGGCCATGTGCAGGGCCACCAGGGAGGAGGAGCACGCGGTGTCCATGGTCACCGCCGGGCCTTCGAGGCCGAAGGTGTAGGCGATGCGGCCGGAGGCCACGCTGCCCGCGCTGCCGGTCGCCAGGAAGCCCTCGAAACCCTCGGGCGCCTGCTGCAACCGCGATCCGTAGTCGTGGTAGTTCGAGCCGATGAACACACCGGCCTGGGTGCCGCGCACCGTGGCCGGGTCGATACCGGCCCGCTCGAACGCCTCCCAGGACGCCTCCAGCAGCAGCCGCTGCTGCGGGTCGACCGCCAGCGCCTCGCGCGGGCTCATGCCGAAGAACTCGGGGTCGAACCGGTCGGCCTCGTAGAGGAAACCGCCGCCGCGGGCGTAGAAGGTGCCCGGCTTGTCCGGGTCCGGGTCGTACCGGCCCTCGATGTCCCAGCCGCGATCGCCCGGCAGTGCCGCGACCGCGTCCCGGCCCTCGCTGAGCAGCTGCCACAGCTCCTCCGGGGTACTGACTCCGCCGGGAAGCCGGCAGCTCATCGCCACGATCGCGACCCGGTCGTGCTGCGCCGCGAACGGGTCGCCGACGGGTGCGGCCGGGGCCGGGGCAGCGGCCTGGGTGCCGAGTAGTTCGGCTCGCAGCATCCGGGCCATGGCGGTGGCGGTGGGGTGGTCGAAGACCAGCGTCACCGGCAGCCGCAGGCCGGTGGCCTCGGAGAGGCGGTTGCGCAGTTCGACCGAGGTGAGGGAGTCGAAGCCCAGGTCGCGGAAGGCCCGGTTCTCGTCGACCGCGTCGGCACCGGCGTAGCCGAGGACGGCTGCGGCCTGGGAGCGAACCAGGTCGAGGATGGTGTGGTCCTGCTCCTCCGCGGACAGCCCGGCCAGCCCCTGCGCGAAGCCGCCCGCCGCCGGCGCGCCGACGGTATCGCCCACCGTGACGGCCTGCGTCGCGCGGACCTCGGGCAGGTCGACGAGCGCACGGTCGATCCCGCCCGCTGTGTAGCCGCGGGCGTGCTCGGTCCAGCGGACGTCGGCCACGGCGAGGAACGCGTCCTGGGCGTCGATGGCCTGCTGAAGGGCGGTCAGCGCCAGTTCCGGGTCCATTGGTGGCATACCGCCCCGGGCCAGGCGTTCACCGGTGTCACCGCTGGCGAGACCGCCGCCGCCCCAGGCGCCCCAGGCCACCGAGGTGGCGGGCAGTCCGTCTGCCCGGCGCTGCTGGGCCAGAGCGTCCAGGAATGCGTTGGCGGCGGCGTAACTGCCCTGGCCCGGGCCGCCCAGAGTGCCGGCGAGGGAGGAGAACAGGACGAACGCGGAGAGATCGAGGTCACGGGTGAGTTCGTGCAGATGCTGCGCGGCGGCCACCTTCGGCCGCAGCACCGTCTCGCCGCGCTCGGGTGTCAGCGAGTCGAGCACACCGTCGTCGAGGACGGCGGCGGCGTGGACGACGGCGGACAGCGGCTCGGTCTCGGGGACCTCGGCCAGCAGTCGCGCCAACGCTTCGCGGTCGGCGACGTCGCAGGCGGCGACGGTCACCCGGGCGCCGAGGGCGGTGAGTTCGGCTTCGAGCTCGGCCGCGCCCGGTGTGTCCGAGCCTCGGCGGCCGGCCAGCAGCAGGTGGTCGGCGCCGTTGCGGGCGAGCCAGCGTGCGACCTGCGCGCCGACGCCTCCGGTGCCGCCGGTGATCAGCACGGTGCCCTGCGGCGTCCACGGCTGCGCGGACGTCGTGGCGGGAGTGGCCCGGACCAGCCTGCGGGCGAAGAGGCCCGACCCGCGCAGGGCGATCTGGTCCTCGCCGGTGCTGCCCGAGAGCGCGGCGGCCAGCCGGGAAGCGGCCCGGGTGTCGAGGGTCTCCGGAAGGTCCAGCAGGCCGCCCCAGCGCTGCGGGTACTCCAGCGCGGCGATCCGGCCGAAGCCCCAGGCGAGCGCCTGGACCGGCCCGGTAAGGCGGTCCGAGCGGCCGGTGGAGACGGCCCCTCGGGTGCCGATCCAGAGCGGGGCGGTGACCGCCGCGTCGCCCAGGCCCTGGAGCAGGGCGACGTTCAGTGCCAGGCCGGTGGGCACGGCTCCGTCGACGGAGTGCGGCGACTCGTCGAGCGCGAGGAGGGAGAGGACGCCGCTGACGGAGTCGGGCGACTGGAGGCCGGCGGTAAGGAGTTCGGCGATCGCGCCGCGATCCCCGGTGGCCGCGCCGAGTTCGACGGTCACGACATCGGCACCGCGAGCGGCGAGGGCCTGGGCGGTCTCGGCGACCGTCCCGGAGTGGGTGTGGCCGTGGGGCACGGCAAGCAGCCAGGTGCCCGCGAGGGACGTGGAGGAGGTGGAGCCGCTGACCGGCTTCCAGGAGACGGTGTAGCGCCAGTCGTCGACGGCGGAGCGGGCCAACTGGCCCCTGCGCCAGTTCGCCAGCGTGGGGATGAGTTCGCCGAGGGACTCCTGCCGGTCGAGCTGGAGCGTCTCGGTGAGCGCTTCGAGGTCCTCGCGTTCGACGGCGTCCCAGAAACGGGCGTCGAACTCGTTCTGCGGGTTCAGGGCGTGGTGGGAGACGGATCCGTCGCCGGTCCGCTCCAGCCAGTAGCGCTCGCGCTGGAAGGCGTAGGTCGGCAGGCCCACCGGACGGCTGCCCCCGGCACCGAACACCGCATCCCAGTCCACGGCCACCCCGCGCACATGCAGCTCCGCCAGGGAGGTCAGGAACCGGGCCGCGCCGCCCTCGTCCCGCCGCAACGTGCCGCCGACGACGACGTCATCGGCGGCCTCCAGGGTCTCCTGCACCGCGACGGTCAGTACCGGGTGCGAGCTGATCTCCACGAACACGCCGTGGCCTTCGGCATGCAGGGCGCGGACCGCCTCCTCGAACCGCACCCGCTGCCGCAGATTCCGGTACCAGTAGCCGCCGTCCAGGGTCGCAGTGTCGACCAACTCCGCCTGGACGGTGGAGAAGAACGGCACCGAGCCGGACACCGGCGCGACCTCCGCCAGCACCCGCGCCAACTCCGCCTGGATCTCCTCCACATGCAAGGTGTGCGAGGCGTAGTCCACTGGGACTCGCCGCACCCGGATCTCCTGCGCCTCACCCCACGCCACGAACTCGTCCAGCGCGTCCCCGTCCCCGGCCACCACCACCGATCCCGGACCGTTCACCGCCGCCACCGAGATCCGGCCCTCCCAGCGGGCGAGCGTCTGCTCCACCCGGTCCAGGCCCAACCCGACCCAGACCATCCCGCCGCGACCCGCGATCGCCCGGATCGCCTGCGACCGCAGCGCCACCACGCGCGCACCGTCCGCCAGGGACAACCCGCCCGAAACCACTGCCGCCGCGATCTCCCCCTGCGAATGCCCCACCACGACCGACGGCGCCACCCCGGCGGCGCCCCACAGCGCCGCCAACGACACCATCACCGCCCACGACACCGGCTGCACCACATCCACCCGCCCCAACGCCACCTCATCGTCAAGGACATCAAGCAGCGCCCAGTCCACGAACGGCTCCAACGCCGCCGCACACTCCTCCATCCGCCCACGGAAGACGGAAGAGGACTCCAGCAACTCCCGACCCATCCCCACCCACTGCGCACCCTGACCCGGGAAGACGAACACCACACCACCCGCGGTATCCGCCACACCACGCACCACACCAGGAGCCACCTCACCAGCCCCCAACGACTCCAACCCCTTCAGCAACGACTCACGATCCGACCCCAACACCACCGCCCGATGCTCAAACGACGCCCGGGTGTCCACCAACGACCAGGCCACCCGCGCCGGCTCCAACTCCGCCTGGGACTCCACATGCGCCCGCAACCGCTCCGCCTGCTCCCGCAACGCCCCCGGCGTCCGACCCGACACCACCCACGGAACCACCGACGACCCCAGCACGCCATCACCCTCAGCAACGGCGGACAACTCAACCAACTCCGGCGCCTGCTCCAGCACCACATGCGCGTTCGTCCCGCTCACACCGAACGACGACACCCCGGCCCGGCGCGGACGCCCCGTCTCCGGCCACGTCATCGGCTCGGTCAGCAGCGACACCGCACCCGACGACCAGTCCACATACGAGGACGGCGCGTCCACGTGCAGCGTCTGCGGCAGCACCCCGTGCTGCATCGCCAACACCATCTTCATCACACCCGCGACGCCCGAAGCAGCCTGCGAGTGCCCGATGTTGGACTTGATCGAACCGAGCCACAACGGCTGCTCCGCGGGGCGGTCCTGGCCGTAGGTCGCCAGCAGCGCCTGGGCCTCGATCGGGTCACCCAGCTTCGTACCGGTGCCGTGCGCCTCCACCACATCCACATCCGCCGACGCCAGCCCGGCGTTGACGAGCGCCTGACGGATCACCCGCTGCTGCGCGGGTCCGCTCGGGGCGCTCAGGCCGTTGCTCGCGCCGTCCTGGTTGAGCGCCGTCCCACGGACCAGCGCGAGCACCGGATGACCGTTTCGACGTGCGTCCGACAGGCGCTCGATCAGCAGCAAGCCGGCGCCCTCGGAGAGCCCCATCCCGTCCGCCGCTTCGGCGAACGCCTTGGAACGGCCGTCCGTCGCGATACCGCCCGTGCGGGCGAAGCCGACGAAGCCGATCGGCTCCACCATGATCGCGACACCGCCGGCCAGCGCCATCGAGCACTCGCCCGAGCGCAGCGACTGGATCGCCATGTGCAGGGCCACCAGCGACGACGAGCACGCCGTGTCCACGGTGATCGCCGGACCCTCCAGGCCCAGGGTGTAGGCGATACGGCCGGACAGGACGCTGGTCACGCTTCCGGTGACGATATGCCCCTCGACACCCTCGGGAAGGTTGTCCATGCCGCCGAAGCCCTGGTTGGCTCCGCCGATGAACACCCCGGTACGGGTCCCCCGCACCGCGTCGGCGCGAATGCCGGCCCGCTCGAAGGCCTCCCAGGACGCCTCCAGCAGGATTCGCTGCTGCGGGTCCATGGCGACGGCCTCGCGCGGCGAGATCCCGAAGAACGCCGGGTCGAAGTCGGCCGCGTCGTGGACGAATCCGCCCTCGCGGGTGTTGACGGTGCCCTCACGGTCGGTGTCGGGGTGGAACAGCTCGTCGAGGCGCCAGCCCCGGTTGTCCGGGAAGCCGGAGATCACGTCGCGGCCCTCGGCGATGATCCGCCACAGGTCCTCCGGGGTGCGGATGTCACCGGGGTAGCGGCAACTCATCGCGACGATCGCGATCGGATCGTCGTCGGCCGCCGCCGCAACCGGCGCCTCTGCCGGACGCGTCGCCACGGCACGCTCGCCGAGCAACTCGTCGCCGAGGTGGTGGGCGAGGGAGGTGACGGTGGGGTGGTCGAAGATGACCGTGGCGGGCAACCGCAGACCGGTCGCGGTGTTCAGACGGTTGCGCAGCTCCACCGAAGTCAGCGAGTCAAAGCCCAACTCACGGAAGGCACGCGTCAGTTCGACGGTTCCAGGGTTGCTGTGGCCGAGCGTCGCCGCCACCGTGGCCCGGACCAGGTCCACCAGGGCCTGGTCCCGCTCGCCGTCGGCCAGGCCGCCGAGCCGGGTGACCAGGGACAGCGCCTCGGTGGCCGGTGCCTTCTGCCTGGCCTGCTCCTCGGTCCGCAGGATCTCCGCGACCTGCGGCACCTCACCGAACAGCGGGCGCTTGCGCAGCGCGGCGAAGACGGGGATGAAGCGGTCCCAGTCGATGTCGGCGACCGCGACGAAGGTCTCGTCGTGGTCGAGGACCTGCTGCATGGCGGCGACGGCGAGCTTGGGGTCCATGAACGGGATTCCGCGCCAGCGCAGTTGCTCCTCGACGATGGCGAGGGCCATGCCGCCGCCCTCTTCGCTCCAGATGCCCCAGGCGATCGACGTACCCGCGAGGCCGCGGGCCTGCCGGTGCTCCGCGACCGCGTCGGCGTAGGCGTTGGCGGCGGCGTAAGCGCCGTGGTCCCCGCTGCCCCACAGGCCGGCGACGGAGGAGAAGATGACGAAGGCGTCCAGCCGGTCGTCATCGAAGACGGCGTCGAGGTTCGCGACGCCGACCATCTTGGCGCGCGCCCCCTCGGCGAACTCGGTGAGGTCGGTGTCGGCCAGCGGAATCAGGATGCCCACGCCGGCGGTGTGCACGACTGTGCGGATCCTGTCGCCCTGGGACTCGATGCGGGCGACCAGTTCCTGCAGCGCCGCACGGTCGGTGATATCACAGGAGGCGATCGTGACGCGGGCGCCCAGCTCGGTCAGCTCAGCGGTCAACTCCGCCGCGCCGGGGGCGTCAGAGCCTCTGCGGCTGAGCAGCACCACATGTTCCGTGCCGTTGCGGACCAGCCAGCGGGCCGTGTGGGCACCGAGTCCACCGGTTCCGCCGGTCACCAGGGCGGTGTCACGCGAAGTCCAGGTCCGGTCGGCGGTCGCGTCGCCCAAGGGGGCGCGTACCAGTCGACGCATCATCACTCCGGCGGAGCGGACCGCGATCTGGTCCTCCTCCTGCGCGTCCGCGAGGACCCCGCACAGCCGGGAGAGCGCGCGGGCGTCCAGCGCCTCGGGCAGGTCGACGAGACCGCCCCAGCGCTCGGGGTGCTCCAGCGCCTCGACGCGGCCCATCCCCCACGTGGCGTTCTGCAGTGGGTTGCGCATCGGGTCGGAGCTGCCGGTGGTGACGGCGCCGCTGGTGGCCAGCCACAGCGGGGCCCGCATCCCGGTGTCGGCGAGCGCCTGGACGAGAGCGAGACCGGCGACGACGCCGGTGGGGAGATCCGGACGGGCGGGGTAGGGGGTCTCGTCCAGAGCGAGCAGGGAGAGGATGCCGCTGAACGGCGCCGCACCGTGCTCGGCCGCCTCGTCCAGCAGGACGGCGAGACGGGTGCGATCGGCGTCCGCCTCGCCGACGACCAGTGGCAGGACGTGGGCGCCGTGAGCAGCAAGTCCATCGAGGCAGGCGGTCGCCAGAGCGGACTCGGCCTGGCCGGCGGGCAGCGCCACGACCCAGGTACCGCTCAGGGTCGTGGCGGAGCGGTCCGCCATGGGGCGCCAAGTGATGCGGTAGCGCCAGGAGTCGATGGTCGAGGTCGCGCGACGACCGCGACGCCAGGCGGAGAGCGCGGGCAGTGTGCTGCCGCCGAAGGTCTCCGAGCTGTCGGCGTCGAGGTGGAGGGTCGTGGTGAGGGCTTCGAGGTCCTCGCGTTCGACGGCGTCCCAGAAGGCGACATCGGTCGGGTCCTCGGCCGCCGCGGCGGACTCCGCCCTCGGCGCCTCCAGCCAGTAGCGCTCGCGTTGGAAGGCGTAGGTCGGCAGGTCCACCGACTCGCCCTTGCCCAGCAGCGCAGCCCAGTCCACGGCCACCCCGCGCACATGCAACTCCGCCAGGGAGGTCAGGAACCGGGCCACGCCCCCCTCGTCGCGGCGCAGTGTGCCACCGACCACCACGTCACCGGCAGCCTCAAGGGTCTCCTGCACCGCAACCGTCAGCACCGGATGCGAACTGACCTCCACGAACACCCCATGCCCCTCGGCATGCAGGGCCCGCACCGCCTCCTCGAACCGCACCCGCTGCCGCAGATTCCGGTACCAGTAACCCCCATCCAACGACGCGGTGTCCACCAACCCCGCCTGAACGGTGGAGAAGAACGGCACCGACCCCGACACCGGCACCACCCCGGCCAGCGCCCGCCCCAACTCCCCCTCGATCTCCTCCACATGCACCGTGTGCGAGGCGTAGTCCACCGGCACCCGACGCACCCGCACCCCCTGCGCCTCCCCCCACGCCACAAACTCGTCCAACGCATCCCCGTCCCCCGCCACCACCACCGAACCAGGACCATTCACCGCCGCAACCGACACCCGACCCCCCCAACGACCCAGCACTTCCTCCACCCGCTCCAGGGACATGGCCACCCACACCATCCCGCCCCGACCCGCAATCGCCCGAATCGCCCGCGACCGCAACGCCACCACCCGCGCACCATCCACCAACGACAACCCACCAGCCACAACCGCCGCCGCAATCTCCCCCTGCGAATGACCCACCACCACAGCAGGCCGAACACCCACCGAACCCCACAACGCCGCCAACGACACCATCACCGCCCACGACACCGGCTGCACCACATCCACCCGCCCCAACGCCACCTCATCATCCAACACATCCAACAGCGACCACTCCACAAACGGCGCCAACGCCGCCGCACACTCCTCCATCCACCCACGAAACACCGAAGAGGACCCCAACAACTCCCGACCCATCCCCACCCACTGCGCACCCTGACCCGGAAAGACGAACACCACACCGTCACCGGCACCCTCAGCCACGCTCCCGCTCACCACGCCCGACTCAGGCCTTTCGGCCGCCACGGCGCTCAGACCCCGCAGCAGCGACCCACGGTCCGACCCCAGCACCACCGCCCGATGCTCAAACAACGCCCGGGTGTCCACCAACGACCAGGCCACCCGCGCCGGCTCCAACTCCGGACACGACTCCACACGCGCCCGCAACCGCTCCGCCTGCTCCCGCAACGCCCCCGCACTACGCCCCGACACCACCCACGGCAGCAACTCGCTCTCCACCGAACTCGCCACCGGCTGTTCAGCGACCGGGGCATCGTCCGACTCGACGTCCTCGACCTGCGGCGCCTGCTCCAGCACCGCATGCGCATTGGTGCCGCTGCCGCCGAACGACGAGACTGCTGCCCGGCGCGGACGCCCCGTCTCCGGCCACGCCTGTTCCTCGGTCAGCAGCGACACCGCACCCGAGGACCAGTCCACATGCGGCGTCGGCTCATCCACATGCAACGTACGAGGCAACACCCCGTGCTGCATCGCCAACACCATCTTGATCACACCCGACACACCCGACGCCGCCTGCGTATGACCCACATTCGACTTCAACGACCCCAACCACAACGGCCGCCCCACCGACCGACCCTGACCATACGTCGCCAGCAACGCCTGCGCCTCGATCGGATCACCCAACCTCGTCCCCGTACCATGCGCCTCCACCACGTCCACCAACTCAGGCGTCAACCGCGCATTCGCCAACGCCTGCCGAATCACCCGCTCCTGCGCCGGACCATTCGGCGCCGTCAACCCATTACTCGCACCATCCTGATTGACCGCCGTCCCACGAACCACCGCCAGCACCGGATGCCCGTTCCGCCGCGCATCCGACAACCGCTCCAACAACAACACCCCCACACCCTCACCCCAACCCGTACCATCCGCACCCGCCGCAAACGGCTTACAACGCCCATCAGCAGCCAACCCCCGCTGCCGACTGAACTCCACGAAGTTACGTGGGCTGGCCATCACCGTGGCACCGGCGGCCAGCGCCATCGTGCACTCGTCGCGGCGCAGCGACTGCACCGCGAGGTGCAGAGCCACCAGCGACGACGAGCACATCGTGTCGATGGTGACGGCCGGCCCCTCAAAACCCAGCGTGTAGGAGAGGCGCCCGGACAGGACCGCACCCGAACCACCGGTCAGCAGATGCCCCTCGACGCCGTCCGGCGCCGACTCCACCGCAGCTCCGTAGCCCTGGTTGCTGCTGCCCACGAACACGCCCGCCTGTGCGCCACGCAGCCGCGCCGGGTCGATGCCGGCCCGCTCCAGCGCCTCCCACGAGGTCTCCAGCAGCAGCCGCTGCTGCGGATCCATCGCCACCGCCTCGCGCGGCGAGATCCCGAAGAACGCCGGGTCGAACTGGTCGGCGTCGTAGATGAACGCGCCCTCGCGGGTGTAGGTGGTGCCGAGGTGCTCCGGATCCGCGTCGTAGAGCTTCTCGACGTCCCAGCCGCGGTTGACCGGCAGCCCCGAGACCGTGTCGACGCCCTCCGAGAGCATGGTCCACAACTCGTCGGGCGTACGGACGCCGCCGGGGAAGCGGCAGCTCATCGAGACGATGGCGATCGGTTCAAGCTGCCGGGCCTCCACGTCCTGGAGACGCCGGCGGGTCTGCTGCAGATCCGCCGTGACGAGCTTGAGGTAATCGCGGAGCTTGTCCTCGTTAGCCATGAAACGTCATCAGTCCCTTGAGCGAGCCCGAAGGCGATGGGAGAGCAGCCGGACGGGCTGTCAGGAAAGGCCGAGCTCTTTTTCGATCAGGTCGAACATCTCGTCGTCGGAGGCGGAGTCGAAGCCGCCGACCTCCGTGTCGGCGACGCCAGCCGTCTCCACCGGGGCGTCGTTGAGCCGCCACAGCAGCGCCTGCAGCCGCGTCGCGATCCTGGTGCGGGTCTCGTCCCCGGAGTCCAGGGTGGCGACCAGGGCCTCCAACTCGTCCAGCTGGCTCAGCTCGGTGCCGAGGTCCTGCACCGGAGCGATCTCGGTGAGCAGTCGCCTGCTCAGCGCGAGGGGGGTGGGGAAGTCGAAGACCAGGGTGGCCGGCAGGCTCAGACCGGTCGCGGTGCGCAGTCGGTTGCGCAGTTCGACTGCGGTGAGGGAGTCGAAGCCGAGGTCCCGGAAGGCCTGCTCGCTGCTGACCGCGCCCGGCCCCGAATGGCCGAGCACCGCTGCCGCCTGGGTTCGGACCAGTTGCAGCAGCGTGCGCTCCTGTTCGGCCCGGCCCAGTGCGGTGAGCCGACGTGCGAACTGCACGCCCTCGTCCTCCTGCTCCGAATTCGCTGTCCGCTGCTGCTGTGCGGTGGCGGCAACGGCGGCTCGGCGGACCTCCGGGATCTCGTCGAAGAGATGGCGGGGACGAGCGGCCGTGTAGACGGCGGTGAAGCGTTCCCAGACGATGTCAGCGACCACCAGGCAGGTGTCGTCGTGGTCCAGGGCCTGCTGGAAGGCGGTGACGGCCAACTCCGGGTCCATCGTGGGGACCCCGTACCGCTGCAGCCGGTCGCTCTCGGATTCGTCGACCATGCCGCCGCCGCCCCAGGCGCCCCAGGCTATGGAAGTGGTGGGCAGGCCACGGCCGCGGCGCTGCTCGGCGAAGGCGTCGAGGTAGGCGTTGGCCGCGCCGTAGGCGGCGTGGCCGCCGTCGCCCCAGACACCGGCGCCGGAGGAGAAGAGCACGAAGGCGTCGAGCGGCTGGTCCCCGAGCAGCGCGTCGAGGTTGAGCGCCCCGGCGATCTTCGCTCGGACGATGCCCTCGACCTCGTCCAGATCGCTCTCCGTCAGGCTGAACGCGTCCGGGGTGGACCCGGCCGCGTGGACCACCGCGGTGAGCGGTGTGCTCTCCTGGATCTCCTCCAGCAGCTCGGCCAAGGCGTCGCGGTCAGCGATGTCGCACGCGGCGACGGTGACGGCGGCGCCGAGCGCGGTCAGCTCGGTCTCCAACTCCTCGGCGCCGGGCGCGTTCTGACCCTTGCGGCTGACGAGCACCAGCCGCTCGGTGCCGTTTCCGGCCAGCCTGCGGGCGACGTGCGCACCCAGCGCGCCGGTGCCGCCGGTGATCAGGACGGTCCCGCCGAGCCGGACCGGCCGCTGCGGCACCGCGTCCTCGACGGGCTTGCGGACGAGCCGTCGGACGTGCAACCCAGTGGAGCGCACGGCGATCTGATCCTCCTCGCCGAGCCCGGTGAGGGCGCTGACGAACCGGTCCAGTGCCGCGCGGTCCGGGTTCTCCGCAAGATCGATCAGACCACCCCACTGCCTGGGGTGATCGAGTCCGAACACCCGGCCGAGGCCCCACACGGCGGCCTGCTCCGGATCGACGGTTCCGTCTCCCTTCCCGGTGAGGGACACGGCCCCACCGGTCACATTCCACAGCGGCGCCTGCACACCCGCGCCGTCCAAAGCCTGCATGAGCAGCAACGTGCCGGTCAGGCTGCAGGACAGGGTGGGACGGAGCAGCGGACGGCCGCTCGCCAGGGGGAGCAGCGACAGCACCCCACCTGTCTCCGGTTGAGTATCGATCGCGACCCGCAGCCGGTCGACGAGCGTCTCGCGGTCCTCGAGGGTGGCGTCGAAGCCGACGGTCACGACGCTGGTCGCGCGGGCCTCCAGTTCCGCTGTGACGGCGCGCACTCGGGCGTCGTCCGTGGCGGCTGCGCCGTCCGGGACGACGAGGATCCAGTGCGCCGGGAGCTCGGGGGCCGTCTCCGGATCGGGGATCGCCGTCCAGGAGACGCCGTAGCGCCAGGAGTCGAGTGTGGAACGCTCCTGGTGGCGGCGGCGCCACGCGGAGAGTACCGGCAGTGCGATGTGGACGGCGTCGAGTGCGGCCTGCGCGTCGCCCTCGGCATCGAGGCAGTCGGTGAGGGCTTCGAGGTCCTCGTGTTCGACGGCTTCCCAGAAGCGGGCGTCGACCGTGTCGACGGGCTGCTCCTGGTACTGCTGGAGCTCGGCGGCGGGTAGGTCGAGCCAGTGGCGCCGGTCCTGGAAGGCGTAGGTCGGCAGGTCCACCGCACTGGTGTCCCCGGCCCCGAAGACCGCCTCCCAGTCGACCGCCACCCCGCGCACCTGCAGCTCGGCCAACGAGAGGAGGAACCGCTCCGCGCCGCCCTCGTCACGCCGCAACGTGCCACCGACGACCACGGTGTCCCCGGTCACCTCCTCGACGGTGTCCTGGACCGCCACAGTGAGCACGGGATGCGCGCTGACCTCCACGAACGCCCCGTACCCCTGGCCTGCCAGGGCGCGGACCGCGTCCTCGAAGCGCACCCGCTGCCGCAGGTTGCGGTACCAGTAGCCGCCGTCCAGGGTCGCAGTGTCGACCAACTCCGCCTGGACGGTGGAGAAGAACGGCACCGAGCCGGACACCGGCGCGACCTCCGCCAGCACCCGCGCCAACTCCGCCTGGATCTCCTCCACATGGGCGGAGTGCGAGGCGTAGTCCACTGGGACTCGCCGCACCCGCACCTCCTCCGCCTCACCCCACGCCACGAACCCGTCCAGCGCGTCACCGTCCCCGGCCACCACCACGGAACCCGGACCGTTCACCGCCGCCACCGAGATCCGGCCCTCCCAGCGGGCGAGCGTCTGCTCCACCCGGTCCAGGCTCAATCCGACCCAGACCATCCCGCCGCGACCCGCGATCGCCCGGATCGCCTGCGACCGCAGCGCCACCACGCGCGCACCGTCCGCCAGGGACAACCCGCCCGAAACCACTGCCGCCGCGATCTCCCCCTGCGAATGCCCCACCACGACCGACGGCGCCACCCCGGCGGCGCTCCACAGCGCCGCCAACGACACCATCACCGCCCAGGACGCCGGCTGCACCACATCCACCCGATCGAACCCGGGGGCCCCGTCCACACCGCGCACCACATCGAGCAGCGACCAGTCGACGAACGGCCGCAACGCCGCCGCGCACTCCTCCATCCGCTCCCGGAAGGCCACGGAGGACTCCAGCAACTCCCGGCCCATCCCGGCCCACTGCGCACCCTGACCCGGGAAGACGAACACCACACCGCCCGCAGCCCCCGCCACACCACGCACCACACCGGGCGCCTCCTCGCCGGCTCCCAGCGACTCCAACCCCATCACCAACGACTCACGATCCGACCCCAACACCACCCCCCGATGCTCAAACAACGCCCGCGACCCCACCAACGACCGGGCCACCCCCGCCGGCTCCAACTCCGGACGCGACTCCAGATGCGCCCGCAACCGCACCGCCTGCTCCCGCAACGCCCCCGGCGTCCGACCCGACACCACCCACGGCACCACCGACGACCCCACCACGCCGTCACCCTCAGCAACAGCGGACAACTCAACCAACTCCGGCGCCTGCTCCAGCACCACATGCGCGTTCGTCCCGCTGATCCCGAACGCGGAGACTCCAGCCCGGCGCGGACGGCCGGTCTCCGGCCACTCCACCGACTCGGTCAGCAGCGACACCGCACCCGACGACCAGTCCACATGCGAGGACGGCGCGTCCACATGCAGCGTTCGGGGCAGCAGACCATGCTGCATGGCCTGCACCATCTTGATCACGCCCGCCATACCGGCGGCGGTCTGAGTGTGGCCGATGTTGGACTTGAGCGAGCCGATCAGCAACGGCTGCTCCGCGGGGCGGTCCTGGCCATAGGTCGCCAGCAGGGCCTGGGCCTCGATCGGGTCACCCAGCTTCGTACCGGTGCCGTGCGCCTCCACCACGTCCACCAGCTCAGGCGTCAACCGCGCATTCGCCAACGCCTGCCGAATCACCCGCTCCTGCGCCGGACCATTCGGCGCCGTCAACCCATTACTCGCACCATCCTGATTGATCGCCGTCCCACGAACCACCGCCAGCACCGGATGCCCATTCCGCCGCGCATCCGACAACCGCTCCAGCAACAGCACCCCCACACCCTCGGCGAGCGCGAAACCGTCCGCCGCCTCAGCGAAGGGCTTGCACCGGCCGTCGGTCGCCAGACCGCGCTGGCGGCTGAAGCCGACGAAGGGTGCCGGATCGGCCATCACCATCGCGGCTCCGGCCAGGGCCAGCGAGCACTCGCCCGACCGCAGCGAGTTCACGGCCAGGTGCATGGCGACCAGCGAGGACGAGCACGCGGTGTCCACCGTCATGGCCGGCCCCTCCAGTCCGAGCAGGTAGGAGACCCGTCCCGATGCGACCGCCGGAGAGCCGCCGGTCACGAGGTATCCCTCGGTTCCGTCAGTGGAGCGGCGCAGGAGTTCCCCGTAGTTCTGGTCGGTCACGCCGACGAAGACCCCGGTCCCGCTGCCCCGCAGCGTCAACGGATCGATGCCGCCGCGCTCCACCGCTTCCCAGGAGGTCGACAGCAGCAGCCGCTGCTGCGGGTCCATCGCTGCCGCCTCACGCGGCGAGATCCCGAAGAACGCCGGGTCGAACTGGTCGGCGTCGTGCAGGAACCCGCCCTCGCGGACGTAGCTGGTGCCGGGGTTGTCGGCGTCGGGGTTGAACAGTCCGGTGACGTCCCAGCCCCGGTCGACGGGGAAGCCCGAGATGACGTCCGCTCCGGATTCAACGGTCCGCCAGAGGTCCTCGGCGGTGCGGATGCCTCCGGGATAGCGGCAGGCCATCGCCACGATCGCGATCGGGTCGTCGTCATACCCGTGCACTACTCCCACGGGTGCGGCGGCGACCGGAGCAGAGGCCGTAGGACCGAGAGCGAGTACGCGCAGCTGCTTGGCCAGCGCATTCGAGGTGGGATGGTCGAACACGATGGTGGTGGGCAGCCGCAGGCCGGTGGCGGTGCCGAGTCGGTTGCGCAGTTCGACGGCACTGACGGAGTCGAAGCCGAGGTCCTTGAAGGCACGCGTCGGGTCCATGGCCTCGGGCGAGGAGTGACCGAGCACGGTCGCCGCCTGCCTGCGAACCAGGTCCCAGAGGAAACGCTCCTGCTCGGCCTCGGTCAGGCCCGCGAGCTGCTCGGTGAGAAGCGAGTCGGCGCCCGGCCGCTCAACGGTACCGATGCCGCCTCCGTCGTCGGCGGGGGCCGCCTCGACGGACTCCAGGTGCGCGATGAGCGGACTCGGCCGCGACGCGGTGAAGACCGGGACGAAGGTGTCCCAGTCGACGTCGGCCACCGCCACGAACGTCTCGTCGCGGTCGAGCGCGGCCTGCAGGGCCTCCAGGGCCGTGTCGGGATCGATGACGGGAATGCCCCGACGCCGCAGCGGGTCCTGCAGCTCGTCCCCGATCATGCCGCCACCGCCCCAGGGACCCCAGGCCAGCGACAGGACGGGCAACCCACGGGCGCGCTGGAACTGGGCGAAGGCGTCGAGGGAAGCATTGGCCGCCGCGTAGGCGGCATGGTCGCCGACGCCCCAGACACCCGAGATGGACGAGAAGAGGATGAGCGAGTCGAGCTCCGCCGGGTCGAGTACCTCGGCGAGGTTCCAGGCCCCGACGACCTTGCCGACCGCGACGTCCGCGAAGTCGGCGACGGTCGCCTCGGCGATAGCCCCTAGTCCGCTGATGCCGGCCGCGTGGACGACGGTCCGCGGTGTGCGGCCCTCGTCGGTCAGTCTCCGTACGAGCGCTGCCAGTTGCTCACGGTCGGCGGCGTCGCAGGCGGCGACGGTCACCCGGGTGCCGGCTTCGACCAACTCGGCTTCCAATTCGGCGATCCCGGCTGCGGCCGTACCGCTGCGGCTGGTGAGCACCACATCCTGCGCCCCGTTGCGGGAGAGCCAACGGGCGATGCGCGCACCCAGCGCGCCAGTGCCACCGGTCACCAGGACGGTGCCCCGAGGACGCCAGGAGCGGGGCGCGGGGGACGTGGGACTCGGCGCCGGAGCGAGGCGTCGGACGAGCGCACCGGAGGCGCGCAACGCCACCTGGTCCTCCGCACCGTGGCCGGCCAGGAGGGCGCAGAGCGCGGTGAGAGACCGGGCGTCCGGGTCCTCCGGCAGATCGACCAGGCCGCCCCAGCTGGCGGGATACTCCAGTGCGGCGACACGGCCCAGGCCCCACACTGCCGCTTGGCCAGGGTTCAGCGGGACTTCGGAATCCGCAGTCGAGACGGCGCCACGAGTCGCACACCACAGGGGTGCCGAGATGCCAGCGTCGCCAAGTGCCTGCAGCAGGGAGAGCGTCAGCGCGATGCCGGTGCTGAGCGCGGGGTGGGCGGGGTGCGGGTCCTCGTCCAGCGCGAGCAGGGAGAGGACGCCGACGGGGCAGACCGTGTCGCCCACTGCTTCGACAAGAAGGTCGGCCATTACCTGCCGGTCTGCTTGACGGTGCGTCAGGACAATGGGAACGACGTCGGCACCATTGCCGGTCAGCGCACCGAGCACGGAAGCTATGAGGTCACGGTGGGCCTCCCCCTCCGGGACGGGCACCAGCCAGGTGCCGGTGAGGGTGGAACGACGGCTGACGGCCGTCGGCTCCCAACCAACCTTGTAGCGCCAGGAGTCGGCCGTGTGTCGGACGAGCTTGCGGCGATGCCAGGCGGACAGGGCGGGCAGGACCTCACCGAGCGCGTGCTGCTCTTCGAGGTGGAGGGTCGTGGTGAGGGCTTCGAGGTCCTCGCGTTCGACGGCGTCCCAGAAGGCGACATCGGTCGGGTCCTCGGCCGCCGCGGCGGACTCCGCCCTCGGCGCCTCCAGCCAGTAGCGCTCGCGCTGGAAGGCGTAGGTCGGCAGGTCCACCGACTCGCCCTTGCCCAGCAGCGCAGCCCAGTCCACGGCCATCCCGCGCACATGCAACTCCGCCAGCGAGGTCAGGAACCGGGCCACGCCCCCCTCGTCGCGGCGCAGTGTGCCACCGACCACCACATCACCGGCCGCTTCCAGGGTCTCCTGCACCGCAACCGTCAGCACCGGATGCGAACTGACCTCCACGAACACCCCATGCCCCTCGGCATGCAGGGCCCGCACCGCCTCCTCGAACCGCACCCGCTGCCGCAAATTCCGGTACCAGTAACCCCCATCCAACGACGCGGTGTCCACCAACCCCGCCTGAACGGTGGAGAAGAACGGCACCGACCCCGACACCGGCACCACCCCGGCCAGCGCCCGCCCCAACTCCCCCTCGATCTCCTCCACATGCACCGTGTGCGAGGCGTAGTCCACCGGAACCCGACGCACCCGCACCCCCTGCGCCTCCCCCCACGCCACAAACTCGTCCAACGCATCCCCGTCCCCCGCCACCACCACCGAACCAGGACCATTCACCGCCGCAACCGACACCCGACCCCCCCAACGACCCAGCACTTCCTCCACCCGCTCCAGGGACATGGCCACCCACACCATCCCGCCCCGACCCGCAATCGCCCGAATCGCCCGCGACCGCAACGCCACCACCCGCGCACCATCCACCAACGACAACCCACCAGCCACAACCGCCGCCGCAATCTCCCCCTGCGAATGACCCACCACAACCGACGGCGCCACCCCGGCGGCGCCCCACAGCGCCGCCAACGACACCATCACCGCCCACGACACCGGCTGCACCACATCCACCCGCCCCAACGCCACCTCGTCATCCAGCACATCCAACAGCGACCACTCCACAAACGGCGCCAACGCCGCCGCACACTCCTCCATCCACCCACGAAACACCGAAGAGGACCCCAACAACTCCCGACCCATCCCCACCCACTGCGCACCCTGACCCGGAAAGACGAACACCACACCGTCACCGACACCCTCAGCCACGCTCCCGCTCACCACGCCCGACTCAGGCCTTTCGGCCGCTACGGCGCTCAGACCCCGCAGCAGCGACCCACGGTCCGACCCCAGCACCACCGCCCGATGCTCAAACGACGCCCGGGTGTCCACCAACGACCAGGCCACCCGCGCCGGCTCCAACTCCGGACACGACTCCACACGCGCCCGCAACCGCTCCGCCTGCTCCCGCAACGCACCCGCACTACGCCCCGACACCACCCACGGCACCACCGACGACCCCAACACGCCATCGCCCGCAGGCACGGACACCTCGTCGACCGGGGCCGGCGCCTGCTCCAGCACCACATGCGCGTTCGTCCCGCTCACTCCGAACGACGACACCCCGGCCCGGCGCGGACGCCCCGTCTCCGGCCACGCCTGTTCCTCGGTCAGCAGCGACACCGCACCCAAGGACCAGTCCACATGCGGCGTCGGCTCATCCACATGCAACGTACGAGGCAACACCCCGTGCTGCATCGCCAACACCATCTTGATCACACCCGACACACCCGACGCCGCCTGCGTATGACCCACATTCGACTTCAACGACCCCAACCACAACGGCCGCCCCACCGACCGACCCTGACCATACGTCGCCAGCAACGCCTGCGCCTCGATCGGATCACCCAACCTCGTCCCCGTACCATGCGCCTCCACCACGTCCACCAACTCAGGCGTCAACCGCGCATTCGCCAACGCCTGCCGAATCACCCGCTCCTGCGCCGGACCATTCGGCGCCGTCAACCCATTACTCGCACCATCCTGATTGACCGCCGTCCCACGAACCACCGCCAGCACCGGATGCCCGTTCCGCCGCGCATCCGACAACCGCTCCAACAACAACACCCCCACACCCTCACCCCAACCCGTACCATCCGCACCCGCCGCAAACGGCTTACAACGCCCATCAGCAGCCAACCCCCGCTGCCGACTGAACTCCACGAACATGCCTGGCTGGGACATGACCGTTGCCCCGCCGGCCAGTGCGAGCGAGCACTCCCCCGAGTGCAGGGCCTGCACCGCGAGGTGCAGAGCCACCAGCGACGATGAGCACGCCGTGTCGACCGTCAGCGCCGGTCCACGCAAGCCGAGCGTGTAGGCGATCCGTCCGCTGGCGACGCTGCCGGAGACGCCGGTCAGCAGGTATCCGTCGACAGTCTCGGGAGCCTGGTGCAGCTCGGGGCCGTAGTCCGGCGCCATCATCCCGATGAAGACCCCGGCGTCAGTGTCGCGAAGTGTCGAGGGGTCGATGCCTGCACGCTCCAGCGCCTCCCACGAGGTCTCCAGCAGCAATCGCTGCTGCGGATCCATCGCCAGCGCCTCGCGCGGCGAGATCCCGAAGAACGCCGGGTCGAAGCGGTCGGCGTCGTACAGGAAGCCACCGTCCCGGGTGTAGCTCGTGCCGTGGTGGTCCGGGTCGGCATCATAGAGGTTCCCGATGTCCCAGCCTCGGTCGGCGGGGAACCGGGAGATGGCGTCACCGCCGTGCGAGAGCAGCTCCCAAAGCTCCTCAGGGGACTGCACTCCACCGGGCAGTCGGCAGCCCATGGCGACGACAGCGATCGGGTCGTCCGAGCCCGTAACCGAGCGCGGAGGCAGCAGACCGGTGTCCGTCCCGCCGTTCAACTGCTCATACAGGTGTCGGGCAAGCGCGTCGGGCGTGGGGTGATTGAATAGGACCGCAGTGGGGAGCCGAAGTCCCGTCTCGGCGACCAATCGGTTTCGTAGTTCGACCGAGGTGACCGAGTCAAAGCCCAACGCCTTGAAGGCGAGCCGAGGGCTAACCTCGCCCGGTGTCCGGTACCCCAGAATGCCGGCGGCCTGGGCCCGGACCAATGCCAAAAGGTCGTCGTAGCGCGCCACATCTGGGAGCTCGGAGCCCACGACGGGCTCAATCTCGTCCAACTCCATGGCGGCTTGAAAGTGCGCCCTACGTGTGCCGACGCCCCGCAACCAGTGCCGCTCGCGTTGGAAGGCGTAGGTCGGCAGGTCCACCGACTCGCCCTTGCCCAGCAGCGCAGCCCAGTCCACGGCCATCCCGCGCACATGCAACTCCGCCAGCGAGGTCAGGAACCGGGCCACGCCCCCCTCGTCGCGGCGCAGTGTGCCACCGACCACCACATCACCGGCCGCTTCCAGGGTCTCCTGCACCGCAACCGTCAGCACCGGATGCGAACTGACCTCCACGAACACCCCGTGCCCCTCGGCATGCAGGGCCCGCACCGCCTCCTCGAACCGCACCCGCTGCCGCAGATTCCGGTACCAGTAACCCCCATCCAACGACGCGGTGTCCACCAACCCCGCCTGAACGGTGGAGAAGAACGGCACCGACCCCGACACCGGCACCACCCCGGCCAGCGCCCGCCCCAACTCCCCCTCGATCTCCTCCACATGCACCGTGTGCGAGGCGTAGTCCACCGGAACCCGACGCACCCGCACCCCCTGCGCCTCCCCCCACGCCACAAACTCGTCCAACGCATCCCCGTCCCCCGCCACCACCACCGAACCAGGACCATTCACCGCCGCAACCGACACCCGGCCCCCCCAACGACCCAGCTCCTCCTCCACCCGCTCCAGGGACATGGCCACCCACACCATCCCGCCCCGACCCGCAATCGCCCGAATCGCCCGCGACCGCAACGCCACCACCCGCGCACCATCCACCAACGACAACCCACCAGCCACAACCGCCGCCGCAATCTCCCCCTGCGAATGACCCACCACAACCGACGGCGCCACCCCGGCGGCGCCCCACAGCGCCGCCAACGACACCATCACCGCCCACGACACCGGCTGCACCACATCCACCCGCCCCAACGCCACCTCGTCATCCAGCACATCCAACAGCGACCACTCCACAAACGGCGCCAACGCCGCCGCACACTCCTCCATCCACCCACGAAACACCGAAGAGGACCCCAACAACTCCCGACCCATCCCCACCCACTGCGCACCCTGACCCGGAAAGACGAACACCACACCACCCGCAGCCCCCGCCACACCACGCACCACACCAGGAGCCACCTCACCCGCCCCCAACGACTCCAACCCCATCACCAACGACCCACGATCCGACCCCAACACCACCCCCCGATGCTCAAACAACGCCCGCGACCCCACCAACGACCGCGCCACCCCCACCGGCTCCAACCCAGGCCGTACCCGCACATGCTCCAGCAACCGCACCGCCTGCTCCCGCAACGCACCCGGCGTCCGGCCCGATACCACCCACGGCAGCGGGGCCGAGGCCACGAATGACGGCTGCGGCTCGACCTCGAACGGCTCGGCGACCGCCGGAGCCTCCCCCAGGACGACGTGGCAGTTGGTGCCGCCCATTCCGAACGCACTCACACCTGCCAGCAACGCGGCGTCCGGACGCGGCCACTCGCCGAGCGACGTCTGGACCCGCAAACGGAGTTCGTCGAAGGGGATGCGCGGGTTCGGCGTCTTGTGGTTGAGGCTTGCCGGCACTTGGCGGTGCTCGATCGCCAGGGCCGTCTTCAGCAGGCCGACGATCCCGGCCGCGCCTTCGAGGTGTCCCACGTTGGTCTTGGCGGAGCCCACCAGCAGCGGCTGGTCCGCGTCGCGGCCCCGGCCCAGCGCCGCTCCGAGCGCGGACGCCTCGACCGGGTCGCCGACGGGCGTTCCGGTGCCGTGCAGTTCGACATACTGGATGTCCCGGGCAGCCGTCCCGGCACGCCGATGGGCGCGCCGGATCACGTCCTCCTGGGCGCTTGCGTCGGGTGCGGTCAGCGTGTCGCCGCCACCGTCGTTGTTCACCGCGCTGCCGTGGATCACGGCGTGCACCCGGTCTCCGTCGGCCAGAGCCCGGTCCAGCAGCTTGAGCACGATCAGCGCGCCGCCCTCGCCGCGCACGAAGCCGTTGGCCCGCTCGTCGAAGGTGAAGCAGCGGCCGTCCGGCGAGAGGGCGCCGAACCTCTCCATGTAGAGCGAACTCTCGGGCGCGAGGATGAGATTGACGCCGCCGGCGATGGCGAGGTCGCTGTCGCCGCTGCGCAGGCTCTGGCAGGCCAGATGGACGGCGACCAGCGAGGAGGACTGGGCGGAGTCCAGGGTGAGGCTGGGTCCGCGCAGCCCCAGCGTGTAGGAGACGCGGTTGGCGATGAAGCCGCGGTGCGTCCCGGTCAGCGACTGATGCGTGACCGCGTCGGGGCCGAGCGCGTGCAGCAGCGTGGCGTAGTCGTCGTGCGCCGCGCCGACGAACACACCGGTTGCTCTGCTGCCCAGGTCGGCCGGAACCACGCGGGCGTCCTCCAGCGCCTCCCAAGCCAGTTCGAGAGCCAGGCGCTGCTGGGGGTCGATGCCGTCGGCCTCGCGGGGGCTGATCCCGAAGAAGCCGGCGTCGAAGCCGTCGACCTGGTCGAGATACCCACCCCACCGATCCCGGGCAGTCTCCACCTCCGACCCGGCGTCCGCGTCGAGCGTGCTGGGGCGAATGGCGCTGGCGCCGTCTCGGAGCAGCCGCCAGAACGCGTCCGGATCGGGTGCACCGGGCAGGCGGCAGGAGAGGCCGACGATCGCGACCGGGCGCTGCTCCGCAGCACCGGACTCGGGCGTTCCGCTGTCAGACTCGCTCATTGCATCCAACTCCAATACCCGGAGGGACTACAGACGGCAGGCAGGCCCCTGCCTCATCGCACTGCCTTCGGCCGACGCCTTCGACCGGATCGCAGAATGCAGGACGATGAGGATCCTGACGCTAGGCCCGTCGGCACTAGGGCGGCCCCTAGATGTGCACGTCGGCGAACTGACGGTTGCGCAACTCGTGCTCGACTCGGGTGCCCCACGGTCGGTCAGCGCTTGTCCAGGGGGACGTCGAAACGGTCGTAGTAGAAGGCGAAGCGCTCCCGCAGCTCCGGAACGTCCAGGGCGAAGTCCGAGGCGGCGTACTGGTGCCGCCCGCTGCTGCGGGACTCGGCGGCCGCGTACTCGCGCATGGCGTTCTCCGTGGCGTCGTCCATCTCCCGCCCGGCCACCTCGTAGACCCGATCGAGCTCACGCACTGGATCCTCGATGAGTCGATGGAACGCTATATCGATAATCCGGTCTCCGGCCAGCTCGCGGTCGCGGATCGACGCACGCAGCAGGCGCTCGACGAAATCGGCCGAGAACTGGCCGATCAGGTGCGGGTTGGGGTGGTCGAAGTAGACCCGCGCGCCATACGCGATGAGGTTGCTGAACGAGATCACCGAGGTCACCGGATCCCGGTGGGTCTGCACGACCGTGGCGTCCCCGAAGGTGCTGAACAGCGGGCCCAGCATCTCCATATGCCCTGGGGCCTTCAGCGCCCACCGGTCGCCGACCGGTCGACTCCACTGCATGAACTGGAGGTAGCGCTTGAAGTACCGGTAGCCGTCGCTGTGGTCGGCCGCGGTGAACCAGCGACTGTACTCGGGCACCAGGCCCAGGGCCTCGAACATCGACGAGGCGTGGCCGGCAGCCAGGAGCAGGTTGTCCTCCTCCGGCTCCTCGTGCGAGAGCTCGTGCATGGTGCCCTGCTCCGGGAGGATCTTGTTCGCCAGGCCGGCCTCGATCCGGCTGATCCTGATGCGGGGATCCGGATTCGGCCTCGGCGCTTCCAGGTCGCCGTCCGGCAGCGGATGGGTGACCTCCCACATCGGCAGCATGCGCCACCGCGAGTCACGCGCCAGCAGCCGCTGCACGAAGGTCGTGCCCGAGCGCATCGCGCCCGTGACGAAGAGCGGCGCCGGCACCGGCGCCTCGAAGATCTCCGGACGACGGGTGGCGAGATCCTCCAGGCGGAGCCGGTTCACCAGATCCCCGACCAGCTGACTGTGCAGCCCCAACCTGCCGTTGCCGCTGAGTTGCAGCTCCTGGGTCAGTGACCGGCAGAGGATGTCCAGCGGCTTGTCGAAGTCCAGGCCCGAACCGAAGTCGGACAGTTTGGCCTTCTTGCGCGCTTTGGCCTTGAGGGCCTCCGGTTCGAGTGGCCACAGCCGCTCGGCGAAGGGCCCGGTCAACCCGTTCAGCAACCGTATCGGCCACACGAGCTTCGGGTACGCCAACTCGACACCGTGCGGGGTGAGTTCTTGACGCTGCGGCAGCGGAACCTGATTGAGCATGCGTGACCTCTTCGAGGCTGAGGGACCGGATTGGCCGCCATCTTTCTCACATCCCTTCCGGACCCAACAAGGCACGCCACAACGGCACTAGAAGAACTGCTGGACAATGATGTGTGCCCCGGACATGACGGATCCCCCTGCACCACAGGCGCGGGGGATCCGGGAGACAACTGTCAGGACTCGATCCAGTTGTGGGTCCGAGCCAGCTCGATCACCCTGCTCCGCACCTGAAGGATCTGGGCGGCGGTGAGCGTGGGGGCCGACTCCAGGAGCGCTTCGCTCAGCTCCTGGCGGAACTCGGCGGCCGAAAGGACGTCGCACAGCCCGTCCCCGCTGTCCTCCCGGGCGCTCCACACCGGGGCGACCGAGGCCGGGGCAGCGTGCGCCGAGGCAACTGCCCCGCCGTTGTCCACCAGCTGGACGCGCGAGGCCTTCAGACCCCGGCTGCCGTCCTCGGCCTCGAAGGACACCATCAGGCCCGGCCGGAGCATCGACTTCTCGCCGAGCAGATCATTGGCGTGCATGAACACGTCCTCGCCACCGCCGCTCGGAGCGATGAACCCGTAACCACGTACCTCGTCGAACCGCAGGATCTTTCCAGTCATCACCACAAGAAGCCCCAATTGCCCACGTGTCAAACGGAAGAAATCAGCCGACAGGGCCCTTTGCTCTGCCGCGCGCACACCGTACCGAGTCCACTCGGATCGCAACAGGGGGTGACCTTGACCCCCGCCGATCAACCGGCGTACGGCTGGCAAATGTTGAAGATATTCCTAGTGCGGGGCAGGCAATGATGCTGTCAGCATGCCCATCCAGCAGGCATACGCCCGCCCAGGAGGCCCCGAGTGCGCGACCACGCCGGAGACCGGTCCTACAGCCGATCCTTCTCAGCCGAGGAGTGGCTGTACGTCGGCATGGGAGGGAAGAACGTCATCCAGCACGTGATCGAGGGCCGGGGAAGCGTGCGCCCGGACGATCTCGCCAAGGCGGTGGCCGTCGCCGCCGAGGCGTGCCCGGGGATGCGGCTGCGGCGACGCGGACAGCGCTGGACGGACAGCGGTGTGGCACCGGCCGTCCGGGTGCTGGACAGCACCTCCTTCGACCTGCAGCGACTGGACTCGCCCGCACTGCGTGAGACCCTGAAGGCCGCCGGCCCCACCTGCGAAGTGCTGCTGCTCCCCGAAGCCGGCGAGGCCGGCTCGGCCTCGACCAGCCTCGTCTTCCGCGCCTCCCACGCGATCACGGACGCCCGCGGTCTCATGGTCTGGGTCGACGACGTGTTCCGTGTGCTGCGCGGCGAGCAACCGCTGGGAGCTCCCTCCCCGCTGAGCAGCACCGAGTTCCTGGAACAGCTCGATCTTCCGGGCGGCCTGCCGCCCGCGCTCCCCGCCGCCGGCAAGCTGGAATGGCCCTCCCCGCTGGGCCGCCTGCCGCGCGGTCGCCGCGGCGTGCTGTGGCGCCGCCGCACCGTGGACGGCAGCTACCCCGCCGCCACGGCGAAGGTGATCGCCGCCCTCGCCGAGAAGTACGGACCGGACGGGCGCGGGCGCTTCTTCGTCCCGGTCGACCTGCGTCGGCACGACCCGGAGATCCGCTCGACCGCCTGGCTGTCCCAGGCGCTGCTGCTGGAGATCGACCCCGGCGAGGGCTGGGAGGAGGTGCAGCGCCGCACGCTAACGGCCCTGGCCGAGCGGCGCGAGCTGGCGCTGCGCAGCGAACCGCGCTTCCTCCGCACTCCGCTGCCCGTGCTCCGGCTGCTTGCCGCAGCCGTCGAGTCGCAGTCCGTCAGCAAGGACCAGTACTCGGCACTGGGCTTTGTGACGCATCTGGGCGCCTTCGACCTCGCCGACTTCAGCCTGCCGGACTTCGAGGCGACGGCGCTGTTCACCCTCGGCGGCACCGGACCGGGCAGCCCGCCGTCGATCGAGATGCTGGAGAGCGGCGGCCGCACCGAGATCACCCTGGCCTGGCAGGACGGACCGGGCGTCGCGGAACGCGCCGACGCCCTGCTCGCCGACATCGAGGAGGCCCTGTCCCCGCGCGCACTGCGGCACTGGGCGGGCAACGAGACCGAGCGCGCCCTGCCGTCCGAACTCTCGGTGCTCCAGCTCTTCCGTGAGCAGGTCGCCCGGACGCCCGACCGGACCGCCCTCAGCGGGCCGGAAGGCAAGGTCAGCTACGCCGAGTTGAGCCGCCGGGCCGACCTGGTAGCCGCCGAGCTGCGCCGCCGCGGCGCGGGCCGGGGCAGTGTGGTCGGGCTGCTCGCCGACCGCTCGGTGGCCGGTATCGCCGGACTGTGGGGGGTGCTGCGCACCGGAGCCTGCTACCTCCCACTGGACACTCGGCACCCGGACGCCCGGCTGGCCGGCCTGCTGGCGGACGCCGAGGCCGGGTACTGCCTGGTGCAGCGCCTCTACGACGAGCGCGAGTGCCTCCCCGACGGCTGCGATCAGCTCGTCCTGGAGGAGCTGATCGGCGCCACCCTCGAAACCCCTGAAACCACCGAAACCTCCGAAGCGGCGCCGACCGCGGCCGGGGCGCCCTTCCACGACGCCCAGGTCCGTCCCGACGACCTGGCATACGTGATCTACACCTCCGGCTCCACCGGCCGCCCCAAGGGTGTGCAGATCGAGCACCACAGCCTGCTCAACTACATCCACTGGGCGACCCGGCTCTTCGACGTCGACGAGACGTCCCGGCTCCCGCTGATCACCTCGCCCTCCTTCGACGTCTCGGGCACCTCCGTCTTCCTCCCGCTGCTGACCGGCGGCGAGTTGATGCTGGTCCGCGAGGACCCCAACCACCTCTCGATGCGCGGGCTGCTGGCGGACTCCGGCGCCAACATGCTGAACCTGACGCCCTCCCACCTCGACCTGATCGGTCAACTGGACCTGTCCCCCGCGGGCTTCCGCACGGTGATCGTGATCGGCGAGCAGCTCCGCACCGAGGTGGCCGCTCGGGCGCAGGAGATGTTCGGGCCCAAGTGCCGGATCATCAACGAGTACGGGCCGACCGAGGCCACCATCGGCTGCACCGCGCACACCTTCGACGCCGAGCTGGACGCCGCGAGCGCCAACGTGCCCATCGGGCTCCCCGCCGACAACACCACGGTGTTCCTGCTCGACGACAAGCGCCGCTTCGTCGCCCCCGGGGAGGTCGGCGAGATGTATCTCGGCGGCGTGCAGCTGGCCAGAGGCTACTGGGGACGTCCGGATCTGGACCGCGAGCGATTCCCCACCCTCGCCGACGGCACCCGCGTCTACCGCACCGGTGACCTGGCTCGACTGCTGCCCTCGGGCGAGTTGGACTGCATCGGGCGCATCGACGACCAGGTCAAGGTGCGCGGCCATCGGGTCGAGCCGGCCGAGGTGGCACAGGCGCTGGAGACCCATCCGGCCGTCGACCGGGCCATCGTGGTGGCCAAGGAGCGTCCCGGCCGGTTCGGCAAGGCCCTGATCGGATACGTCCTGGCCGGCTCCGAGGTGACCCCGGACGAGCTGTCGGGGTATCTGGCCGAGCGCCTCCCCCACTACATGGTGCCCGCCGCGACCGTCGTGTTGTCCCAACTCCCTTACACCATCAGCGGAAAAGTCGACACGAAGGCACTGCCTGACCCCTTCGGCATCGAGGCCGACGCCTCGGCGCCGGTCCGCCCCGCCACGGACACCCCGGTGGATCCGGTGGAGGAGGCAGTCGCCCGGATCTGGGCGCGCACGCTGGGCGTGGAGCGGGGCGCACTGGACGCCCAGGGGGACTTCCACCGGCTGGGCGGTGAGTCACTGGCACTGCTCGCCATGCTCGCCGGGGTCTGCCGGGACCTGCTGGACACGGATCAGGAGGCAGCGTTCATGTCGAACCTTCCGCAGATCATCAGCGAGCCCACGCTGGAGCGGGTGGCCGAACTGGCCCGCCGGGCCGGCGCCGGAGGGAGGACCGGACGACAGGCGGAGGAGCCGACACCCGCATGACCGAGGCCGGTACGACCGCCCCCGTCTACGCGCATCTGCGGGGCACCACCCTCACCCAGCGGATCCTGGCCGCCCTGCTGCAGCACCGGATGGCCACCACCGGCCAGCTCCACCAACTGCTGCTCCCCGGCGGCAGCGTGGTGGAGCTGCGGCGCCGGGTGGACACCATGCGTGCCCAGCACCTGGTCGACTGCACCGACACCAGGCGCCGACCCGCCTGGTTCCTGACCCGGGACGGGCTCGACCTGGCCCGCTCGCTGCCCGACCTTCCCGCCTGCGGCTCCCGCGAGCCGATCACCCAACTCGAGGACGCCACGCGGCAGCAGGAGCGCGTCCTCACCGTGCTGCGCACCGGGCTGCCGTTCATCGAGCACCGCCGCAGCGACTTCCCCGGCCAGCTCTTCACCTGGGACCCCCAAGTCGCCCACAACTACCGCGAGTCGGGAACCGGAGTGGAGCGATTGCTGGTCCCCGACGCCCGATTGCGCTCCGCCGTGCGCTCCAGTCACGGCCTGCACTTCGTCGACGCCTTCGTCGAGATCGTGCCCCCGGCCACTACCGTGCGCGCGCTGGCCGCACGCGTCGAGGCCTACGCCCGGTTCCACGGCGGGCCGCCGGCCGGGGGGCGCGCGACCAGGGTGACCACGCAGGACTGGCGGCGCTGGTATCCGAGGTTCCCGCATCTGCTGCTTGTCACCCACCGCCCCTGCGTCCGGCTGCTGGCAGGTCTGCGAGCCAGGGTCGGATCCGATCAGCGGCTGTCCGCTCTGGCCGGGCAGGTGCCCGTCGGCTGCGCCTCGCTGCCCGATCTTGAGGCACACGGGGCCGGCGCCACGGTGTGGACGGCACTGGGGCAGGACGATCAACGACACGTGTGGACGGCGCTGCGTCCCCAAGCGGTTCCCGCGCCGAAATTGCGCCCGCTGGGTCTCCTCAACCTGGATCCACAGAGCCGTATTCGGTGAGTGCGGCTCTGTGATTTTCGGAGCGGATTCGGCGGTCCTCTTGCTGGTGGGCATGGGTGATTGCCGGGTGGCCGTCCCGGTGGCGGGGTCTCCGTGGTCCTTGGTCGTGGGTGGTCGGGTGGGCTCGTCGGTCAGGTTCGCAGTCGGTGGCCGACGGCTGTCCACAGATCGGCGAACGCCTCCCGCCAGCGCCAGTGCTCGGGAATGTGCCAGGTCAGGGTCCGGCCTCCGGTGGCCAACCGCGCCGGGACGTTGATGAGTTGGCGGCGGATCGTGCCGGTGCGGGCTCTGGCGTGGAAGCCGGAGGCCAGGGTGCCCAGGGCTCGAGTCAGGTTGTGGGCGACGGCGGCCAGGGTCAGCCACGCGGCGTTCGCGGTGAACTTCCCCGAGGGCAGATGCCCCAGCGCCGAGTCCTCAAGATCGGCAAAAACCTGTTCCACAATGGCGTGCCGACGATGGTCCGCCTCGGCCTCGACCAGCGGCAACGGCGAGTCGGTGAACACCGCGTGGAACCGCCAGACGGTGAACAACTCGCCCTGCCCGTCCGGGATTCCGGCCTCGTTCAGGCGCTTGACCCGCCGCACCAGAAGTCGGGCGGTGGCCCGGTAGCGCTTGGCCTTGCCGGTGAACGCGGTGTACTGGATCTCGGCGACCTCCGCGTCCGAGACCCAGCGTTCCTCGTCCCGGTCCCAGATCGCCTTCGGGTACTTGATCGCCGTCCACGCGGTCTCGGGGATCGTCGCGATCAGTTCGCGGACCTTTTTGCGCTGCGCGACGGCGAGCGAGAACCGGACCTTGTTGCGGCGGCAGACGTCTACGACCTTGTGGGAGAAGAACGCGGAGTCGGCACGGACCACGATCATGCCGATCGCGCCCGTCGCCCGCACCGTCCTGATGGCTTCGGCGATCAGGGAGGCGGCGCCCTTGGCGGAGCCGGCCGAGCCTTTGCGCAGGCGGGTGGCCACGATGACCGGCGCGGCTAGCGGGGTGGAGGCGGTGACGATCTGGAAGTGCAGGCCGCGGACCTTGGTGTAGCCGTATTCCGCGCCCTGCTTGCCGGCCCCGTAGACCTGCTTGACCTTCGAGTCGATGTCCAGGTACACCACTTGGTCGCCGCCCGCGAGCAGGTTGCAGTGCCGGGCCAGGTTGCAGGTGAACGCCCGTGCTGCGGACTCCAGTTGGCGCACATGGCCCCAGGTGAACGCGCGCAGGAAAGTGCCAAGTGTGGACGGCGCGCGGATCCCGGCGAAGGCCCGGGCCATGGCACCGTGTCGCAGGACGTCGGTGTCGTCGATGCTGTCCGCCCCGGCGAGCATTCCCGCCACGAGCGACATCACCTTCGCGCCGACGGCTGCCCCGGCGCCGTTCGCGGCATCCTTGAGCTGCACCTTCTCCCGGGCCAGCGCGGGCAGGCCGCACCGCTCGGCCAACCGCACCGCCGCAGCCAGGCCACCGAACGCCAGGAGATTCGGGTCATCGAACGCCGCGAAGGTCGCTGCGGCGGTGTGGGAAGATTTCATTTAGGACGTGCCTTGTCTTACCGCGAGCTGGAAGCGTAGAGAACTCCCATACTGGCAGGTCACAGGGCACGTCTTCTTCGTTGGGTCAGCCTCTCACGGTCACCGGTCGGTGGATCGAGGCTCAAAGCGTAGCCCGCCCCCGGAGACCGCGCCGCTAAGCGCCCGCCGGCGTTCGACAATTTGACGGACTACCGCTCGGTAGGAAATCTGCGCGACGCATCGCGGATGCCTCCGACCCTTGGAGCAATGCCGAACATCCGGTGAATGAACCGGAAAGGCGCTCCCGCCGGCTTCGCCCTGCACCGCCGCCCCCGAGATCCGGGCCATTTCTTGATCGAACTCTGACATTCCTCGGAAACATCATTCAAGCAGCAGATACACCTTGGAAACAAAGGCGTATCCGGGAACGGTGCGGACCGATCCTGGAATGCCACCGTACCCCCGCGCGCCCCCCCGAGCGGGGACCGTACCCCGACCGAACCACCGGGGGTGGGGTACCACAGTGTTTTGCCCGCCCGACCTGGTCGTCGTTGACGACGAACTTTGAAAACGCTTACGCTCAGCCCGAATCAATCAGACGCGGTAGGAAATACAACACGACGCCGAATCCCAGAAAAGATTCCGACGCAACACTCGCTCTATGACGTGAATTTCCGTCGTAATCTGAAGCCAGAGAGAGAGTGCCTCTCATGCCCCTTCTTGCCACTGGTACGGCCCGCTCCGCAGTCGACACCCTGGCTCCACCGCATGGAGAGAGCGTTCACCCCGAGCGCCGACCGCGATCCGGCCGGGTCACCTGTATGGCCAGCCTGGACACCTCCCTCACTATCGCGGCCGCGAACGCGGACTTCTTCCGGCAGTTCGCCCGCCCCTCCGCGGACATCTGCGGGCGCAGCATCTACGACTTCCTGCATCCGAGCGCCCGGAACAACCTCCCCCAGCACTTCACAAGGCTGTCCGACCCGCGCCGTGCCCGGTTCGTCGAACGGGTGGTCGCCATACGCGGGGCGGACCGGGTCTTCTCCGCCGAGATCACCGGCGTGGCGGTCCGCAGCGAGGGCGACGAGCTGTCCGGCATCGTCATCCTGGTCAGCCCGGACGACGAGGCGCCCGACGCTCACCCGTCGACCTCCCTGCACAAGCCGCTGCTGACCCCCCTGGACGCCCGCATCCTGGAGGGGATCGCCACCGGGGCCTCTACCGTCCAGCTCGCCGCCCGCCTCTACCTCAGCCGTCAGGGCGTGGAGTACCACGTCGGGCTGATGCTCCGCCGGCTCAAGGCGCCGAACCGCGCCGCGCTGGTCTCCCGCGCCTACTCGACCGGCATCCTCACCATCGGGAACTGGCCGCCCCGGGTGCTGCCGGAGTTCGTGAAGGAGTAGCGTCCGGGGACCGGCCCTCACCTCCGGCCCCTGCCGCCGCTTCCAGTCCCGATCTCGGCAGTCCCGATCTCGATCTCGGCCCGACACAGATCACCCGACCCGCGAGCCCACGGGTCGGGTGATCTGCTGTGCCGGCACACCTGGTCGGGATCCGGCCCCTCAGGCGTCACGAGTCTGCAGCAGCGCATAACCGCCGAGCACCACCGCCGCCACCCAGAGCAGCATGATGCCGAACCCGCCCAAGGGGCCGAAAGGGGTGCCGGCGTCCTGGACGACACGGGTCATCGCCCGCCCGGCCTGGTCCGGGAAGTAGCGGGCGACCGTCTTCGCGCCGGGCACCGCGATCAGGATGTTGGTCACCAGCAGGAAGAACGTCACCAGAACGGCCAGCGACAGGACGGAACTCCGCAGCATCGTGGCGACGCCCATCGAGAACAGCGCGAGCAGGGTCATGTAGAGGCCGGCGCAGACCGTCGCACGCAGCACATTGGGCGCGCCGAGCGTGGTGTGGTGCGACCCCAGCGCGGCCTGGCCGATGAAGAAGCTGGCGAAGCCCGTGATTTCGGCGACGATGAACACCGCCACCGTCGCGACCGCCAGCTTGCTGAAGTACAGGGTCCCGCGCTGGGGCACCGCCGCCAGCGAGGTGCGGATCATGCCCGAGGTGTACTCGCCGCTGACGACGAGAACGCCGAAGGCGATGACGGCGAGCTGGCCGAGCAGCGCACCGGAGAAGCTGGTGCTGGTCGCGTCGAAGCTCTGCTGCTGAGCCTGCGTCAGCTTGTCCCACCCGCTGACGGTCAGCGCGCTCAGCAGCGCGCCGAGCAGGACGGTGACGAGGAAGGCCAGCGCCAACGTCCAGGCCGTGGAGCGGACCGACTTGATTTTGAACCATTCCGAGCGGAGGACCGCTGTCGCCTGGGCCATGGTCAGGCCTCCTTTCCGGCAGTCAGGGACTCCTGCTGCGCGCTCGCGGGCGCGGCGGCCGGTTCGGAGCGGTACTCGGTCGCTCCCCCGGTCAACTGGATGAACGCCTCTTCCAGGGAGGCGCTCTGCGGGCTCAACTCGTGCAGCACCACCTGCGCCTCGGCCAGCACATCGCCGATCCGCTCGACCGGCACCTCGGTCACCTCGAACGCACCGTCGGCCGTGGTCTCCGCCTCGATCCCGGCGGCGGTCAGCGCGTCCAGCAGCTGCTCCGGTTGCGGCGTGCGAATCCGCACGTAGGAGCGGGAGTTGCGGGCGATGAACTCGGGCATGGAGGTGTCCGCCAGCAGCTTGCCCTTGCCGATCACCACCAGGTGGTCGGCGGTCAGTGCCATCTCGCTCATCAAGTGGCTCGACACGAAGACCGTGCGGCCGTCGTTGGCGAGACCCTTCATCAGCGTGCGGATCCAGTGGATGCCCTCGGGGTCGAGCCCGTTGACCGGCTCGTCGAACATCAGGATCTCCGGGTCGCCCAGCAATGCGGCTGCGATGCCGAGCCGCTGGCCCATCCCCAACGAGAAGTTCTTGGAGCGCTTCCGGCCGACTTCGGCCAGGCCCACCTGCTCCAGCACCTCGTCCACCCGGGCAGCGGCGATGCGGTTGCTCAACGCGAGGCACATCAGGTTGTCGCGGGCACTGCGTCCCGGGTGCATCGCCTTGGCGTCGAGCAGGGCGCCTATGTAGCGGAGCGGGTTCTGCAGGTCCGCGTAGCGCTTCCCGTCGATCCGCACCCGACCGGCGGTGGGGCGGTCCAGGTCGAGCATCATCCGCATCGTCGTTGACTTCCCCGCGCCGTTGGGGCCGAGGAACCCGGTGACGGAACCGGGGTGCACCTTGAACGTGAGGTCGTCGACCACTGTCTTCTCGCCGTAGCGCTTCTTAACGCCTTCAAGCTCAATCATGCTGTCCAACGTAGGGTGACTGACAGGTACACGGCCGGGCATTTCACTTTATCTAGGGATCTCAGCAGTGCAGGGGACTCGCGCGGCAGTACGTACGTCGTACGGAAACCCCGCTGCCGCTGGGCAGCAGCGGGGTCTGCACGGACCTCGCCCGGGTCAGGAAGCCCAGGCCGGCACGTCGAGGATGGTGAGGACCGCCGAGGAGGAGACCCAACCGGCCCCCGACGTGGTCATCAGGATGTTGTCGCCCACGGCCAGCCGACCGGTCGTGATCATGTGGTTCAGCAGCACCGCCATGTCGCAGGCGCCGATGTGCCCGAACTCCTTCCCGAAGTCCCAGCTGGAGCGCGACATCGGGAGCCCGAGGGGCTGCATCTTCATCTGATCGATCATGGTCGCGTCGCTGTTGGCCACCACCACACAGGCGATGTCGGAGGCGTTGAGTTCGGCGTCGACCAGGGACCGCTGCACGATGTCGAGCTCGAACTCCATGATCATCTGCATGCACTTGTCCAGCGGAATCACATTCGCGTTGAAGAACGTCAGCAGGTCCAGCATGGTGACCTGCCCCAACTCGTCGTCGCGGTAGGCGAGCTGGCTCTGCTCCCCGCGGTGCCACTGCTCCAGCGCGGGCAGCGTGCCGGAGTTGAGCGAACGCAGCTGCGCGAAGCCGCTCTCGGCGCTGAACAGGACGGCTGCGGCGCCGTCGCTGGCGGTGAAGCCGGTGCCGAAGCCCTGCCAGCGGTCGATCTTCGGGGTGGTGAAGTTCTCCCCCGCGGTGACCAGCACCGACTCCGCCGCCGCGGCACCCGTCATCTGCCCGACGACGACCTCGAAGGCGGCGAGCATTCCGTTGGAGTGCTGACGCACGTCCGTGCTGGGGATCCCGCTGATGCCGAGTTCGCGCAGGACGTAGCCACCGGGGTAGGACCCGGCCGGGCCCTGCTGGGTGGCGCTGCAGTGGACGTGGAAGTCGATCGACCCGGTGTCCTGCCCGGACCGCTCGATCGCCTGGCGCGCGGCGTCGACCGCCATGTCGACCGCGGGCACGTCGCCGGCGATGTAGGCAGCAGTCAGACCTGTCCCGTAGGCGATCGACATCTCGTCGTAGAGACCCTCGGCAACGGCCTTTTCGATGCTCACCCACTCGTCGGGGAGATGGACCCCGACAGTGTCGATGTAGATGCCGTCAGTTTTCATGCGTGCTCTCCTAGCGGTCTCGGCGGTCTCGGCGGTGTTCTGACCACGGGTCTTCGGTGCGGGCGGCGTCAGTGCCGCAGGAGTTCTTCCTTGAGATGCAGCGCCAGCCTCGTCGGGGTGTCCTGCTCGAACAGCAGCGCCGCCGGCAGGCGCAGGCCGGTGGCGTCCTTCAGCCGGTTGCGCAGGGCGAAGGTCGTCAACGAGTTGAGCCCGATCTCGCGGAACGCCCGGTCGGTCTCGACCTCCCCCGGCGACTCGTACTCCAGGACGGCCGCGACACTGACCCGCACGATCTCCACCAGCAGGTCGTCCCGCTCGGTGTCGTCCAGACCGGCCAGCCGGCGCTTCAGCAAGGTGAGCACTCCTGACGGGCCGTCCGCCTGCCCCACCGTCCGCCGGCGCGTGGTCCGCACGAGGTTCCGGAGCAGGGCCGGGCGCTCCCGGTGGCTGCCTCCGGCGGCCAGGCTCGCGACGTCGAACCGCACGGGCGCCACCGCGGCCGCGTCGAGGCGGCAGGCGGCGTCGAACAGGTCCAGTGCCTCCTCCAGGGAGAGTTCCGCCAGTCCCGGGCCCGCCGGTGGGCGCGGACCGACCTGCGCGGACCGCGCCGTGCTCTCGTCGCTCCACGGGCCCCACCCGAGTGAGAGCGCATGCAGTCCACGGGCCCGGCGGTGTTGCGCGTACGCGTCCAGGAAGGCGTCCGTCGCGGCGTGGCCGCCCTGGCCCGCGGCGCCCAGGGCGCCGACGAGGGAGGAGAACAGGACGAACGCCGAGAGCCCCAGCCTTGCGGTCAGCTCGTCCAGGTTCAGGACCGCCTCGACCGTGGGCCGCAGCACCGTGTCGA
This sequence comes from Streptomyces sp. 846.5, assembly GCF_004365705.1. Classification (NCBI taxonomy): domain Bacteria; kingdom Bacillati; phylum Actinomycetota; class Actinomycetes; order Kitasatosporales; family Streptomycetaceae; genus Streptomyces; species Streptomyces sp. 846.5. Next base: position 697,767 of record NZ_SOBN01000002.1, read on the forward strand.
TCCGCTCCGGTGTCAGCGAGGGGATGGTCGCGTCGTCCGGCCGGGGGGCGGCGAGCACGACGGCCGTCAGGGTGTGCTCCGGGGAGATCCCGGCCAGCAGCCCGGCCAGCGCGGTGCGGTCGGCGGGGTCGCAGTCGGCGACCGTGACCTGCGCGCCGAGAGCCGTCAGCTCCGCTTCGAGCACAGCCGCTCCGTCGTTCCGCTGATCCGGCGCGTCGGCCAGCAGCAGGTGTCGGACACCGTGCCGCTCGACCAGGTGCCGGACGACGGCGTCGCCGAGCGAGCCGGCGCTGCCGACGACCAGGATGGTGCCCTCGCCGTCCGGCGAGAAGACGGTCACCTCCTCCGGCCCACCACGGTCGTCGGACCCTGCCGTGGAGCTCGCGCGGGCCAGCCGGGGCACCTTGAGTACGCCCTTGCGCAGGGCCACGGCCGGTTCCCCGGTGGCCACCGCGGTGGTCAGCTTGCGCCAGGATCCGCGCTGACTGTCCAGGTCGACCAGGACGAAGCGGTCCGGGCTCTCCGACTGGGCCGATCGGATCAGTCCCCACACCGGAGCGACAGCGAGGTCCGGCCCACCCGGGCCTGCCCCGACGGCCACCGCGCCACGGGTCAGGAAGACCAGTCGGGAGGCGCCGAAACGGTCGTCGGCGAGCCACTCCTGAGCGAGCGTCAGCGCCTGCCGGGCGACGGCAGCGGCATCGGACGCCGACACTGTCGGGGTGAGCGAGACGAGCACGGCGTCGGGTACCGGCGTTCCGGCGTCGACGGCCGAACCCAGCGCCGTGAGGTCGGGATAGCTCTCGGTGTACTGGCCGGACTTCATCAGCGACGGCCTGGCGCTGAGAGCGTCCGGGCCGACCACGGCCCAGCGGACCGCGGACTGCGGCGGATCGGCCGCCAGGTCCGGCCACTCGACCTGGAACAGTCCGGTGCGCTGGCCGGCGCGGGCGCTGCGGAGCTGTCCTGGGACCACCGACCGCAGCGACAGGGTGTCGACGGACGCGACCGGCGCGCCGGTGTCGTCGGCAAGCGCGACGGCTACGGTGTCCGGCCCCGTGCGGGTCAACCGCACCCGCAGTGCGGCCGCGGCCGACGCGTGCAACGCCACGCCCTGCCAGCACAGGGGTTCGAGGGCCAGGGGTTCGACGAGGGCCAGGGGTTGCAGCGCCGCGTCCAGGAGCACCGGGTGCAGGCCGTAACGGGGCGCATCGGCCGACTCCCGCTCGGCCAGCTCGACATCGGCGAACAACTCGTCGCCGCGTCGCCAGGCCGAGCGCAGTCCCCGGAACGCGGGCCCGAGGCTGTGCCCGGCAGCCGACCGGCGTGCGTAGAACTCGGTCAGGTCCACCACCTCGGCGTCGGCGGGCGGCCACAACTCCAGATCGAACGACGGCGGCGGGCCGACGGGGGCGAGTTCCCCGCTGGCGTGACGGATCCAGGGGTCCTCGCGGAGCGCGCTGTCCGGCTTGGAGAACACCGCGAGCGAGCGCCGGCCGGACTCCTGCGGCTCCCCCACGGTCAGCCGGAGTCGCACGCCGTTCCGTTCGGGCAGCAGCAGCGGGGCCTCCAGGGTCAGCTCCGTCAGCAGCTCGCAGCCGACCTGGTCGCCGGCCTGGACCGCGAGTTCCACGAGGACCGCGGCAGGTAGCGGCACCATGCCCTCGACGACGTGGTCGGCGAGCCAGGGATGCGTCCGCAAGGACAGCTGTCCGGTCAACAGAAGCGCTTCGGAGTCGGGCAGTTCCACCGCCGCCCCGAGCAGCGGGTGCCGGAGCGAGCCCGGACCGGCCGGCTCCGCGCCGTCGGAGCGCGGTTCGGGTTGCGGAAGCCAGTAGTGCTGCCGCTGGAAGGCGTAGGTGGGCAGGTCGACGCGGCGGGCCCCGGTGCCCGCGAACACCGCGGGCCAGTCCGTGTCGATGCCGTGGACGTAGAGCTCGGCCAGCGAAGCGACGAGCCGGTCCGCACCGTCCTGGTCCGGTCCGGCCGCGACAACCGCGACGACGTCCTTTCCGGCTTCGCGCGCGACCTTGAGGAGCTGTTCCGCGACGACCGGTTCGGCGTCCATCTCGACGAAGAGTCCGTGCCCGCCGACCAGCAGAGTCCCCATCGCGGCCTCGAAACCGGCCTGGTCGCCTCGGTCGGATCCGTTGGGGGCGGACGCCCAGTACTGGGCGTCCAGAGCGGCGGTGTCCAACCAGCCGCCCGTGACGGTCGAGCAGAACGGCACGTCACCGGAGACCGGCTGGATGCCCGCCAGTGGCCGCGCACGCTCGTCATCGGGCGTCCCGGCGGCGGCGACCACCCGCGCGCCGTCCTCCAGCGACAGTCCCCCGGCCACGCACGCCGCGGCGATCTCACCCTCCGAGCAGCCGAGCACCACGGCCGGTTCGATCCCGAGGGAGCGCCAGACCACGGCGAGCGACACCGCCACCGCCCACCGCGCGCACCGCACCACGTCGTCCCGCTCGGACCAGCCCGGCTCGGCCCGGTCCGTCACCAGCTCCAGCAGCGACCAGGGAACCAAGCCCGACAGGGCCCGATCGCAGGCGGCCATCGAGTCTGCGAAGGCCGGCGAGGACGCCAGCAGACGGGCCGCAGTCTCCGACCACGCGGGGCGCTCGCCGTCACCGCCGGCATCACCAGGGAAGACGAAGACCACGGGCCGGCCCGGCTCACCGGGCTTCGCGGTGCCCCGGACCACTCCCGCGTCCGGGTCACCCAGCGCGAGTGCCCGCAGCGCCCGCAGGGCGTCGTCCCGGCCGGGGGCGAGGACGGCGGCTCGGTGCTCGAGCGCCGAGCGCGTCGTGGCCAGCGACAGGCCGAGGTCCGCCAGACGCAGCCGCGGATCGGCCGCCAGGAACGTGCCCAGCTGCTCCGCCTGCGCCCGCAGCGCGTCGGCACTGGTCGCCGAGACGAACAGCGGCGTCACAGGCAGTTCGGCAAGGTCCGGAAGGTCAGCGGAGGGGAGCTCCTCGACAGCGAGGGCTGCGTCCTCGTCGGCGGGCTGCTCGATGATCACATGCGCATTGGTGCCGCTGATGCCGAAGGACGACACGCCCGCTCGGCGCGGCCGTCCGTCACGGGGCCAGGCGACCGGCTCGCTCAGCAGTTCCACACTGCCCTGCGTCCAGTCCACGTAGCTGGACGGCGTCTCCGCATACAGAGTGCGCGGCAGTACCTCGTTGCGCATCGCCATGATCATCTTGATCACGCCCGCGGCGCCGGAGGCCGACTGGGTGTGTCCGATGTTCGACTTCAGCGAGCCCAGCCACAACGGCCGCCCCGGCTCCCGCCCCTGACCGTACGTCGCCAGCAGCGCCTGCGCCTCGATCGGGTCACCCATCGGTGTACCGGTGCCGTGCGCCTCCACCGCGTCGACGTCGGCGGACGACAGGCCCGCCGAGGAGAGCACCTGCCGGATGAGCCGCTGCTGCGCCGGTCCGCTGGGTGCGGTCAGGCCGTTGGACGCGCCGTCCTGGTTGATTCCGCTGCCGGCGACCACGGCCAGCACGGTATGGCCGTTGCGCCGGGCGTCCGAGAGCCGCTCCAGCAGCAGCACGCCGACGCCCTCGCCCCAGTTGGTCCCGTCGGCGGCGTCGCTGAAGGACTTGCACCGCCCGTCCACCGCCAGCGACCGCTCCCGGCTGAACGTCACCCAGGATTCGGGCTTCGACATGACGGTGACCCCACCGGCCAGGGCGAGGTCGCACTCACCCGCGCGCAGTGACTGCGCGCCCAGGTGCAGCGCCACCAGCGCCGAGGAGCAGGCGGTGTCGACCGCGACCGACGGCCCCTCCAGGCCGAAGGCGTAGGAGATCCGGCCCGCCGTGACGTTGCCGGAGGTCCCCATCTGCATGCCCGACGCGTAGTCGAGGAAGGTCACACCGGCGAACACACCGGTACGGCTCCCCTTCAGGGACGCCTGGGTGAGCCCGGCCCGCTCGAAGACCTCCCAGCTGGTCTCCAGCAGGAGCCGCTGCTGAGGGTCCATCATCAGCGCTTCGCGCGGCGAGATCCCGAAGAACTGGGCGTCGAAGCGACCGGCCTCGTAGAGGAAACCCGCCTCGCGTACATAGGTCGTGCCCTCGTGGTCCGGGTCCGGGTCGTAGAGGGCCTCGACGTCCCAGCCACGGTCGGTCGGGAAGGGCCCGAGCGCGTCCCGGCCCGCGTCGACCAACTGCCACAGCTCCTCGGGGGAGTCCACTCCGCCGGGGAAGTGACAGCCCATCGAGACGATCACGATGGTGTCGTCGTCCCCCTTCGCCAGTGCGGGCGTCAGCGCTGCCCCCGATGCCGCGGTGCCGCTGGTCTGGTCCCCGCCCGAGGCGAGTGCGCCCAGTTCGGACATCAGGTAGAGCACGAGCGCCGAGGCCGAGGGGTGGTCGAAGACCAGGGTGGGCGGCAACCGCAGACCGGTCTCGGTGTTGAGGCGGTTGCGCAGGTCGAGCGCGGTGAGCGAGTCGAAGCCCAGATCCTTGAAGGGACGCTCGGACGCCACCTGCTCGATCGAGTCGTAGCCGAGCACAATGGCCACCTGGGTACGCACCAGCTCCGACACCGCGCGGTGCCGCTGCGCCTGCGGCAGCGCGGCCAGCCGCCGGGCCAGCTCCGGACCGGCCTGGTCGGACCCGGGCTGCGCGCTGCGACGGCCGGAGGCCCGGATCAGCCCGCGCAGCAGTCCCGGCACCTCGCCGGAGGCGGCCCTGGCCCGCAGCGAGGCGGCGTCCAGGCGCATCGGCAGGAAGTGCGGGCCGTCCAGTGCGGTGGCGACGTCGAACAGGGCCAGCCCCTGGGCCGAGGGGATCGCAGCGGCGCCCTCCCGGCTCATCCGGGCGAATCCGTCCCGGCCCAGCTGCTCGGTCATCCCGCTGGACTTCTCCCAGAGGCCCCAGGAGAGCGAGGTCATCGGCAGTCCGTTCACCCGCCGGTGATGCGCGAGCGCGTCCATGAACGAGTTCGCCGCCGCATAGTTGCCCTGGCCCAGGGTGCCCCAGAGGCCGGCGACCGAGGAGAAGAGCACGAAGCCGGCCAGCCGCTCACCGGCCTCGCGGGTCAGCTCGTGCAGGTTCACCGTGCCGGTCACCTTCGCCCGGAGCACGTCTTCCAGTGCCTCCGGGCTCAGCGAGGTGATCAGTCCGTCGTGGATCACGCCGGCGGTGTGGATCACGGCCGTCAGCGGGTATTCGGCCGGTATCGCGGCCAACAGCGCGGCCAGCGCCTCCCGGTCGGCCACGTCAACGGACTCGACGGCGACCTCCGCCCCCAGGGCGATCAGGTCCTCCCGCAGCTGCGTCGCACCCGGAGCCTGCGGACCGCGGCGGCTGACCAGCAGCAGCCGCCGCACGCCTCGGGTGACCACCAGGTGACGGGCCATCAGGCTGCCCAGCCCACCGGTGCCACCGGTGATCAGCACGGTGCCCGCGGCGACCTCGGGGCCGAACGCCGACGCCACCGGTTCGCCGTCCAGGGGCCGGACATCCACGGGCCGGCGAGCCAGCCGAGGCGTCAGCAGCACTCCGCCGCGCACCGCCACCTGGGTCTCCCCGCACACCAGCGCGGCAGGCGGCAACTGCGCGGGCGACTCCCGGTCGACCAGCACGATCCGGCCCGGATTCTCCGACTGCGCCGAACGCACCAGGCCCCACAGCGGCGCGTGCGGCAGATCCGGCACGTCCTCGTCCGGCCCTGCGGCCACCGCTCGGCAGGTCACCACCGCCAGCCGTGTCGACGCCAACCGGTCGTCGGCCAGCCAGGACTGAAGCACCGTCAGCGCCCAGGCCGTCGCGCCCTCCGCGGCCCCGGCGACGTCGAAGCCCTGGGCCCCGCCCTGAACCCCGGTCGCCTGATCGCACAGCAGCAGGACCAGACCCGGCACCGGGTCGCCCGCGTCGACCGCCGCGCGCAGAGCCTCCAGATCGGTATACGTCCAGGCCGAAATCCCGGACTCGGCCAGTCCTGCGGCCAGTTCCGGACCGCCGGGCCCCAGCAGGGCCCAGCCGCCGGCCCCGGACTCCTGCACCGCAGCGTCCGCGACCGCCACCACGGGCTGCCAGTCGAGTACGAACAGCGCGTTCTGGTAGGCGGCCCCCGCGCCGGACGGTCCCTCGGCCGGTACCGGACGCAACGACAGCGACTCCACCGCAGCCACCGGACGGCCCGTGGTGTCCGCGACCGCGAGGGCCACGGTGTCCGTGCCGACCCCGGACAGTCGCACCCGAACGGCGGCCGAGCCGGAGGCGAAGAGCGACACGCCGCTCCACCCGGACGGCAGCCGGACCCCGTCGAGGACCCCGTCCATGACGCCTGTCATCAGCGTGTGCAGAACCGCGTCCAGGAGCGCCGGGTGCAGACCGAAGGAGTCCGCCTCCTCCCGCTCCCGCCCGTCCAGCGACACCTCGGCGAAGACCTCCGTGCCGAGCCGCCACATCGCCCGCAGCCCCTGGAACGCGGGGCCGAAGTCGTAGCCGGCCCCGGCCAGCAGCTCGTGGAGACCGTCCAGAGGAACCGGTTCGGCGCCCTCCGGCGGCCAGACGCCGAGGTCAAAAGCGGGGGGCTTGCTCCCGCGGGCCAGCACTCCGGAGGCGTGACGGGTCCAGCTCTGCTCCCACTCCTCGCCGTCCGGCCTGGAGTAGACCGAGAACGGGCGCCGCCCCGCCTCGTCCGGGGCCTCGACCAGGATCTGCAGCTGCGCGGCGCCCACCTCGGCCAGGAGCAGCGGGGTCTCCACCGCCAGGGTCTCCAGCAGGTCGCACCCCACCTCGTCCCCGGCCCGGACCACCAGCTCCACGAAGGCGGAGTCGGGCAGCAGCAGTGAGCCACCCACCCTGCGGTCGGTCAGCCAGGGCTGCGCCTGCACCGAGAGCCGCCCGGTGAGCAGTATCCCCCGCTCATCGGCGAGTTCAACCACCGCGCCCAGCAACGGGTGCCCGGCCGCGCCCAGTCCGGCCGCGGTCACCCCGGCGGAGGACATGACCGAAGCGGGCAGCCAGTGGCGGCGGCGCTGGAACGCGTACGTGGGCAGCTCGACCCTGCGGGCGCCGGGCCCCGCGAAGAACGCCGGCCACTGCACCGCCGCACCGCGGGTGTGCAGGGCGGCCACCGCCGACGTCAGACTCCAGGCCTCGGCACGGTCCTTGCGCAGTGCCGGAACCAGCAGATGTTCGATGACCTCGGTGCCCTCCGCGCCCTCGGCGGCTTCCTTGTCGACGACGTCGACAACACCGTCAGCGCCGTCAGCGCCGTCCAGGCAGAGTCGGGCCATCGCGGTCAGCGTGCCGTCGGGTCCCAGTTCGAGGAAGCGGGTGGCGCCGTTCTCCGCCAACCGACGGACGCCGTCATCAAACCGCACGGCGTTGCGAACGTGCTGCACCCAGTACTGGGGGGACGTCAGCTCGCCGGGCCCGACCAACCGGCCGGTGACGGTGGAGACGACGGGCAGGCTCGGCTCCTGGTACTTCACGCTCTCCGCCACCCGGCCGAACGCGAGCAGCATCGGTTCCATCAGCGGCGAGTGGAACGCGTGGCTGACCCGCAGCCGGGTCGCCTTCCGCCCCGACTCCCGGAAGTGCTCGGCGATCGCCTCGACTGCCGTCTCCGCGCCGGAGACCACGATCGCGTCCGGGCCGTTCACCGCCGCGATGCCGATCTCATCCGCACGGCCCGCGATCAACCGCAGCACCTCGTCCTCGGTCGCCCGCAGCGCGACCATCGCGCCGCCGACGGGCAGTGCCTGCATCAACTGCCCGCGCGCCACCACCAGTCGGCACGCGTCCGCGAGCGACATCACCCCCGCCACATGGGCGACGGCGATCTCCCCGATGGAGTGCCCCGCCAGCAGGTCCGGCCGGACGCCCCAGGACTCCACCAGCCGGAACAGTGCCACCTCCAGGGCGAACAACGCCGGTTGCGCATAGCCGGTGGAGTTGAGCAGTTCCGCGTCGTCCCCGAACACCACGTCGTAGAGCGGTCGTTCCAACTCCGCGTCCACCTGTGCGCAGACCGCGTCGAACGCGGTCGCGAAGACGTCGAAGGACTCGTACAACTCCCGGCCCATGCCGAGCCGTTGCGATCCCTGACCGGCGAAGAGAAACGCCGTCCGGCCGCCGACCGCTGCTCCGGTCACCACGTTCGGTGCGAACTGGCCTGCAGCCAAGGCTTCCAGACCATGCATCAGCTCCGCACGGTCACCGCCCAGCAGCACCGCCCGGTGCTCGAAGACGGATCGCGTCGTCACCAGCGAGTGGCCGATGTCGCGCGGGTCGGCGTCGGGGACCGCGGCCAGGTGCGACAGCAGCCGTGCGGCCTGCTCCTGGACTGCGGCAGGGGTCCGGCCGGTGATCGACCACGGGATCACCGGCGACGACTCGGTCGCGGTCGGCGGGACGGCCTCCGTCGGCACGTGCACCGGGACGTCCGACGGGGCCTGCTCCAGGACGACGTGCGCGTTGGTCCCGGACACGCCGAAGGCGGAGACCCCGGCCCGGCGCGGCCGGTCGACCTCCGGCCAGGGGGTGTTCTCCGTCAGCAGGCGCACCTCGCCCTGCGACCAGTCCACGTGCGTGGACGGCTCGGTCACATGCAGGGTCGGCGGCAGTACGCCGTGCTGCAGCGCCAGCACCATCTTGATCACACCGGCCGCACCGGCCGCCGCCTGGGTGTGCCCGATGTTCGACTTCACCGAGCCGAGCCACAACGGCCGCTCCGGCTCCCGCCCCTGGCCGTATGTCGCCAGCAGCGCCTGCGCCTCGATCGGGTCGCCCAGCGTGGTTCCGGTTCCATGTGCCTCCACCGCGTCCACGTCCTGCGGCGTCAGCCCGGCTCCGGCCAGGGCGGCGACGATCACCCGGCGCTGCGAGGGGCCGTTCGGGGCCGTCAGCCCGTTCGACGCGCCATCCTGGTTCACCGCGCTGCCCGTCACCAGCGCGAGCACTGTGTGCCCGTTGCGCCGTGCGTCCGACAGCCGCTCGACGACGAGCACGCCGATGCCCTCACCCCACGCAGTGCCGTCCGCCGAGTCGGAGAAGGCCTTGCACCGTCCGTCCTCCGCGAGCCCCCGCTGCCGACTGAACTCGACGAAGGCGCCGGGCGTCGACATCACCGTCACCCCGCCCGCGAGCGCGAGGTCGCTCTCGCCCGCCTGCAGCGAGCGCACCGCGAGGTGCAGCGCCACCAGCGCCGACGAGCAGGCCGTGTCCACCGTCAGCGCTGGGCCCTCCAGCCCGAGCACATAGGACACCCGACCCGACAGGACGGACGCGGTAGCCGCCGTGGTCAGCTGCCCCTCGGCCTCCTCGGGCCGGTTGAGCAGCAGCGCCACGTAGTCCTGTCCGTTGGACCCCATGAACACCCCGGTACGGCTGCCGCGCAACGTCCCCGGCTCGATTCCGCCCCGCTCCAGCGCCTCCCACGACGTCTCCAGCAGCAGGCGCTGCTGCGGGTCCATCGCCATCGCCTCACGCGGCGAGATCCCGAAGAACGAGGCGTCGAACAGGGGCGCGCCATGGACGAATCCGCCGTGCCGCGAGTACGTCGTCCCCGCGCTTCCTGCGGGGTCGTAGAGCGCGTCCAGGTCCCATCCGCGATCGGTCGGGAGCTCGGTGACCGCGTCCACTCCCTCGGACACCAACCGCCACAGGTCGTCGGGCGACGCCACGCCGCCCGGGAAGCGGCAGCCGATACCCACGATGGCGATGGGCTCCTGCTGCCGGGTCTCCGCCTCGTGCAGGCGCTTGCGGGTCTGGCGAAGATCCGCGGTCACCAGCTTGAGGTAGTCCCGCAGCTTCTCTTCGTTGCTCGCCATCGTCTACCGCTTCCTGGGAGGAATCCCGGAATGATCCGGACCTGTCGAATCAGTGAGAGATCAGGAGGAGTTCCCGCAACCGGGCCGTGCCCCTGTCACGCACGTCGGCACGGGCGCCAGGGCACCACCACCGGGTTCGCCGACCCCATGTGATCACCGGCCGCGCCGGTCACCGGCGGCGGCGGGCGATCATCGTCAGGCCGTCCTTGGGCTGGACGGTGATGTGGGTGAGGATGGGCACCGGGTCGTCGTTGACCGCGTCGAACTCCCAGTGCCGGCCGATGGTGGCGAGCGTCATGACCGCTTCCATCCGCGCGAAGGCGTTGCCGATGCACTGCCGGGGCCCGGACCCGAAGGGGAGGTAGGCCAACCGCGGCCGACCGGGTTCCAGCGCCTGGCCGTTGAGCGGGTCGCCGTCGTCGGCGGCGATCCAGCGCTGCGGGGCGAAGCGGTCGGGCTCCGGCCACCACGTCGGGTCGTGATGCACGACCCAGGGGCTCATCATCACGAACCGGTCCTTCGGGATGACGTAGCCGTTGGCGTCGTAGTCCTCCAGGGAGCGCCTGACGGTGTTCCAGACCGGCGGATACATACGCATCACTTCGGAGAATACGGCGTCGGTGTAGGGGAGGTTGGGCAGGTCGGCGGCTTCGGGAAGGCGGTCCCCGAGCACCTCGTCCAGTTCGGCGTGGAGCCGCGCCTTGGCCTCGGGGTTCTTCGCGAGCAGGTGGTAGGCCCAGGTGAGCCCTGCCGACGAGGTCTCATGACCGGCCATCAGCAGGGTGACCGCTTCGTCGTGCAGCAGTTGGTCGTTCATCGGTTCGCCGGTGTCGGCGTCCCGGACGTTGATCAGCACCGAGAGCAGGTCGTCGCCGTCACCGGGCCCCGCCCGCCGCTCGTCGATCATCTCCTGGATGACGCTGTTGAGGTACTTGTGGCCCTTCCAGAATCGGCGGTTGGCACGCAGCGGCAGACGCATGATGAACCGGCCGAACGGGACGACCTGCTCCCAGCGCATCGGGCCGCCCCGGCGGGGGAAGGCGAGGCGGATGGTCGTCGCCACGTGGCTGTCGAGCGAGACGTCGAAGACGGTCTTCGCCACCATCCCGAGCGACAGTTCGTACATCGCCTCCTGGATGTTGAGCTCGTGTCCGTCCTTCAGCTCGGCGGCACCCGCCTCCGCGAGCCGGGCGAAGGCGTCCCCGTACCCGGCGATCCGCTGCCGGTGGAAGACCGGCTGGATGAGTCGGCGCTGCTTGCGGTGCAGTTCCCCGCCGCTGGTGGCCAGGCCGTCGCCGAGGCCGACGCTGAACGGTGCGATCCTCTTGCCACGACCGCCGGGCAGCACATTCTTGTCGAACTTGCGGCCGGTGCTGACGTAGATGTCCTGGATGACGTTCGGGTCGCTGATCAGGTAGCCGCGGGACAAGCCGTAGGGGAAGCTCGCGATGGGCCCGTACTGCTCACGGAGTCCGGTGAAGAAGCTCGGGGCATCGGCCAGGAGGGCGCGAAGCTCTTTCGGCCCCAACCCCGGCGGGCCCGGTATCGGCTCACCAGTGGGAGCGACGGGTTCGGCAGCGGTACTGACATCAACCACAGATGTCTCCTGAAAATCGAAGGTTCGAAGGGACGTCGGGAGTCCGGTGCACCGCGCGACCAAAGGGAAGCTGGGAGTCGACCTGTCAGGTCAGATTCGGAGGCTAGCACCGAGGTCCGGGGGCACCCCGTGCCGCCGCTGTTGTCTAGGGAATTCCGGAATGGGCCGACCGCCACTGGCTGATGTCAGGTTTCCCCAACGAGTCCACAGTCTCAGCTTGACTCTGTCGGTGATCTTGGTTGGTCGAGGTCAGGTGCCGAAGGTGCGCCAGGACTTGGATCGGGGAATCGTCCTCGGCGGACTCCTCAACGAGAACCACCCAGCCTCCTGACATACCATCAGTGCCACCGGGAAAGCACCAGGTCAGAGCATGTTCCGTGATTCTGGAACCCTACGGGGTGATGTCCTCGGTCGTCGTCTCATCAGAGAGAACAGCGCTGACGAATGGGAAGCCCGACCCGCCGTCAACAAACCACCGCTCGTTCGGGGACGCCCTCCACCTGCACGGCGCGGCCGGTTGCGCGGACGCACTGGACCTGTCGCTGTGGGATCCGCAAGGCCCGCGCTCTGCGCAATGCCTTGGGCACGCCCGCGGCCTGCCGCGCCCAGGTCCTGGCACCCGAGGCCGACCCGGTCAGCCGGTGAAGGTGCCGCTTTTCAGTGCGACCCACTTGCCGTGCTTCACCGTGTACATAGTGAGCTCGTCGTTGACAGGGTCGCCGTAGGCGTCGAAGGAGACCGGGCCGGTGACGCCGGCGAAGGAGACCCACGGCACTGCCGCCTCGACCAGCTGGCGGGCGTCGGAGGGCAGGCCGCTTTTCATGGCCGCGATGGCCTTGACGCCCTCGATGACGACCCAGGCACTGTCGTAGGCGTAGCCGCCGTAGGCGGCGTAGGGCTCCTTGTAGCCGGCGGCCTGGTAGTCGGCGACGTAGGTCTTCGCGGAGGCCAGCGCGGCCACCGGAGCGCCCACGCTGGTGGCGAAGTCGCCCTCGGCGTGCTGGCCGGCCAGTTGGATGTAGGCGGGGTCGAAGATACCGTCGCCGCCGATCAGCGGTATTCGCACACCGGCCTGCTTCAGTTCGGCGCTCAGCGGCCCCGCGTCCGGGAATTCGCCGCCGAAGTAGACGAAGTCCGCGTGCGACGCCTTCACCTCGGCGACCAGGTCGGCGAAGCTCTTGGTGCCGGAGGTGATTTGCCTCTGCCCCACGACCGCGCCGCCGTGGTGCAGGAACTGGCTCTGGAACGTGGCGACCAGCCCTGCGCCGTACAGGGTATCGTCGTTGACCAGGAACACCTCGGACTTCCCCAGCGTAGCGGCCGCGAACTGGGCGGCGAAGGGACCCTGCACAGCGTCCGTGGTCGAGGTCCGGAAGTAGGTGTGGTATGGGCGTTGCTTGGGGCCGTCCGCCCAGTTCGGCCCCTGGCTGAGCGCGGGGTTGGTGTTCGAGGGCGAGACCTCGGTCAGGTGGGCGTCGGCGAAGATCTTCTGCATGCTCTGCGCGACACCGGAGTTCAGCGGTCCCACGACACCGAGGACAGTGGGTTCCGCGACGAAGGTTTTCGCGTTGGCGGCGCCAAGCGCCGGCTGCGCCTGGTCGTCGCGCGTCTCCACGCGGAAGGTGATGCCCGGAACCTCGTGCGTGCGGTTGGCCACCTTGACGGCCAGGTCGACGGAGTTGGCGATGCCCCTTCCGAGGGAGGCGCGCGATCCGGTGAGCGGGGCGTCGACACCGATCACGACGGTGGTACCGGAGAAGCCCGCCCCCGTGGCGGTTGAGGCGTTTCCCGAGGACGCGCAGGCGCTGAGACTCAGGCAGCCCGTGGCGAGCAGGGCCACCCTGTTGCGTTGAAAACGGTGATGCACGGTAGGACCTTTCATAGAAAGGGGCGTGCTACCGCACGACCGCCCGGCTCGGCCAGGCGCGGCGGGTGCGGACTCCCGGCGACTCTAGAGCCCTCCATGACCGGCAAGATAGAGCCAAACCGCTCCGTGCCCCTTTTTTGGTTCTTCTACTGAACCTGTGGCCGTGATCACGCGAGTTGGCGGCGGGGCAGAGCGGGACGGTTGCTGCGGAGGCAGAGCTTGGCTCACACAAGACTTTCGTAGGCGTTGATCGAACTGTCCGACGCCGACGACGGAGTGTCAGGCTGGGTGCACGCTGGGGATGAGTGACGTTGAGCTGGAGCTTCTGCTGCCGCATTTGGGAGACCTGGTCCGGGTCCATCGCGAGACCCCTCGGATCCCGGACGAGCTGCTGGCCGAGGAACGGCTGCGGCTGCACCCGGTGCCCGAACAGCCGTTCACCGCGGCGTTCGGCGAGACCCGCCGGGTCGGCAAGGACTCCACGATCCCGGTCGAGTCGGTCCGCTACTCGGTCCCGCACGAGTGCCCCACACATCCGCCGGGCGATGGCGGAGCTCATCCCGACCGCGAAGGCTCAGCGATGGGACCCTGCCGAGATCGTTCGGCCCCTGCTGGCAGAGGAGGCAGCCGGCGGCCATGCTGCCAACCTCCGCACCGCTCAAATCCCTTCTGATGCTTCTTCACCCAGCCGCGCAGGGTCTCTGAATTGACGCCGATCTCCCGACCAACCTCGGTGACGGCCTTACTCGAGCTCAACGCTATCCGGACCGCTTCTTCGCGGAACCCCGGTGAGTACTTGCTGGGCGGCGCCTGGGGTACCTCGTTTCCTCTGAGCAGAGATCATCTTGGACCTCTGTCCGGAAACCTCGGGGCCCCTCAGGTACCACGCTACACACCGCAGCTGCGCTGCTGAGGCACGCGTTTCGGCTCTCCATCCGCAGACGTCGTCGAGCGTGGAACGCGCCCAGGCACTGGCCGTCCAGGCCCTGGACCGCGTCGAGACCGGACCGAGTGCAGGTGCCCGGTCAGCGACGGAAGTAGCGGAACGCCGCCACGCCCACGGCGCCGAGCGCCGGACCGACCCAGGACCAGTTGAGGGGGTAGGCCAAGGCGACGGCGATGCTCCCCACGCAGAAGAGCAGGCCGACGGTGATCAGTATGGGCCTGGCCGGTGAGCGGTCTGTTTGAGCGTCCATGTGAGAGGTCTTTCTGCTCGGTGCAGGATCGAGTGAGCCGAAGGCGCTACCCGAGGGCTTTCCCCGGTCCCGCCCGAGCTAAGCGGATCTCCACCGCCGTGGTTGTCAATGGCCCATCAAGATTCCGGCCGGGGCTGCGGAATCCCTGCTGACGACCCATTCGCAGGAGGGATGGCGCGGGGCGTCGTAGGCAGAGCCGCCGAGGGTGTCCTCGGGCGCGGGTGAACCGCCCATGGCCTCGGCGAAGCCGTGCGACAGGGCGAGATCGAGATGGTGCCGCGGTCGGTCTCCCCGGTGGCCGGGAACGGATCGAAGACGCTGTCGCGGTCCGTGACGGGGGCTCCCGGGCCGCAATCGCTCACCCGGACCTCGACCCGCCCGTTGTTCAACGCACCGGCGGAAACGATGGAAACGACGCCCTGGGGTTCCTCGCAAGAGTCCGCTGAATTCGTGGCCCAGGACACTAGTGGGACAGCTAGAAGGTCTTCTCCTAGGCTTCGTTGCCAGGCTGAACCAGGGAGGATCACTCATGGACGCAGGGACGATCGTCATGGAACTTCTGTCACCGGAAGGACGGATCGATCCCTACCCCCTGTACGCACGTGCTCACGAACTCGGGCCGGCCGCGCCGGCCGGTGACGGACTGGTGCTCGTATCCGGGTATCAGGCCTGCAAGCAGGCCCTGCGCCACCCCGGTCTCGGCGCGGACATCGGGCTTGTGGCCTCGCCCACCGACGTCGAGCAGCATCTCTCGCTGGCCCTTCTCAGCGAGACGATCCTGGTCTCGAACCCGCCCGACCATGGTCGGCTGCGGTCCCTGATGTCCCAGGTCTTCACCGCCCGGCGGGTCGCCGCCCTGGAACCCGGCATCCGCCGGAGCGTTGACACGCTGCTCGACAGCATCGAGGCGGCCGGTGCGTCCCCCGTGGACTTCATGGACACCTTCGCCTTCGCGCTGCCGGCGAGCGTTATCTGCGAGTTGCTCGGCGTCCCGGACCAGGACCGCCGTCTCTTCCGCGGACTGGCCTCCGACCTGATGGCCACGCTGGAACTCCTGGCCGATCCGTCCGGCCTCCCGGCGGCCGACAAGGCGGCGGCCGAGGTCAGCGAGTACTTCACGGCGCTGGCCGACCAGCGACGGACGGATCCCCGTGACGACCTGGTGACCACTCTGGTCCAGGCCCGGGATGCATCCGACGCGTTGCTCACTGACGAGGAACTCATCGCGAACCTCGCCAGCGTGCTGCTGGCCGGCTTCGAGACCACCACCCACCTGCTGGGCAACGGCCTGCAACTGCTCTTCGAACACCCTGACGTGATGGCCGGGCTCCGGGCCGGGAAGATCGCCACGCAGAGCTTCGTGGAAGAGGTACTGCGCTACGACTCACCCGTGCAGGTCAGCAACAGGCGAGCGTTGGCCGACGGGATCGACATCGACGGCGTTCCCGTCCCGGCCGGCACCCATGTGGTCCTGCTGCTCGGCGCCGCCAACCGCGATCCGGCCCGCTACGCCGACCCCGGGCGCTTCGACCCCGAGCGCGGCGACATCCAGCCGCTCAGTTTCGGCGGTGGCATGCACCACTGCCTCGGCGCGATGCTCGCCCGTCTGGAAGGGGCCGTCGCCTTCGGCGGTCTGCTGTCCCGGTTCCCCGCTCTCGGCCCCGCAGCAGGAACCCGGCCGACCCGCCGGGACCGGCTCGCGCTGCGCGGCTACGAGACGCTCCCGGTCGTCACGGAGGGAGGGGAACGGTGAGAGGAGGTATGTCCGACTCAGCTCCCTGGCTCTCACCCGAGGCGCACGCCCTACCCGTTCGGCCCAACGGATCCGCCAGGCCGCGCCCGGGAGTTCGGCGACGTCGACTCCGGCCGGCGCATAGCAGACGGTGTACCGTGCCCCAGAGAGGCGGCCCTAGTCCATGACCGTCCGAGCGTCCTGCCAGCGGTCGATGTGCAGCACCTCTTCCAACGGGCGGCGCGGGCCGGGCCGGAAGCGGGTTCTGACGGTGTGGGCGGTGGGCAGCAGGCCGCCCTGGTGGACGGTGGGTGGGAGACCGAGCAGTTCGGCGACCTCCCGCTCGCGGTCCAGGTGAACGGTCGTCCAGGCGGTGCCGAGGCCGCGAGTGCGGGCAGCCAGTGCGTAGCTCCAGGCAGCGGGCAGCAGCGAGGCCCACACCCCGGCCTGGTTGCCGGCCGGCAACCCTTCGGTGCCCAATTCGAGGCAGGGAATGACCAGTACCGGCACCTGGTGCAGCTTCTCGGCCAGCTCGCGTCCGCCGGCGACCGTACGACGGGTGGCCTCGTCCACCTCGTGCAGCCGGTTCAAGGTCTCGGCGTTGCGCTGGAAGTAGGCCTCGCGGTAGATCCGGGCCACGGCGGCGCGGATCGCCGGGTCGGTGAGCACCAGCCAGCGCCAGCGCTGCCGGTTCATGCCGTTGGGCGCCTGGATGGCCAGGCGGAGGCAGTCCTTGACCACCTCCAGGTCCACCGGGCGGTCCAGGTCCAGCCCTCGGCGCACGGTGCGCGTGGTGGTCAGCAGTTCGTCGCAGGTCAGGGTGGGCTGCGGCTCGATGTCGACGTCGGCTCGCGTCAGGGATGTGTCTTTCAGTAGGTGGTGCACCGGTCTCCTCGCTTGCGTGAATGACGTACGAACGGTCTCAGCGCGCGACGGCCGCCTGGAGCACCAGCAAGAGGTACGAGCCCAGGATGAAACCCATGGCGAGGGGAAGCGGCCAACTCCCGCTGCGCGAGGCGAAGAAGCGCCAGCCACCGAATGCGGGCAGGATCGCCATCAGGCAGGGCAGCAGGCTGATCGGCGTCGAGGGCCGGAACAGCACCAGCTCGCACACCACCGCACCGGCTGCCAGACCCAGTGCGACGGCCGCGCTGCGCTCCGGCCCGAGCACGGCCGAGTAGAGGCGCGCGCCGGGCTCGGAGCTCCAGGCGGTCTTGCGCGCGAACTCGAAGTGCAGGAAGACGCAGGCGAAGAGGAGGACGAGCGGAACCGCCCGCCAGTCGGCCGCGACAGCGCCGGAGGCGGCCAGCGACGCATACAGGTAGCAGCTCAGCAGCAGCTGCACCGGGTAGGTGACCAGCAGGTTGAGCAGCAGGCTCTCCCGGACCGCCGTCGACCAGCGCTCCAACTGCGCAAGGAACAGGCCGTAGCCGAGCGCGACGAGGACGAGGACCACGGCCGTTGGTGCGAGCGCGGCGTTCAGACCCACCACGACGACAGTGATCACCGCCATCCCGCCGCGCAGTTCGGCGACCGAAATCGCACCGGTGACCAGCGGCCGGTCCGGGTGGTGCACACGGTCGTACGCGAGGTCCTTCTGCTCGTCCAGCATGCGAAGGAACAGCAGGGCCAGCACCACGCTGACCACCCGCACCCCGGTCGCTGCGGAGAGGCGCCAGGCCCCCCGCGACAGGGTGACGGCCGAGCCTTCCAGAGCGAGTGCCCAGAGCAGCCCGTAGGTGGCGTAGATATGCGGCCGAAACATCTGCAGCACGAACCGGCCCAGCCGGGCCGGTGCCTGAACGGCGGCCGTGGTCACATGCGGTCCTCTCAAGCTCGGGCGAAGAGTGGCGAACAGGCCGCTGCCAGGTCGGGCCGAGACCGGTCGGCGAGTACGACCCGCGCTTCGGCGACCACCATCCCGGCCTGGTGCATGGAGCAGTGGATCTCCTCACCGGGCCGGACCGGACCGGTCCGGCACTCCGCGGACAGGTCGAGCTCCGCGAGCGAGCGGAACCGCGCCGACAGGCCGACCAGAAGGGCCGCAGGCGTCGGCAGCACTCCCGAGTCGACAGCCGCGGTGAGGGCGAGCTGCCGGAACGCCTCCAGTTCGAGCATCCCGGGCACGTGGTCGAGGCGGTGGTCGAACATCGTCGCGTGCGAGGTGTCGACCACCAGGGTCGCGGCCCGCCCACCGTCCTCGACGGATCGCGGCGGCGAGATCACCGCGTTGTCCGGGTCGCGGCGGTCGACCAGCGGGGCGTCGATCCGAGGCTCCTGCCACGGGACGGACGGCGTCGCCGGCAGTCCCAGTGCGCTTCTCCGCGTCGCTCGCATCGCCGTCCACTGCTCCGGCGGCATCCAGGAGTAGTTGATCCTGACCGTCATGGCTTCGCGGTCGTCGATGACCATGGTGTAGCGCACCACCAGACCGATCACACCCGTTCGCCCGCGAAGCCGGCGCTCGACCTGGCAGCCGACCACGACGTGCGTCGGGACGTCCTTGGGCGGCGCCAGGGCGGTCCGGTCGAGGACGTCGAACTCAACGGTTCGGAGGATGAACTGATATCCCTCCGGCACTCCGAAGAATCGGTGACCCAGGACGAAGATGCCCTGCCTGGCGACCTCCAGGAGCAGCATCGGGTCGTAGCTGGTCCGCGGGCCGAGGGTGTCTCCGTAGAAGGCGTGGGCGCGCGGGAGTTGTGCTGCCAGGTGGTAGCTGTCGTCCTCGCGGCGGTGCGCGTCGGTCAGGAGGACCTCGGCGATCGCCGCTCGGTGCACCAGCCATCTCGGCAGCGTCCGGGTGAACTCCATGCATTCCTCCTGGATCTCTGCGGCTCATCGCCCCGGCGTCGGGGCTGCGTTCAGTTCGGCCAGGTGCCGCAGCCAGTCGTCGACGCCGGCGCCGTCGAGCACCGGTGCGCGGCCCTCCTGCCTCATCGGGAGGACCCGGGACCCGACGATGACGGCGTCCCAGGGGTCGAGCTCCACACCGTGGCTCCAGGCGGCTTCCAGCAACTGCCGGGGGTCGGCCGCCGGGTCGAGCCGGGGGTGCTCGGACGCCACGCGCCGCAGCCGGTCCACCGCCGGCTCGAAGTCGAGGTCGCGGGGCGTGCACTGGGCGTAGAGCTGATCGGCGAGCATCCGGGCCCGCTCGGAGCAGTCCCGGCCGCTGAGCGCGGAGCGGTAGATCTGCTCGCGGCGCTCGTCGTCGAAGTGGACGGCGAGCTCGCGCAGCACATCGGCGGGTTCGTCCGGGGTGTGCACCAGGTTCAGCAGGTAGCTGTACCGGCCGAGCAGGTGCCGCAGCTGGCCGGGAACCCTGGCGTCCGGGTCGGTCGGGCCCTTCAACGCGGTGAGCCGCACCGACGTCGGCACATCGGTCCCGGACTCGGACTCGGACTCGGGGCGGACGACGAGGACCAGGGAGTCGGTGCTGCCGAGGAAGAGCCGGGCGAGCCGCCGTCGGTACGGGGTGGCGAGGTTCCACTGGAAGTACCAGAGCGAGCGGATCATCGTCCTGGTGAGCCTCGTCGGCTCGGCCGCGACGATACGGAAGCCCTGTTCGACCAGCCAGTCGATGGCCGGAAAGAGCCGGCGGGCGGCCACCGCGTCGGGCTTGAGCAGCAGCGCCGCGTGCCGGTTGGCGAAGTGCGCCACATCATCGGTCAGCGCGTCGAGTTGTTCGAAGCTCTCCTGGAAGTAGGTATCGGCACCGTAGAGTCGACGCTTCTCGGGATCGCGGCTCAGCAGCGGCGACACCTCGATTCCATACGTCGGTGCCGGGGTCGTCAACGCAGGGGTCATCAGCGCGGGGTTCATACCCGGGTCCTCTCATCGAGTCCGGCGAGTGCCGGGACGGAGTCCGGCACGGGCGCGGTGCCCAGGTAGCCGGACTTCAGGCAGTAGTCGAGCAGCCGGCGCAGGTACGGACGGCCCCCGCCGGGTGCGGGGCGGCTGGAGAAGGCGGCTGCCACGCGGTCGTCGAAGCGGATACGGCGCGAGAAGTAGGTCTCGTAGAGTGAGATCACCCGTTGGTGGTACGCACGTTCCACCGGGGGCAGTGTCTCGGCGGAGAACGCGGAGGGCGGGACGAACCTTGGCACCTGGAAGGAGGGGTACTCGGCGAGCACGTCGGAGAAGTCCCGCAGCGTCAGCGGTCGGCCGATGGCGTGCAGGGTCCGGCCCTCGGCCTCGGCGAAGCGGGTCGCCGCCTCGGTCACCAGGTCCGCGACGTAGTCCACCGGCACGAGGTCCAGGGCCGCGTCGTAGTGCCCGGGCATGGACGTGACCAGGCCCTTGGTGACCAGCTTGAGGATGGGGTAGATGGTCTTGAACTCGCGGACACAGCCGCTGCGTTCGGCACCCACCACGATGCTCGGCCGGACGACGGCCACCGGCAGGCCGTCCTCGGCTGCCCGGCGTACCAGGATCTCCGCCCGCAGTTTGCTCTTCTCGTAGTCGTTGCCCGGGAGTTGGCCGACGTCCAGCTCGTCCTCGCGAGCGACCCCGTCCCGCTCGCCGCACACGTACGCGGTGCTCACGTGCACCAGGGGCACTCGACCGGCCCGGGCCAGGGCCAGCACCTGCTCGGTCCCGGCCACGTTGACGCGCCGGTACTCCTCGTCAGGGCGGCCGAAGTCGGTGATCGCCGCGCAGTGGACGATCCGGTCGACGGCGGCGACGCGGTGCAGATCCTCGGCGGAGAGACCGAGTCCGGGACGGGTGATGTCCCCGCTGAGGTGGGTCAGCGTCCCGGGCTTCGGCTTCAGTCTGGTCCCGTTGTTGCGGACCACATCCGCATTGCTGTGCAGCAGGGCCAGCACCGAGTGCCCGGCCTTGGCCAGCCTCGCGGTCACCTCGGCACCGACGAGCCCGCTCGCGCCGGTGACCAGCACGGTCATCCCATCCGCCATCAGCTGTCCTGCCCAGGCGGCCGCTGCGCCGACAGGTGTGGTTGGGCCCCGTTGCTGGCGATCAGGTCGCGGGCCTCCTGGATGGGCAGGTCGGCCCCCAGATGGGCGCCGAGGCGCAGCCAGTCGTAGCCGATCTCCAAGGTGGCCCGCCAGCCGTCGGCCGAGTCGAACGAGTCGGGGAACGCGTCGGCCCCGGTGATCCCCCGGACCAGATCGACGAAGGCCTCCAGCTCGGCCAGCACGGCCGAGCCGTGCTCGGGCGTGTCGATGGTCAGCTGGTCCAGGCGGGTCGCGAGGCCCCGGATCTGCTGGGTGCCGGAGGGCAGCAGGGTCAGTCGGCGGATCAGATCCGAGTCGGGCGGCAGCGGGTTGACCCCGTAGGCGCTGAACAGGCCGCGCAGGGCCGCCTGGAGAGCGCGGCGGGCGGTCAGCTCGGCCACTCGCCACTGACCCCGCTGCAGGGCGCCCGCGAGATCCTCCCGGGCGTTCTCGACCAGGACGTTGGACCACACCAGGGCCATCGCGGCCGCCGCGAACCGTTCGGCCGGGAGCGGTACCAGGTCGATGCTGTCGACAGCGGTGACGGCGGCGCCGCGGACGGTGAGCAGCGGCTGCGCGGTGCTGGGCGGTGGGGTGATCGGGCCCGGTGGCGCGCCGAGCGGCAGCGCGGGGGTGACCGTGCCGCCGCCCTTCCAGGCGAGCCGGACCAGTCCGAGTCTCAGGAAGTCCGCCAGCAGGGAGCCGGCCGAGCCGACCCCGGTCGCCTCGGCGCCGGCCAGCACCTGCGGCAGCGACCTGCCGAGGACGAGGGAGCGCCACACCTGCCCGGCCTGCGGGCCGAGGGCGAACACGTCGCGCCGGCCACGGATCACCTGGACCCGCTCACCGGTCTGCCAGGTGGTCACTCCCGCTCTGCGTTCGACGGTGAGCCGGTCGGGTCGCCACTGGATGCCGCTGATCCCCAGGTCCTCGGCCAACGCGACGCAGGCGGCGACGTAGTCCGCCGCAGGCAGGTCTCGGGCGGAGGACTCCAAGGACCAGTAGTGCTCGCGGACCTCGGGCCGATCGACCCGGTCCAGCTGCATGGACAGCCACTTCGGCTCCAGGTAGGTCTCCCCCTGCCAGGCCGCCCATGCCTTCACCACCTGCACCAGCCCGGCCCGGGCCCAGTCGACGGCCTCCTCCGACTCTCCGAGGCACGCCAGGGCCATCGCCTGCCGGAGCGACTGCCTGGCGTAGTGCTCCCACCAGTCGCCGGCTGTCCGGCGCAGTTGCTCGGCCGGCAGCAGACCCTTGATCTCGTCCACCAGCGCGTGGCCGCGCAGCGGGAAGCTGTTCAGCAGCCGCTGGCAGCGGTTCAGCAGGTCCTCCGGAATCCTGGCGACCCGCTTGGCTCCGGCCTGCAACTCCGCGAACTGCTCGGCGATCTGGCGCACGGTGCGGGTCCGGACCTCGACCCGGCGGCCGTCCACGAAGAGCAGCGAGGGCATCGTGGGCAGGTCGTTCTCGTCGCGGCCGATGAGCAGGAAGTCGATGTCCGAGGAGGGATTGCCGAATCCCTCGGCGATTGAGCCTTCGAGCACCACCGCCCACTCGTCGCCGGGCCGCAGCTCGGCCAGCGCCTTGTCCAGCAGTCCTTGCAGGTAGTCCTCGCTGAGGATCACGCGAATGCCTCCGTCCTGGTCCTGGGAGTCTCGAAAGTCCTGGGAGTCTCCGATTTCATGACGTTCCATCAGGAACGGCCAGCACCGTCACCGTGCCGGCGCCGCCGTCGACCCGCAGCCGGGTCCCGGAGCGGATCTCCGTGGTGATGTTCTTGACCTGGACCACCGTGGGGATGCCGAGTTCGCGTGCCACGACGGCGACGTGGGTCAGCGGGCTGCCGCGCTCGATGACCAGCGCAGCAGCGGAGGACAGCGCAGACACCCAGCCGGGGTCGGTCCGGTAGGTCAGCATGATGCCGCCGCCGATGTCGCGCGGGGCGTCGGTGACCACCGCCAGGCCCTCGACGACTCCGGGGCACGAGGCGGTGCCGCGGAACTCGCGTGCTCCGCTGCGCACCGCGCCGTCCGCGGTCCAGCCGGCGCGTTCGAGGTTGCCCCGCCAGTACGGCGCACCGTGGGTGGTGAACCTCGACGGGGCACGGAGTTCGGCGTCCTCGGCCAGCTGCCGCCTGCGCACCACGACCAGCTCCCTGAGCTCGGTGTGCGCGATCGAGCCCTCGAAAGCCCCGCGCAGTTCCTCCAGGCGCAGCAGGAAGACATCGTCCCAGGCGTCGATCGCCTGAATCCTGGCCAGGTCGCGACCCATCGCCCGGAGCATCCGCTTGGCGGCGCCGAAGGCCCTGGTGCGGCAGAAACGCAGCCGCTCGCGGTCGGCGAGCGACCTGCGGGTCTTGCCGCGCACGAGGTCGTAGACCCAGCGGCGCGGGCCGCGCAAGCGCTGGTCGAGGTAGTCGTCCGCGTCCGCGCCACGGTCCGGACCCGCCTCCGGCAGGGCGCCGCGCAGCAGGGTGAACAGACCGGTCGGGTCCTCGCTCAGGTCGGGCACTTCGAGTTTGAGCTCGTCCGGGCTGCGGTAGCCGTACGCGTCGATGTAGGCGTCGACGGCGGCCAGCATCGCGGTGTGCCCACCGTCCTGCAGGGCCCGGTACAGCTCGCCGTCAGCGGTACGCTCGATCAGCTCCCGCAGCGGCTCGTCGGCGCGGACCAGCGCGGCCATCTCGGCGAGCGCCTGCACCGGCTCTGCGGACTCCAGTCCCATGCCGGGGGCGGCGGCCGCCAGGGTGAACCACTCGGGCGCGTCGGGCAGCCAGCGTCGGGTCAGCAGGGTGAGCATGCCGACGGAGAGCAGGATCGTGGCGTCCAGGGCCATCATCGGGCCCCATTTCTCGATCAGTTCCCGCTGCAGCCGACGGAACCGGCGATATGTCTCCTCGCCCGGCAGCGCATCGTAGTCGACATGGTTGAACACGTCGTACGCCTGGTAGAAACCCCGTTGGAAAGCATCGACGGCCTTCCCCATGGCGAGGAATCTGTAGGTGAACACGGCGTATCTGGCCGACCGTGACATGCGGCCGCGCAGGCCCGATGGGGAAATGAAGGGATGGAGACTGGTGGCCATTTCTTCGGAAAGGCTCTCCTCGACCCCGAGGGAGAATTCGAGCACCCGCCGGGTCAGCGGATAGAGCGGCGCCAGCCGTACCATGCGGTACCAGTGGAAGAGGTTGTAGTACACCCGGCCGTGGAAGTAGCCCAGCATCTGGGGCGTCCACTCCTGCAGCTGTCGGAGCTGGTCCCCCGACACGTGCAGCGCACGGGCGTAGTGCTCGTAGACCGTCGCATAGGTATCCGCCGCGAAGCTGAAGGTGAGCGGGGAGACGATCCCGCTGAAGCTCTCGATGATGTTCGAGTTGTCCCAGATCCGCAGTTCGCCCTCGGGTTCGGGTTCGCCCTCGGGTTCGGGTTCGCCCTCGGGTTTGGGTTCGCCCTCGGGTTTGGGTTCGCCCTCGGGTTTGGGTTCGGCCTGTAGGGATTCCCGGAGCGGAGTGGTGACGGGCCTGCTCTGCAGGACCCAGACGGTGCCTGCGGCGATCGCCCACTCGATGTCCTGCGGCGCCCCGTACAGCTGCGTCGCCAGGACTCCGATCCGGTGCAGGCTGACAAGATCGTCCGCAGTCACCGACAGTGCGTCGCGGTCGGCGGACGGCACCTCCTCGACCACGCAACCCGACCCCGCGGCAGGGCGGTAGCTCTCTTCCTTACCACCGATCACCGTGTGGACCGGCTCCCCGGTGCCGGCGTCCAGGACCACGGTGTCGGCGTCCACAGCGCCCGAGACCAGTCCTTCGCCGAGCCCGTACACCGAGCTGACCACGTAAGACCTGGTGCTGCCGGTCGTCGGATCGGCAGTGAACAGCACGCCGCTCCGCTCAGCGGGCACCATCTGCTGGACGATGACCGCCACGCCGCCCGCGCTCGGCGGCAGGCCCCGCTGCGACCGGTAGTGCAGTGACCGCTCGGAGAACCCGGAGGCCCAGCAGCTGCGGACCTGCGCCGTCAACTGCTCCAGCCCGGAGACGTTGAGGAAGCTGTCGAACTGGCCCGCGAAGGAGTGCTCCGCGCCGTCCTCTTCCGCACCGGAGGAGCGGACCGCCACCGGACCCGCTCCGGCCAGCTCGTATGCCGAGGCGAGGGCGGCGGCGACGGGGCCGTCCATGGGTGCCGCCTCGATGAGTTCGGCGATCTTCGCAGCGACCGCCGCAGGCTGCTGCTCCCAGCCGTCCCCCAGCAGCAGCTCCAACTCCTCGTCGAGGCCGCTGCCGCGGGCGAACTCGGCGAAGACGTCGAGACCGATCACCGCCCAGCGCGGAACCTGGAACCCGGCGGCGGTGAGCACCTGCAGGTTGCGACCTTTGCCGCCGGCGGACCGCGCGAACTCATGCGCATCGCTCCTGGGCGTCAGAATGCGCAGCGGCGGAACTGCTGATCCTGCCGTGGCTGACATCATGGTGGTCTTCCTCCGATTCTGCGTCCGGGGTGAGGTAGGACGGCCTGTCGAGGCAGTCTGCGGTCGGCGATCGCGGGTTCGAGTCAGTCATGTGACTGCACCGCGCGGACATCTAGGGAGATTGCCGAAGTCCCACACCAGGACCCGGAGCTAGAGTTGACGCCCCAGCCAGCCTCTCCAGCCCGCCAGTCCCTGTGCACGGACAGGAGTCGTTCTTGACTGCTCCACCCATCTCCGACAACACGTTCGTGGGTCGTGACCTCGAAGCCGCCCGGATCAGAAGCGTGCTGCACCCTTCGCACGGCACCGGGCATGCTCTCGTCATCACCGGCGAGCCGGGAATCGGCAAGAGCACGCTCCTCGACAGGGAGGTCCGGCACGCTCGCGAGACCGGTCTCCAGGTGCTCCGGGCCGAAGGCAGCCAGCAGGAGACCGACCTGGCCTTCGCTGGCCTGCATCAGCTCCTCAAGCCGGTGCTGGACCGGGCGGAGAGCCTTCCGGAGCGGCAACGCGACGCCCTGCTGGGCGCCTTCGGGATCACCGCCGGGCCTGCGGAGCCCGGTCAGCTGATCATCGGCATCGCGGTCCTCAGCCTGCTGTCGGACCTGGCCGGCACCCGTCCCGTGCTGCTCGTGGTCGACGACGCGCAATGGCTGGACCAGGACTCGCTGGAAGTGCTCGGGTTCGTGGCCAGGAGGCTGAGAGACGAGCGGATCATGATGCTGAGCGCCGTCCGCAGCGGTGCCCGGCTCCTCGCGTACGCTCACAACCAGCCGGTTGTCGACCTGGGGCCGCTCGATGCGGTCGCCGCGAACCAGCTCCTTGACGCACAGCCCCGACCACCCGCCGGTCGCGTCCGACCACGCATCCTGGCCGAGGCGGCGGGTAACCCCCTGGCGCTGGTCGAGTTCGCGAAAATGGGCTCCGCCCGCGAGCGCGCGCTCGCACCGGCCGGACCGCTGCCGCTCACCGACCGGCTTGAACAGGTCTACAGCGCGACGTTGGACGAACTGCCCAGTGCCACCCGGCAGGCACTGCTGCTGGCGGCCACCGACACCGGCACCCCGGACGGCGTCGCACCCGAGGTATGGCTGCCCGCGGAGAAGGCCGGCCTGGTCCGCGTCCGCGACGGCCACGTCCGGTTCCGCCACCCGCTCATCCGGTCCGCCGTCTACCACGCCGCGGCCCCGCCGGAACGCCACCTGGCCCACCTCATCTGGGCCGAGGCACTGCACGATGTCCCGGACCGACGCACCTGGCATCTGGCCGCCGCGAGCAACGGCCCGGACGAGAGCGTGGCCCAGGCACTGGAGCGCACTGCCGGTCAGGTCCAGCAGCGGGGCGGCTTCGCGGCGGCGGCCCAGGCGCTCCAGCAGGCCGGCGAACTCAGCCCCGAACCCCGTGACGCCGCACGGCGGTTCACCCGCGCCGCCGGCATCGCGATCCTCACTGGCGACACGGGCTGGGTCGAGGAGCTGACGGCCCGGGTCGACTCACTCACCGACGACCCCGTGCAGCTCGCACTCGCCGCACTGCGCCGGGGCCAGGCCCTCGCCCTCACCCCCCGCCGTACTCTCGCCTACCCGCTGCTGCTGCGCACGGCCGAGACCCTCGCGCGGCTCCACCCGGCACCGGCGCTTGAGGCCCTCGCCGCAGCGGCCCTGGTCAGCTACTACCACGGGGATATCTCCCAGCGAGACGACTTCCGGCGCGTGCTGTCCCTCCTGGGCAGGACGCCGCTCGGCGGGACGCCGAAGGAGCACGACGGCGGGCTGGCGGAACTCTGGATCCGGGCAGCGACCGATCCTCCGTCCGGCAGAGCGGCGAACCTCTCCGAACTGCGCCGGCTGGTCTCGGCCGGACCATCCGGGTCCGGGCCGCTGACCGCCCTGGCCACCGTCGCCTGGGTTCTCGACGAAACCGCGCTGGCCGTCTCCCTGTTCGGCACGGCGGCACAATCCTCGCCCGCGTCAGCGAGGCTGCCGGACGCGCTCCGCTGCGTCGCGGGCTGGGCCTGTCTGGAGGAGGGCGAGTGGACGCGGGCACGGGACATCGCGAGCGGCTCGATCCGCGCGGCAGCCGAAGCCCGACCCCCGCACCGGGCGCCATCGGCGTTGACACTCGACGCCGCCGTCCTCGCCCTCCAGGGGGACTCCGGGGCGGCACGGGAATCGGCCATGAAAGCGCTGGCCTGCGTGACGGCACGTGACACCTTCGTGATCGTCCGGGCCCGCTGGGCGCTGGGGATCGCAGCAGCGGCGCAGGGCGACCATGAGACCGCGTTCGACCAGTTCCGCATGATGTTCACCGCCGACGGATCACCAGTGCACTACCACGCGTCCGCCGTGGGCCTGGCCGATCTCGCCGCGGCAGCGGTTCGCGGCGGGCGGCGTGACGGCGCGCGCACGGTCGTGAACCGGGCGGCGCGCCACCTGGAGCACGCCTCACCACGTCAACGCGTCCTGCTCTCGCGGGCAAGGGCGCTGCTGGCCGGCCCCGACGATGCCGAACGCCACTTCCGAGCCGCGCTCGACGAGCCGTCCAGCGAGGATCGGCCGTTCGAGCATGCTCTGACGCAGTTGGACTACGCGGAATGGCTCCGTCGGCAACTCCGCCCGAGCCAGGCACGCCCGTTGCTGGCCGCCGGGCTGGAGACCTTCCGCAGGCTGGGCGCCCAGCCGTGGACCGATCGCACGCTGTCCGAACTGCGCGCGGTCGGGGTTCGCGAGGCCACCAGCGCTCCGCCGACGCTGCGGGCACTCACCCCGCAGCAACGGCAGATCGTGCACCTGGCTGCCCGTGGACTGACCAACCGCGAGATCGGCGAGCGGTTGCTGCTCTCCCCACGCACCGTCAGTTCACACCTCTACCGGTCCTTTCCCAAACTGGGGGTCACCGCCCGCTCCCAGCTCCGCGACCTCGTCGACGGCACCATGACCGACCCGAGAACCTTCGCCCACCGCTGACCACTGATGATCCCCCATCGCACTGGACCACCTGCCGTACCCTCAGCCGCGACCGGTCCAGCGTCAGCGCACCCTCCGCGTCGGTCAGCCGCGTCGGCAAAACGGGTCTCTGACGTACCGTCAGGGTAGTGCACTTCTGGCCCTGTTCGCGGACACGTGGCA
Organism: Streptomyces sp. 846.5; assembly: GCF_004365705.1. Lineage (NCBI taxonomy): Bacteria > Bacillati > Actinomycetota > Actinomycetes > Kitasatosporales > Streptomycetaceae > Streptomyces > Streptomyces sp. 846.5. The sequence goes on from NZ_SOBN01000002.1 coordinate 726,514, forward strand.
GCCGAACGGGCTCCTGCGGAGCAACCCGGGCGTCCGTGGAACCCTCCGCACGGAGCGGTTCCCCGCGCCCCACGCGTGCCCCTGTCAGTCCGCGGCGGCGATCAGCGGGCCGGCGCGACTACCGGTGGGACGGGTACTGGACGACCTGGTGGTAGGTCGGCCGGTTCTGCCAGTTGGAGTTGGCGTCGGTGATCCCGCCCGGCGGGCGCTGGACGCGATTCACCGCCGCACCGGGGACAATGGACGGGCGATCGTGAACCGCACTACGGGAGAAGCCCTATGACCGAGCGTTCCGAAACCCTGTTCGAGGCTGTCGGCGGAATCGACGCACTGCGCCGACTGAGCAGCACCTTCTACGACGCCGTCCTGGCCGACCCCTTGCTGGCGCCGGTCTTCGCCGACTTCACCCCCACCCATGTCGAGCACGTGGTCGTCTGGCTCGCCGAGGTCTTCGGGGGTCCCAGCGGCTTCACCGACGAACTCGGCGGCCACCAGACCCTGCTGCGCTCCCACCTGGGCCTGTCGATCACCGAGGAGCAGCGCCTGCGCTGGATGGAGCTGATGACGGCCGCCGTCGAGAAGGAGCTCCCGGACGACGAACTGCTGCGCCGACGCGTCGTCGAGTACTTCGACTGGGGAACCAGGATCGCCCGCGACGTCTCCGCCGACCCGGTCGGCCAGGACCTCGGCGACCCGGGCCCCACCCCCCGCTGGAGCTGGGACGGACTCGTCTGACGCCGCTTCAGGAACCTTCTACGGGAGGCGGCGGGCGGGCGGCCCGTCAGCGGCGGATCCAGGACAGTGAAGCGCAGTCCGGCGGCGGTGAGGCGGTCGATGAGGGCCGTGCCCAGAGCGGCGGCGGTGGTCACCTGCCCCGCCGTGGGCGGCAAGTCGTCGAAGGCCAGCGAGAGGGCGGCCTCGGCGAGCATCTTCGCGGTTTCGGTGTAGCCGGGATCGCCGCCGGAGACCTCGGTGACCACACGATGGCCCCCGCTCTCACCGACGAACCTGACGGAGAACCAGCTCTGCGCCCGCTGCTGGTCGCTGGGCCCCTGACCCGGTCTGCGCAGCGAGGAGACGGCACGGCGCAGCGGCGGTACCTGGGCGAGGCCGACCAGGACGACGGCGCCGAGCGTTCCGGCCAGGGCCACCGGCAGCCACTTGACGGCCGCGTAGTGCGCAAAGCGGAAATCCGGGCCGTAGCCGGGCAGCGCCGCCGCCGAGCGCGCCACGATCTGCGGGTCGATCGTCGGCAGCGGCAGCACCCAGGCCCCTGCCGCGCGGGACCTGCGCGGCAGGCCGATGACGGCCCGGACCCGGCGACCGGGCAGCGGCGGCTCGGCCACCCGGCGCGCACGGGCTGTACGGACGATCGGCAGCAGCCGGGAGAAGGCGGTCAGCGCGGAATCCAGCGTGCCGCCGGAGATCGTCCCTCCGGCCCGCACGAAGCCCTGCACCCTGATCGCTCGCTTGTCGCTTCCCGGCGGCAGGGCGTTGACCGTGAACAGGACGCCGAGGTCGTGCGGCACCGAGTCAAATCCGCAAGCGTGCACGATCCGCGCGCCGCTCGCCACCGCGCGCTCGTGATGGCGGAGGTACATCAGGTCGACGAACTCCGGCTCACCGGTCAGATCGACGTAGTCGGTGCCGGCCTCGGCGCACGCGGCCACCAGCGGCTCCCCGTGGCGCAGATAGGGGCCGACCGTGGAGATCACCACCCGGCCGGCGGCCGCGACTTCGCGCACGGCCTCGGGATCGGCCGAGTCGGCCACCAGCAGCGGCAGTTCGGCAAGGCCGGGACGGCCGGCGGCCAGCTGCGCCCTGACTGCTTCGAGCTTGCCCCGGTCGCGCCCGGCCAGCGCCCACCGGCAACCGGCGGGAGCGGCCTCGGCGAGGTAGGCGGCGGTCAGCGCCCCGGTGAAGCCGGTCGCGCCGAACAGGACGAGGTCGTACGCGCGCTCGCGGGCCATGCCATTCCCTACCGCCGAGTAAGTTCATGAGTGAGGGGTCACGCTAGGGACGCACCGGAGCCCTTGTCAACGAACCGGGTCGGCTCCGGCGCCGCGTTTGAGGTTCCCCCGGGGCAAGGTCCTAGGTTCGGGGCATGGCGGACGGACCTGAACTGATCACGGTCGGTCAGCTGGCGCGCCGCGTCGGCCTGACCGCGAAGGCACTGCGGCACTACGACCGGGTGGGACTGCTGGCGCCTGCCGTGGTCGACCCCGACACCGGCTACCGCCTCTACGGCCCCGAACAGGTCGCCGATGCGCTGCTGGTACGAATCCTGCGCGCAGTCGACGTCCCGCTGGAGCAGGTACGCGCCTGTCTGGCGACGACACCGCACGACCAGGCCGTGGTCCAGCAGGTCCTGATCCAGCACCGCCGCCGGCTCCAGTCACGCCTGGACCGGGTCCGGGGCGACCTCCACCGCACCGACCATCTCATCAAGGACGGAGTCACCACTCTCATGACCGACCAGGACACCCAGCAGCCCACCACCGAGTCCGCCGGCGACGAGCGCCGGATGGCCGTCGACCTGTACAACGGGGTCTGGCGGCTGCTGGAGAAGGAGGACCGCAGCGTCGAGGAGGACGACCGGATGCTGCACATGGCGCACGCCTCGCGCTACCACTGGGGCCAGATCGGCGCCCCGGTGAACCTCAGCCGTGGCGAGTGGCAGTGCTCACGGGTCTACTCCGTACTGGGCCGGGCCGAACCCGCCCTGCACCACGCCCGGCGGGGCCTGGAGATCTGCCAGGCGCACGGAATCGCAGACTGGGACCTGGCCTACGCCTACGAGTCCCTGGCCCGCGCCCACGCGGTGGCCGGCGACGAGGACCAGGCCCGCACCTGGACCGAACAGGCCCTGGCCGCCGCCGAGGACATCGCCGAGGACGGGGACCGCGAACTGGTCCTCACCGACCTGGAGTCCATCCCCGCCCAGCCACGCTTCTGGTGACCCGACGCCCGCTTTCAGCCCGCGGCGGCGGTGAGCGCGCCGAGGGCGCTCGCCTGGGTGCGCCAGTCGGTCGGGTCGGGGCTGGTGCCGGCCCAGCGCTCGCCCAGGGCGTTGATCGGGCTGCGGTCCTGCGCCCGCAGGGTGGCCGCCTGCTGCTGGACGTAGTTCAGGTAGGCAGTGGAGCCGGTGGCCTTCGCGAGGTCGGCGAAGTTCCGCATGAAGATGCCCTTGAACTGCTTCTGATTGTCGTCGCAGGATGCCGATCCGGTGTCGCAGGACTCGGTGAGCACTCCGCCGCTGGTCAGCGACGGGCTGCTGACGGCGGCGTCGGCCAGGGTACGCGCGGTGGCCAGCAGCGAGCTGTCCCCGGTCGCCTTCCACAGCTCGGTGAACCCGCCGATGGCGAGCCCCTGGTTGTAACTCCACACGGTGCTGCCGTTGTTGGCACAGGCCGAGGTCAGCCCGTCGTTCACCAGCCCCGAAGAATTGATCAGCCCGCTGGACCGGTACCAGGCCGCAGCCGTGTTCGCCCGCTGGAGCCACACGGTGTCGCCGGGGATGCGCTGTTGCAACGCCGTGGTCAGCCAGAAGTACTGACCGTTCGTCACCGCGTTCTTGTAGGTGCGCTCACGGTCCCACCACATGCCGCCGCCGCAGCTGCCGGTGTCCCAGTACTGCTGCAGGTCGCTGACGATGGTCACCGCCTCGTTCAGATAGCGGGAGTTGCCGGTGTAGTCGTACGCGTCCAGCCAGGCGATGGCCCACCAGCCCGCGTCGTCGTTGGCGCGGCTGATGAAGTCGCCCTCGATCGCGTCCGAGCTGCGCACGCCGGCGGCGAAGACGCCCTTGTTCTGGTCGAAGGTGCGCGCGATCACCCAGTCGTAGTCGTGCGTGCCGGTGGTCCTGGCGAAGTCGACGAGGGTGGTGAGGGTGGCCGCGGAGTTCCACCAACTGCTGGGCCACCAGCCGTTGTACGGGTCGTAGGCGGACATCAGCGCCTCCGCCGCCGCGCGCGCCGGGGTCGGCGCCGGACGGACCCAGGCGGTGCAACTGCCCTCCTGATGGCTCGCCTCCCGGCCGCAGGCGCGTACCGCGCCGCCGTAGAGGAGGCCGCGCGGGTCGCGGGTGGCGTACATCGCGGTGCGGGTGCCGGTGGCGCCGGACGGTGTGCTGGTGCGGCCCAGCGAGGAGCCGTCCGGCCAGGTCGTGCCACCGTCCCAGGAGCGGTCCAGCCAGATTTCGTCACCGGCGCCGCCGGAGTCGATGCTCGCCCAGGCCAGCGCGTTCTTCTGGTCGACATGCAGCCGAATGGTGCGGCCGTACAGGGTGGTCGACGGCACCGGCTGGTCGTCACCGGCCGCCCGGGCAGGATCCGTGCCGTCGCAGAGCGTGTCGCAGACCGTGGGGTAGACCCAGTTCGTACAGCCGACGGCGGCCGCATCGCCGCAGGCCCGGACCAGCCCGCGCCGGTGGTCGCGGGGGTCGGTGATGTTGTACATCAGCGTCCTGGTGCCGGTCCAGCTGCTCGGAATGCTCGCCTTGCCCAGCAGCCCCTCCCAGCTGGCACCCCCGTCCCAGGACCGGTTCAGCCACACCGATATGCCCCCGTTCTACGCGTTCGGGTCCCAGTCTGCGAGCTGCTCCATCGGCTCGGTGTCGCCGGTGGTCTCCAGGCCGTCGAGCGGGACGCGATCGTAGAAGTAGAGGACCATTTCGCTCGCTGCGCCTCGCATCGCCATGTCGCCGGGCTCCGCGTCGGCGGCGAGGTCGTCGCAGTGGACGCCGTCGGCGTTGAGGGTCAGGCACCAGGAGCGGCCCTCGGTCGTGTGCAGGTCGATGGTGGCCGGCTTGAAGGGCCAGGGGACGGTCGTCGCCGAGACGGTCGTCAGGAACTCGTCGACGCCCTCGACCGCGACGTCCGTCGGCAGCGGCTGTGCGGCCCCCTGGGTGAGCTGGGCGTCGTAGGTGTGGACGGCGAACTCCTGGATCTGGTGCCGGGCCACGGCTCCGCTGGTCTCCGGGGCCTGCGAGCGGCCCCACCAGGTCCAGCAGCCGCGGTCCGGACCGGCCTCGCGCATCGCGTCGAGCATGAGCTCGGTCGACTCGGCGAGCCAGGCGTCCAGGGCTTCGCGGTCGCGGGGCGCGGTCGGGGCGCCCTTCGGGTCCGTCCTCGCCGGGGGCTCAGCGCCCGGTCCCGCCGCGACGATGGCGGCCTGGCGGCGACGGCCGTCGCCGAGGTGCTGCGCCAGTTCGCGCAGCGTCCAGTCCGGGCAGGTCGGGACCTGGACGTCAAGGTCGGGGGCGGACGCGATCGCGGCCCGGAACGCGGCCGAGCGGTCGTCGATCAGCCGCAGGACCTCGGGGAACTCCAAGTTGTTGTGCACCTCGGTTGTGTATCACGGCGCTCCGGCCGCCGGGTAGCGAATTTGTCGACGGAGGCCCGCTACCAACTCGCTGCTGCCCCACCTACGAAGTCACTCCCAGCAAGACCCGGCCCCGGCGTGGTGGTACTGGGTTCACCATGGATGCGGATACAAGATCCATGGCAGGCCCGTGTTGAGGTGCTCTAACGTCGAGCCATGACGATTCCGCCCCGGTTGGGGCGCCTGGCACGGCGGGCGCGGCGGGACACCGGCTTCCTGGCCACGGGTGTCCCGGTGCACCTGGCACTGGTGCCCGTGTGGTCCTGGGGCGCGACGACCACTGCCAGGACGGGGAACTGGGCGCTCGCGCTCCCCGTGTCTGTCGCCCTGGTCCTGAGCGGCGTCCCGGTGCTGACGGTGGTTCAGCGGTACCGGCACCGGGCGCTGCTCGGGGTGGACATCCGTCGCTCGGCGCCCGTGCCGCAGCGGTGGTCGCCGGCCACGGCCCTGCGGTGGCTCTCCTCGCCGCGCGCCTGGCGCCAGGTCGGGTACCACCTGCTGCTGGGCCCGCTGGCGGCCTTGTCGGAGCTATCGGTGCTGGTGGCGGCGGTGGTGGGTCTGGCGGGCGCCACCGGGTACGGCTGGGTGTGGGCGCTGCCGGTCGGGGTGCGGCGCGACTGGTTCGGCTGGGCGACGCTGATGCCGTGCTGCACCTTGCTCGGCCTCTCTCTGCTGTCCCTCCTGCCCTGGCTCGCCGGGCTGGTGGCCCGGGCGGAGTCGCGCTCCGCCGCGGCGCTGCTCGGACCCAGCCGGGCCGATCGGCTCCAGGAGCGGGTCGCGTACCTGGCGGGCAGCCGCACCGACCTGATCGAGGCGGTCGATGCCGAGCGCCGCCGGATCGAGCGCGACCTGCACGACGGCACCCAGCAGCGGCTGGTCTCGCTGGCGGTCAACCTGGGACTGGCCATGGCCACCCGCCCCGATCTGCCGGGCGAGGCCCGTCAGGTGCTGGCAGAAGCGCACCTGGAGGCGAAGGCGGCGATCTCCGAACTCGGCGATCTGGTACGCGGGTTGCACCCGGCGGTACTCGAAGACCGGGGTCTGGACGCGGCGTTGTCCGGACTGGCCGCCCGAGTTCCGCTGCCGGTGCGCCTGCGGGTCGAGCTGCCTGAGCGGGCGGCGCCCGCCGTGGAGTCGGTTGCGTACTTCGTGATCTCCGAGGCGCTGGCGAACGTGACCAAGCACGCCGGCGCCTCGCGGGTCGAGGTGACGGTCCGACGGGTCGGGACGGTCCTGCGGGTGAACGTCACCGACGACGGGCTGGGCGGCGCCGACCCCTCCGGTGGTACGGGGTTGAGCGGGCTGGCCAAGCGGGTGGGCTCCGTCGACGGCATCTTCCGGCTCAGCAGCCCCGTCGGGGGACCGACGACCGTGACGGTGGAGCTGCCGTGCGCGCGGTGATCGCCGAGGACTCGGTGCTGTTGCGGGTCGGCCTGGTCAAGGTGCTGGAGATGGGCGGCTTCCAGGTCGTCGCGGAAGTCGGCGATGCGGAAGCGCTGTTGGCCGCCGTCGAGGAGCACCGGCCCGAACTCGCTCTGGTGGACGTCCGGATGCCGCCCACCTTCACCGACGAGGGCGTGCGGGCGGCCGCGGTGATCCGCCGCGGCCGGCCGCGCACGGCGGTGGTCCTGCTTTCGCAGTACGTGGAGGAGCGGTACGCCGCTGACCTGTTGGCGACCAACACGAGCGGAGTGGGCTACCTGCTCAAGCAACGCGTGGCCGATGTCCAGGACTTCGCAGCAGCGGTACGGCGGGTGGCCGAGGGGGGAACGGCGCTGGACCCCCAGGTCGTCGCCCAACTTCTACTCCGCCGCGGCGACCCCCTGGCCGCCCTGACCCCGCGCGAGCGGGAGGTGCTGGCCCTGATGGCGGAGGGCCGGTCCAACGCCGGCATCGCCGAGGCGCTGACGGTCAGTGAGAGCGCAGTGGCCAAGCACATCAACAACATCTTCGCCAAACTCGACCTGCCGGTGGCCGATGCGGACCACCGCCGCGTGCTCGCCGTGCTGCGCTTCCTGGGCGCGTCCAGGGGCTGAACCCCGGGGGGCACGGGGACGCTGACCGCGGTGGCGCTGGCGTCCCGAGAGCTCGGGTCCTATCCTTTGGGCCCGTGATCGAAAACCGCGTTTCGCTTCCCCCGACGGTCTACTCGCTGGCCAAGGGACGCACATGGGCCATGCTGGCCGGCTCTCTGGTCTTCGTCGCTCTGGGCGTCGTCTTCCTGGTCACCCACAGCACGGTGAAGATGACACTGGCGGGGGCCGTTGCCGTGCCCTTCTTCGGGCTCTGCTCGGTGATCATCGCTCGGCGTCTGCTCCGCGACCAGCCCGAGCTGGTGCTGGACGACGCGGGAGTGGAGCACGCGACGCTGGGTCGGTTCGCCTGGGACGAGATAGCCGCCGTGCGCATCCGCGAGCAGCGGGTGCGCAACACCTCGCAGCGGTTCATCGAGCTGGTGCTGCACGACCCGGACGCCTATCTGGCCCGAGCGCCCATGCTCGTCCGCCGTACCGCGTCCATGAACGCACGACTCGGCTTCGGTCCGGCCAACATGCCCACGACCACCCTGCGGGTGCCGCCCGAGGCGGTCCTGGAGGCGATTGAACGCCACTGCCCCGGACTCGCAGTACTGCACTGAGCCCGCATTCTCGGGGTTCGCGACCGTGATGTACACCTTTGTGGCGATCAACGTCGGCGCCGGGTACCAGGCGCGGCATCCCGGGCAGTCGGACCATGTGGGGGTCCTCGCGTTCACCCCCTGGCTGGGGCTGATCGCTGCCGTGGTGTTGGTCATCGCCTGGGGCGCGCACCTGCTCCAGCGAGGTCAGTCGCCGTGGCCCGCGTATGTGACGGCGGCGGGGATGTACCTCGTCCCACTCGTGGTGTCGTGCATGCTGCTGCCCTGAGTGCCAGCACCCTGACCAGCAACGTCAAGACGGCGGAGGCTCCATGAGTTCGCCGATCAGGGTGCGGATGCGGGCGGCGATCTCGTCGCGGATCGGGCGTACGGCGGCGACCCCTTGCCCGGCGGGGTCGGCCAACTGCCAGTCGAGGTAGCGCTTGCCGGGGAAGTACGGGCAGGCGTCACCGCAGCCCATGGTGATCACCACGTCGGAGTCCTGTACGGCTTCGCCGGTCAGGATTTTGGGGGTCTCGGCGGAGAGGTCGATGCCGAGCTCGTGCATCGCCTCGACCACGGCCGGGTTGACGCGGTCGGCCGGCGCGGAGCCGGCGGAGCGGACCTCGACGCGGTCACCGGCGAAGTGGGTCAGGAACGCGGCGGCCATCTGGGACCGGCCGGCGTTGTGGACGCAGACGAACAGCACGGACGGACGGGCGGCGCTCATGCGGTGGCCGTGGTGGCGAGTTCGTGCTCATCGTCGGGCATGACGACGACGGCATCCTCAGCCGCACGGGCGGGAGCGCCGAAGAGGGCGGCGGCCAGGCCCACCCCCACGGCGGCGCCCAGCAGTTGGGCGCCGATGAAGGGCAGCAGGGAGGAGGGCGCGATGCCGGCGAAGGTGTCGGTGAACGCCCGGCCGATGGTCACCGCCGGGTTGGCGAAGCTGGTGGACGAGGTGAACCAGTACGCCGCCCCGATCCAGGACGCGACCGCCACTGCGGCGAAGCGGGCCCGACCGGTCCGGCTCAGGCCGAGGATCAGCAGGACCAGGCCGGCGGTTGCCACAACCTCGCCGAGCCACAGGTGGCCGGCGGAGCGCTGGTGCGTCGACCACCTCACCAGCGGCTGGGCGAACATGGCGTTCGCCAGGACCGAGCCGCCGACCGCGCCCGCGATCTGGGCCGGGACGAAGGCAGCGACCTCGCGCAGCAGTTCCGGGCCATCGCCCGTCCTCCGGCCGGTCCACCAGGCGGCGAGGGTGACCACGGGATTGAAGTGGGCGCCGGAGACCGGGCCGAGCAGCGCGATGAGCACGCCCAGGCCGAAGACCGTGGCCAGGGAGTTGGCCAGCAGTCGTACACCGACGTCCGCGGAGAGCTCGGTCGCCTGGATGCCGGACCCGACCACGACGGCGACCAGCGCCGCCGTCCCGACCGCCTCGGCGGCCACCCGGCGGGCCATCGGGGCCCGGGCCGTCATCCCGTCGCTCCCACAGCGGTCGTCGCCGGGGCCTGGAGCAGGGCGGAGAGCTTGGCCAGGGCCTGGGGCAGCACCCAGTAGTAGACCCAGGTCCCGCGGCGTTCGGAGCCGACCAGGCCGGCCTCGCGCAGGACCTTGAGGTGGTGCGAGATGGTCGGCTGGGACACGTCGAAGGGGCCGGTCAGGTCGCAGACGCAGGCCTCGCCGCCCTCGTGGGAGGCGATCAGCGACAGCAGTCGCAGCCGGACCGGGTCCGACAGCGCCTTGAACATCCGGGCCAGGTCGGCGGCGGACTCCTCGCCCAGCGGCTCGCGGACCAGGGGCGAACAGCACACTCCCTGGTCGAGCACCGGCAGCTCCAATTTCGACATGCGTCTATGTTGACATCCATCGATTCAGAGAGCAACCTTCGCTGTATCGACAACCGTCGATACAGAAACCGGATCGAGGAGACATCCATGTCCCGCGTTCAGCTCGCTCTCAATGTCGCCGACCTCGAAGCCTCGGTCGCCTTCTACTCCAAGCTCTTCGGCGCCGAGCCCGCCAAGCGCCGCCCCGGCTACGCGAACTTCGCCGTCGCCGAGCCGCCGCTCAAGCTCGTCCTGATCGAGGGCGCTCCCGACCAGGAGACCCGGCTGGACCACCTCGGCGTCGAGGTCGAGTCCACCGATCAGGTCACCGCCGCAGCCGGTCGCCTCCAGGACGCCGGCCTGGCCACGTTCGAGGAGAACGACACCTCCTGCTGCTACGCCGTGCAGGACAAGGTCTGGGTGACCGGCCCGGGCCAGGAGCCCTGGGAGGTCTACGTGGTCAAGGCCGACGCCGACCGGCTCGACAAGGCCGCGGCGGGCGCCGGATGCGCCTGCGGCAGCTGACCCTCACCGCACAGGAGGCGGGTCAGGCCGGCAGGTGGGGGCGCGGGGCGCGGTTCAGGGTGTGGGCCATGGCGCGGTGTTGGTCGGCCGTGAGCTCGCCGAGGAGCTGGTCGTCGCGCAGCCCGGCGTTGCGCAGCAGGTCGTGGCAGGTCAGCCAGTCCACCTCGGGAACGGCGCGGAGCAGTGCGCCGACGGTCATGGCGGCGGCGACCGGGTCGCCCCGGCGGGAGTCGATCAGGACCAGGGCCAGGGCGGGCAGGCCGCCGTGCCCGATCTTGGCCAGCAGCATCTCCTGGGCCCGGTGCTGGTCACCGGGTTCGGCGGCGCGGTGGTCAGCGGCGGTGGTCATCATGGCGCGGCTCCCTCGACCGTGGGGCACGTGGCCGGTGCGCCCCGTGCTTCCATGCCCCTCCAAGCGTAAGTCGCACGGCGCGATCCGGTGCCGTGCGCGCAGGCCGCACCGGCGCGGCCCATAACAGCGGCTTATGGCCTCATCGAACCGTGGGGGCTACTACCGCACTGGCCGGCGGACCACAGTCGACAACGTGAACAGCCACGTCGACACCGCCCAGCGCGCCCGCCCGGCCGAGCACCCAACCGGCGCCGTATCGTCCCGTCCGGGCCCGGTACTGCCCGGGCTCGCGCTGGCGCTGCTGGTCGCGGCTGTGGCCACCGGACTGGGCGGCATCCTTCCGCTGGTCGGCGCACCGGTGTGCGGCATCGTGCTCGGGACGCTGCTCACGGTCCTGCGCCGCCCCGGTGCCCGGCTCGCCCCGGGGATCTCCTTCGCGAGCCGCGGCATCCTGCAGGCGTCCATCGTCGTCCTGGGCTGCCAGTTGTCCCTGGCCCAGGTCGTGCAGGTCGGCGCCGCCTCGCTCCCGGTCATGCTCGGAACCCTGGGGGCCTGCCTGCTGGCGGCCCGGTGGCTGGGCCGCGCCCTGCGCATCAGCGGTGACCTGCGCACTCTCGTCGGGGTCGGCACCGGCGTCTGCGGAGCCTCCGCCATCGCCGCGGTCACGCCGGTGATCGAAGCCGCCGGAGCGGACGTCGCCTATGCGGTCTCCACCATCTTCGTGTTCAACCTCGCCGCCGTCCTCACCTTCCCGCTGCTGGGCCACCTGCTCGGCATGGACCAGCACGCCTTCGGGCTCTTCGCCGGGACCGCGGTCAACGACATGTCCTCGGTCGTGGCCACCGCCACCGCCTACGGCCCCGGCACGGTCAGTCATGCCGTCGTCGTCAAGCTGACCCGCACCCTGCTCATCGTCCCCATCTGCCTGGCGCTCGCCGCCCGCACCCGCCGCGCGCGGGCGGCCACCGCCACCGCGCCCACCCCGAACCCGCCCCGGTTGCGGGTGTCCGGGCTGGTCCCCTGGTTCATCGTCGGATTCCTGCTGACCGCCGCGGCCAACACCGCCCACCTGATCCCAGCCCCCTGCCACCCCGTCCTCAGCCGGGCGGCCGTCTTCCTGATCACCACGGCGCTGTCCGCCGTGGGCCTGTCGACCGACCTCAGCTCGCTGCGGCGGGCCGGACCCCGTCCGCTGCTCCTCGGCGCCTGCCTGTGGATCGTCGTCACCGCGACCAGCATCACCCTGCAGCAGCTGACCTGACCCGGATTCAGGGACGCGGCCAGGGGCGGCCGCCGAGGCGTTCGATGTCGGCGTTGAAGCGTCTCAGGTAGGCGGCGAAGCCGGCGATGTCCTCGTCCGGCCAGTCGATCATGATCCGCTCCAGGGAGCGGACCAGGCCCTCGCGCTCCTCGTCGAGCATGCGCACACCCTCGTCGGTGATCCGGAACCTGCGGGCCATGCCGCCCCCGGGGTCGGCGATGCGCTCCACCAGCCCGGCCCGCACGGCCCCCGCGGTCTGCCGGTTGAGTGTGGAGGCGTCCAGACCGAAGGCGTCGCTGAGTTCGCCTATGGTCATCGGCCCCTGCACCCGCACCCGGCTGAGCAGGATGTAGGCGCTGCGCTCCAGCAGACCGTCCTTGCGGCGTCCGCCCTTCTGCTGCAGGAGGCCGTGGCGACTGAGGAGCATCTGCTCGTACTCGACCTCGTGGGTGGGTCTGGTCATGCGCCTGCTGTCTCCTGCCGTCGTCCAGGCCGTCGGCACGTCCCGGCGCCGGATCGGCCTGACCCTCCATCAGATCAGTGCAACATACACGTCATATGTTTGATGCACAAGACATGTACTATGCACTTGATCATTCCGACAGACAGCCCAAGGAGTCCCGGATGGGTGCACCCCAGCCATCAGCCCGCGCAGGACGGGTCGTCGCCACCCTGGCATTCGCCGGAACCACGGCGGCCATCATGCAGACCCTGGTCACCCCGCTCATCGCGGAGCTGCCGAAGATCCTGCACACCACGTCCTCGAACGCGGCGTGGGTGATCACCGCCACCCTGCTGGTGTCGGCTGTCTGCGTGCCGGTCTCCGGGCGTCTGGGAGACATGCTCGGCAAGCGCCGGATGCTGCTGGTGTGCTCGGTGCCGCTGGTGGCGGGATCCGTGGTGTGCGCGCTCTCCTCCTCCGTCGTGCCGATGATCATCGGACGGAGTCTGCAGGGCATGGGCATGGGCATGCTGCCGCTCGGCATCGCCCTGCTGCGCGACGTGGTCCCCGCGGAGAAGCTCAGCTCCTCCATCGCACTCGTCAGCGCCTCCATGGGCATCGGCGGCGCACTCGGCCTGCCGATCGCCGCGGCGGTCGCCCAGTACTCCAGCTGGCGGGCGCTGTTCTGGGGCGCGGCCGGCCTGGCCACCATCGTCGCGCTGCTGATCTGGTTCCTGATCCCCGAGGTGCCGGCCGCCGCCAAGGGCCAGCGCTTCGACCTGCTCGGCGCGCTCGGCCTCGGCGCCGGCCTGGTCTGTCTGCTGCTCGCCGTCTCCAAGGGCGCCGACTGGGGCTGGGGCTCGACCACTACCCTCGGCCTGTTCGTCGGCGCGCTCGCGCTGCTGGTCGGCTGGGGCTTCTGGGAGCTGCGGACCCGGGACCCGCTGATCGACCTGCGCACCACCGCCCGCCCCCGGGTGCTGATGACCAACTTCGCCTCGGTCTTCGTCGGTTTCGGCATGTACGCCAGCCTGCTGATCACTCCGCAGCTGCTGCAGTTCCCCGCGGCCACCGGCTACGGCCTCGGGCAGTCGATGCTGCACGCGGGCCTGTGGATGGCGCCCGGCGGGATCATGATGATGTTCGTCTCCCCGTTCGGCGGGAAGCTCAGCGACGCCCGCGGCCCGAAGTTCACCCTGGTCTGCGGCGTCCTGGTGATCGCCGCCGGCTACGGCCTGTCGCTGGCGCTGATGGGTTCCGCCTGGGGTCTGATGCTGGTCAGCATGGTGATCAACAGCGGCGTGGGCCTGGCGTACGGCGCGATGCCCGCGCTGATCATGAGCGCGGTCCCGCTCTCCGAGACCGCCGCCGCCAACGGCTTCAACACGCTGATGCGCGCGCTGGGCACCTCGATCGGCGCCGCGGTGATCGGCGTGGTCCTCTCGCACATGAACACCACCATGTCCGGCTACAGCTTCACCTCCAAGGCGGGCTTCCAGACCGGCCTGATCATCGGCTGCGGCGTCGCCCTGGTCGCCGCCACGGTCGCGGCCCTCATCCCGGCCGTACGCCGCGCCACGGCGGACAGCGAGAAGGACGAGGCCGACACCACCCCCGAACAGGCCACCGCCGAGGTCTGACCTACGCCGGTCCGAACCCCCACCCCGGCGCGTCCAGGAGAACCGAGCCGGGGCGCGCCGGCAGCGCGCCCCGGCGCCCTGACGACCCGGCGCACGGCTCCGACTTGTTCGCCCGCACCGGCGGGGTCAGTCTGATCTCATGCAGCGTGGGAGCCGAGCGTACGGAGCGCAGTCATGAGGAGGCCGGCCGACCTCGTGGCCGGCCCCGATCTGCTGGCCGGCATGTTCGCGCACGCTCCGGTGATCTTCGCCGTGCTCAGCGGCCCCGACCACCTGCTCGCCGGGGCCAACGACGCCTTCTTCGACGCGATCGGGGTCGGCCGGGGGCGAGAGCTGCTGGGCCGCCCCACCGTGGACGTCGTGCCCGAGCTGGTGCACCAGGGGCTGCCGGCGCTGCTCGACGGGGTCTACCGGGACGGGGCGCCGTTCATCGCGCTCGGCGCCGGGGTGCTGCTCGGGCCGGCCGGCAAGGCGCGGCTGCGGTACTACGACTTCAGCCTCGAACCACGCCTGGACCAGGCCGGGCAGATCCAGGGCGTGGCCTTCGTCGCCGTGGACGTCACCCGCCAGCGTGCCGCCCACAAACTGGCCGCGGAGCAGCAGGTGCTGCTCGAACAGATCGCCCGGGACGCGCCGCTGGCCGAGGTCCTGGACGGCATGTGCCGGGCCATCGAGAAGCTCTCCCCCAAGGTGCTCAGCTCCGTGCTGCTGCTGGACCCGTCGGGGCAGCGTCTGGTGCACGGCGCCGCCCCCAGCCTCCCGGACTTCTACAACGAGGCCATCGACGGCATGGAGATCGGCCCGCAGGAGGGCTCCTGCGGCACCGCCGCGTACCGGCGCGAGATGGTCGTGGTCGACGACATCGCCAGGAGTCCGCTCTGGACCAAGTACCAGGACCTGGCACGAAGGGCCGGGCTCGCGGCCTGCTGGTCCTCACCCATCATGTCCAGCACCGGGGAACTGCTCGGCACCTTCGCCATGTACCACCGCACGCCCCAGCACCTGCGCGAGGACGATCTCGACCTGAGCATCGTCTTCACCCGCACCGCCGCCCTCGCCATCGAGCGCCACCGCGCCGAGCAGGCGCGCCGCCAGGCTCACGCGAGCGAGCAGGCGCTCAGCTCCGATCTGACGTTCGTACTGGAGACCAGCACCGCGGTCAGCGAGGAAGCCCACTACCCGCAGAACCTGCAGCGGCTGGCCCGGCTCGCGGTGCCGGCGCTCAGCCCGGTGTGCGTCATCGACGTGCTGGAGGCGGGCCGGATCCAGCGGGTGGCCGTCGCGGTCGCGCCGAACCTGCCCCAGCGGGTCCAGGCGCTGCTGGCGGCCGAGGAGCCGACCCGGCTGGCGGCGTCCCCGGTCGGACGCGTGCTCGCCACCGGCACGAGCGAGATCAGCCCGACCCCGCCCCCGGGAGCCTGGCAGGAACTGGACCTGCCCGTCACCGCGCAGGTCTGCGTCCCGCTCACCGCCCGCGGGCACACCTTCGGTGTGCTGACCCTGGCGGCCACCGCGGACCGGCCGCTGGACGACCGCACGATCGCCCTCGCCGAGGCGCTCGCCCGTACCGCCGCGGCCGGCGCCGAGACCACCCGCCAGCACGACCAGCGGGCCCGGCTGGCGCGCGACCTGCAGGCAGGACTGCTGCTGGCCGCGCTCCCCGACGTGCCCGGAGCGCAGCTGGCCGCCTCCTACCGACCCGCGGGCGAGGGACTGGACATCGGCGGCGACTTCTACGACGTCTTCCCGCTGCCCGGGGACTGGTGGGGGCTGGTCATCGGGGACGTCTGCGGCCGCGGGGCCTACGCGGCGACCACCACCGCACTGGTCCGCAACACCGCCCGCGCGGTGGCCCCGCTGCTGGCCACCCCCAGCGCGGTGGCCGAGGCCGTCAACGACGCCCTGCTGGCCCGGTCGGACGGCGGCGAGAGCTTCGTCACCCTCATCTACGCCGAACTGCGCCGGACCCGGGACGGGATCGCCATGAGCATGGTGCGGGCCGGGCACCCGCCGCCGCTGCTGCGCCGGGCCGACGGCACCGTCACCAGCCCCAGTCCGGCCGGCCAGCTCCTCGGCGTCTCCACCGATCCGGACCTGGTCCTGGAGTCCTTCACGGTGGACCACGGCGACTGCCTGGTCCTGGTGACCGACGGCATCCTGGAGGCCCGCGACCAGGCCGGCACCTTCTTCGGCGAGGAGCGCCTGGTCGCCGCCATCAGCTCCACCACCGGGTCCACCGACGCGCAGCAGATCCTGGACGCGGTCACCGCCGCCGTCGACGCTTTCACCGGCGGCGTCACCGACGACGACCAGGCAGCCCTGGTCCTGGTCGCCCAACAGCTCCGCTGACCGGCTCACCCCGCGAGGGAGACCCGGAGGAACACCGCCGCACCAGTTTTCGGGGCCCTCGATGCAACTGGGGCGCGGTGCCACGCGTGAACACTGCGGCAGCGCCGGGGAGCGCTGCGGGATGCGAGCAGGAGGGGAGGCGCGGTGAGGGACGAGCCCAGCATGGACTTCGACGGGTTCTACGCCGCGACGTACCGGCGGATGGTGGGTCAGCTGTATGCGATGACCGGCAGCATGACCGAGGCCGAGGACTGCGTCCAGGAGGCGTACGCGCGGGCCTGGCAGCGCTGGGCCAGGGTCAGCAGACACGGCGCGCCCGAGGCCTGGGTGCGTACCGTCGCCTACCGGCTCAGCGTCTCGTCCTGGCGCAAGACCGTGAACCGGCTCTCGGCGCACCGCCGCGAACACGGGCAGGCCGTGGTGCAGGGACTGAACCCGGATCACCTGGCACTGGTGGCCGCGCTTCGGCGGATCTCCGCCGACCAGCGCGAGTCGATCGTCCTGTACCACCTGGTCGGTCTGTCCGTGGAGGAGATAGCCGCCCAGAGCGGCGTCCCGGCCGGCACGGTCAAGGCCCGGCTCTCCCGGGGCCGCAAAGCGCTGGCCCCGCATCTGAACGAGTACACCGACGGCGCGGCGACCCGCCGCGCCGACCAGGGCGCCGCAGCGCGGCCCAGCACCGGGAAGGAGATCTAGCCGTGCCCGAGGACTTCGACAACCTCCTGTCCGCCATAGCCACCTCGGCGGGCGCCGCTGCCCGTCCGCACGGTCCCGATGCCGCCCGGCGGCGCGGGGCGCAGCGCACCCTGCGCCGACGACTGGCCGTGTCGGCGCTGTCGGCGGTGCTTCTCGCCGGCGGGATCGGCACCGCGCTGGCCGTCAGCCGGTCCGGGAGCGGGCCCGACCCGGCCCCGCCCGCCGTCAGCCCCAGCGCTTCAGCGGGCACCGGCCGACCGAGCCCGAGCCCGACGCCGAGCAGCAGCACCGGTTCCGGCGACGCCGCACCGACGCTGTCCCTGCAACTGCCGACCGCGCTGGCCAAGGCCACCGCCAACCAGGTCGGCTTCACCGTCACCAACCCCGGCCCCGCCCGCACCGAGACGGTGACCCTGGACCTGGGCAGGCCGACGTCCGGCGCGCCCACGTCGACGATGCCTTTGGAGCGCGGGATCGTGCAGCGTCAGGACGGCCCCGGCGGCGCCTGGGTCACGGTGCCGGTCAGCTACAGCGGGACGGGATCGGCATCCGGGACCGCCGCCGACACGGCGACCTACCAGCTGGCCCTGCCGGCCAGGTCCGGCGTGCAGGAGCACCTGCGGGTGACCCCGGTAGGCGTCGAGTCCGTCGACTTCGCGGTCAGACTCACCGGCGGCGGCTCGGCGCCGGTCACCCGGTCGCAGACGCTCCCACTGGCGACCCCGACCGTGACCGGCACCGGCCCCGCCTCGGTGACCCACGGCACCACCTCGGCCGAGTTCGACTTCACGCTGAGCAATGCCACGGCGGCGGACTACAGCGCGGTGGGCCTGTATCTCAACGCCGGTGGATCCTCGGCCAACTGCAACTTCGCCCCGTTCGCCACCGCCCAGTGGTGGGACGGCACCGGATGGCGCAGCATCTCGCTCAGCACGGGCTGGCCGAGTCTCAAAACGGTCAGCCTCGGCGCAGGGCAGACAGTGACGGTGCGGACCCGGCTGATCGTGCCCGCGACCCTCGCCTCCTGCCTCAAGCGCGGAGATGTGTCCATGATTGCCGCCACTGGCGGCCTCGCCGAGAACGGAGGCAGCACTGCAGCGCCGCAAATCAGCGTGCGGGGCGACGCACCGTTCTTCAGCATCGGCTGACACCCAGTCGGCGCAGACAGCACAGCGGTACGGCGGTACAGCTGTGCGGCGGTACCCCGGGCCCGGGATGGGGCCCGGGGTACCGGAACCTGCCCGCGCACCTTGACGCGTCCAGGGCATGAGTGTTCACTTCCTGGCTAGAGAGCGCTCTCTGACACCTTGTCAGCGGACTTCCACCGTCGCGGACCTTGGTTCGCCATGCCTTGGTTCGCCATGCCTTGGTTCGCCATGCCCTTGCTTCCCCATCCCACCCCGTGAGGAAGATTCATGTACGCCAGTCAACGGGTCAGACCCCGCTCCGCCCGAACGCTCCGCTCCGCGTGGGCCGTCCCCCTCGCCGTCCTGGCTCTGGTCGCCTCGCTGTTCGGTTCCGCCGGGCCGGCCCGTGCCGCGGCCTCGCTGCTGTCGCAGGGCAAACCGGCCACCGCCTCGTCCGTCGAGAACGCCGGGACCCCCGCATCCGCGGCGGTCGACGGCAACACCGGCACCCGCTGGTCCAGCGCCTTCGCGGACCCCCAGTGGCTCCAGGTCGACCTGGGCGCGAACGCGACGGTCACCCAGGTCGTCCTGCAGTGGGAGGCGGCCTACGCGACCGCCTTCCAGATCCAGGTGTCCACCGACGGCACCACCTGGTCCCCGATCTACACCACGACCACCGGCACCGGCGGGACGCAAAGCCTCACCGTCTCCGGGACCGGCCGCTACGTCCGCATGTACGGCACCGCCAGAGCCACCGGATACGGCTACTCCCTCTGGGAGTTCCAGGTCTACGGCTCCCTGACCGGCGGTGGCGGGGCGACCTGCGGCACCACCAACGCGGCGCTCAACCAGCCGGCCACCGCCTCCTCCACGGAGAACGCCGGCACCCCGGCGGCCGCCGCGGTCGACGGCAACACCGGCACCCGATGGTCCAGCGCGGCCGCCGATCCCCAGTGGCTCCAGGTCGACCTGGGCTCAAGCGTGCCGGTCTGCCAGGTCGTCCTGAACTGGGAGACGGCCTACGCGACCGCCTTCCAGATCCAGGTGTCCACCGACGGCACCGCCTGGTCCCCGGTCTACTCCACCACCACCGGTACCGGCGGGACGCAAACCCTCGCCGTCTCCGGCGCCGGCCGCTACATCCGCATGTACGGCACCGCCAGAGCCACCGGATACGGCTACTCCCTCTGGGAGTTCCAGGTCTTCACCGGCGGCAGCGGCACGGGCGGCGGCACCGGCGGCTGCGGAACGACCAACGCCGCGGTCGACCACCCGGCCACTGCCTCCTCGGTCCAGGACAACAACCCGGGGTACTCCGCCGCCCTCGCCGTGGACGGCAGCACGGTGACCCGCTGGGGCAGCGCCTACGCGGACCCGCAGTGGCTGCAGGTCGACCTCGGCGCCGCCCTGCCGGTCTGCCAGGTGGTGCTGAAATGGGAGAACGCCTATGCCAGCGCCTTCCAGATCCAGCTGTCCAACGACGGCACCACCTGGACCCCGATCTACTCCACCACCACCGGCACCGGCGGGAACCAGACCGTGAACGCCTCCGGCACCGGCCGTTACATCCGCATGTACGGAACCGGGCGCGCCACCGGATACGGCTACGCCCTCTGGGAGTTCGAGGTCTACACCGTCGGCGGCGTGACCGCGACCATCCCGCCCCCCGCGCCGAAACCGGCTCCGGGCAGCTGCCCCTGGATCAACTCCACCGCGGCGACCAGCACCCGCGTCGCCCAGCTGATGGGACAGATGACGCTGGCCCAGAAGGTCGCCATGCTGCACGGCACCAACTCGCCCGACTACATCGGCAAGGTCGTCGGCGACCCTTCGCTCTGCATCCCCGACCTGACCATGCAGGACGGCCCGGCCGGAGTCGGCGACGGCCTCGGCGGAGTCACCCAGATGCCCTCAGGACTGGTCTCGGCCGCGACCTTCGACCCCTCCTACGAGCAGCAGTACGGCTCCGCCATCGGCCAGGAGTTCGCCGCCAAGGGCGTGGACGTCGCCCTCGGCCCGACCGTCAACATGGTCCGCGACCCGCGCTGGGGCCGCTCCTTCGAGACCTTCGGCGAGGACCCCTACCTGTCCGGGCAGATGGGCGCGGCCGACGTCCAGGGCATCCAGAGCCAGGGCGTGATGGCCATGGTCAAGCACGCGGCGGCGTACAACATCGAGCAGCCGGCCGGCACCATCGTGGTCGACCCCCGGACGCTGCAGGAGGTCTACCTGCCGGCGTTCCAGACCGCCATCAAGCAGGGCGGCGCGGCGTCGGTGATGTGCGCCTACAGCAACGTCAACAACGTCCCCTCCTGCCAGAACCCGTCCATCCTCAACCAGGGGCTCTACCATCAGGCCGGCTTCACCGGCTTCGTCGCCTCGGACTGGGGCGGCGCCCACTCCACCGTCGAGTCGGCCAACTCCGGGATGACCGTGGAGATGCCCGGCGGCTACTACTACGCCGACTTCCTGGTCCAGGCGGTCCAGGCGGGCACGGTCAGCCAGGCCACCGTGGACACCATGGTCTCCCGGATGCTCACCCAGATGTTCCGCTTCGGCCTGTTCGACAAGGCCCCGTCCGGCAGCACCACGGCCATCGTCACCAGCCATGCGCACGCGCTGGTCGCCCTGCAGGGGGTCGAGGAGGGCACCGTCCTGCTGAAGAACAACGGCGCCCTGCCGCTGAACACCGCCGGCCTCGCCTCGGTCGCGGTGATCGGCCAGGACGCCGGCCCGGCCGCGCAGACCATCGGCGGCGGCAGCGGGACCGTCACCAGCCCGGGCACCTACACCCCGATCATCGGCATCCAGGACCGGCTGGCCGGAACCGGCACCACGGTCACCTACAACGACGGGACCGACCAGACCGCAGCCGCGGCCCTGGCGAAGTCCTCCTCCGTCGCGGTGGTCTTCGCCAGCGACAACTACGGGCACGAGGAGGCCGACAACACCTCGCTGAACCTGCCGAACAACCAGGACGCGCTGATCGCCGCGGTCGCCGCGGCCAATCCGCGCACCATCGTGGTGCTCAACAACAACTCCGCCGTCCTGATGCCGTGGCTGAACCAGGTCGCGGGCGTCTTCGAGGGCTTCTACGACGGTCAGGAGTGGGGCCAGGGCATCGCCGCGCTGCTGTTCGGCGACGCCAACCCGTCCGGCCACCTGCCGGTGACCTTCCCGACCTCGCTGTCCGCGGTGCCCGCGAACACGACCGCCCAGTGGCCGGGCGTCAACGGCTCGGTCCAGTATTCCGAGGGCCTGGACATCGGCTACCGCTGGTACGACGCCAACAACGTCGCCCCACTGTTCCCCTTCGGCTACGGCCTGTCCTACACCTCCTTCTCCTACAGCAACCTGAACGTGAGCGCGCTCACCAACGGCCAGGCCACGGTCACCGCGACGGTCACCAACACCGGCAGCCGGGCCGGGGCCGACGTGGCGCAGCTCTACGTGTCCGATCCCGCCGCGGCGGGCGAGCCGCCGCACCAGCTGAAGGGATTCCAGGCGGATCAGCCTGAACCCCGGCGCCTCCGGCACCGTCACCTTCACCGTCACCGCCCACGACCTGGCGTCCTGGAGCACCTCCTCCAGCAGCTGGACCGCGGCAGCCGGGAGCCACCAGCTCCTGGTCGGCGACTCCTCCCGCAACCTGCCGTTGAGCGGCAGCCTCACCCTGAGCACGGCCCTCACCGCGAACACGGCGCCCTGACCGGCCCTGCGCACCACGGGACCACCTGCGCCGCGCTCCGAGCTGCGGCGCAGGTGGTCCCGTCTTAGCGTGGATAGGCGCCGATCGCAGCGGATGACCGGACCAGGGGCAGCAGTGGCAGAGATCCGTCGGTCCCCCCGCACGTGACGGTCGGCGTCCCGTCCGCAGCAGTCATCGAAGGCGCTGATCACCGTGGTGCTGGCCCGTACGCTCGTGGAACTGCCGCTGATCCGGCCGATGCTCGCCACCGCGAGCACACGGCTTCCCGCCGACCCGGAGGAATGGGCGGTGGAGGTGAAGTGGGACGGCGTGCGGATCACCGCCTACCTCGGCGGCGGCGCGGGGCTGCGGCTGTTCACCCGCAACGCCAACCAGGCCACCGAGCGGTACCCCGAGGCCGCCGAGCTGCTGGAGCTGCTGCCGGCCGGGACCGACGCGGTCTTCGACGGCGAGATCATCGCCACCGGCCCCGACGGCCGCCCCTCCTTCGGCCGCCTGCAGGAACGGATGTCGCTGCGCCGCCCCGCGGCGATCCGCACCGGCGCGCGGACCTTCCCGGTTACGCTGGTGCTGTTCGACGTGCTCTGGCTGGACGGGCGCTCCCTGGTGGAGACCGCCTACCGCGGCCGGCGCGAGGTGCTGGAGTCGCTGCCGCTGGCCGGGCACCGCGTCGTCGTCCCGCCGACCTGGCCCGGCAGCGAGGCCGACGCGGCGCTGGAGTGGACCGCGCAGCAGGGCCTGGAGGGCGTGGTCGTCAAACGCCTGGCCTCGACCTACCAGCCCGGCGTCCGCTCCGAGGACTGGGTGAAGCTCAAGCACACCAAGTCCCTGGACATCACCATCGGCGGCTGGATCCCGGTCGGCACCACGGTCAAGGCGCTGCTGGTCGGCGTCCGGGACGGCGCCGACCTGCGCTACGTCGGCCGGGTGGGCGCCGGGTTCTCCGACGCCGAGGGCAAGGCCCTGGCCGGGCTGCTCGGCAGCCTCGGCGCCGACCGCTCCCCCTTCACCGCCGGCCCCGCCCTCCCACGAACCGAACCGGTCCGCTTCGTACGCCCCGACCTCACCGGCGAGGTCGACTACCTCGACGTCACCGACGCCGGAGTCCTCGGCCACCCGGTCTGGCGCGGCCTCCGCGGCCCCCACGGCGACTGAGCGGCGTCTGCGACCGAGGTTCCGCCGATGACTTTCGGGTGGCTGTACCGTCTACCCCGTCGACGAAGGGAGCACACCCGTGCGCAAGATCATCGTTTGCACGTTCCTGACCCTCGACGGCGTCATGCAGGCCCCGGGCGGCCCGGACGAGGACGCCGGGAGCGGGTTCCAGCACGGCGGCTGGCAGAAACCGGTGTCCGACGACGAGGTCGGCACGGCCATCCTCGGTTGGTACGAGCACTCCGACGCCATGCTGCTCGGCCGCAGGACGTACGACATCTTCGCGTCCTACTGGCCGACCGCCGATCCCGGCAACCCGTTCACCGAGCGGATGAACGGCATGCACAAGTACGTGGCGTCGCGGACCCTGGCGTCCGTCGAGTGGCAGAACTCCACGCTGCTGGAGGGCGACACCGTCGATGCGGTCCGCAGGCTGAAGGCGTCCGACGGCGGCGACATCAACGTCGTCGGCAGCGGCGACCTGGCCCAGACCCTCATGCACCACGGACTGGTCGACGAGTACCGGCTGACCATCCACCCGGTGATCATCGGCACCGGCAAGCGGCTGTTCGCCGACGGAGCGATCCCCACCGCACTGGAGCCGGTCAGCGTCTCGACGACGAAGAGCGGCACCGTCGTCGGCGTCTACCGGTCGAACGGCAAGCCCGGCTACGACAGTTACTAGCTGTGGGGCGGACCACCGAGGGGCGCGGCGGGCCGCCCGGACCTGGCCGCGCCTCCGTCGGCGGCGTTCAGGCCGACAGGGCCGGGCCCTCGGCGGCGGCGTCCATGGCGCAGGCGGCGGCCAGGTCGTCCAGGGACAGGTTCAGCGCCCAGGCGAGGGCCGCCACGGTGAAGAAGGCGGGGGTCGGGGCCCGGCCCGTCTCGATCTTTCGCAGGGTCTCGGCGGAGAGTCCGGCCGCCGCCGCCACGTCCACCATGCTGCGGTCGCCGCGGGCCTGACGGAGCAGCGCGCCGAAGCGCTCGCCGCGTTGCCGTTCTTCGGGGGTCAAGGGAGTTCGCACCATAGCCGTGATACTAATACCGGTATAAGTATTGGACATCACCGCATCGCCGCATCACAGGCAGGAGCACCCGATCCATGGTGGAGATCAAGACCGACACGGCGCTGGAGACCATGCGCGAAGCCGGACGCGTCGTGGCCAACACGCTCGCGGCCGTACGCGGGACGGCAGCCGTGGGCGTCCGTCTGCGCGAGCTCGACGAGGCCGCCCGCGCCGTGCTGGCCGCAGCCGGGGCGCGCTCGCCGTTCCTGGGCTACCGGCCGCCCTTCGCCCCCACCCCCTTCCCCGCCGTGATCTGCACCTCCGTCAACGACGCCGTCGACCACGGCATCCCGGACGACTACCGGCTCCGTGACGGCGACCTGGTCAGCATCGACTGCGGGGCCGAACTCGACGGCTGGACCGGCGACGCCGCCGTCAGCTTCACCGTCGGCACGCCGCGCCCCGCCGACCTGGAACTCATCGCGGCCACCCAGCAGGCCCTGGACGCAGGCATCGCCGCGGCCACCGTCGGCCACCGCATCGGCGACATCTCCCACGCCATCAGCACCGTCGCCCGCAGGGCGCGCTGCGGCATGCCGACCGACTTCGGCGGCCACGGCATCGGCCGCCGGATGCACGAGGACCCGCACGTCCCCAACCACGGACGCCCCGGCCGCGGCTACCCGCTGCGCCACGGCCTCACCATCGCCATCGAACCCATGCTCATGGCCGGCGGACGCAACGCCCACCGCACCGACCCCGACGGCTGGACCCTGCGCACCGTCGACGGCAGCCGGGCCGCCCACATCGAGCACACCATCGCCGTCACCGAGGACGGCCCCCGCATCCTCACCCTGCCCTGATCGCCCATCATTTGCCTACATACATTAGGCAAATGTAAGGTCCGTACAGGCAAAACGGGAGGCAGGCCATGGCACGTGCAGGGCTGACTGCGGAGCGTCTCATCGAGGCGGGGGCGGAGCTGGCCGACGAGGTCGGCTTCGACCAGGCCACCCTCTCGGCACTGGCCAGGCGGTTCGACGTCAAGGTCGCCAGTCTGTACTCGCACCTGAAGAACTCCCAGGACCTCAGGACCGGGATCGCCCTGCTCGCCCTGGAGGAACTCGCCGACCGGGCCGCCGACGCCCTGGCCGGCCGGGCCGGCAAGGACGCCCTGACCGCCCTCGCGAACACCTACCGCGACTACGCCCGCGAGCACCCCGGCCGCTACGCCGCAGCCCAGTTCAGGCTCGACCCGCAGGCGGCCGCCACCGGCGCCGGTCCCCGGCACTCCCAGCTGACCCGGGCGGTGCTGCGCGGCTACGCCCTGGCCGAGCCCGACCAGACCCACGCCGTACGGCTGCTGGGCAGCGTCATCCACGGCTATGTGGCCCTGGAGGCGGCGGGCGGGTTCAGCCACAGCGCCCCGGACAGCCAGGAGAGCTGGTCGCGGGCCCTGGACGCGATGGACTCCCTGCTGCGGAACTGGCCCGCGTCCTGACCACGCGCCCCGTCCCGGCCGACGTCACTGCGCCGGGGCCGGGACCGGGCCGGTCGAGTCGCGGACCACGAGCTGCGTGGCCAGCTCCATGTGGAGGGTCTCGACGGTGTGGCCGTCCAGGTGCCGGGTCAGCAGCGAGACGGCGATGCGGCCCATCTCCTCCAGGGGCTGACGCACCGTCGTCAGCGTGGGCTGGGTGCTCCGGCTCAGGTCGCTGTCGTCGAAGCCGGTGACCGACAGGTCCTGCGGTACGCGCAGGCCCTGCTCGTGGGCGGCGCGCAGGATGCCGACGGCGACCTTGTCGTTGAAGGCGATCAGCGCGGTGGGACGGTCCGCCAGGGCGAGCAGCTCCCGGGCCGCCCGGTAGCCGTTCTCCGTGGTGGGCTCCACGCTGCGCAGCAGGTCGGGCTTGGTCAGCGTGCCGGCCTCGGCCATCGCGGAGGTGTGGCCGAGCAGCCGCGCCTCGCCGGCCAGCCACTGGGTGGGGCCGCCGATGACGCCGATCCGCCGATGGCCCAACGCGGTCAGATGGGCGGTGACGCTCCGGGCCCCGGCGGCGTTGGCAGCCGAGACGGAGGCGATCTCGCCCGGCAGGGCGGTGCGCGGATCGACGACCACGAAGGGGAAGCCCGCGGCCCGCAGCTCCTGCAACTCCTGGTCCGGCTCGGGCGGCAGGATCAGCACGGCGCCCGCGATCGCGGGATTGCGCGGCAGCGCGGTCAGCACATGGGCGCTCTGGGCGGACTCGCCCGCGCCGAGGACCAGGTCCCGCCCGTGCAGGGCCAGGGTGTCCGCGATCGAGGTGACGATGACGCCGAAGTAGTCCGTCAGCACATAGGGACAGCGCACGTACACCGCGCCGGGACGCGCGGCGGCGGGCGCCGGCTGCAGCCGTTCCATGGCGCGGCGGACCAGGTCCTGCGTCTCGGGGGCGACCGTCACATGCCCGTTGATCACGCGCGAGACGGTGGCGATGGACACCCCGGCCTCCGCCGCGATGGCCCGCACCGTGACGTGCTTCGCCCGGGGTCTAGCCATGCGCGACCGGGTTTTGTTTCATGCGCCGGAGCTTACCCCCAGGCCGAGGGTCGGTGTTGTGTTTCATTTCGTTTCACCATGGCGCGGCGCGGCGCAGTGGGAAGCGTCCGGGCATCGGACTAAGGTCTTGTCCGTGCTCGCGGGGTGTGCCTGACTGAGTGCGTCACGGCGGCTGACCGACATCGAGGTGTACCGATGGGACTGATCAGTTCAGTGGGGCTGGTGCTCCACCCCGAGCGCACCCCTACGCAGCTCGTGGACACCATCGTCCGCTGGAGCCGGGGCCGGAACACGAAGGTGCTGGGGCTGGCGGAGGAGGTCGCCCGGATCGGCTGCGAGGCCGTACCGGTCCAGGCCGAGGAGATGAACGCCTCCGCCGACCTGGTGGTCAGCCTGGGCGGGGACGGCACCATGCTGCGGGCGATGCGCCTGGCGGTGGGAGGCCGCGCCCCCGTCCTCGGGGTCAACGTCGGACGTCTGGGCTTCCTCGCCGAGATCGACATGCCGGAGCTCCCGGCCGCGCTCGACGCCATCGACCAGCACCGTTTCACCGTGGAGGGGCGCTCGGGCGTCCAGGTCCGCTTCGGATCCGGCCAGGAGACGGCGCTCAACGACATCGTCCTGATCCGCTCCCCCGGGCAGCGCTCCGCCGCGGTCGCGGTGCGGGTCCAGGACCAGCCCTTCGTGCACTACAGCGCCGACGCGATCGTCGTCGCCACCCCCACCGGCTCCACCGCGTACAGCTTCTCCGCCGGCGGACCGATCGTGTCCCCCAACGCCGAGGGACTGCTGGTCACCCCGGTGGCGCCGCACTCGGCGTTCAACCGCTCCCTCTTCCTCTCCAGCGGGGAGCGGCTCGCCCTGGAGATCCTGCCCAACAGCGGCGACCTCGCCATCGAGGCCGACGGCCGCCTGGTCGGAAAGGTCCGCCCGGGAGACATCGTCGAGGTGACCATGCTCCCCGCCGCAGCACGCATCGTGCGCCTCGGCCAGACCACCTTCTACCAGCGCGCCCAACGCAAACTGCAACTCTCCGGCTCCGCAGAGCCCACCTGAGCCACGCGGACGCCGACAGCGGGGCACTCGGGCCGGTCAGGCCGACTCGCGCACGATCACCCGGGCCGGGCTCGAGGGCAGGCCCGCGTCGTCCAGGCCGAGCGCCGCGCGCGCGGCCCTGCGGCCGTGTGCCTCGGCGTCGATGCGGACGGTGGTCAGCGCGGGCGTGACGAGGCTGCCGTACTCGGTGTCGTCGAAACCGATCACCGCGATCCGGCCCGGCACCTCGACCCCCAGGTCCCTGAGCGCGGCGAGGGTGCTCAGGGCCACCCGGTCGTCGAAGGCCGCGACTGCCGTCACCTCGCCGTGGGCTTCCAGGAACGCCTCGACCGCGGCCCGGCCCTGCGGCCGGGACAGGGGGACGACCAGGGGGAGCAACGGCTCCAACCCGAGCTTCTCGGCGGACTCGCGGACGAAGTTCCGGCGCACGTCGATCAGCGGGGAGTCGGTGTCCGGCAGGGCGAGGGCGATCCGCCGGTGCCCGGCGTCGGCGAGGTACTGGATCTGCAGCGCCGCGTGCGCGGCCAGGCCGTCGTTCCAGCCGGCGCCCACGTCGTCCAGGGCATGGCCGGTCAGATAGGCAGCACCGAACCTGATCACCGCGCGCGGGACGATCGCGTCCAGGACCTGCTGGGTGGCCTCGGCCGCCGAGTGCCCGTAGCGGACCAGCAGGACGTGGTCGTGCGCCGCCAACTCGTCGTCGAGCCCCTGCACATAGCTGTGCGAGTAGTTGCCCTCCAGCTCGCGGTCCAGGTTGAGCACCACCACCCGCGACGTCCCCTCGCGCAGGGCGCGGGCGATGCCGTGCGGCACATAGCCGAGCTCCTTCGCCGCCTCCCGGACCCGGCCGCGGGTGGCCGCCGAGATGGTCTGCCGCGGATCGTCGTTGAGCACGAAGCTGACCGTGGCACGTGAGACGCCGCTCGCCGCTGCGACGTCGTTCAACGTCACACGCTTGGGACCACCCATGAACCACTCCCGGCACCGTTGGGCCACACCAGGCGGCGCAGACAGAACGTCTGGAGTCTAGAGCCGTCCTCCGTCATGATCCGGAACCCGCTCGGAAGAATCTCGGGCACCGCGGTAGTAGAACGCCCCGGCCGTTCGTCAATCACACGGAGAAGTTGAAAGGACCACGGTCCCCGCCATGGTCCCCGCCGATCGCACGATGGGAGTATCCCGATGAAGTACCTGATGCTGGTCTGCACCGACCCCGACTTCACGCCCGGCCAGGACGACGGCGCGCCGGACGTCGAGGACTGGGTCGCCGAGATGGACGGCAAGGGGATCCGCCTCATGGGCAACCGCACCCGCCCGGCCGACGACGCCACCACCGTGCGGGTCCGCAACCGGGAGGTGCTGCTGACCGACGGTCCGTACGCCGAGACCAAGGACCAGATCGCCGGCTTCGACATCCTGGACTGCGCCGATCTCGACGAGGCCATCGAGGTAGCGTCCAAGCACCCGATGGCCTGGCACGGGATGATCGAGCTGCGTCCGTTCTGGCCCGACGACGAGGACTAGAGCACCCATGGCAGCGCAGGTGGAGGACCGGATCGCCGGGATCTACGCCGACGGCTGGAGCCGGATCGTGGCCACCATGATCCGGTTCACCGGCGGTGACTGGGACCTGGCCGAGGAGTGCGCGCAGGACGCCTTCGCGCGGGCCCTGACGAAATGGCCGGAGACCGGCGTACCGGACCAGCCGCTGGCCTGGCTCACCACCACCGCGCGCAACCGCGCGATCGACCGGATCCGCCGGGCGTCGACGGAGGCGGCGAAACTACGGGAGGCCGCCGCGATGCAACCCGATCCGCAACCCGATCCGCAGCCGTACACGAGCGACCAGGAGATCCCGGACGAGCGCCTGGAACTCATCTTCACCTGCTGCCATCCCTCGCTGAACCTGGACGCCCAGGTTGCGCTGACGCTGCGGAGCCTGACCGGGATGAGCACCGCCGAGATCGCGCGTGCCTTCCTGCTGCCGGAACGCACCATGGGCCAGCGGCTGTTCCGGGCCAAGCAGAAGATCGCGCATGCGGGCATCCCGTTCCGGGTGCCGCCCGGGCACCTGCTGCCCGAGCGCCTGCCCGCCGTGCTCCATGTGCTCTACCTGCTGTTCAACGAGGGCTACGGGGACCCCCGGAGGAGTCGGCTGGGCCAGGAGGCGGTCCGGCTCGCCCGGGTGCTGACGGCGTTGATGCCCGACGAGCCCGAGGCGCAGGGCATGCTCGCGCTGATGCTGCTGCACGACGCCCGGCAGTCGTCCCGGATCGACGCCGACGGCGAACTGGTCACCCTGGCCGAGCAGGACCGCTCGCGGTGGGACCGGGCCCGGATCGCCGAGGGCAGCGCGATCCTGGAACGGGCGCTGCGGCGGCGCCGGGCCGGGCCGTTCCAGATCCAGGCCGCCATCGCCGCCTGCCATGCCACCGCACCGGTCGCGGAGGACACCGACTGGCCGCAGATCGTCGGGCTGTACACGGAACTGGCGGCCGTGGCGCCGAGCGTCGTCGTGGATCTCAACCGCGCCGTCGCCGTCAGCATGGCCGACGGTCCGCAGGAGGCGCTGCCGCTGGTCGAGGCGATCGCGGAGACCGGGCGGCTGGACGGCTACCACCTGCTGCACGCGACCCGCGCCGACCTGCTGCGCCGGCTCGGGCGCACGGCGGAGGCCGACGCGAGCTACCGCGCGGCCCTCGACCTCGCCCCCACCGACGCCGAACGGCGCTTCCTCCGGCGCCGGCTGCAGTCGCTCTGACCGCCGGGAACGTGTGAGAGCGGTAAGGAACGGTGCTGGACGCGGGCAAACCGGGTATCCGGGGGGCATGGCAGCGAAGCGTTCGCACGGTGTCATCCGCAGGTTCGGTCTGGGCGCGGCGATGATCGGCGCCAGTGTGCTCGCGGGCACGCTCGTCGCCGGTCTGGCGCTGCCTGCGGTCGGGGCGATCGGCTTCGGGGCGAAGTCGGCGGTGACCGACTTCAACAAGCTCTCGTCGGCCTTCACCGAGCCGACGCTGTCGCAGGCGTCGACCATCTACGACGCCAACGGCGGGGTGATCGCCAAGGTCTACGCCCGGGACCGGATCGTGGTCCCGTTCAGCCAGATCGCGCCGGTGATGCGGCAGGCCCTGGTCGACATCGAGGACAACCGCTTCTACCAGCACGGCGCGATCGACCTCAAGGGGACTCTGCGCGCGCTCACCAAGAACGCCTCCTCCGGCGCCTCCCAGGGCGGGTCGACGCTGACCCAGCAGCTGGTGAAGAACATGAACGTCGAGCTGGCCGGCAACGACCCGACCAAGGTCCGCGAGGCCCAGGCGCAGACCATCGGGCGCAAGATCGCCGAACTGAAGGTCGCCATCAAGCTGGAGGAGACCCTCAGCAAGGACCAGATCATCACCGACTACCTCAACATCGCCTTCTTCGGTGAGCAGGCCTACGGCGTCGAGGCCGCCGCCGAGCGCTACTTCAGCGTCCACGCCTCCCAGCTGACGATTCCTCAGGCAGCGCTGCTGGCCGGGCTGGTGCAGTCCCCCAGTGGATACGACCCGCTCGCCGACCCGCAGGCCGCCCTGGTCCGCCGCAACGTGGTGCTGGACGCGATGGCGAAGTACGGCTCCATCACCCCGGCCCAGGCCAGGGCCTACCAGTCCAAGCCGCTGCGGCTGAAGGTGAGCCGCCCCCAGGAGGGCTGCATCACCGCCCAGAACGGCGAGCAGTTCTTTTGCGACTACGTCGAACACGTCTTCCTGAGTAACCCCGCCTTCGGCGCGACCGCAACCGCGCGCCAGGCGCTGTGGGACCGCGGCGGCCTGAGCATCCGCACCACGATCGACCCCAAGGCCCAGAGCGCGCTGCAGAAGTCGGTCACCTCGCACGTGAACGCCGGTGACAAGGCCGCGACCGCGATGACCATGGTCCAGCCGGGCACCGGCGCCATCGTCGCCATGGGCCAGAGCCGTCCGTACGGCAACGGCACGAGTCCCGCGGTCACCACCCTCAACTACAACGTCGACCGCTCCATGGGCGGAGGGGGCGGCTTCCCGACCGGATCGACCGTCAAGCCGATCACCGCGGCCGCCGCGCTGGAGCAGGGCATCGGCATGGACCGGAGCTACCCCTCCCCCTACCAGCAGCCCTACCCGGCCATGACGGACTGTCAGGGAAGACCGCTGCGGGAGTCGAACAACCCGCCGAACCAGAACGACTCCACCTCCCTGGTCGGCCCGTTCACCATGCCCGAGGCGATGGCCAAGTCGGTGAACACCTACTTCGTACCGCTGGAGGCGGACGCCGGGCTCTGCAACGTCGTGCAGATGATGGCCAAGCTGGGCATCACCACCCAGGCCACCTACTCCCCCGGCACGCAGCACCTGGCTCCCATCGCGCAGGTGCAGTCGCTGACGCTGGGCACCAACAGCCTCACCCCGCTGGAGATGGCCAACGTCTACGCCACCTTCGCCGCCCGCGGCGTCTACTGCTCGCCCACCGCGATCGCCTCGGTCACCGACGTGAACCACAAGAGCCTGGCGGTCCCCTCCGCCAACTGCCACTCGGTGATGCAGCAGAGCACCGCCGACGCCATCACCACCATGCTCAAGGGCGTGGTCGAGGACGGCACCGGCGCGGCCGACGGCTTCACCGACGGCCGCCCCAGCGCCGGCAAGACCGGCACCACCGACTCCCACAAGCAGGTCTGGTTCGTCGGCTTCACCCCGCAGCTCTCCGGTGCCACGGTGGTCAGCGACACCGGCAACAGCATCAGCAGCCTGGAGGACGGCCAGTCCATCGGCGGCACCTCCTACGGCCAGGGCCAGGTCTTCGGCAGCACCGTGGCGGGCCCCATCTGGCACGACGCCATGGGCGCCGCGCTGAACGGCGTCCCCTTCGGCTACTTCAACACCGTGCCGCTGCCGTCGGGGTCCTCCACGAACGGTCCCTGACCGTTCCCGGAGGACCCCGGTCCGGCTAATCCGTCGCGATGGCCTTGAGGACGTTCATCCGCCCGGCGCGGAAGGCCGGGAAGAGCGCGGCCAGCAGGCCCACCACCGCGGAGCCGAGGAAGACGATGCCGATGGTGCTCCACGGGATACTGAGCACGCCCAGCCCCGAGAGGGCCAGCAGCTTCTGCGCCGCGATGCCCCAGCCCATGCCCAGGGCCACCCCCAGGACCGCGCCGAACAGGGCGATGACCACCGACTCCAGCCGGACCATCCGGCGCAGCTGGCGTCGGGAGAGCCCGATGGCGCGCATCAGCCCGATCTCGCGGGTGCGTTCGACGACCGACAGGGCGAGGGTGTTCACCACGCCGAGGACGGCGACGACGATGGCGAGCGCGAGCAGGGCGTAGATCATGTTGAGCAGCTGGTCGAGCTGCTGCTTGATCATGGTCTTGTAGTCGGCCTGGTCACGGACCTTGATCTGCGGGTAGTCGGCGGTGGCCGCCTTCAGCGCCGCTGCCGCCTGGTCCTGCTGCCCGGGGGCCGCGGCGGCGAACATCATGTCGTTCAGCGGGAACTTGCCGGCCGGGAGGTACTTCTTCGCGTCGGCGATGTTCATGTACATCGCGCCCCGGTCGAAGACCGTGTCGTCGGAGGTGATCGCCCTGACCGTGAGCCGTGCCGTGCCGCCGCTGGTGAAGGCGACATTCAGCCGGTCGCCGAGGGTGACCTTGTGGGTCTTGGCCCAGCCCTCGGGCACCGACATGGCGCCGGGCGCGTAGGCGTCGATCAGCCGTCCCTGCACCGTCTTGGCCTGGAGGTCGTCGGTGTAGGACGGGGTGGCCGCTGCGATCGCGGTCCGGTCCTTGCTGCCGTCGGGGGCGGTGACCGTCGCGGCGACGTCGGTGCGGTCGGTGACGTGGGACAGGTGTCCGGCCGCGTGGATGGCCCTGGCGGCGGCGGGGCTGATCGGGTTGCCGTTGCCGGCCTGGATGATGAAGTCGGCGCCGACGGACCTGTCCATCTGGGCGGTCGCCGAGGCGACCATGGAGTCGCCGACCACCGACAGGCCCGCGACCAGCGCCAGGCCGACCATCAGCGCGGCGGCGGTCGCCCCGGTGCGGCGCGGGTTGCGCAGTGCGTTGCGCTCGGCGAGGCGACCCACCGGGCCGAACATCCGCAGCGTGACCGCGCCCAGGACCCGTACCACCAGCCCGGCGAGCAGCGGGCCGACGACCACGAACCCGACCAGCGTCAGCAGCACGCCGATCGCGAGCAGTCCGGAGCCGGCCGAGGCCGTGGACGAGGCCGCGGCCAGCGCGAGGGCGGTCCCGCCCGCCCCGGTGAGCAGCACGCCGATCGCGGCGCGGACGCGTCCGGCGCGGGCGTCGGCGGGCATGCCGGCGTCGCGCATGGCGGCCATCGGGGAGATCGCGCCGGCCCGGCGGGCGGGCAGCAGGGCGGACGCGACGGTCACCACGACGCCGACGGTCAGACCGATCAGCGGCGTGGCCGCCTTGACCGTCAGGTCGGCGGTGCTGAGGTGTATCCCCAGCGCGCCCATGAGCTTGATCAGGCCCACGGCGAGGCCGATGCCCGCGCCGATCCCGGCGAGCGAGCCGACGACTCCGAGCAGCATCGCCTCGACCAGCACCGAACGGTTGATCTGCCGGCGGCTGGAGCCGAGGGCGCGCATCAGGCCGATCTCGCGGGTGCGCTGGGCGACCAGCATGGAGAAGGTGTTGACGATCAGGAAGACGCCCACCAGGACGGCGATCCCGGCGAAACCGAGCAGCACGTCCTTCATGGGGGTGAGGAAGGAGCCGATGTCCTTCTGGTTCTGCGCCGTCAGTTCGGCGGCCGTCTGCACCTGGTAGGCGCTGCCGCCCAGGACGGCGTCCACCCGCGCCTTGAGCTGGTCGTCGCTGACGCCGGGTGCGGCGTCCAGGGCGTAGTCGGTGTAGGCGTCGCGGGAGCCGAGCAGCGCCTGCTGGGCGGTGGGGGTGTCGAGGTAGACGACGGCCGCGCCCGGGTTGGTGGTCCTGAAGGTGGCGATGCCGCTGATGGTCACCCTGACCTCGCCGGGTCCGGCGATGACCCGGAGGGTGTCGCCGATGGCCAGGTGGTGCTTGGCCGCGGTGTCGGCGTCGAGCACGGCGTCGCCCGGTGCGAGCGGGGCGTGGCCGGAGCTGATGTCGACGGCCTTGGTCTGGGTCGGGTTCCAGTTGCCGACGATGGTCGGCGCGCCGGTGCTGGAGCCGACGTCCTGGTTGCGGCTGTCGGCGACGGTGGCCTGCTGGCTGCTGACCTCGGGCACCACCCGGGCCACGCCGGGAACCTTCGCCAGCCGGGCCTGCATCGCGGCGGGGAGCGTGTCCGGCGTCCCGGTCTGCTGGGCGTTGTCGACCTTCTTGGGGCTGACGGTGACGTCGCTGGAGGTCGTCGCGAAGAGTGTGTCGAAGGTCGCGTTCATGGTGTCGGTGAAGACCAGCGTTCCGCAGACGAACGCCACCGACAGCAGCACGGCGACCGCGGACAGGACCACCCGGCCCTTGTGCGCGAGGAGGTTGCGCACGGAGGTTCGCAGCACAGTCATGACGTCCTGCCCCGGGAGTCGAAGGACTTCATCCGCTCCAGGACGGCGTCGGCCGTCGGGGTGTGCATCTCGTCCACGATGCGGCCGTCGGCGAGGTAGAGGACCCGGTCGGCGTAGGAGGCGGCCACCGGGTCGTGGGTCACCATGACGATCGTCTGGCCCAGGTCGTCGACCGAGTGCCGCAGGAAGCCGAGGATCTCGGCGCCGGCGCGGGAGTCCAGGTTGCCGGTCGGCTCGTCCCCGAAGATGATCTCGGGGCGGGCGGCGAGGGCCCGGGCCACCGCGACGCGCTGCTGCTGGCCGCCGGAGAGCTGCGCGGGGCGATGCTTGAGGCGTCCGGCCAGGCCGACCGTCTCCACGACGCGGTCCAGCCACGCGGGGTCCGGGGTACGGCCGGCGATGTCCATCGGCAGGGTGATGTTCTCCAGCGCGGTCAGCGTGGGGAGCAGGTTGAACGCCTGGAAGACGAAGCCGACGCTGTCGCGGCGCAGCCGGGTCAGCCGCTTGTCCCTGAGCTTGGTGATCTCGGTCTCGCCGACCCAGATACTGCCGCCGGAGGCGGTGTCGAGACCGGCCAGGCAGTGCATCAGCGTGGACTTGCCGGAACCCGACGGACCCATGATCGCCGTGAACTGCCCGCGGGGGATGTCGACGTCCACGGCGTCGAGCGCGACCACGCGGGTCTCACCGCTGCCGTACGCCTTGGTGAGGCCGCGCGCGCGGGCGGCCGACGTGCGCGCTGCGCCGCCCTGGGCCTGGGGGCTCGATACGGACATGGTCACTGGACTGCTCCTGAATGCTCGACACGGGCGTGCGTCCTTGTGCCTCCAGCCTCCTGGAGCGGGCACGGCCGCAACCATGGGGCGGGTCACCGGGTCCGTGGTGGGGGTAGCCCCACCCCCTGCTCCACGAAACGCCGTCACCAGGAGTAATCCCTCATATACGGATCAAGGCGTGTAAGTCTGACCTGCCGTCAACTAACGGCACATCTCCTTCGATTCCGCAAACTGAAGGACGAACCAGATGAATCGGTCCAGATTTCGCCGCGTCGCCACGCTCACGGTCGCCGCGCTCCTGATCGGCGGCGCCGCTGCCGGCCCGCTCTTCGCCGACGAGTCGACGGTGTCGGTCAACGCGCTGCGCACCGGCTGGGACGCCAACGAGCCAGCTCTGTCCCCGGCCCTGGTGCCCCACATCAAGCAACTGTTCGACCGGACGGTGGACGGCCAGGTCTTCGCCCAGCCCATCGTGGTCGGGAACACGGTCGTCACCGCCACCGAGACCAACCACGTCTACGGCCTCAACGCGGCCACCGGAGCCGTCACCTGGTCCCGCTCGCTCGGCGCGGCCTGGCCGGCCTCCGCGATCGGCTGCGGTGACCTGGCGCCCACCATCGGCATCACCTCCACCCCCGTCTACGACCCGGCCTCCGGCAACGTCTACCTGGTCTCCGAGCGGAACAACGGCAAGGACGCGCAGCACCCCAACTGGTACGTGCACGCCCTCAGCGCGGCCACCGGGGCCGAGCGCAGCGGCTGGCCGGTCCACGTGTCCGGCGCCCCGACCAACGACCCGACCCGTCCGTTCAACTCCTTCACCGCGATGCAGCGGCCGGGGCTGCTGCTGATGGGCGGCTCGGTCTACGCCGGTTTCGCCTCGCACTGCGACATCGGCCCGTACAACGGCTACCTGCTCGGGGTGAACACCAGCACCCGCAAGCAGACCCTGTGGACCACCGAGAAGGGCGCCGCCGACGGCAAGGGCGGCATCTGGATGAGCGGCGGCGGACCCGTCTCCGACGGTCCTGGGCGGATCTTCTTCTCCACCGGCAACGGCCTGGGCCCGGCCGCCGCGGCCTACAACCACCCGCCGACCCAGCTCGGCGACGCGGTGGTCCAGCTCGGCGTCAACTCCAACGGCACGCTCTCGGCCCGCCAGTTCTTCAGCCCGGCCAACGCCCCCACCCTCAACGCCAACGACACCGACCTGGGCTCCGGCGGCCCGGCGGCGCTGCCCCAGCCCTACTTCGGCACCTCCCGCTTTCCGCACCTCCTGGTCCAGGTCGGCAAGGACGGCCGGGTCTTCCTGCTGAACCGCGACAACCTGGGCGGCCGCAGCACCACCACCGACCACGTCCTGGGCGTCACCCGCCTCTCCGGCGGCGTCTGGGGCCACCCCGGGGTCTGGGGCGGCGACGGCGGCTATGTCTACATCCTGGAGAACAAGACCCCGGGCAGGCTGATCGCCCTCAAGTACGGCGCGACCAGTGCGGGCGTGCCGACCCTCACCAAGGTCGGCAGCAGCGCCCAGAGCTTCGGCTACACCTCCGGCTCCCCGGTGGTCACCTCCAACGGCGCCACCGCCGGATCCGCCGTGATCTGGGTGGAGTACAACACCCACTCCTACGGCACCGGCAAGCTCTTCGCCTACAAGGCCGTGCCGGTGCACGGCGTCCTGCAGCCGATCTTCTCCACCCCGCTGCCGCTGGGGGCGATGACCAAGTTCCAGGTTCCGGCCACCTCCAACGGCCGGGTCTACGTGGGCACAAACGGCCACCTCATCGCGTTCGGATAGTCGGGAGCCCGAGCGGACCGTTCAGGTTTGACCTCGGGCACCGGCACGACAAGAGTGGAGACGACCGCCCGTGGCACCTGCCACGGGCCGGCCGGTCAGGGGAACGACCGGCCTGGACGAGACAGAGGGAGAAGCCATGGCTGCGAGCACGGAGAAGGCCGTTCTGGCCGGCGGTTGCTTCTGGGGCATGCAGGACCTGATCCGCAAGCTGCCGGGCGTGAAGAGCACCCGGGTGGGATATTCCGGTGGGACCACCCCGAACGCCACCTACCGCAACCACGGGTCGCACGCCGAGGCGATCGAGATCGAGTTCGATCCCGCGCAGACCGGCTACCGCGACCTCCTGGAGTTCTTCTTCCAG
Source organism: Streptomyces sp. 846.5 (assembly GCF_004365705.1). Lineage (NCBI taxonomy): Bacteria > Bacillati > Actinomycetota > Actinomycetes > Kitasatosporales > Streptomycetaceae > Streptomyces > Streptomyces sp. 846.5. The sequence continues at coordinate 764,680 of NZ_SOBN01000002.1, forward strand.
ATCCACGACCCCACCACGGTGGACCGGCAGGGCAACGACATCGGCGCCAGCTACCGGTCCGCGATCTACTACGCGGACGAGAACCAGCACCGCACCGCCCTGGACACCATCGCCGACGTCGACGCGAGCGGCCTGTGGCCGGGCAAGGTGGTCACCGAGGTCGAGCCGCTCGGCGACTTCTGGGAGGCGGAGCCCGAGCACCAGGACTACCTGGAGCGCTACCCCAACGGCTACACCTGCCACTTCCCGCGAGCGGGCTGGAAGCTGCCCCGCCGGTAGCCCGGTGCGCCTCGTTCGTGGATCACGACTCGCGGATAACGACAGAGACACAATGCGACAGGGATCAAGGGGAGTCGGGTACGCGTCTCGACTGATTCAACTACCTTGCTGCCCAGAATCGTTGCGGGATCGAGGAATTCATGGGCGAGCGTTCAGCCGTGGCCGTGCTCGTGCGGGAGGGCTCCGGCACCGCGGAGATCCTGCTCTCCGGGTGCGTCGACCGAAGCGCCGACGCACTGCTCGACGACGCCCTCGAACCGCTGCTGGTCGACCCGCAGGTGCAGCGCATCGAGGTCGACGTCGCCCTGGTGGACTCCTGCGACTGCGGCGGACTGACCGTGTTCATCCGGGCGCAGCACCTGGCGGCCGACTACGGCGTCCCGCTGCGCCTGGTCCAGGCGGGCCCGTTGCTGCTCCGCGTGCTGAACGCCACCGGCCTGTCCCGGCTGCTGACGGCCGCTTAGGCCGACCAGGTCGGCCGTTTCGCTGCATCGGCCGTCGGCTGCACAATACGGAGCGTGAAAACACCAGATGAGGTCGGGTCCGCCGAGGCGGACCACAGCCGGACCGGCGTCCACCGGGTTCGGGCCCGGGACGTGATCCGCACCCGCAAGGCCGTGGTGACCACCACCATGGCGGTGGCCGGGCTGGCCGTGTCCACGTACTACGGAGGCGTGCTCGGCGCCGGCTCCGCCTCCCATCACGGGCTGGCCGACCGCATCGTGGCCGCGGTCAGCGCCCTGGTCTTCCTGGTCTTCGCGCTGATCGCGGTCCGCGGCGCCACCCAGGACCTGATCGCGCTGGTGCCGCAGCGCTTCGGCGACTCCCGGGTGACCACGCTGCGGATGCTGTGCCTGCTGACCGGCTATGCGCTGGTCGTCCTCGGCGCGCTGAGCCTGCTGCACGTGCCGTGGAGCCGGCTCATCCTCGGCGGCGCGCTGACCGGTGTGATCGTGGGCATCGCCGCCCAGCCGGTGCTGGGCAACATCTTCGCCGGACTGGTCCTGCTGACCGCCCGTCCGTTCCACGTCGGCGAGGACGTGACGATCCAGTCCGGTGCCCTCGGCGGCCGGATCCACGGCCATGTCACCGACATGACCCTGCTCTTCGTCCAGCTCCGGACGGCCGAAGGACCGGTGCTGCTGCCGAACAACGCGGTCCTCAGCGCCGCGATCGCCCCGGGCGCCGCGCCCGGATCCGTACTGCCTGGCACCGGCGGGACGGCTTCGCCCGCGCCCCCGCTGTGACCGGCGCCCCGCCGCTCAGCCGGAGGACGAGCCGCTGGTGGGCTTGAGCCCGAGCTTGGCCTCGGCGGTCTGCCAGTCGGTGGCGATGGCCTGCTGAGCGGCGCTCAGGGTGACCTGGTGGTTGCAGACGGCGGTGTGCAGCCGGGTCTCCACCGCGTCCTTGGGGTTGTTCGGGCCGGCTCCGGCCCGGTGGCCCGGTGACGGCGGTTCGACCCACAGGTTGCGCGGGTCGTTGGGATCCCCGCCCAGCTCCAGGCTGATCAGATGGTCGTACTCGGCATCGTGGAGCGTTCCGGTGTAGCCGTAGGACTTGGCGTTCGCCGCCTTCTCCTTGTCGGTCACCGCCGCCGGTGGCCGGATAGTGGAGGTGTAGCCGCCCTTGCGGCAGATCGTCGCCGACAGCGTCGCCTGCGTCACCGCCGGGGAGAGCGCGCCCGGAGTGCAGTGATGGTCCGGCAGCGGCTGGCCGTGGTCGTCCCCGAAATGGCAGGAGCCCGCCGCAGGCTGCGCCTGCACCGTGTAGGTCTGCTGCGGGCCGGCCCCCATCGGGAGCGCCCCTCCACCGTCGTTCGAGGGAGCAGAAGCCGTGGCCGAGCTGCTGCCGGAGTGTGACGCAGCGTCACCCGAGGCCGAGGTGCCGGTCGCCGAGCAGCCGGTGACGCCGGAGCAGACGACGGCGAGCAGGGCCGGGGCTACCGTGCACATGGGGGTCCTCACGGTGGGAGCGTGCCCGCGAGCACCCGACTCACACCTGCCCGGAATATCAGTCATGTGTTCGTTGTACCAGGTCAGATGCCGGGCTCAGTAGCGGGCGACGCCGACGTAGATGCCGAGGCGCTCGGCGTCCGGACCCAGCGGTCCGTCCGGACGCCAGAACGGCGCGAGCACCAGCCCCGGCTCCAGCAGTTCCCCACTGCCGAAGAACCGCTCCACCTCCTGGCGCGGGCGCAGATGCAGGTGGGCCGCGGCCTGGTCGTAGCTCTGCTCGGCGCGGTCGGCCAGGTCCTGGGAGAGGGTGTCCCCGGTCCCGTGGGACAGGATCAGGTAGCTGCCGCCCGGCAGCGCCTCCAGCAGGTGCTTGACGATCCCCTGCGGGTCCTGGTCGTCCCCGACGACGTGCAGCACCGCGACGAGCATCAGGGCGACCGGCCGGCTGAAGTCGAGCAGGTCGCGCACCCCGGGCGCGGACAGGATCGCCTCGGGGTCACGCAGATCGGCCTGGGTGACGGTGGTCGCCCCATGGCCCGAGCCGCTCATCAGTGCCCTCGCGTGGGTGAGCACGATCGGGTCGTTGTCCACATAGGCCACCCGCGCGGTGGGGTCGGCCTGCTGGGCCACCTGGTGTGTATTCCCGGCGGCCGGGATGCCGGTGCCGATGTCCAGGAACTGGCCGACGCCGAGGGCGGAGACGGCGCGCACCGCGCGCCCGAGGAAGGCCCGGTTCGCGCGCGCCGCATTGACCACGTCCGGGGTCATCGCCGCCAACTGCTCCGCCACCGCCCGGTCGGAGGCGAAGTTGTCCTTTCCTCCGAGCCAGACGTCGTAGACCCGGGCGGGATGCGCGACCTCGGGATGCAGGTCCGCCGACGGCGCCCGCTCATCGCTCCCCCGCATCCAGGTGCTGTCCTCCGCCACGAGCCCCTCCAGCCGCTGCACGCACCCACCCCGGGCGTCGGCCGACCCTACCGCACCTGGCCGAACGCCCGGGCCGAAGCCGGGAGTCGAGGCCGCGGTCAGTCGAGCGTGGTGTCGCGCGCCGCCTTCTCCCAGGCCGTCACCTCAGCGCGGACCGCGTCCAGGTGGCCGAGCACGGCGTCGATCCCGTCGTTGCCCAGCGGGAGGTGCAGCGGGGTGTTCTCGGCGGCGAGGGCGGCCAGGATCACGGCGGCCGCCTTGGCCGGGTCGCCGGGCTGGGTGCCGTCGCCCGCCTGCGCCATGGCGCGGGTCCGGCCGACGGTGGCGGCGTAGTCGTCGATCTCCGCGCTGACGCTCCGGCTGCCCATCAGACCGGTGCGGAACGCGCCCGGCTCCACCACCAGCACCTTGATGCCCAACGGGGCGACCTCGTCCAGCAGTGCCTCGGACAACCCCTCCAGGGCGAACTTGGTGGCGCTGTAGGCGGAGAACCCGGCGAAGGACATCTGCCCGCCCATGCTGCTGAGCTGCACGATCGCCCCCGAGCGACGGCGGCGCATGGAGGGGAGCACCGCCCGTACCAGGGCCGCCGGGCCGAACAGGTGCACCTCGAACAGCGAGCGCAGTTCGGCGTCGGTGGTCTCCTCCGCCGCCCCGACATGGGTCCGGCCGGCGTTGTTGACCAGAACGTCGATCCGGCCGTGACGGGCGGTCACATCGGCGACCACGGCGTCGATGGCGGCGAGGTCGGTGACATCCAGCCGCACCGCCTCGACCTGGTCGGGGTGGGCCGCCACCAGGGCCGCCAGCGCCTCGGGGCGCCGGGCCGTGGCGACCACGACATCGCCCTCGGCCACCGCGGCCTCGGCAAGGGCCAGGCCGAAGCCGCTGTTGGCTCCGGTGATCAGCCATACCTTGCTCATTGCGACTCCTTCTGTACGCGTTCTGCTGGGTCCAGCCTGCTCGGCCCGACCTCGCGCGTCCAAGACCCTCCGTGATAACCATGGGCTATGGACGTCCACACCCGGGATCTTCGCTACTTCGCCGCGGTGGCACAGGAGTTGCACTTCACCCGCGCGGCCGAGCTGCTCTTCGTCTCGCAGCCTGCGCTGAGCAAGCAGATCCGCATGCTGGAGCGGAACCTGGGCGCGCCGCTGTTCGAGCGGGACCGTCGCGAGGTGCGGCTGACCGCCGTCGGCACCGCGCTGCTGCCGCACGCCCGGCGGATGCTGGAGCAGTGGACCGCGGCGGAGCAGGCGGTGGCTCACGCCACGGCGGCCCTGCACACCCGGCTGGTGGTCGGGATGAGCACGGGCCCGGGGCGGGGCGGGATGCTTCCGGCGATCCGCTCCCGCTTCACCGCGGAGTACCCGGACGCGCAGCTGGTGCTCCGTCAGGTCGACTGGACGGATGCCAGTGCCGGCCTGGCCGACGGTTCCACCGACGTCGCGTTCCTGTGGCTGCCGCAGCCGGAGGCGGAGCGGTTGCGCTGGCTGGTGGTCGCCGAGGAGCCACGTCTGGTGGCGCTGCCCGAGACGCACCCTCTGGCCGGACGCACAGCCGTCGACTTCGGCGAACTGCTCGACGAACCGTTCCTGGCGCTGCCCGGCAGCGCCGGCGTGCTGCGGGACTACTGGCTGGCCGTGGACGAGCGCGGCGGTCGGGAACCGGTGGTCGGCGCGGAGATCAGCGGCATCGACGAGACCTACGAGGCGCTGGTGGGCGGGCAGGGCGTCTGCCTGCTGGGCGCCGGGAACGCCCCGCTGCTGACCCGGGGCGGGGTGGTCACCCGCCCGGTCCGTGGACTGTCGCCGTCCCGCTTCGCCCTGGCCTGGCGCGCCGACGACACCCGCCCGCTGGTGCACGCCTTCGCCCGCGCCGCCCAGGCGGCGGGCTACCGAACGCCCGCCGCCTGATGTCCGTCCCGGTCAGCCGCTCCCTCAGGGAGCGAGTTCACCGACCCGGGTGAAGGATCCGTCCTGGTCGGCGGTCACCACCAGACGCACCTGCGTGGTCGTCACCTCCCCCGGGAAGGGGATCCAGCGGTACAGGGCCGAGTTGCCGGAGACCTCCGCCTGGGTGACCCACTGCGAGCCGTCCCAGGTCTGGACGCTGAAGGCGGTCGGGACGCCGTCCGGGTTGGAGGCGAACCCCACTCCGTTCAGCGGCACCGGGGAAGGTGTGGTGACGGTCAGGGTGTCGGGGAGCTGGCCCTGGGTGTCGTCGTTCCAGAAGGTGGACAGATCGCCGTCGATCGCGTTGGCCGCGTAGTAGGTGCGGGTCGCTCCGTTGACGACGTTGGGCGCGTGCTCGCTGGACGCGGCCGCGGTTGTGCCGGCCGGCCAGCGGCCGAAGACCAGCACCTGGGCGGCGGCCGTCGCGACGGTCCCGTCGGGTGCGCGTACCTGCACCGTCACCGGATACACCCCGCCGGCGGCGTCCGCGGGGACGGTGACCCCGATCGTGGTGCGGACCTCGGTGGTGGCCGGGGTGAGCGGGATCTGCGCCGGTGTCGCCGTGGCCGTCCAGCCGTTGGGCAGGTTGGTGCCGACGGAGGCGGAGCCCGCGCCGGTCGAGCGCCCTTCGACGACGGCGGTGACGTCGCCGCTCGCACCCGCGGTGACGGGCGCCGGCTGGCTGACCGTCACCGCCAGGCGGGTGAAGGTGGTCCTCGGCGGCGTCACCGTGAAGGTGTAGTCGCCCGAGCCTGCGGTGAGGGTGAGCGTCTGGTCGTCAGCCCGGCCGACGGCGAGGCCCGGATCGGCCTGCTCGCGGTGCCCGGCCGCGTAGACGGTCCGGCCGCCTTCGCTGACCGTGGACTTCGCGCCGCCGAGCAGCGGCAGCCGGATGGTCGCGGTGCTGCCGACCGGCACCACCGCGTGGTAGGTCAGCGTGGACCCGTCGCGCTGCCAGGAACTGACGACGGTTCCACGCACCGTCTGCTGCTGGGCCGAGGCCGAGGTGAGCGCGCCGACGACACTGGGGGCGAGGGTGAGGCTGCGGTACCCGGACCCGGTGCCGCCGGGCTGGATTCCGGCGAGCTGCTGGTAGAACCACTGGCCGATGGAGCCGCCCAGTCCGATGTGGTCCTTGGACGAGGTCCCGTCCGGTGCCGAGGAGTCGACCCACTTCTCCCAGATCGTGCCGGGGCCCTGGCTGAGCATGTAGCCGAAGCTGGGGTAGTCGGTGCGTTCGGCCACCGCCAGCGCGACGTCGTTGCGTCCGTAGGCGCCGAGGGCCTGGAAGACCAGCGTGGTGCCGACGAAGCCGGTGGTGAGGTGGTCGTCGTGGGCGGCGATGTCCTGCACCAGCCGGTCGACGGTGGCCTGCTCACGGCCGGCCGGCACGATGCCCAGCACCAGCGGCATCGCGTAGGACAGCTGGGTGCCGGTGCCGTACACGCCGGTGGCGGTGTCCAGGTAGCGCTTGGTGAAGCCGGCGGCGATCTGCGCGGCCAGCGCGCCGTAGGTGGCGGCGTCGGCCCGGTTGCCGACGACAGCCGCCATCCTCGCCAGCAGTTGGGCGTCCAGGTAGTAGAAGCCGGTCTGGAAGTAGTCGTGCGGGGTGCTGACAGTGGCGACCCAGTCGTCGGCCCAGGACGTCGGCGCGTTGACGACGATGTGGTCGGCGTCGCTGATGGTGCCCAGGTAGTCCACCCAGGCCTTCACATGCTGATAGTTGGCGGTGATGGGCTGTTTGCTGCCGTACTGGGTGTAGCTGTCCCAGATGATCTGCGGGTACGCGGTGCCCCAGGCCGGGTCGGTGGCCCAGCCGGTACTGCCGTTGGTCGGGGCGACCGAGGGGATGCTGCCGTCCGGGTTGAGGCTGGTGACCACGTCGCCCAGCCACTTGGCGTAGAACGACTGCATGTCGTAGTTGCTCATGGCCTCCGCGTCGGAGTCCGCGGCGTCGCCGAGCCAGCCGTGCTTCTCCCGGGTGGGGCAGTCCAGCGGGATCGACTGCAGATCGTTGAGCTGGGTCTGGGCCACCGCGCCCTGGATGGAGTTCAGCAGCGCGTCGGACGAGGTGAACGTGCCGGTGGTGGCCACATTGGTGTGCACCTCCTGGGCGGTGACGGTGACGGCGGCCCCGTCCGGAAGCCCGGTCAGCTCGGCGTAGCGGAAGCCGGAGTAGTTGAAGCGCGGCGCGTAGGTCTCCGTCCCGGAGCCGGCGAAGGTGTAGTGGTCGGTCTGCCGGGGCGGGTCGCCGGCGGAGAAGCTGATGTTGGAGGTGGTCACCTCGCCGGTCGGGTCGAGGATCTCGCCCTTCTTGATGTTCACGGTCGTTCCGGCCGGCTGGGTCGCGGTAACGGTCACCCAGCCGGTGAAGTTCTGGCCGAAGTCGTACACCCGCTTACCCGCTGCGGGCCGGGTCTCCTGCACCGGGGTGAGGGTCTTGACGATCCTGGTCGGCGGAGTGGTGTCGGCCTGCAGCCGGGTCACCGCGGACCAGCCGACCGCCGGGTGGGCGCCGTAGACGCCGAGTTCGGCCAGCCGGAAGGTGCAGCTGGTGCCGATGCAGCGCAGCCTGGTGGCGGTGACCCGGACGTAGCGGCCGGTGGCCTTGGCGTCCAGGACCACCGGCGAGGTGCCGGGCGACGGCTGGTCGGCACCGGTGCGGTCGGCGACGGTGGTCGCGGTCGCGAAGGTCGGGTCGTCGCTGACCTGGACCAGGTACCGCACCGGGAATCCGGCGGCGGGGAAGTCACCGGCCGGGTCGTTGGTCGGCCGCGCCGGGAACAGCCGAATCTGACGGATGCTCTGGTCCGCGCCGAGATCCGTCTGCACCCACTTGATGGTGTCGGCCGTCGACTCGATGGCCGAGTGGCAGCCCTCGGAGCCGTCGGCCGAGCCGTCGACGCCGTCGGTGAGCGCGGCCGGCGACCAGCCGCAGCAGGTGGTCGTGTCCAGCGCGGTGACCGGCTTGCCCTGGGCCAGGCTCAGCGGGTGGGCGGACGGCGCGACCGCATGCGCGAGGGCCCAGGAGCTGTCGTCCAGTCCAGCGGTGTCCCAGCCTGCGACGGCCTTGCGGGCGTCATAGGTCTCGCCGAGGTAGAAGTCCTCGCCGGTGACCGGCCCCGCCGTGGTCCGCCAGCTGGGATCGGTGCCGAAGGCGGCCTTGGTCCCGTCGGTGTAGGTGACGTCGAGCTGCGCCACCAGGGTCGGCTGGCCGCTGAACTGCCCCTTGCCGGCCATGAACGCCAGCGCGTTGCCGCCCTGGCGCAGCAGCGAGGTGACATCGAGGTCCCGGTACAGCACGCGGGACGCGTAGTCGGTGACGGAGGAGTCCAGGACCTCGGCCGGTTCGACCCGCGACCCGTTGAGATGGGGCTCGACCAGCCCCTTCGCGGCGAAGTAGAGGCGTGCCCGGGCGACGGGCTTGGTGACGGTGAAGTCGCCGCGGACCAGGGCGCCGTCGCCGACCTGCAGCCACCAGGCCGACCAGTCCGCCGGGTCCAGCAGCCCGGTGTCGAACGAGGCGGGCGCCGACCAGGGGGAGGCCTCGCCCTGGCGGTTCCAGGTCCGCACCGACCAGCTGTAGGTCCGGTCGCCGACCAGGGCCGGACCGGCGTAGCCGACGTCGGTCGAGTTCGGCGACGCCACCCGGCCCGAGTCCCAGGCGCGCGCGGAGCCGGTGCTGCCGAGCCGGATCTCGTACCCGGTCTGGCTCTGCGCCCGGGCGGTGTCGTGCAGGACCCAGGAGAGGGCCGGCCGGGCCTCACCGGCCGGCAGTCCGGGGCCTTGGCCGTCGACCTTGAGGTCCGTCGGGGCGAGAGCGCTGCCGGAGGCGCCCGGCGGATGCTGGGCGGCGGCCGAGGCGAGAGTAGGCAGGGCGGTGGGTACGGCCAGCACGGCCGCGACGACCGCGGCGGTCGCGATCATGCGCGGGCGGCGGCCTCGTGGAAATCTGGGCCAGGTCAGGTACGTCACGGAGGCTGTTCTCCTTGTCGCTGAGTGGCTGCGGGGGTATAACGTTTCAAATCAATGGCTGCGCATATCCGATGAATTGCGCAGCCTCGACGGATTTCCGGAAACTACGGAGTGAGTTCGGCGACCCTGGTGAAATTGCCGTTCTGTGTCTGCGAAGCAGTGACGACCAGACGGACCTGTGAGGTGGTGACCGGGGCGTCGAAGGGGATCCACCGGTCCAGCGCGGTGTTGCCGGTCACCTGCGCCCGGGTGGTCCAGGCGGTGCCGTCCCAGGTCTGGACGGTGAAGTCGGTGGGCACGCCGTCGACGATGGAGGCGAAGCCGACCCCGTGCAGGGTGACCGGTGCGGGCGCGGTGACGGTGAGCGTGTCCGGGAACTGGCCGGGGGTGTCGTCGTTCCAGAAGGTGACGAGATCGCCGTCGACCGCGTTGGCCGCGTCGTAGGTGCGCGTCTGTCCGTTGAAGACATTGGGGGCGTGCGCGCTGGACGCGTCGGCGGTGGTGCCCTTCGGCCAGCTGCCGAACACCAGGACCGGTGTGCTGAGCTGCGCACTGATGCGCCCGGCCGTGGCGGTGACGTCGACGGACTGCGGGCCGCCCGCGGCGTCGACCGGGGCGTGCAGGGTCAGCTGGACGACGGTGTCGGTCGGCCCGTCCCGGGTGTCGAGGGTGAAGCCCGCCGGGTCGGCGGTCCACCCCGCCGGCAGCTTCGCGGTGACCTGGCCGTGCAGGACGGTGTCGCCCTGGGCGCTGACCGTGACCGGGAGCGTCACGGTGTGGCCGGCCTGGAGCGGGGCCGTCGAGGTGGAGGTGGCGGCCACGCCGATGGTGGTGGGGACCGAGCCCACCGCCTGGCTGCGGATGGTCGCCCGGGCCGGGACGCCGTGCAGGACGACGTAGCCGTCCACCAGGTGCGCGCCGTAGCCGAACGCCGTCCGGCCGTTCCAGATCCGCTTGCCGTTGACGGTCACCCGGGTGGCGGCGCCGAAGGTGGGCACGTCCACCTCGTCGACGGCCGCGGTCGGGGCGTCGACCTGCTCGGTGAAGCTGCGGTGGGCGACGTCGTGCTGCCAGGCGAGCCTGATGTCGCCCAGCGGCGTCCTCAACGAGCCCTGGGCGTCGGCGAGGTCGCCGGGCTGCGGCTTCAGGGCGTAGCCGCCGGTGACCGACTGCGGACTGATGCCCAGCACCTCGAAGGTCAGCGCCGAGGTGGGGCCGGTGGCCCAGCCGTGCGAGGCGCTCATGTAGGCGCCGCCGTAGCCGAACTGACCGTTCGCCAGATAGCCCTCCCAGAAGGTGCTGCCGGTGCCGAGCGGGGAGTTGAGCATGTAGCCCCACTCGCGGCGGATCAGGTCCAGCGCCCGGGTGGCGTCGCCGGCCCGCAGGTGGGCCTGGATCTCCATCGAACCCGGGAAGGTGGCGATCTCCGAGCCCTTCTCGGGGGTCGTCGCGCCGTAGGCGTTCCAGTCGGTGCTGAGCGAGGCGCTGACCCGCTTGGCCCGGTCGGCGGACGCCAGCCCGAACCAGACGGCGGCCGAGTTGCCGTCCTGCGGATGCAGGTCACTGGTCGGATTGTCGCGGTACTCCCCCGCCGCGTCGTCCCAGAGCAGCGTGTTGACGGCCGTTGTGACGGTGTCCGCGGCAGCCTTCCAGGCCGTCGCGGCGGCCTGGTCGCCCTCGGCGGCCGCCAGCGCGGCGCCGGTGGTCAGGGCTTGCCGGAGCAGCGCATTGGCCTCGATGTTCTCGCCGCCCTGGTCGCTGCGGGCCCAGTCGGCGGTGCCGGTGACCGACATCAGCCCGTCCGGCTGCACCTTGGCGAGCGAGAAGGCCAGCGCGCGCCGGTAGTTGGACCACTCGCTGTCCAGCCAGGCCTTGTCGTGCGAGTACTGGAAGTAGTCGGCCGTGCCGATCAGGGTCCACAGGTGGTAGGTGTCCGAGCCGAAGAAGTTCACCTGCGGTCCGGCGAAGGGGAGTTCGCCGGAGCCGGCCTGGTGCTGGTAGAGCGTGGTCAGCGCGTTGCGGGTGGGGGTGAGGTCGCCCAGTGAGGCGTACTCGGTGGGCAGGGACACACCCAGGTCGCCGGGCCACACCGTGCGGTCCCGCTTGGCGCCGTCGACCAGCACGGTGTCGCCGGCGCCCACGGTTCCGCTGTTGTTCCAGCCGCCGGCCGGCGGCCCCCAGACCCGCCCGGTGGTGGGGGCGATGGTGTTGGTCTGCACGGTGTAGGCGCCGGCGTACCAGATCCGGTTGAGCAGGGGGTCGCTGGAGTAGAAGTAGTTGTCGTAGTCGCGCAGGTTCGCCATGGTGGGCGCGAAGCTGATCGCGAGCGAGACCTGGTCGAGGGAGATCGGGCCGTCGGAGGCGGCGAACAGCGTCAGATAGCGGAATCCGCCGCGCAGCGAGGCCTGCGGCGCGGTCCACACCGATCCGGGCGTGACGTCCGCGTAGATCGCGCCGTCGCTGCCGGAGCCGCCGTTGCTGGCATCGCTGTCCGGGCCGATGTACTGCGAGGACTCGCTGAACGCGAGCCCCAGCCGCTGCCCGGCCGCCCCGGCGCCTGCTCCGGTGAAGTGCAGGCTGATCAGTCCGCCGACCTCTTTGCCGAAGTCCAGGGTGATCGAGGAGCCGGCCCCGGTCAGCGTCACCGGTCGGCCGTGCAGGACGGCGAAGGCGCCGCTCACCGTGCCCGTGGTGCGGGTCACCCGGACCGGGGTGACGGTGCGGCTCGCCGGGGCGAGGTTGTAGGCGTCCCAGGGATGGGCCGCGGGAGCGGCGGTGGCCTCGGCACTGGCCATCGGCAGCGCCGCGGCGGCCAGGCCTGCCAGGGCGACGGCGAGGGCGATGCGACGTTTCCCGTTCGGATTCGGCATAAGTGCTTCTCCAGACTGGGCGCGCTGATGAAAAAGAGTATGAAACGTTTCATTTACGTTACACGGAGGAAACCTATGAGAGGACCCTGTGAGGCGTCAATAGATTGGACGTGACCCGCGGAACGCGATCGTCAGGACGGCCGACGCTGGGTCAGCGAGGAGCTGCGCACCACGAGTTCCGGCTGCAGCACCACCCGCTGGTGCCGGTGCTTGCCGGCCTCGTCGTCGGTCTCCTCCAGCAACAGTTCGGCGGCCATCGCGCCCATGGTGAGGGCCGGCTGCCGGACCGAGGTGAGCGGGACCGCCGCGGCGGCGGCGAACTCGATGTCGTCGTAGCCGACGATGGCCAGCTCCCCCGGCACGCTGACGCCGGCCGCGTAGAGGGCCTGCAGCACGCCCAGGGCCAGCAGGTCGTTGGCGCAGAACACAGCGGTGGGCCGGCTGGTGAGCCCGAGCAGCCTGGCGCCCGCGTCCCGTCCGGCCGCCACGTTCAGGCCCTCGGTCGGCAGGTCCTGCAAGGCGTCGGCGGGCAGGCCCGCCTCCGCGAGCGCGGCCAGCGCGCCCAGCCGGCGGTCCTTGATCTGCTGCAGATGGCCGGGGCCGCTGACATAGGCGATGGAGCGGTGCCCCTCGGCCAGCAGGTGCCGGACCGCGAGGGTTCCGCCGGCCACGTCGTCCACCGAGACCGAGCACTCGGACGAGCCGGCCGCCACCCGGTCCACCAGCACGAAGGGGATGCGGTGGCGGCGGAAGGAGTCCAGGTTGCGTCCGGTGGCGTCGGCGGGCGTCAGCAGCACGCCGCGGACCCGCTGCTCGGCGAAGAGGGAGAGGTACTCGGCCTCCTCGGCGGCGCTCTGGCCGCTGTTGCACACCATCACCCCGAGCCCGGCCGCGCGCGCGGCCCGCTCGGCGCCGCGCGCCACATCCACGAAGAAGGGGTTGCCCATGTCCAGGACCAGCAGCGCCATGATCCGGCTCTGGCCCGCCCGCAGCTGCCGGGCGGACTCGCTGCGGACATAGCCCAGGCGTTCGATCACGGCCTGCACCCGGAACCGCGTCTCCTCGGAGACCATGTCGGGCCGGTTGATCACGTTGGACACCGTGCCCACCGAGACCCCGGCCTGCCGGGCCACGTCCTTGATACCCACCATCTGTGCCACGCGCCCGTCCTGCCGCCTCACGCCGACACCGGAGGGATTGGGACCTCCGGTGACTGCTCATCGTATGGGGTCACGCCCGCGTCCGAGCGCCGAGCCGTGCCTCAGGCCAGGTGGAACACCTCGGTCAGCGGACGCATGGCCTCGTCCGGCGCCACTCCGTCCAGCGAGCCGTCAGGCGAATCGTCAGGGGCCTCGAAGCACTCGGCCATCTCCGCCTGCCAGCGGGCGTTCACCCCGGTGGCGGCCATCGCCGCGCGGGCCCGCTCGAAGTCCTCGGTCTCCAGGTAGCCGACCAGGACGCCGTCCTCGCGCAGGAACAGCGAGTAGTTCCCCCATCCGGCCGCGGTCAGTGCGGCGCGCATCTCGGGCCACACCGCCCGGTGCCGGTCACGGTACTCGTCCAGCCGGTCCTGGCGGACCTTCAACAGAAAGCAGACACGTTGCACAGCAGGCGGTCCTTCCCGTCACGGCCCGAGGACCGCCGCTGGGTGGAGCGGCGGTCCCGGGGCCGTGGGCGGCTGCGGTCAGAAGTTGAACTGGTCGATGTTGGCCGCGTTGAACACGGTCGGCTCGCCGAGCACCACCACGCCCTGCGCGCCGATGGTGAAGGTGCCCAGGTCACCCGCCTTGAAGGTCTGCCCGGTGGCGCCGCTGATCTGTCCCGAGGCCAGCGCGGTGGCGGCGTAGGCGGCCAGGCTGCCCAGCTTGGCCGGGTCCCACAGCTCGAAGCCCTGGACGGTGCCGTTCTTGACGTAGGCGCGCATGTCGTTGGGAGTGCCCAGACCGGTCAGCATGACCTTGCCCTTGTACTTCGAGCCGGCCAGGTACTGGGCCGCGGCCTTGATGCCGACCGTGGTCGGGGAGATGATCCCCTTCAGGTTCGGGTACTGCTGCAGCAGTCCCTGGGTCTGCTGGAACGAGGTCTGCGCGTCGTCGTTGCCGTAGGCGACCTTGACCAGCTTCATCTTGGCGAACTGGGGCTTCTTCAGCTCGTCCTCCATGAAGCCGATCCAGGTGTTCTGGTTGGTCGCGGTCTGCGCGGCCGACAGGATCGCGATGTCGCCGGTGTAGTTCAGCTGCTTGCCGAGCAGGTCGACCTCGCTGCGCCCCAGCGCCTCGGAGCTGGCCTGGGAGATGAACAGCTGCCGGCAGGCGGCGTCGGTGTCCGAGTCGTAGGTGACGACCTTGATGCCGTTGCTCATGGCCTGCTTGAGCGCGGTGCACAGGGCGCCGGGGTCCTGGGCGGAGACCGCGATCGCGGACACCTTCTGCTGGGTGAGCGTGTTGACGTAGGAGACCTGGCCCGCGGTGTCGGTGCCGCTGCTGGTGCCGACCTCCTTGTAGCTCTCGCCGAGCGCGGTCAGCGCGGTCTTGCCGCCGTTGTCGGAGATGGTGAAGTAGGGGTTGTTCACCTGCTTGGGCAGGAAGGCGACGGTCAGCCCGGTCTTGGTGGCCGCGTTGGGGTCGGCGGAAGAAGCCGCGGCGGCGGCCGGGGCGGAGGAGGCCGCCTTGTCGGTCGAACTCTTGGTGGTGCCACCGCAGGCGCTGAGCCCCAGGGCGACAGTGGCGGTGACGGCCAGGGCGACGCCGAGACGGCCGGCGGGGGCGATTCTCTGGGTCATGGCGGTGTTCCTCTCGCTGCTGTGGCAGCAGATGGGCAGGCTGAAGCCTGGGGGTGGGGTCGAGCCGATCGGGTGGGAGGACGGTGGGGGTGAGGACGGTGGGGGTGAGGACGGCGGAGGGAGGACGGCGCGGGATCTAGGTGCGGCCGGCCGGTGCCGCCGCTGGAGCGGGCGCCGGGGCGGTGGTGAGGGTCCGTCGGCGGGCTCGGGCGACGGACAGCTGGCGGGCGACCCGGGGGCCGAGGACGGAGACCACCAGCAGCACGCCGGTGACCACGATCTGGGACTGGGCCGAGACGTTGACCAGGCTCATCACGTTCTGCAGCGCCCCCAGCAGGAACACCCCGGCCACGGCGCCGCCCAGGGTCCCCCGCCCGCCGTCGAAGTCGATCCCGCCGAGCAGGACCGCGGCGACCACGGACAGTTCCAGACCGGTGGCGTTGTCGTAGCGGGCGCTGGCGTAGTGCAGCGCCCAGAACACACCGGTCAGGGCGGAGACGAAGCCGGTGGCGACGAACATGGACAGCTTCAGCCGCTTGACCCGGACCCCGCTGAAGCGGGCCGCCTCCTCGGAGGCGCCCACCGCGAAGAGCGAGCGTCCGACCGGGGTGGCGTGCAGTACGACGGCCGCCAGCAGGAGCAGCACCGCCCAGGGGATCGCGGCGTAGGGGATGAAGGTTCCGGCGATCCGCCCGGAGCCGAAGTCCAGGTACTGCTGCGGGAAGTCGGTGACCGAGTTGGCCCCCAGCACGATCTGGGCGATGCCCCGGTAGGCGGCCAGGGTACCGATGGTGACGGCCAGTGAGGGCAGCCCGAGCCGGGTCACCAGCAGGCCGTTGACCAGCCCGCAGACGATGCCCAGCAGCAGGCAGATCGGGATGATGGTCTCGATGGGGTAGCCGTCGTTCCACAGCGCGCCCATCACCGCACCGGACAGACCCGCGGTCGAACCGACCGAGAGGTCGATCTCCCCGCCGACCACCAGCAGCGTCATCGGCAGCGCGATCATCGCGATCGGCAGGGTGTTGCCGATCAGGAAGGACAGGTTGAGGGCGTTCCCGAAGTTGTCCACGAAGGAGAACGAGCACACCAGCAGGACCAGCAGCAGGGCCCCGACGACGGTGTCCCAGCGGATCACGTCGCCCAAGCGGGCGGTGCGCAGTCGCGCGGTCGGCGATGCGGTGGTGTCAGCCATGGCGGGCGCTCCTTGTCTCCGCTGCCCTCTTGCGCAGGATGCCGGCGACCCTGAGGGCCAGGATCCGGTCCACGGCGATGGCGACGAGCAGCAGGATTCCGTCGATGGCCTGGACCCAGACCGAGCTGACGCCGATCGAGGGCAGGACGCTGTTGATGGAGGTCAGCAGCAGCGCGCCGAGGGCGACCCCGTAGACGCTGCCGGATCCCCCGGTGAAGGCGACGCCGCCGACCACCACCGCGCTGACGACGGTGAGCTCGTAGCCGCTCCCGGTGCCCGAGTCGACGTTTCCGAAGCGGGCCAGGTACAGCGCGCCGGCGAGTCCGGCCAGGGCGCCGCAGGCGATGTAGGCCGCCATGATGCGCCTGCGGACCGGCACCCCGGCGAGTCCGGCCGCCTCCGGGCTGGAGCCCAGGGCGTAGAACTCGCGGCCGCTGCGGTAGTTGCGCAGGAAGTAGGCGACCGCGACCAGGACCACGGCGGCCAGCACGGCCAGGTAGGGCAGGGCGGAGAGCCCGTCGTGGCCGAAGGTGACGAAACCGGAGGGCAGCACGCCGGCGGTGATCTCGCGGGAGCCGATCCAGATCGAGTCGACGCCGCGGATGATGTAGAGCGTGCCCAGGGTGACCACCAGGGCCGGGACCTGACCGATGCTCACCAGCAGTCCGTTGAGGACTCCGAAGGCCGCGCCCAGGGCTACCGCCAGCAGCACGGCGAGCAGCGGGTTGCCGCCGCCCTGCAGGAAGTCCCCGGCGGCGAAGGCGGTGATGCCCAGGACCGAGCCGACCGACAGGTCGACATTGCGGGTGATCACCACCATCGCCTCGCCGACCGCGACCAGCACCAGGATGGTCGCGTTCAGCAGCAGGTCCTTGATCCCCTGCTGGGACAGGAAGGCGCTGTTGTCGATCTGGGTGGCGGCCAGCATCAGCACCAGCACCGCGAGGATGGCGAGTTCGCGCATCTTCAGCACCCGGTCCAGCAGCCCGCTGCCGGACGGGGCCGCGACGCGGACGGGTTCCATGGTCGTCGTCATGCCGCCCTCCCGGTGACGCCGGTGGCCGCGGCCACCACGGACTGCTCGGTGGCCTCGGCCCTGGGGATCTCGGCGGCGATCCGCCCCTCGTGCATGACCAGTACCCGGTCGGCCATGCCGAGGATCTCCGGCAGGTCCGAGGAGATCATCAGCACGGCGACGCCCTGGCCGGCGAGTTCCGAGAGCAGCCGGTGCACCTCGGCCTTGGTGCCGACGTCGATACCGCGGGTGGGCTCGTCCACGATCAGCACGGTCGGGGAGGTCGCCAGCCACTTGGCCAGCACCACCTTCTGCTGGTTGCCGCCGGACAGGGTGCCCACGACGTCCGCCAGCCGGGCGTACTTGACCTGGAGCCGCACCGCCCAGTCGAGGGCGCGGCTGCGCTCGCTCCCCCGGTTCATCACTCCGGCGCGGGAGTTGGCCCGCAGTCCGGTGAGGCCGATATTGCGTTCGATGGACATGCCCATCACCAACCCCTGGGCCCGGCGGTCCTCGGGGACCAGGGCGAGTCCGGCGGCCATGGCCAGGCTGGGGGCCCCGGGCTTCAGCGGCTTCCCGGCCACCTCGACCTCGCCGCCGTCCCAGCGGTCCACGCCGAACACCGCCCGGGCCACCTCGCTGCGTCCGGCCCCGACCAGCCCGGCCAGGCCGACGATCTCGCCGCTGCGGACCTCGAAGGAGACGTCGGTGAAGACGCCCTCCCGGGTCAGCCTGCGGACGCTGAGGGCGACCGCGCCGACCTCGGCGGGGGTCTTCGGGTAGAGCTCGTCCAGGTCGCGGCCGACCATCCGGCGGATCAGGTCGTCCTCACTGAGCCCGTCGACCGGCTCGCTGGCGATCCAGGCGCCGTCCCGCAGGGTGGTGACCCGCTGGCACAGGGCGAAGACCTCCTCCAGCCGGTGCGAGATGAACAGGATCGCGGCGCCCTCCTCGCGCAGCGAGCGCACCACGCCGAACAGCCGGGCCACCTCGCTGCCGGTCAGGGCGGCCGTCGGCTCGTCCATGATCAGTACGCGGGCGTCGAAGGAGAGCGCCTTCGCGATCTCCACCAGCTGCTGGTCGGCGATCGACAGGCCCCGGGCCGGCTGGTCCGGGTCCAGGTCCACGCCCAGCCGGCGGAACAGGTCGGCGGTGGCACTGCGGACCGAGCGGTGGTCCACCCGGCCGAGGGAGCGCCGCGGCTGACGGCCCATGAAGATGTTCTCGGCCACCGACAGGTCGGGGAAGAGCGTCGGCTCCTGGTAGATGACGGCGACACCCGCGTCCCTGGCGTCGGCGGGACCGTGGAAGACGACGGGCTCGCCGTCCAGCAGCACGGTGCCCTCGTCCGGCCGGTGCACCCCGGCCATGGCCTTGATCAGGGTGGACTTGC
Organism: Streptomyces sp. 846.5; assembly: GCF_004365705.1. Classification (NCBI taxonomy): domain Bacteria; kingdom Bacillati; phylum Actinomycetota; class Actinomycetes; order Kitasatosporales; family Streptomycetaceae; genus Streptomyces; species Streptomyces sp. 846.5. The sequence continues at coordinate 783,026 of NZ_SOBN01000002.1, forward strand.
CGGCGCCGTTCTCACCCGCCAGGGCGTGCGCCTCTCCCGCGAACAGCTGCAGGGAGACACCGCGGAGGGCTCGTACGGCGCCGAAGGACTTGCTCACCCCCTCGAGCGCGAGGACCGGAACAGCGTCCGGGTCGGGGTGGGTCATGGGAGTCTCCTGGCTCTCGGGGCGACTGCGGCCCAGGCTGTGAAATGTTTCAAAGGAGTTGCCGTGAAGTTAGCTTCGGGCTGTGGGCGCGTCAAGGGATGCTCGAAGCCCCGGTTTCGCGACCTACCTGCCCAAAGCGGCTCGCCCGAATCGGGAAACCGGCTCCGACCTGCGCAGATGCAGCTGAATGCGGCCACTTTCGGCGTTTGACACGATTCAATAACACCGGCATCTCCCGCCAGCCGCCCCTTGCCGACACTGGGACGCGCACTGCCGCCGTTGGGATCCCGGGCCGCTCCGACTTGCCCACTGAATTGAAACGTTGAAAGCCACCATCGCCCCCAGCGGGAAGCCGGGGCGGTGGTGGCGGAGCAGCCGAGCAGCGGGGTTCAGCCGACCAGCACGACCTCCAGGGTGCGCGGGCCGTGCACGCCCTCGACACGGTCCAGTTCGATGTCACTGGTGGCCGAGGGGCCGGAGATCCAGGTCTGCGGTCGGCTCGGGTCCAGCCGGGGCAGGGCGTGCGGAACGGAGGCGACGACCTGGTCGGCCGCCCGGACCACGCACAGGTGGTGGTCCGGGACCAGGGTCAGGGCACGCCGACCCTGGCCGGGACCGGCGTCCAGGACAATGGTGCCGGTCTCAGAGACGGCCAGCGCACAGCCCGTCAGCACACTGTCGACGGCGTCGAGCCGGCCGGGGGCGAGTGGCGGGTCGTCGTGCACCGGTTCGACCTCGGAGCCGCTCAGCCAGTGCTCGGGGACGCCGGCGGGCACCACCACCGTCCGTGAGCCGCGCTCGGCCAGGATCCGGCCGATGACGGCCGGCAACTCGGCCTCGGTGCAACGGTGGACCAGGGCACGGTAGTCGGCGAGGTTCTCGGCCAGCAGGTCCAGGAGTTGTGCGGGGTCGTCGGGACTGTGGCTGTCGCGGTAGTCGCGCAGCACCGGATCGGGCTCGGGGGCGTCCTGCACGGCGTCTCGGATGCGGGCCAGAATCCGCTCGCGTGCGGCGGTCGGTGGTGTGGTCATCTGGTTTCTTTCGTGGATACTTCCGGCTTCAGCCGGGGGAGGAAACGAAGCTCCCGCGGAGCGGGACAAGGGAAGCCGATTCGCCTCTGGGCGGACCGGCGTTGGGGCGGCGTCGCGCAGGCCCGCGTCGGTGCGGGTTCCGGGGGATTGTCAGACCTGGCTTGTAGGGTCCGGTGCATGGTTGAGGCGACACCGCGGGACGCGTGTACCGGGCATGCCCGGTACACGTACCGGTTGCGGGTGTCTTCGAGGGCCCGTGTGGCGTTGGAGGGGGAGTGGGGGCGGTGCCGGTGGGTGTGGAACGAGTGTGTGGCGATGTCCCGCAAGGTCCACCGCCACAACCAGGCCCAGCCGCAGGCGAAGCGGACCTGCGGTCCGGTGCAGCTCAGCGCGATGCTCACCGAGGCGCGCGGTGCGATGGCGTGGCTGCGGACCGGTGCGTCGGTGCCGCAGCAGCAGACCATCCGGGACTTCGCCAAGTCCCGCGCCAAGGCGATCAAGGACATCACGAACCGGCTGCCGCTGAAGCAGCGGGCCGGAATGCCCAACCCCAGGAGGAAGCACCGGTCCACCGCGACGCTGGAGTACACCCGCAGCGGGTTCCGGCTCAAGGACGGTCGTCTGCACCTGGCCGGTGGCATCGTGGTGACGGTGGTGTGGTCGCGGGACTTGCCCGGCGAGCCGTCCTCGGTTCGGGTGTACCGCGACAGTCTCGGGCACTGGTACGCCTCCTTTGTGGTCCGTGCCCCCGGTGTCGAGCCGTTGCCGTGCACGGGTGCGGTGATCGGGGTCGACTGGGGGGTACGGGAGATCGCGACGACCACCAGCGATGCCCACGACCTGCCGCACCCCCAGCACGGCAAGTCCGCGGCGGCGAAGCTGGCCCACTACCAGCGGCAGATGGCACGCCGCCAGCAGCCCAGGGGCAAACCGCAGACGAAGGGCTACCGCAAGGCCCAGCGGCAGGCGGCCAAGCAGCTGAAGAAGGTCGCCCGGCAGCGCCTGGACACGGCCCGCAAGTGGGCCAAGGCCGTGGTCCGGGACCACGACGAGATCGCGGTCGAGGACTTCAGGCCGAGGTTCCTGGCCAAGTCCACCATGGCCCGCAAGGCCGCCGACGCGGCGATCGGCGCCACTAAACGGGCGCTGGTGGAGATGGGCCGTAAGCACGGGCGCGCCGTGCACCTGGTGAATTCTGCGCACACGACGATGGACTGTGCGCACTGCGGTGTGAGAGCCAAACACCGCCTCCCCCTCTCCGAGAGAACATTTACGTGCACGGCGTGCGGGATCTCGTCCCCCAGGGACAAGAACTCCGCACGGGTGATGCTCGTCCGGGCTGGTCTCAACCCGGCTGATGCCGATCGCACAAGACCTGAACGTCCGCAGGACGTACAGGCAGCGTGAGTCAGGAATCCCCTCCTTCTCAGGCAGGGGAGGATGTCAAGGGCGGTTCTTCTTCCACCAGTCGCGGAACGGGGCTTGGGGTAGGCGGGGCAAGTCGCGGCTGTCGGTCCAGGCCCTGGCCACGGCGATGGGCAGCCGCTTGGGATGCAGCTTGCGGGTTTTGGCGGCGAGGCGTACGACTGCGCCGAGCGCGGCGGGGTGGTCGAGCAGCCAGGTACCGGCCCGGACGACGGCATGTTCGGCGCGATGGCCGGGGCCGCCCTGTTCGGCGACCTGTTCGCGCAGATGGACCAGGACCTCGGGAATGTCGATGGCGACCGGGCAGACCTCGTAGCAGGCCCCGCACAGCGTGGAGGCGAACGGCAGCGAGGCATCGATCGCGCTGGCGGTGCCGCGCAGCTGTGGGGTGAGGATGGCGCCGATCGGTCCCGGGTAGACGCTGCCGTAGGCATGGCCGCCGGCCCGCTCGTAGACCGGGCAGACGTTCAGGCAGGCCGAGCAGCGGATGCAGCGCAGCGCCTGTCGGCCGACCTCGTCGGCCAGGGTGTCGGTGCGGCCGTTGTCCAGCAGTACCAGGTGGAAGTCCCGGGGGCCGTCGCCGTCGCTGGTGCCGGTCCAGAGGGAGGTGTAGGGGTTCATCCGCTCGGCGGTGGAGGAGCGCGGCAGCAGTTGCAGGAACACCTCCAGGTCGCGCCAGGTGGGGACCACCTTCTCGATGCCGACGACGGAGATCAGCGTCTCGGGCAGGGTCAGGCACATCCGTCCGTTGCCCTCGGACTCGACCACGACCAGGGTGCCGGTCTCGGCGACCATGAAGTTGGCCCCGGAGATGCCCACCTTGGCGCGCAGGAACTTCTCGCGCAGGTGCAGCCTGGCTGCCTCGGCCAGCTCGGCCGGGCTGTCGCCCAGTCCCTCGGGGGCCGGACGGCCCCACTCCCCCATCTTCTCGGTGAAGATGTCGCGGACCTCGCCACGGTTGCGGTGGATCGCCGGGACCAGGATGTGCGAGGGCCGGTCGTCGCCGAGCTGGACGATCAGCTCGGCCAGGTCGGTCTCGTAGGCGGTGATGCCCTCGGCCGCCAGCGCCTCGTTGAGCTCGATCTCCTGGGTGGCCATCGACTTGACCTTGACGACTTCGGTCTCGCCGGTGGCTTTCACCAGGTCGGCGACGATGCGGTTGGCCTCGGCCGCGTCGGCGGCCCAGTGCACGGTGCCGCCCGCTGCGGTGACCTGCTGCTCCAGCTGGACCAGGTAGTCGTCCAGGTGACGCAGCGTCTGGTCCTTGATCCGCTTGCCGGCCTCGCGCAGCTGCGCCCAGTCGTCGAGTTCGGCCACCGCCCGGGCGCGCTTGTCGCGGATGGTGCGGGTGGCGTGGGTCAGATTGGCCCGCAGCCGGGTGTCCTTGGTGGAGGCCTTCGCCGCCTGCGGGAAGGAGGGCATCCCCAGGTAGGTGTCGCTCATGCGGTGCCCCTCGCTCTGGGTGCGCCCCAGTCGGCGCCGGTCGGGTCGGCCCGGGTGCAGGCCAGGATCTCGGCCAGGTGTACGGTGCGCATCGGCGCGTCGGCCCGGCGCAGCGTCCCGCCGATGTGCAGCAGGCAGGAGTTGTCCGCCCCGCAGAGCACCTCGGCGCCGGTCGACAGCGCGTTGCTGACCTTGTCGGCGCCCATGGCGGCGGAGACGTCGGGGTTCTTCACCGCGAAGGTGCCGCCGAAGCCGCAGCACTCCTCCGCCCCGGGCAGCTCGACCAGCTCCAGTCCCTCGACGGCCTCCAGCAGCCGGCGCGGCCGGTCTCCCAGGCCCAGCATCCGCAGCCCGTGACAGGACGGGTGGTAGGTGACCCGGTGCGGGTAGTAGGCGCCGACGTCGGTCACCTTGAGGACGTCCACCAGGAACTCGGTCAGCTCCAGCACCCGCGGCACCAGCGACTCGGCGGCCTTGGCCAGGCCGTCACCACGCCCCTCGGCCCGCGCCCTGGCGCCGATCCGTGGGTAGTTGTCGCGCACCATGGCCGTGCAGGACCCCGAGGGGGTGACCACATGGTCGTAGCCCGCGAAGGCGTCGGCCATCCGGTGGACCAGCGGCTCGGTGGCCCGCCGGTAGCCGGTGTTGTACTGGGGCTGGCCGCAGCAGGTCTGCGCGGCCGGGAAGTCGACCTCGACGCCCAGGCGCTCCAGCAGTGCCACCACGGCCTGGCCGGTGCGCGGATGGATCGCGTCGTTGACGCAGGTCGGGAAGAGTGCGACACGCATCGCGGCTCCTTGGGATCTCATTGGGGTCCTTCAGGCCGCACCGATGCGGGCGGCGGCCGCGGCCCAGGCGGACCGGTTGCAGCGCGGGGTGTAGCTGCGCAGCGGCTGGGTGTCGGCGACCAGACGGCGCATCCCGGCCCTGTCGTGCACCAGCCCGTGGGCGCGCGCCTGGACCAGGACATTCCCCAGCGCGGTGGCCTCGGTCGGGCCGGCCACCACCGGTAGGTCGGCGGCGTCAGCGGTGAACTGGCACAGCAGGCTGTTCCGGCTGCCGCCACCGACTAGGTGGACCACCTCGATCTCCCGTCCGGCCAGCTCGGCGGCCTGGCGCAGGGTACGGCCGTGGGCCATGGCCAGTCCCTCCAGGATGGTGCGCACCAGCGATCCCTGACTGGCCGGGGGCCGCTGCCCGGTGCGCTCGCAGTACCCGGCGATCCGGGCGGGCATGTCGCCCGGGGCCAGGAACTCCGGGGCGTCAGGGTCGATGACGGCGGCGAACGGTTCCGCGGCGGCGGCCTGGACCAGCAGAAGCTGCAGCTCGTGCGGCTTTCCCTGGGCCTGCCAGGTGCGCTGGGTCTCGCTGAGCAGCCACAGCCCCATGATGTTGCGCAGATAGCGGACGGTGTCGTCGATGCCGAGTTCATTGGTGAAGTTCGCGGTCCGGGAAGCCTCGCTGAGCACCGGGGCGTCGAGTTCCAGTCCGGCCAGCGACCAGGTGCCGCAGGAGATGTAGCCGAAGTTCGGCCGGTCGGCGGGGACCGCGACGACCGCTGAGGCAGTGTCGTGGGAGGCCACAGCCGTGACCGGGGTGCCCTGCGGCAGCCCGGTGGCGGCGGCCGGCTGCGCCAGCAGCGTCCCGCAGCTGTCGCCGGGGCGGCGCAGTGGCGCGAGCAGTCCGGTGCCGACGCCGACGGCCTCGGCCAGGTCCTGCGACCAGGCTCCGGCGCGGGCGTCGAACAGGCCGGTGGTGGAGGCGTTGGTGGCCTCCGCGCCGATCCGTCCGGTCAGCCAGTAGGTCAGCAGGTCCGGGATCAGCAGCAGATGACGGGCTGCCAGGAACTGCGGCGTGCCGGCCTCGGCGGCCAGCTGGTAGAGCGTGTTGAAGGGCAGGTGCTGCAGTCCGTTGGCGCGGTAGAGCCCGGCCGCGCCGATCTTCGCGCGGACCGCCTCGGCGACGCCCTCCGTGCGCTGGTCGCGGTAGTGGTACGGGTTGCCCAGCAGCCTCCCCTCACCGTCGAGCAGACCGTAGTCCACCGCCCAGCTGTCCACCCCGATCGAGGCGATCGGCGCTGACCTGGCGGCTTCGCGGAGCCCGTCCAGGACCCCCTGGTACAGCGCGAGGATGTCCCAGTGCAGGCCGTGCGGGAGCCGCACCGGCGTGTTGGCGAAGCGATGCGCCTCCGTCAGGTCGAGCCGACCGTGTCCGACGCGGCCGAGGACCACCCGGCCGCTGGTGGCGCCGAGGTCGGCCGCCGCGAACACGGCCGGGGACGGGGAGGACGGGGAAGTGGGGTTCACGCGGGCAACCTGGAGAGAGGAGAGTACGGGCCGGAACAGGTGGGGTGGTCAGCGGAGGAAGGCTGCGGCGACGCCGGCGTCGACGGGGATGTGGAGTCCGGTGGTGTGGGTGAGGTCGCCACCGGTCAGGGCGAAGACGGCATTGGCGACGTGCTCGGGCAGGACCTCGCGCTTGAGGATGGTGCGCTGGGCGTAGAACTCGCCGAGCTTCTCTTCTTCGATGCCGTAGGTGGCCGCGCGTTGGGCGCCCCAGCCGGCGGCGAAGATCCCGGAGCCGCGGACCACTCCATCGGGGTTGACGCCGTTGACGCGGATGCCGTGCTCGCCCAGTTCGGCGGCCAGCAGGCGGACCTGGTGGGCCTGGTCGGCCTTGGTGGCGGAGTAGGCGATGTTGTTGGGTCCGGCGAAGACCGCGTTCTTGGAGGCGATGTAGACGATGTCGCCGCCCAGGCCCTGTTCGACCATGGTGCGGGCGGCTTCCCGGGAGACCAGGAAGGAGCCGCGGGCCATGATGTCGTGCTGCAGGTCCCAGTCCTTCGCGGTGGTCTCCAGCAGCGGCTTGGAGATGGAGATGCCGGCGTTGTTGACCACCAGGTCCACCCCGCCGAAGGCCAGTACGGCGGCCTTGAACGCCTCGGTGATCTGCTGCTCGTCCGTCACATCGACCGTGACGGCCACGGCCCGGTCGGGGCCGCCGAGTTCCTCGGCCACGGCCTGGGCATTGTCGGTGTTGAGGTCGGCGACCACCACGCAGGCGCCCTCGGCGACCAGCCGGTGCGCGATCGCCTTGCCGATGCCGGAGCCGGCCCCGGTGACCAGGGCGATCCGGGTGGCCAGGGGCTTGGGCTTGGGCATCCGCTGGAGTTTGGCCTCCTCCAGGGCCCAGTACTCGATGCGGAACTTCTCGGCCTCCTCGATGGGGGCGTAGGTGGAGACCGCTTCGGCGCCGCGCATCACATTGATCGCGTTGAGGTAGAACTCGCCGGCCACCCGGGCGGTCTGCTTGTCGCGGCCGTAGGAGAACATGCCCACCCCGGGGACCAGCACGATCGCCGGGTCTGCGCCGCGGATCGCCGGGGAGTCGGCGGTGGCGTGGCGGTCGTAGTAGGCCCGGTAGTCGGCGCGGTAGGCGGCGTGGAGTTCGGCCAGCCGGGACCTGACCTCGTCCAGGGGCGCGGTCGCGGGCAGGTCCAGCACCATCGGACGGACCTTGGTGCGCAGGAAGTGGTCCGGGCAGGACGTGCCCAGCGCGGCCAGCCGCGGGTGTTCGGCACGGGCCAGGAAGTCCAGGACCGGGGCGCTGTCGGTGAAGTGGCCCAACTGGGGGTGGTCGGTGGAGGCCAGGCCGCGGATCAGCGGGGCGAGTGCGGCGGCTCGCTCGCGGCGCTGGGCCTCGGGCAGTGCCGGGTAGCCGTCGAGGATCGGTCCGAAGGGGTCGGGGCGGCCGCGCTCGGCGAGGAAGGACTCGGCGGTGCGGATGATGTGCAGCGAATTGGCCTCGGCCTGGTCGCTGGTGTCGCCCCAGGCGGTGATGCCGTGGCCGCCCAGGACGCAGCCGATCGCCTGCGGGTTGGCGGCCTTGACGGCGGCGATGTCCAGGCCGAGCTGGAAGCCGGGGCGGCGCCAGGGCACCCATGCCACGGTGTCCCCGAAGCACTCGGCGGTGAGCTTCTCGCCGTCGGCTGCGCAGGCCAGCGCGATGCCGGAGTCGGGGTGCAGGTGGTCGATGTGGGCGGCGTCGACCAGGCCGTGCATCGCGGTGTCGATGGAGGGGGCGGCCCCGCCCTTGCCGTGCAAGCAGTAGTCGAACGCGGCGACCATCTCGTCCTCGCGCTCCGGCCCGGGATAGACGGCGGTCAGCGCGCGCAGCCGGTCCAGCCGCAGCGCCGCCAGCCCCGACTCGGTGAGCGTGCCCAGGTCCCCGCCCGAGCCCTTCACCCACAGCAGTTCGACCTGGGTGCCGGTGGCCGGGTCGATATCGGTGCCCTTGGCGGAGGTGTTGCCGCCGGCGTAGTTGGTGTTGCGCGCATCGGCGCCCAGACGGTTGGAACGCGCCAACAGCGCGGCGATTTCGGGGTGGGGGGTGGTAGCCATGGCGAACGAGTCCTTCGGTGGTCCCGGGAGTGACAACGAAAATGCAGGGGCGGGTTAGGCTCCCCAGCCGGCCTGGGTGCCGCCGACGCGCTCGGCGACGATGCGCTGCTGCCAGCCCGAGGCGCGGTAGGCGGCCAGCGGGTCCGGGTCCAACCCCTGCTCCGCACGGACCTCGGCCAGCAGCGGGCGAACGTCGGTGTTGTAGGCGTCCATCAGCACTGCGTTGGCCCCCAGCACGTCGCCCGCCTGCTGCGCTGCGCCCAGCGCGTCCAGATCCACCAGCAGCGCCTTGGCGGTGGCCTCCTGGACGTTCATCACCGAGCGGATCACCGCCGGGATCTTGCCCTCGATGTTGTGGCACTGGTCGAGCATGAACGCGACCTGCTTGCCCGGGGCGAAGCCGTCGTTCTTCGCCACCTCGTGCAGGATCCGGAACAGCTGGAACGGGTCCGCCGAGCCGACCATCAGATCGTCGTCGGCGTAGAAGCGAGAGTTGAAGTCGAACGCGCCCAGCCGTCCCTCGCGCAGCAGGAAGGCGACGATGAACTCGATGTTGGTGCCCGGAGCGTGGTGCCCGGTGTCCACCACCACCTTCGCCTTGGGACCCAGCTTCAGGCAGTGGGCGTAGGAGGTGCCCCAGTCCGGCACGTCGGTGGTGTAGAACGCGGGCTCGAACAGCTTGTACTCCAGGATCATCCGCTGCTCGTCGCCCAGCCGCGCGTACACCTCGGCCAGCGCCTCGGCCAGCCGGTCCTGACGGGCGGTGATGTCGTCCTGGCCCGGGTAGTTGGTGCCGTCGGCGAACCACAGCTTCAGATCGCGCGAACCGGTCGCGTCCATGATGTCCACACACTCCAGCAGGTGCTCCACTGCCTTGCGGCGCACCTTCGCGTCCGGATGGCAGACGCTGCCGATCCGGAAGTCGTCGTCCTGGAAGGTGTTGGAGTTGACCGCCCCCAGCGTCAGGCCCCGCTCCTTGGCGAACGCGGCCAGCGCGACGTAGTCGTCCACCTTGTCCCACGGGATGTGCAGTGAGACCCGCGGCGCCACCCCGGTGGCGGCGTGCACCTGGGCGGCGTCCTCCAGCTTCTCGAACGGGTCGCGGGGCACCCCCTCCTGCGCGAACACCTTGAAGCGCGTACCCGAGTTCCCGTAACCCCAGGACGGGGTCTCGATCTCCTGGGCCTTCAGCGCCGCCTTGACTGCGGACAGATCGGTCATGGGGTTCCCTGTCGTCCTTTAATGAATCGTTTCACGCAGGGGCAATCTAGCCCGGCCGGATCTGCCCGTCAAGAGAAGTTCACCGCTCGGTCAGCCGAGGACAGAGCGCCGTCGACAGGTCTCCGGAAAACGATTCAAGCCCCCGATAAAGGGCCTGGCCTCAGCCGGGGTGGTTGGCGGTCATGTGGGCGAAGACGACGACATTGCCCAGGTACCGCTGATGCTTCTGGTCGAAGCTCGCGCCGCAGGTGATCAGGCGCAGTTCGGGGCGGGCCGCAGGGGCGTAGACCCTGCGGTCGGGGAAGTTCGTGGCCGGGTAGGCCTCGACGGCGTCGACGGTGAAGACCGCGTCGAGGTGGTCGGCGCGGTCGACCTCGACCGTACTCCCTCGCTTGAGCGCCCCCAGCGCGTAGAAGACGGCGGGGCCCGCAGGGGTGTCGACATGGCCCGCGAGGATCGCAGTGCCGATGCTGCCGGGCGCGGTGCCCGCGCGGTACCAGCCGGCCAGGTTGCGCTCGGTCTCCGGGGGCGCGGCCAGTTGCCCGTTCGATTCCAGGGAGAGGCCGGTGAGCGGCGCGTCGACGCCGATGGCCGGGATCCGCACCCGGGTCGGGGCGGCCGGGGCCAGCACGGCCGGCGGTGCGAGGCCCGCGGGCACGGGAGTGTGGGCGGCCGGCGGCGCGGGCGTGGCCTTGTCGGCGGCGGCGAAGCCCTGGTCCGGGGTGGGCTGCGGCGGCGGAGCCGGCGTCGTCAGCCCATGGGCGATCAGCACCGCTCCTACCAGCAGCGCGAACGAGGCCGGGGTTCCGGTCAGGATCCGACGCAGTCGCCCGGAGCGCCGGGGGGACCTGGACGTCGCTGGCTTCACTGGGCTTCCGCTTTCCGGGGCCGTCGGGGCGGACTGGGGAAGCCGGGTGCCCGGCGGCGTCTGCCGCGGGGCGCCCGGCGGGTGCCGGTGCGTACCGGCGGGTCGACCGGGGAGGCTGCCGGTCAGGCCCGGGTGTCGCTCCGGCGGCGGCGCAGCGCGACCGCCCCCAGGCCCACAGCCGCGATCAGACCGGCGCCGGCGGCCAGGTCGGCGGTGTTCACGCCCTGGCTGGTGGAGCCGGTACCGGTGCGCACGGTGCCCGAGGGGACCCTGGCGTCCGGGCAGACCCGGGCCGCGAAGGAGGCCGCGCCGTTGGAGGCGCTCAGCAGTGCGGTGACGTTGTCCTGCTGAGACTTGTCGGGGTGGCCGCCGGCCTGGATGATCTTCTTGTAGTCCGCCACCGCGGCGTTGTACGCGGCCTCAGCCTGGTTCGCGGCTGCCACGGCCTTGGCGCAGGCCTTGGTGGTGGCCTGCGGCGTCGCGGCCTGGGCCGCCGGGACCACCAGGGCCAGGCTCGCACCGAGGGCAGCCGCGCCGAGGACCGCGTGGATCGAACGCATGATTTCTCCCTACCTCCAGCGACCCGGAACGGGGTGCTGCTGCACCGCCACCGATCCCGGCTCACAACCCCCAGCCAATCGCCGTCCACGGCGTCGTGCCTGTTCTGCGGGCTCCGGCTGCGCCGCCGCAATCCCTCGGATCCACCGGCTCGGGACGGTAAAAGCCCAGGCCAGGACGCTGACATGACGTCAGTTGGCGGGCCGTCAGGTCCACCGCCGAACGGGTGAGCGAGCCGCCGGCCATTCCTGTGAACTCCCTGGGTATGCTCCCAGCCATGTCCCGGTCGACGATTGTTGGGCGGATGTTGCCTTTGTGCTAACTGTGCGACACATGGTTTCGAACTAGTCTCATGCTCAGCTCTTGCCTGGGTGACAAGTTCTTCAGGTAACCGTCTACTAGGTTGTAGACAGCGCACCCACAGCCCCGGTTCGCGCAGGGGCGCCCGATGCGGCTCTGGGTGCCGAGCACTTTGGGCTTCGCCTGTGCATACATGTCCCTTTTGTCCCAGAAAGGCCCGCCGCACCTCATGGCCCCCCGCCTCTCCGTGGTCGTCCCGATCTACAACGTCGAGCTGTACCTGGAGGAGTGCCTGGCGTCCCTCGCCGCACAGACCTTCGACGACTTCGAGGTCGTCATGGTCGACGACGGCTCCACGGACTCCAGCGCCGAGATCGCCGAGGCCTTCGCGCGACGCGACGCCCGCTTCCGCCTGGTCCAGCAGGAGAACAAGGGCCTCGGGCCGGCCCGCAACACCGGGACTGCGGCGGTCGACCCCGAGGCGGAGTTCCTGACCTTTGTGGACAGCGACGACATCGTCCCGCCCAAGGCGTACCAGCTGATGATCGAGACGCTGGACCAGACCGGCTCCGACTTCGTCGCCGGCAATGTGCTCCGCTTCCGGGCCGTGGGAACCAACCCCTCCTGGGTGCACCGCGCACCGTTCGGTTCGACCCGGCTGAAGACCCACATCAGCAAGCACCCTTCGCTGGTCACCGACCGCACCGCGTGGAACAAGATCTACCGGCGCAGCTTCTGGGACGAGCACGCCCTGGAGTACCCGGGCATCCTCTACGAGGACGCCCCGGTCAGCGTGCCGCTGCACTACCTGGCCAAGTCGGTCGACGTGCTGGCCGAGCCGGTCTACCTGTGGCGGATGCGCGAGGTCGGCTCCAGGTCGATCACCCAGAACAGCACCGACCCCAAGGGCCTGATCGACCGGATAACTTCGATCAGCATGGTCCGCGAGTTCCTCAAGACGCGCTCCGGCCCCGAGTTCCGCACCTATCTGCACTCCTACGACCACAACGTCCTGGTCGAGGAACTGGAGATGTTCTTCCGGTCGCTGCCGAAAGCGGAAGAGGACTACCGCAACGCCTTCCTCGACCACGTCGGCCGGATGGTCGGCGACATCGAGCCCGCGCTGCTCGACGACCTGGCCGAGGGTCTGCGGATCAAGTACTGGCTGACCGCCAAGCGCCGAATGGCCGATCTGCTGGCCGTACTCGCATTCGAAAGGGAGTACCCGCGGGCCATCCCGACCCGCGGCACGCTGCGTCCCAAGGCGGACTACCCCGTCCTCAAGGACAGCCCGCCGCTGGACGAGGCGGTGGCGACCCTGGTCGCCGCCGTCGGCCTGCACGCCACCGTGGACGAGATCACCTGGCAGGACGGCTCGCTGAAGCTGGAGGGCCACGCCTTCCAGAAGAACCTCGGCGCCGAGCACCGCTACGACTCCGTCCGCGCGCTGATACTCCGCCGGAAGAAGAGCCGTCGCACACTGGTGCTGCCCACCCGCGTAGTACGGCGTCCGGACGTGACCGCCGACAACGGCAATCTGCCGTTCCATCACGCCGACTGGTCCGGCTGGTCGGTGACGGTCAACCCGGACCGGCTCAAGAAGGGCGGGGAGTGGAAGGACAGCACCTGGGCGGTGACCCTGGCGCAGTTCGGCGCCGGCCGTCCGCGGCGGACCCGGATCAAGGAGGGGCAGACCGGCTCCGGCCAGAGCCCCACCCCCGTCTGGGTGAACCAGGACGTGCGGCTGATCCCGGAGATCTCCGACCAGCACCTGGGCCTGCGGGTCGAGACCGTCAAGGCCCGGCTGTCCTCGGCTAGGGCCGTCGACGGCCTGATCGAGCTCAGCGGCTCGATCCGTGCCCAGGAAACCCTTGAGGACGGTGCCATCCTCGTCCTGGAGCACACCGAGGACGGCAGCTCCCGCATCCTGGACTACATCCTGGAACTCGGCGCGACCACCGGTGACCAGGTCCCCTTCACCGTCCGGATCGACCCGGCCGCCCTGGAGCAGGTCAGGCTGGAGGAGGCCCGGAACCGGCCCAGCGTCCAGTCCCGGAGCAAGGAGCACTGGGGGGCCGACGTCGTCCTCGCGGACGGCAGCGTCATCCCGCTGGTCGTGGACCAGGGGGCTGACAGCCCGTCATCGGTGCAGTTCCCCCTGGTCAAGGACGGCGCGGCGGCCCAGCCCGGGGACCGCGCGCTGCTCATCAAGGCTTCCCCGCGGGGGTATCTGCAGATCTGTGACCAGCGGGTGCAGCCGGTGGTCGAGGCGGTGTCGGTGCTGCCGGACCGGTCGGCGTTCCTGCTGGAGGGCAGCTACCCCGTCGCCGGGACCCACCACTTCGACCTGGTGCTGCGGCACAAGCGGCACACCCGCCGCCCGCAGACCCACCGGGTCCAGGTCACCGACGGCACCTTCCACGCCCAGCTGCCCGCCTACCCCAACGACGTCTACGGCGGCGAACTGCCCCTGCGCGCCGGCGAATGGGAACTCCTCGCCCGCCTCGGCGACCACGAAGCCGACGAGATCAAACTCCACCTCGCCCCACGCGCCCACACCGGCGTCCCCCAGCAGGTCCAGGCCCGCGGCAAGACCGTCACCCTGGCCCGCCGCTGGTACGACTGCCTGCTGCTGACCGCCGCCGACTCCCTCACCGGCCACGAAGCCGGCCCCTACCACCAGCGCCGACTGCGCGAGGACAGCTACCCCGCCGCCCGCAGCCAACCCCTGCGCCAAGCCGTCCTGTACAACAGCTACGACGGCGGCCCCTACGCCGACTCCCCCCGCGCCATCCACCACGAACTCGTCCGCCGCGGCACCCCCCTGGACCACCTCTGGGTCATCGACGACCTCCAGGCCGACATCCCCCCACCGCCACCCCGATCCGCCTGCACAGCCCCGAGTGGTACCAGGCCCTGGCCACCAGCCGCTACCTGGTCACCAACACCCCCCTCCCGGCCTGGATCCACCGCCGCGAGGGCCAGACCCTGCTGCAGACCTGGCACGGCACCCCCGTCAAACGCATCGGCCACGACTTCGACAACGACTGGTACGCCGACCCCGACCAACTCCACGCCCTGGACCAGGGCGCAGCCCAGTGGAACCTGCTGCTCTCCCCCAACCCGCCCAGCACCCCCGTCCTGCGCCGCGCCCTGCGCTACACCGGGACCGTGCTGGAGACCGGGCTGCCGCGCACCGACCAGCTGCACGCCCCCGACCGCGACAAACGCGCCCAAGCCATCCGCGAACACCTGGGCCTGCCCCAGGGCAAAAAGGTGGTGCTGTACGCGCCGACCTGGCGCGAGGACCAGCTCGGCTTCGACAACATCCTGCGCCTGAACCTGCAACTGGACCTGGACGCCGCCAAGGCCGCCCTGGCCCACGACCAGGTCCTGCTGATCCGCCCGCACCAGCGCATCGGCCAGATCGCCCCCGGTGCCGGCGACGGCTACCTGTGGGACGTCGCCGACTACCCCGACGCCCAGGACCTGCTCCTGATCGCCGACGTCCTGGTCACCGACTACTCCGCACTGCTGCCCGACTTCGTCGGCACCGGCAAACCGGTCCTGCTGTTCGACTACGACCTGGAGCACTACCGCGACAACCTGCGCGGCTTCAGCTTCGACTACCAGACCCAGGCCCCCGGACCCATCCTGCGCACCTCCACCGACCTCATCCACGCCCTCCAGGACATCGACGCCGCCACCAAACCCCACACCGACGCCTACACCGCCTACCAACAGGCCTACAGCCCCTGGGACGACGGCAACGCCACCACCCGCGTCGTCGACGCCCTCCTCGAAGACCAGGGCTGAAGTCAAAGGCTGAAGTCCAAGGCTGACGGTTCGTCATCCGCCTCCGGAGTGAGACGCTGGTGTCCTGCTCCGGAGGGGAGGCGGCATGGATGTCGTCGTCGTGGCTGTGCTGGTGCTCGCACTGGCGCAGTGGCCGCTGTTCTCCCTGCTGCACCGGCGCCGCCTGCGGGCCTACCGCGCGCTGGTGGAGCAGGCCCTGGCGGTGTCTGCTCAGGAGCGCCGCATCTCGGCCGAGGAGCGGGAGCTGTTCCAGCAGACGATCAGCCGGCTGGAGGCCGTGCACGCGGCCGGCCTCGCCGCCGTCGAGGCGAAATGGCTCGGGCACGCCCGGGCGATCGACGACGGCTACCGCGAGAGCGTGCAACGCCTGCGGGTCAGCCAGGCCGCAGCCCTGGTGAAGCTGCAGCAACGGCTGCCCCCGCCCGACGCCCTGCGCCTGCACGGCGAGCAGCGCCCCTGAGCCCGCCCGACTCCTCAGCGCGTCCCCGCGCTGTCGCAACCGATGGTCGCCAGCAACGGAGCGCCACTCGGACGCGCCAGTACTAGGGATGCGCTCAGGCAGCCGCCGTGCGGGCGGACGGCGTCGGTGTACTCCGGCACCTGGTGGTCGAGGGCCTGGGCGTAACTGCTCGACGTACCGTCACCCGCGGCGACCGAGACAGTGGCCACGCGTCCGGTCGGCGCGGCGAGGCCGGCCACGACCCCGGCCGGATACAGGTACGCGCGCGCCCAGCCGGCCCCGCAGTAGGCCGAGTACTTCAGCTCCAGGGCACCCACCTGGACGCCGTTCAGCATCAGCGGTGTCTTGTCCAGGAGTTGGGCGTCCCGGGTGCACCCGGCCGTGATCGGGCTGGCACCGTCCGCAAACGGCTGCGCGGTACTGGGGGTCGCCGCAGGGGTGCTGCCGCTACCGGCAGCTGCCGCCGCCCTCGCCGGGTCGCCCCCGGACAGCGCCACCGATACCGCGTACCCGGCGGCGAAGACCACGGCGGCGACCGCCGCAAGCATGGCCCACCTGCGGGTCGCCGCGCCGGTCCGTACGGTTCCGGCCGGGACGGGCTCCGCGGCGCGTTCCGCCACGAGCTCTCCGGGCACCGCGGCCCCGGCCCGGGCCTGCGCCGCCGCCTCGCGCAGCCGGTCCGTCCAGAGCCCGGGGTCCGCCCCGCAGGCCGCGGCGAAGCCCCGGACCACCTGCTCGGTCGGCAGCCGCTTCCCGGCAGTGGCGTCGGCCATGGTGGAGACCGAGAAGTGGGCAGTCCGCGCGAGGTGGCGGAAACTGGGCGACCCGGCCTGCTCGCGCAGCGCCCGCAGGTCCGCCGCGAAGGCCGTGACCGGCCCCGGTGCCGCTCCGACCGCGGTACCCGGATCGACTCCCTGCGCCCCAGCCGATCCGGCGCCGCCAGCCGCAGAGTTTGTCATGTCCCCATAGTGGCAGAGCTCCGCCGCCCTCCACCAGCGTCCAACTCCCGTCTCCGAACGCCCAGTTCAAAGCCGCCGAACGCAGCCGAACGCAGATTCCGAACGCCCACGCCCTTGGCCCCGCAATGCACCGCCCGCCAGCCTGTGATCCGCCCGCCGGACCCGCCGACGGGCACGCCGCGGGCCCGCCCGCGGACCAGGGAGGAGCACACCCATGAAGCCCATCGGACGCCGCCACAGGCGCGGTTTCGCCGCCGCAGCCGGAACCCTGCTGCTGGCCGCCGGCGGCGTGACCGCCGCCACGCACGCGGCCTCGGCCGCCACCATCCCCGACTGCTACGGCAGCGGGAACAACAACAGCTCCAGCTGCTACGGCCTCGACCCGATCGCCGAGGCCTGCAGCGGCGACGCGACCACCATCTACTCCCTCAGCACCTCCGTGGGCACCCTGCAGCACCGCTACAGCGCATACTGCAACGCCTCCTGGGTCCGCATCGTCAGCTCCTCGCCCGGCACCTGGTTCTACATCCAGACCTGCTACGACTCCTACCTGCAGAGCTACAACGTCCCCAGCGGCTCCACCACCGGCTACTCGAACATGGTCCCCGGCAAGGGCGCGACGACGACCCGCGTCGGCGACTCGGTCAACCACGGCCCCTGCTGACCCGCCGTCAGCCGCCCGGCGGTTCGCCCACTCCCGGGCGAACCGCCCCGTTGCCCTCAGGTCTGCTTCGCATCGAGGCAGTCCCGGAACAACGCCGGGAAACCGAAGGCCGGGACCAGGGCCGGATCCCCGAACGAGACGACTCCGACGACTCCGTCGGCACGGACGGAGAGCACCACCACACCGTACGCCCGGTGGACACCGTCCGGGTCCCGGCGGTAGCCGATGGCGGCGGGCTGCCCGTTGGCGCCGGTCGGCAGCATGCGCCAGTCGCCGGGCGCCCCCAGGATCTGCCCGCTGAGGAAGGACACACAGGTGCGGCGTCCGGCGAACCAGGTCCGGAACGGCGTGGCCTCCAGCGTGGCCTCCTGGCAGAGGAGCTTCTCGAGCAGCAGCGTGTCGGCATTCTGGAAGGCCGCGATGTACAGATCAAGGAGCGCGCGGGCCGCCGGTTCGGCGACCTCGGCGACGGAATCGGCTGCCACGTCCAACTCCCGGAGCCGGGCGCGGGCACGTTGAAGCGTGCTCTTGACCGCCTCCGTGGTGATGCCGAACATGTCGGCCACCTCGGCCGCCGGGAACGCCAGTACGTCACGCAGGATCAGCACGGCCCGCTGCCTGCCCGGCAGGTACTGCCAGCTGGCAACGAGCGCCAGCCGCAGGCTCTCCCGCTCGATGACGATGTTCTCGGGATCGTCCGAGTCGGGCGCCACCAGCACATCGGGAAGCGGCTGCAGCCAGGCGGTCTCCGACTCCGCCGGCCGTGCGGCGGCGTCGGGGTCCGCTTCTGGAGCTCCGAGGCCGGAGGGCAGGACCCGGCGGCTGTGGTGCTCCAACGCCGTCAGGCAGGCATTCGTGGCGATGCGGTAGAGCCAGGTGCGCACGGATGACCGGCGTTCAAAGGCGGAGTAGCCACGCCAGGCGCGCACATAGGTCTCCTGCACCAGATCCTCGGCGTCCTGCACCGACCCGAGCATGCGATAGCAGTGCGCCAGCAGTTCTCGCCGGAACGGCTCGGTCTCCCTGACGAATGTCTCGTCGTCCGGCAATGCGGCTCCCTGCGCATAGGTGTCCGACGGTCGGACTTCAGTCCCGGTCACACCGCGCGGCCGAGGAACGCCGCCAGCCGGTCGGCCGGGCCGGCGGTGGCAGGGGCGGGCAGTTCGGGCCCAAATGGGGCCGCGCCGTCCGGTCCACGGTAAGCCTCGGAGACCGTCTTCTGCGTCATGGCCAACAGCTCGTCCGCGAGTCCGGGATCCAGGTCGGTAGGCAGCCCGATCGCCCGGGCGAGGTCCCATCCGTGCATGAACTGGTCCGTTGCGGCGATTCCCAGCAGTTCGGCGCCGGAGAACTCACCGAACGGGAGCCGCACCACCGCCTCAAGGACGCCCTCGGCTCCAAACGCGGCGAGCGCGATCCGGGCGCACTCGTCATAGCTCGCCGCGAAGTCACCGGAGGCAAAATCCACGTCGCCGCTCTCAGTGCCCACGCCGATGGACGCCGTCGCCCAGTGGGCCGAACTGATGACATGGTTGACCACGGCGCGCACATCCCAGGAAGCGCACGGCGTGCGCTCGCCCAGCTGACCAGGGCGGACTTGGGCCAGGACGGATCGGGTGCTCGCGAATGCCCGGTCGAGTGGGCTGGTGGCAGGGTTCATGGTGTCGCCTCCGTCGGTCGTGGTAGCTCTGTCTCTACCTGTGCAGACCGAGGGGAGCCGACAAAGGAATCGGATGGGTCGGACGGGGCCTCCGCCGGTTCCTGGCGGAGGCCCCGTGCGTCAGGCCGGGACGGCGACCAGGAAGTACTCGCGGCCGGCGCTGTCCCGTACCCGGAGCGGTGTCCCCGGGAGCGAGCTGAACACCGCCGCGGTGACCTGCTCCGGGTCGTCCGCGGCGGTGAGCGGTGGGCGCAGGGCGGCCCGGACCGCTGCCCTGGTCTCCGGGGAGAGCGGGCGGGACTGCTTCTTGTCCCGGACCAGTTGGGCGAGCCCGGCCATCTGGACGTCCGACAGGTCCGAGGACAGCCCCAGGGCGACGGCCCTGGCGGCGATGGTGGCCGTCAGCGCGGACCGGTTGAACTCGTGGCACACCTCGCTGGGGGTGTTGGGCGGCAGGAAGTGGCGGGCGGTGCCGATGTCGGTCTTCAACGTGGCCTCCGTGATGGCTGAAGCGGCTTTCTCGCTCTCCTATTGTCGCGCGGGGCACTGACAATCCGGCCTGGTCACAGGCCGGTTGACGGTTCGCCGGCAGCCGGCGGGTCAGCGGCCCCAGATCCGCTCCCCGTAGTCCAGGAAGTTCCTGCCCATGATCTTCTCGATGCGGTCGGAACGGTAGCCGCGCTGTTCCAGCAGCCGGATCAGCTCGCGGAACTGGTCCACGCCGCGCAGGTCGACGACGAAGGGGAAGCTGTCGCTGCGCTCCCCCGCGGCGCCCACGCCGGCCTGGCGGCGGAGCGCGACGTGTTCGGCGAGGGTGGCCCGGTAGGCGTCGAGGTCGTCGATCGCGGTGACCGGGCCGTCCGTGCCGATGCCGACGTGGTCCTCGCCGCAGACCTTGACCGCATGGTCGATGTGCTCGACGACGTCGGCGGCGCGGGCGTGCCCGCTGGTGTTCAGGAAAGGCATGAAGTAGATCCCGACGAAGCCGCCGCGCGAGGCCACCAGGCGCAGTTCCTCGTCGGTCTTGTTGCGCGGCAGATCGGCCAGGGCCCGGCAGCCGGTGTGGTTGATCGAGACCGGCTGCCGGGAGATCCGGGCGGCCTCCAGGCAGGTGTTCTCGCCGCTGTGGGAGAGATCGACCATGATCCGGTGGTCGTTCAGGGCACCCACCACCTGTCGGCCGAAGGGGGTCAGCCCCCGGTTCTGCGGGGCCATGGAGCCGTCGCCGAGGTGGTTGGCCTGGTTGTAGGTCAGCTGGACGACCCGCACGCCCCGTTCCGCGAAGGTGGCGACCCGGCCGAGGTCCTCGCCGACCGCCACGGCGTTCTGGAAGCCGTAGACGATGCCGATCCGGTCCTCCTCCCCGGCCCTGCGGAGGTCCGCCGCCGTGCGGATCAGGGTCAGGTCACCGGAGTTGTCGCGGATGATCGAGTCCCAGACGTCGATCTCGTGGAGGGTGTGCTGGTACGGCTCCAGGTCGCCCATGGTGTAGCCGAGGGTGATGTTGACGGCGGTCAGACCGGAGGCGTGGGCGTCGGCCAGGGTGCGGGCGTCGATGGTCAGTTCGTCGCTGCCCTGGACCAGCTTGCCCGCCGAGGCCGCCGACAGGGCGGCGTTGGGGTTGTCGAGGATCCCCAGGGCGTTGATGATCATCATCGGTCGGCCTGTCCTTTCGCGTCCTGCTCGGCTCGGTCATCGCACCGGTCGTCGCTGCGGTAGTCGCTCCGGTCGAGGCGTCGGCCGCGCTTGACGGTGCAGACGACGGTGCGGAGGTTGTCGATGTCCGCCAGCGGATCCCGCGCCAGTACGGCGAAGTTGGCGAGCTTGCCCGCCTCGACGGTTCCCATGGACGCTTCCGCGCCCATGCTCGCCGCCCCGACCTGGGTGGCGCAGCGGATCGCCTCCGCGGCAGGGATGCCGCACCGCCGTACCAGGTAGGCCAGTTCGTCGAAGAGCGCCGGATACGGGTGTTCCGGGGCGGTCTCGTAGTCGGTGCCGGCCGAGACCGGCACCCCCGCGCGGTAGGCCTGGGCGGTGAGTTGCGCCGAGAGTGCGTCATTGCGGCGGGCCCGCTCGCGCCCCTCCTCGTCCTCGGCCTCGCCCTCCATCCAGGTCCACATGCTCGCGGTCGCGTCCAGCACGGTGTCGCGCTCCCGCATCTGCGCGAAGAGCGACTCCAGCACCGGGTCGTCACCGGCGGCGAACCTGGCGTGGTCGACCGGCGGCTTGTCCCGGTAGCTGGTCAGCGGCTGCTCGGCGGCCTCGTGGACGAGGAGGGTGACGTGCGAGACGGCGTCCACCCCGGCGGCGACCACCTCTCCGGGCCGGGCCGGGAAGACCGCTCCGTGTGCCCACACCTGGATCCCCTGGCGCCGGGCCTCCGCGGTGATCGCCGCGACCGTGGCGCCGGGCAGGTCCGCGTAGACCTTGATCGCGGTGGCGTGCGTGCCCCGGGCCATGGCGACGGCCAGCGGCAGGTCGGTGGACTCGGTGACCGCCTGCATCCAGGGCACGGTGCCGGGGATCTCGCCCTGCGACACCTGCCAGGTGCGCGGGTCCTCGAAGAAGCCGGGTCCGGCCATCAGCGCCGCGTAGTGGATGTCGGGGCCGGGGATCTCGCCGACCCGGGCCGCGCGGGCCAGGTCGCCGACCTGGCGCAGGTCGTCGGCCATGTCCCGGATCGCGGTGATGCCGCTGTAGACGTGCCGGCGCAGCACGGACTCGGCCAGCGGCCGGTCCGGCGGCGTGGCGATGTGCTGGTGGGAGTCGATCAGACCGGGGATGACGAACCGTCCGCTGAGGTCGACGACCTCCGCTCCCGGATGGTCGGGGACCTCGGCGTCCGGGGCCACGGTCCGGATCCCGGATCCGTCCACGACGATCGTCGTCGCGCCCCGGGCCGGGCCGCCGGTCCCGTCCAGCAGCGTCGCGCCGCGGTAGACCACGACCGCGCCCGGCGCGGGCGGCGCGAAGGGAGTCGCAGCTCCGGGGACGTCCTGGCCCATCGTTCCGGCTCCCTTGTTACGGTAGGCACAACACATGTTGCGCAAGGGGTAATATGTGAGACCGTACCTCACCCGGATCAAGCATGAAAGGCACGGTGGGCATGGCGAGTACCGCTCGTTCCGCGATCGACAAGGCACTGGACCTGGTCGAGGCGGTCGCGCGCGCGGACCGGCCGCTGCGGCTGAGCGAGCTCGCCGAGGCGGTCGACCTGCACCGCGCCACGGCGTACCGGGTGCTGCTGGAACTCGTCCGCCGCGGCTGGGTGCTGCGCACCGGCGACCACTACCTGCCCGGGGTCGCGGTGCTCCGGCTGTCCTCCTCGGCCGGCGTCAACTCGCTGGCCGCGCTGGGCCGTCCGGTGCTGGAGGCGCTCTGCGAGCGGACCGGCATGATGGTCAATCTGCAGGTGCTGGAGGCGGACCACTCCCGGGTGGTCGACGTGGTCCGGCCGGAGCGGCTGGAGATGATCGCCGACCTGCTGGGCGAGGAGCTGCCGGTGCACCGGTTCGCCGGACCGCTCGCCCTGGTCGCGCTGCTGGGCCCGGACCGGCGCGCCCCCTACCTGCGCGCGGCCGAACAGGCCGGATACCCGTTGGACGGCGAGGACGGCCTGCTGGCCGACCTGGAGCAGGTCGAACGCACCGGCTTCGCCCTGGAGCACGGCCGCAACCAGAAGCCGATCGCCTCCATGAGCCGGGCGGTGGCCTCCGCCAAGGGGGCGCCGATCTGCGCGCTGACGATCGTGGGGCTCGACGCCGAGTTCGACCGGCCGCAGCTGACCCGGCTCGAACAGCTACTGCTGGAGGCAACCATGGAGCTGCAGACCGCCCTGACCACGACGCCATCCCCCCGGCCCCCAGCGGTGCGCGCATGAGCGGGGTCCTGGTGCTGGACCGCGCCCAGACCCGGGCCGCGCTCATCGCGCTCGATCCGGAGCGGTTGATGGCCGCCGTCGCCCAGGCGCTGGTGGCGATCGGCCGGGGCCGGGCCTCGGCGCCCCCGCGCATCGCCGCGCTGGCCCCGGCCGGCCTGCTTGGCGCGATGCCCGCCCATGTGCCCGGTCTGGGGCTGGCCGCCAAGCTGGTGTCGGTGTTCGCCGATCCGGACCGGCCCGGCCGCAGCGCGCACCGGGGCGTCGTGGCGCTCTTCGACGAGCAGGACGGACGGCCGCTGGCCCTGATGGATGCCGAATCCGTCACCGCCTGCCGTACCGCCGCGACGGCGACGCACAGCATCCGCGCGCTGGCCCGACCGCGGCCGGCCCGGATCGCCGTCATCGGTTCGGGCGCCCAGGCCGAGGCGCAGGTCGCCCTTCTCGCAGCGATACAGGGCGGCGTCCCGGTCGTGGTGGGCGCACGCGACCTCGGACGCGCCCGGCGCACGGCGCAGTTGCACCCGCATGCCACGGCCGACACCATCGCAGCCGCGGTCGAGGGCGCCGATGTCGTCCTCTGCTGCACCGGCGCCCGGACGCCGGTGCTCAGCCGTTCGCAGCTGGCCCCCGGCGCGCACCTCAGCTCGGTCGGCGGATCGTCCGGCCCCGAGATCGACACGGACACCGTCCAGGACAGCTCCCTGTTCGTCGAATGGGACGGAGCGCACGCGAGCCCACCGCCCGCCGGCGCTCATGAGCTGCAGGGACTGGCTCCGCACCGGGCGGTCCTGCTCGGCGAGGTGCTGGACGGCCGGCATCCCGGCCGCCGGAGCCCCGACGAGCTGACGGTGTTCAAGTCCACCGGCCATGCCGCTCTCGACGTCGCGGCGGCCTCGGTGGTGCACACCTACGCCCGCACCCACGGGCTGGGGACCGTCATCGATCTCTGACGGCGTCGTCTAGGGTGCGGACATGATCACGCAGACCTATCTCTCCCGGCTGTTCTCCCTGGACGGCATGACCGCCCTGGTGACCGGCGGCAGTTCCGGCATCGGACGGGCCGTCGCCGGCGCCCTGGCCCGGGCCGGCGCGAGTGTCGTGGTGGTCGCGCGCCGGGAGGCGGGGCTGGTGGCCACCGTCGACGAGCTCTCGGCGGACGGCTGCCGGGCGGCCTGGGTCAGCGCCGACCTGGGCACCCGCGAGGGCGTGCGGACTGCGGCCGAGGAGGCGGTCCGCGCCCTCGGCGAACCCGACATCCTGGTCAACTGCGCCGGGGTCAACCTGCGGCCGCCGATGGGCGAGCTGGGCGAGGACGTCTGGGCCACCACGATGGCGGTGAACCTGGAGGCGCCCTTCCTGCTGGGTCAGCGCTTCGGCCCGGCGATGGCCCGGCGCGGCTTCGGACGGATCATCCATGTCAGCTCCCAGCAGGCCCATCGGGCGTTCGTCCAGAGCGGCGCCTACGGCGTCTCCAAGGGCGGCCTGGAATCGCTGGCCCGCTCCCAGGCCGAGGCCTGGTCGCCGTCCGGCGTCACCTGCAACACCCTGGTGCCGGGCTTCGTGATGACGCCGCTCAACGCCCGGCTGGCCGACGATCCGGAGAGGGTGGCGGCGCTCGCCGCCCGCACCATGACCGGGCGCAACGGTCTGGCCGAGGACTTCGAAGGCGCGGCGGTGTTCCTGGCCAGCCGTGCCTCCGCCTATGTCACCGGCCAGTCGATCTTCATCGACGGCGGACTGTCGGTGCACTGAACCGCCGGGGCTACCCCGCGGACGCGGACGCCGTACTGGAGTTGTTCCCGCTGGTGGTGGTCCCGGTCCCGGAGAACGCCGAGGAGGCGAGACCGGCCACCAGGAACAGCACGACCAGGATCTTGGCGGAACCGGACAGCAGCAGCGGCCGGGTGGCCGAGCGGGACTGCGGCATGAGCCGGGAGTCGTCGCCGAACAGGCCCTTGGGGTAGGCCGAGGTGAGCATGGTGACGTAGGCGCTGAAGCGCATCGCATACCGCGCGGTGGCCGCGGTGGCGCCGAAGACCGGCTCCGGCATCCGGCCCAGGACCAGGGTCACCAGCCAGATCAGGATGCCGAGGGCGTAGAAGCCGGAGCCGGCCAGACTGCTCAGGATGGCGGCGGGGATCAGCAGGAAGATCCGGAACAGCACGGCCAGACGGTTGAGGGCACCGGGATGCAGCTCCACCTGGACCGGGTGCTCGGGGGCGGTGAAGGCGAACGGCGGATAGCGGTCGACCAGCAGCATGCCGTACGCGTACACCCGGGTCTGGTAGGTCAGGCACCCGGCCAGGAACCAGGCGATCGACTCGGGCAGCCGGCCCAGCACCAGGGCGGCGAACCAGCCGATCACCACGGTGACGAACCCGGCGATGCCGAGGAAGAACATCACCACGAACTGCGGGATCAGCAGCAGCAGCCGCAGCAGCACCGTCCAGCGGCGCTGCCGGTCCGGCCCGGGAAGGTCCAGCTCCGGCAGGACCTCGCCGGACACCCCGGGGACCGGAGCTCCCGCCCAGCCGTACTCAGCCATGACCCGCTCCTCCGTCGTCGCCGGGGTTCCTCCAGGCAGCGTCCCCCGGATCGGCCGCGCGCACCCGTGGTGGAGCCCGTTCGGCCCAAAACCGCCGCTAGTGGCCGGCCCGTGATGGGATCTGCTGGTCGATGATGTCGCGGAGTTGGTGTGACGGCCCGCGATGCCGAGCCTGGGACAGGAGCGGTACAGGTGTGAGGCGACGGTGCGCGGTCCACGGCGCCGCGGCCAGGCGGCGCGACGCATTCGCGTCCGGTCGCCTCAACCACGAGCCCGCAACCCCCGACGCCGCCCTTCCACCAGCAGGCTGAGGAGGGCGTCGACACCGCGGCTCCCGGACTGCCGGGCGTCACCTGCTGGGAACGGCGAGCAGCAGCGCGAAGCGCGCAGCGCGGTCGGTCCACCAGCGGCGGACGGTGAAGCCCGCGGCCGCGAGTTCGACGGTGAGGGACTCGCGGCGGAACTTGGTGGAGATCTCGGTGCGCAGGCTCTCCCCGGCCGCGAAGGAGACCGAGAGGTCCACGGCCGGGATCTTGACGCGCTGTTCGGCACGGGAGACCAGGTGCATCTCGATCCGTTCCTCCCCCGCGTTCCACACCGCGCGGTGCTCGAAGGCGTCCGGGTCGAAATCCGCGTCCAGTTCGCGGTTGAGGACCTGCAGCACGTTCTTGTTGAACGCCTCGGTCACGCCCTGGCCGTCGTCGTAGGCCGCCACCAGCACGCCGGGGTCCTTCACCAGGTCGGCGCCGAGCAGCAGCACGTCGTCCGCGCTGAGGGCGCGGCGCAGCAGCGCGTAGAAGTCGGTGCGCTCGGCCGGGTCGAGATTGCCGATGGTGCTGCCCAGGAAGGCGAGCAGCCGCGGCCCCGGCTCGTCGTGCAGGGGCAGGTCGTGCTCGAAGTCGGTGACGGCCGCGGTGACCCGCAGCCCCGGGTAGTCCCGGCACAGCGCCTGGCCGGCCTCCGCCAGGGCGGAGGCGCTGACGTCCAGCGGGGAGTAGCGCTGCAGGGTCCCCTGCGCGGTCAGCGCGTCCAGCAGCAGCCGGGTCTTGCGTGAGGAGCCCGAGCCCAGTTCGACCAGCGAGCCGGCCCTGGTGATGGCGGCGATCTCGGGGGCCCGCTGCTGCAGGATCTCCTGCTCGGCCCGGGTGGGGTAGTACTCGGGCAGTTCGGTGATCTGCTCGAAGAGCTTGCTGCCGAGTTCGTCGTAGAACCACTTCGGCGGCAGCGTCTTCGGCTCTGCCGTCAGGCCCTGCCGCACGTCGGCGCGCAGGGTGGTGGCGAAGTAGTCCGAGGGCAGTCGCGGTTCGATGCTGAAGCAGTCGTTCACGTTCTCGTCCTTGCTGTGTGGGTGGCGCTGTGCCGAGTGGGGCCGGACGGGGCGCAGCGGGTGGCTGCGCACCGCGTCCGGAGCGGCCAGGAGCAGGGTGTGGTCGGGGACTTCCTTCCAGTCGGGGTCGTCGTCGTGGGGTTCGGAGGCGACGAGTACGTGGTCCTCGGCCCGCCGGTACCAGAGGGTGTCGCCGTAGCGGGTGGCCGCGATGGCGCGGCCGTCGGTGAGCAGCAGGTTGAGTCGCGCTCCCGGGCGGGCCTCGGCGACCCGGCGGACCACGCCGGCCAGCGCCAGTCCCGGGGGTTCGCCCTGGCGCAGCCGTCGCGCCACCATGGCCCACAGCAGCGCCGAGTCGCTGCGGGCCTCCAGGTCCAGCAGGTCGGCGGTGTCGAGGCCGCTGCCGGCCGTGGGCAGCCTGGTCCAGTCGGGGACCGCGCCGTTGTGGCTGAACAGCCAGCGGCCTTCGCGGAAGGGGGCGGCGGCGGACTCGTCCTGGGTGGTTCCGGCGGTGGCCGAGCGGACCGCGGCGAGGAAGGAGTGGCTGCGGACGGCGCGGGCGAGGTCGGGGAGGTTGGCGTCGGCCCAGATCGGGACGGCCCGCCGATGTCGGAAGCAGGTGTCCTCCCCTGCTGCGCCCGGGTCGTCCGCACCCGGGTACCAGCCGAATCCGTAGCCGTCGGCGTTGACGGTGCCGTGCCGTTGCAGCCGTGGCTCCCAGGACTGCCGGTAGAGGCTGTGGCCAGGCTCCAGCAGCACCGACGCCAGCGTCGTCTCGGCTCCCAGGTAGGCCAGGTGACGGCACATCAGCGCAGCTCCGCGTGGGTGGCTTCGTCGGCGGTGGCGTCGCGGGCGGTGCGGAAGCCGGAGAAGATCTGCCGCCGGATCGGGTAGTCCCAGTTGCGGAAGGTGCCGCGGCAGGCCACCGGGTCCACCGCGAACGAGCCGCCGCGCAGCACCTTGTAGTCGGGGCCGAAGAAGACCTCGGAGTACTCCTTGTAGGGGAAGGCGGTGAAGCCCGGGTACGGCTCGAAGTCGCTGCCTGTCCACTCCCAGACGTCCCCGATCAGCTGCCGGGCGCCGCTGGGGGCGCTGCCGCGCGGGTAGCTCCCGGCGGGGGCGGGCTGCAGGTGGCGCTGGCCGAGGTTGGCGTGCTCGGCCGTCGGGTCGTCGTCGCCCCAGGGGTAGCGCCGGGAGCGGCCGGTGGCCGGGTCCAGCCGTGCCGCCTTTTCCCATTCGGCCTCGGTGGGCAGCCGGCGTCCGGCCCAGCGGGCGTAGGCGTCGGCCTCGTACCAGCAGACGTGGACGACCGGTTCGTCGCCGGGGACGGGCTCGGTGCGGCCGAAGCGCCGGCGCAGCCAGCGGTCGCCGTCGCGCTGCCAGAACAGCGGGGCGGTCAGCCCGGCCTGTTCCCGGTGGCGCAGGCCCGCCGGGGTCCACCAGCGCGGGTCGGTGTAGCCGCCGTCGGCGATGAACTCCTGGTAGGCCGTGTTGGTGACGGGCGTGGTGTCCAGCCAGTAGGCGGGCAGCTCGACGGTGTGCGCCGGGCGCTCGTTGTCCAGCGCCCAGGGGTCGGTGCTGGTGCCCATGGTGAAGGGGCCGGCCGGCACCAGCACCTCGGCGGGCAGGGCGGCCGCGTCGGCCGGCGCGGCCGGGGGCGCGGGGGCGTGCAGGACGGCCGGGCCCTGGCGCAGCTGGTGGGTGGCGAGCATGGTCTCGTCGTGCTGCTGCTCGTGCTGGGCGATCATGCCGAAGACGAAGCCGTCGGCCAGCAGCGGGGGGCCGTCCGGGTCGAGGACGGCGCCGTCGAGCACGTCCAGGGCCTGCTCGCGGACCTGGCGCAGGTAGGCGCGGGCGGGTTCGGGGGCGAGCAGCGGCAGTGCGGGGCGGTCGGCCCGGGGGTGCTGGAAGGCGTCGTAGAGCGGGTCGAGGTCGGGGCGGATCGCCGCCCGGCCGCCGGCGTCGCGCACCAGCCACAGCTCCTCCTGGTTGCCGATGTGGGCCAGGTCCCAGACCAGGGGCGACATCAGCGGGGAGTGCTGGGCCTTGAGACCGTCGTCGTCCAGGCAGTCGGTCAGGCCCATGGTGCGGCGCCGCGCGGTCTCCAGGGCGGCCGCGATCCTGGCCCGCAGGTCGCCTCGCAGGTCGGGGGTGTCGTGCCGGTTCATCCGCGGATCCCTTCCAGGAGGTCGTCTGCGGGACATCGGCCCCGCTCGGCGTAGCGCAGGGCGAACGCCGCCAGCGCGGCGCGCAGGTCGGCGGGGGCGCCGGAGCCGGCCATCGCGGCGTCGGCGGCGCCGAAGCAGGCGCGGACGGCCTTGCCGATCACCGGGTCCGACGGTCCCAGCCGGGCGGCCAGGCTCCACTGCTCCGGCGTCGGCACGGCGGCGCCGTCGCGGCAGAGCGGCTCGGTGGCCTCCCAGGCGGCGCCGGCCGCCACCGGATCGTCGAGCAGGGTCGCGGCCAGGGCGGCGGCCACCGCCCAGTCCTCGCCGCGCTGGGCGTCGATCATCCGCAGCTCCAGCCAGCCGCGCGGGCGCACCGGCGGGAAGAGCGTGGTCAGGTGGTAGTCGAGATCGTCCAGCGCGGGCGGGCGGACCCCGTCCGCGCCGCGGGTCCAGGCGCGGAAGGTGAGCCCGGGCGGGGCGATCCAGTCCTCCGGGGCCGGGCGGCGCAGGCACAGCAGCGGGGCGTCGAGGGCGTAGTCGGCCCAGGCGGCCCGGGGGTCGTCGCCGTCGTCACTGCGGGTCACCGGCCCCGTGCGGGTCGGATCCATCCGCTCCCACACGGCCCGCCGGGTGGACCGCCAGCCGGTCGGCCGTCCCTGCCACAGCGGGGAGTTCGCGAAGGCCGCGATCAGCACCGGGCCGAGCCGGTGCACCAGCTCCCAGCGGAATCGGTAGCCGGTGGTGCCCGCCGTGTCGTCACCGGCGTCCAGATTGACCTGCACGGCTGCCGTGGCCCGCATCATCATCCGGCCGGCCGGGCCGACCCGGTCCAGATAGGCCTCCATGGCCCGGTACCGGGGGTGCTCTGCCACCCGGGGCGGGTCCAGGTGCGGTTCCAGGCCCTCACCGGCGAGGACCAGGCCGTCGGCGCCCAGGGCTCCGGCGAGCACCTCGGCGTCGGCGCGGAGGGCCTGTACACAGTCCGCCAGAGCGGTCGCGGGCAGGGAGCTGAGCTCGACCTGCCCTCCGGGTTCCCGGGTCAGTCTGCTGCCGGACGGCAGCGCGCCCGGCTCCGCCAGCGGCGCCAGGACCGCGTCCAGCCGTTCCGGGACCACCGGCCGCCGCGCGTCCGTGCCGTCGTGCACCAGCCATTCCAGTTCAAGACCGGTCCGCCGGGGCGGGCCGGTCTTGAAACAGACCCCGTAGACGTGTTCCCGGGCTTCGTTCTCCGCCAGGCGGTGTCCCATGACATCCGCTCCTCTCGTCACTCGCTCGCTTTACCCCGGAGCACATTCGGGTACGCCTGGGGGACCTGCTCACGGTGGGAATGGCCGATACGAAGCCGTTCCGGTGTTTCCCGGGACTCAGACCAGTGAGGACCGGGCCGCTTCCAGTCGCAACTCGAAGCCGGCCCCGGCTGTTCCTCAGCCCCCGGTCCTCAGCCCCCGGTCGCGCTGCGGTAGAGCGCCGCGATGGCCGGGCCGAACCCGGGCGAGTACGACAGGTCGGCGGTGAATCCGCCGGACTGGTAGCCGCCGATGGCGCCCACCACCGTGCCGCGACCGTCCGGGCCCACCGCGGCCAGCAGCGGGCTGCCGCTGGTGCCGCCGGTCATCCCCCGGCAGGGGAACTGCGCCTGACCGCTCCCGAAGCCCTGCAGCCGGTTGGCGCAGACCACCGGGCGCTCGCCGGTGCGGGGGTAGCCCACCGCCTCCACCGGACCGTGCCACCGCGGTTCGAAGGCCAGCCCCTCCGCGCCCACCGCCTCTTCGACCCGGCGGGCGGCGCCCAGCGGACGGGTCGTCAGGAACGCGACGTCGAAGTCGGGGTCGCCGTCGCGCCACCAGCGCGGGTCGGCCACCACCCCGGTCACCGCCCACATCCCGAACGGGTGCCGGCCCTCGTGGTACCCGGGCACGAACAGCAGCGACTTCCCCGACCCGGCCGCCTCCGCCGCGGAGGCCCGACCCGGTTCCACCACGCAGTGCGCCGCGGTGACCAGCAGGTCCCGGGCCGGGCTGTCAACCACCGCCGCGGTGCAGAAGTGCTGCGCCGGACGTCCGTCCACGGTCGCGAACACCGCGCCCACCTGCGGAATCACCCCGGCAGGACGGACCTCCGGCAGGTTCGCGCCGTCGCCGGACCCGGCCACGTCCGTCCCGGGCGGCAGGGCGGGCACCGCCCCGGGCAGGATCCCGCCCGACGGCGCGGCCGCCGCGGAGTGGCCGGATCCCGTGCTCTTCGTCGCGGCCCCCGGCGACGCGTGGCACAGCACCAGCGTCACTGCCACACCGGCCCACAGCAGGCCGGCTCGCGGCGACGGACGGTTCGTCATGTCTCCGCATCCTGGCGCGCCCTGGAGCGCCGGACCAACGGGGACCGGCAAGTGGGTGAGATCTCCCCGGTCGGAGCAGTGGCGCTGCGCGGCTGCTGACGGGTGGTCAGCCCGTGGGCACCGGCCGTCGACCCGGACGGCCAGCGACCATCCGTGTGAACCGGGCGGATGCGCCGAGATGCGGGCGTCCGGGACGGAGTGTCTCGTCGTGTCTGCGGGCCGAACATGCCAACGGTCCGTCGGGTCGCCGACGAGGACGGCCTGCATCCCCGTTCTTGGAGGTTGTTCCATGCGCACTGCGCGCACCCTGGCCGTCTGTGCCCTCGCCGCCACCGCTCTCGCCCTGCCGACCACGGCGTCCTTCGCGGAGGGCAACGAAGGCCAGATCGAGGCCAGCCCCAGCACGGTCAAACCCGGCGGCACGGTGACCCTCAGCACCGCCCAGACCACCTGTCCCAAGGACGACAGGATCAGGGTCTCCGAGCAGAACCAGGGCTGGGCGACCACGCTGACCGAGGGCACCATGTCGCTGGTGGGGACGCTGAGGATCCCGAGCACCGCCGAGGCCGGCACCTACACCGTGGTCGGCAGCTGCCCCACCGGCGGCCGGATCGTCGCGGGTGAGTTCACCGTGTCCGACAGCGCCCCCGCCGGTTCGGTCAGCACCGGCCTGGGCGGCGGCTCCAGCGACGGCAGCGCCGGCGAGATCGCCGGCGGCGCCGCACTGGCCGTCGCGGCTCTGGCAGGCGGCGTGTACCTGCGCCGCCGCGCCGCCGCCAACCGCGCCTGAGTCCGGTCGGGCGCACCGGCCGCGTCACGCCGGGCGCAAGGTCGGCGGGGTGGGCAGCCAATCCCGACCGGGAGGCCACTGCCCACCCCGCCACCGTCCACGTTCAGTCGCCGCACCTGCTCGGAGAGAACCCGCCGACATGACCTCGAAGCGTGTGCGCAACAATCGGGTGGTGGCCCTGGTCGCGGCAGCGGCGCTGGGCACGGGGGCGTGGATGCTGTACGACGGCAGCACCGACACCGAGCACCCGCCGCAGCCCTCCGCGGCCGACTCCTTCACCGGCTTCAAGGTCCCGTTCGTCTCCGCGCCCCCGACCGGTCGCCTCTGGCCGTACCCCAACGCCCCCCGGCGGGCGGGGGTGCGCCCGCTGGGTGATTCCGTCCCGGTCCGGATCAGAATCCCGGCGATCAAGGTCGACGCCCCGGTCACCACGCTCGGCCTGGACGCCAAGGGCCGCCTCCAGGTCCCGGACGACAACGACCGCAACCTGGCCGGCTGGTACCACGACGGCCCGGCCCCGGGGACCGCCGGCAACGCGATCATCGACGGCCATGTCGACACCATGAAGGGTCCGGCCGTCTTCTACCTGCTGGGCTCGCTGCACAAGGGCGACACCGTCGAGATCGACCGCAGGGACCGGCGGGCCGCCGTCTTCACTATCGACGCCATCGAGGTCTACGCGAAGGACGCCTTCCCCTCCAAACGCGTCTACGACCCCACCGACCGCCCCGAACTACGCGTGATCACCTGCGGCGGCGGCTACAGCAGGGCCTCCGGCTACATGGGGAATGTGGTGCTCTACGCCCATCTGACCGCCACCAGGCGCATCTGAGGGGTCAGCGGACGGCGACGGTGTCGCCCGGGTTGACCCCTGCGGTGATCTGTGTCAACTGGTCCACGGTGATGCCGGTGGCGACCGGGACCGGGCGGGAACGGCAGTGGCCGGTACGGCCCGGGGCCGGGCAGTGCAGCAGCAGCACATGCGCACCGCCGCCGTCGGAGTGCACCGCCTCGGCGGGGACGGCCAGGACGCCCGGGCGGGCCTCCAGGGTGATCGTGACCGTGGCGGGCATGCCCGGCAGGGCGCCCACGGGCGGGGCGGGGACGACCAGGTCGAGCGGGTACTCCGCCGCTCCGGACGCCCAGGGGGCGGAGACGGGGGCGGGAGCGGTCGTCGCGGTGGCGGTCAACGGCAGGGCGACCACGCTGGTGGTCAGCTGGGCGGCGGCGTCCGGCACCGCGACCTCGGCCGGCTGGCCCGGCTGCAGCCGGGCCCGTACCTCACTGCCCACCTGTGCGTGCACCTCCAGCTCGCGGGTGCGCAGCACCAGCACCGGGGTGCGGCAGTCGGGGTTCGCGCCGACCGCGGTGCCCACCTGCTGGACGATGCCGTCGGCGGGCGCGGTGATCGTCGCGTCCGCCACCGTGCGCTGCAGCGCCGCCACCCGCTGCTGTCCCTGGGCGACCCGGTCCAGGTCCGGTCCGAGCACTGACTGCGCTGCGGCGGCGGGCTCTGCCGCCGTACTGGCTGCGCCGGTGTCGGCGGCGACGCTGCGGTGGTCGGCCAGCAGGGCCTGGGCCTGGGCCAGGTCCTGCAGGGCCGCGTCCAGGGCGCGGTGGACGGCCGTGGTGTCGGCACGGGCCAGGACCTGACCCTTCGTCACGGTCTGCCCCGGGGCCGCCTGCAGCGCGGAGACCGGGCCGAGGCCGGGAGCCGGGTGCGGTGGGGTCGCACACACGTCGGGGTCGGCCGTCCCTCCGGCGGGCACCGCGGTGCTCGCTCCGAAGTACAGCTGCCAGCTGACCGCCGCGCGGAGCACTCCGGCCAGTTGGGCGGTGGCGCGCAGATCCACCTGGTGCACCCGGAACGCCCGGACCGAGACGCCCTCGCCGGCCGTGGGCACGGCGAGGGCCGCGCCCCCGGCCACCACGAGCGCGCCGGCCCCGGCCAGGCAGCGACTCAGGCCCCGCGGTAGCTCCATGCCCCGAAGCATGACAAATCGTATTTACAGACTCAACTACCCCGTGCGGTGCGCCGCCCGAATTCCCCGCCCCGCCCGCCCCGCCCACAGAGGCGGCAGCGGACGCAGACGCACCGGCGCCCCCGGGTGCTGAACCCGGGGGCGCCGGCTGCCGGGGAGAAGAGTTCCCGGCAGGTGACTGAGCTGAATGCCGCTCAGACTCCAGCGTGTGACCGCCGGTGGCAGTGCGCAACGCCATTGGTCCGGACGGGTGACCAGGCGGCCCGGACGGCCCGGCGGCCGACCGCCGCCCGTTCGGCCCAGTCCCGGGTGACCGCCGGGGGCGGCCGGTCGTTGACGGGGCATGCCCGAGCCTCGCTGGTCCCGTGTGACCCTCGCCGAGCTGCCACCGCAGTGGGCCGCCCCCGTGGCGCCGTCCGATCCCGGCCGGGCCCGCCCGGTCCCCCGTCCGCAGGACGAGCCGATCTACTCCCAGCTCGCGGCCGAGTGGCGCGGGAACGGCCGGACCCTGCCCGGGGGGCAGGACCAGGAATGGGTCGAACTCGTCGCCCGGCGGACCTGGCGCTGAGACCCGGATCGGCGGGCGGCGGCCGGCCACGTCCGGTCTGTCGGAAGCCTTGACATGTCCAATTGACGATGCGTCAATTCCAACAGCGACCAACATTTTCCGTCCAATACGACCAGCGTGTCCCGGGCGGGCCGGGGCTCGCTCCGTGCTGTGGTCGGACCGTTTCCGGTCGCATCCCACCTGCTGAGAGGTGATCCGGTGACCAAGGCGCGGCGTTGGCGAACAGGACTTCCGACAGTGCTCGGGGTGGTGACACTGCTGCTGATCGCGATGGGTTTTGGGCCGACCGCCCCAAAGGCGCACGCCGCCACCGCGACGACGATATCCGTCAGCGGGACCAGTGCGGGGAAGACCTTCGACGGGATCGGGGCCATCAGCGGCGGCGGGGGCAACACCCGGCTGCTCACCGACTACCCCGCGGCTCAGCAGCAGCAGATCCTCAACTACCTCTTCAAGCCCGGCTACGGAGCCGACCTGCAGATCCTGAAGGTGGAGATCGGCGGCGACACCAACTCCACCGACGGCTCC
This sequence comes from Streptomyces sp. 846.5, assembly GCF_004365705.1. Classification (NCBI taxonomy): domain Bacteria; kingdom Bacillati; phylum Actinomycetota; class Actinomycetes; order Kitasatosporales; family Streptomycetaceae; genus Streptomyces; species Streptomyces sp. 846.5. The sequence goes on from NZ_SOBN01000002.1 coordinate 818,099, forward strand.
GAGTCCAGCCACATGCACACCGCCTCGGCCGTCAACTGCGGTACCGGGTACGAGTGGTGGCTGATGGAGCAGGCCAAGGCGCTCAATCCCTCGATCAAGCTCTACGGTCTGGCCTGGGGCGCGCCCGGATGGATCGGCAGCGGCAGCTTCTGGTCCACCGACATGGTCAACTACCTGGTGAACTGGCTGGGTTGCGCGAAGTCGCACGGCCTCACCATCGACTACCTCGGCGGCTGGAACGAGCGCGGCTACAACATCGCCTGGTACGAGCAGCTGCGCTCCACCCTGAACGCCGACGGCTACTCGGCCGTCCAGATCGTCGGCGCCGACAGCGACTGGAGCGTCGCCTCCGACATCGCGTCCAACTCCGCCTTCGCCAGTGCCGTCTCGATCATCGGGGTGCACTACCCCTGCGCGGGCGGGGACGGCGGGACAGCCAACACCTGCACCGGCAACGCGACCGCGACCGGCACCGGCAAGCCGCTGTGGGCCAGCGAGAACGGCTCGCAGGACCTCAACTCCGGGGCCGCCGCGCTGATCCGCTCGATCACCCGCGGCTATCTGGACGGCGGGCTGACCGCCTACATCAACTGGCCCGTGGTCGCCGCGGTCTACCCGAACCTGCCCTATGACACCGACGGCCTGGTGCTCGCCTCCCAGCCGTGGTCCGGCGCCTACAGCGTCGGCAAGAGCCTGTGGGCCACCGCCCAGGTCACCCAGTTCACCGCGCCGGGCTGGCAGTTCCTCAACACCGGCTCGGGCTACCTCGGCGGCAGCGAGTCCAACGGCAGCTATGTCTCGCTGAAGTCGAGCAGCGGCGGCAACTACTCCACCGTCATCGAGACCACCACGGCCACCGCCGCCCAGACCGTCACCGTGAACGTCTCCGGGGGCCTCTCCACCGGCACGGTCCATGTCTGGGCGACCAACCTGGCCGCGTCCGCCGCGACCGGCGGCATGGTGCAGCAGAGTGACATCACCCCCTCGGGCGGCTCGTACTCGCTCACGGTGCAGCCCGGGTACATCTACACGCTGACCACCACCACCGGCCAGGGCAAGGGCACCGCGGCCAGTCCGGCGCAGAGCGCGCTCACCCTGCCGTACTCCGACACCTTCGACGGCGGCACCACCGACCAGCAGCCGCGCTACCTCTCCCAGCAGCAGGGCGCCTTCGAGGTAGAGCCCTGCGCCGGCGGCCGCAGCGGCAGCTGCGTGGCCCAGCAGGCGCTGGTCAAGCCGATCGAGTGGGACGGCGACGCCAGCCCCTACACCATCGGCGGCAGCCTGGGCTGGACCAACTACACCGTCGCCGCGGACGCCCTGATCAAGACGGCCGGCTCGGTGCAACTGCTGGGACGGGCCGGCACCCAGCACAGCTTCGGCCCGGCCGGGATCAACGACTACTACCTGCAGCTCAGCAACACCGGGGCCTGGTCGATCGTGCGCAACACCACCGGAAACACGCTCACCACGCTGGCCAGCGGGACGGTGACCGCACCGGGGCTCGGCAGCTGGCACCACCTGGCGCTGACCTTCAACGGCAGCAGCATCAGCGCGGCCGTCGACGGCACCACCGTGGGCAGCGCGACCGACAGCAGCTACATCGCCGGCATGGTCGGGCTGGGCACCAGCGGCTACCAGGGCGACCAGTTCGACAACCTGACGGTCACCCCGGTCGGCACCACCCCGACCGCCCGGCCCATCGTGGCCGTCGACAACTCCGGCAAGTGCGTCGACGACAACAACGGCTCCAGCGCCAACGGCACCAAGGTCCAGATGTGGGACTGCAACCTGACCGCCGCGCAGAACTGGACGGTCGGCACCGACGGCACCATCCGCAGCAACGGCGGCGCCTGCCTGGACGTCACCGGCGCCGGCACCGCCGACGGGACCCTGGTCGAGCTGTGGACCTGCAACGGCGGCGCCAACCAGCAGTGGCAGCAGCAGGGCAGCTCTCTGGTGAACCCGGCTTCGGGCAAGTGCCTGGACGACACCGGGTTCAACACCGCCAACGGCACCCAGCTGGAGATCTGGACCTGCAACGGCGGCGCCAACCAGCAGTGGGTCGAGACCTCGCAGTGACCCCCGAGGTGAACGCCGCCGCGGCGAGGGCCGCGGCGGCGTTCACCCGCCCGGGGCCGAGATGGTCTCATTTCGATTACGGGTCCAGTCCAGTTGTGGGCAATCTTTCATGTCCCTGCCACCTTGGTCGGGGCGCCAGGACATCTGTGCGGCCCAGAGTTCAGCCGTCGTGTCCTGCCCACCGATCAGGAGGACTCCGTGGCCCCCCTCACCCGTCGCACCTTCCTCGGCTCCGCCGCCGCCCTCGGTGCCGCTCTCGGCATCGAGGCGGTGGCCGGCCCCGCGTCCAGCGCCGCGGCAGCCGCCACCGGCACCATCAAGGACGTCAGGCACGTGGTCGTGCTGATGCAGGAGAACCGCAGCTTCGACCACTACTTCGGCACCCTCAAGGGGGTGCGCGGTTTCGCGGACCGCAGCACGGTGCCGCTGTCCGGCGGCTACTCGGTCTTCAACCAGCCCAACGGCAGCGGCCGCCAGTACCCGTGGCAGCTCAGCGCCACCACCACCTGGGACTTCGGCGCCACCCCGGAGACCCTGGCGCAGTGCGACGGCTCGCTGGACCACGGCTGGTCCACCCAGCACAGCGCCTGGAACGGCGGGAAGATGGACAACTGGATCTCCGCCAAGGGCTCCAGCCGCACCATGGGCTTCCTCAACCGCTCGGACATCCCCTTCCACTACGCCCTCGCCGACGCCTACACCATCTGCGACGCGTACCACTGCTCGATCCTCAGTGCGACCGGCCCCAACCGCACCTATCTGTGGGGCGGGATGATCGACCCGGGCGGCACGGCCGGCGGCCCCGCCTACGACGGCGGCTCGGAGTCCGGCCTCAGCTGGCAGACCTACGCCGAGACCCTGCAGAACGCCGGGGTCAGCTGGAAGGTCTACCAGAACGCCAGTGACAACTTCGGCGACAACGGCCTCGCGTACTTCAAGCAGTTCGCCAACGCCGCCGCCGGCAGCACGCTCTACCAGCGCGGCATGGCCTCGGTCCCCTCCACCGGCTCCACCCCCGACGACATCGCCGCCGCGATCAGGGCCGACGCCCTGGCCGGCACCCTGCCCCAGGTCTCCTGGGTGGTGGCCAGCCAGGCCTTCTCCGAGCACCCGGACGCGCCGCCGAACGACGGCGCGCACTTCATCAACCTGGTGCTGCAGGCCCTGGCCGCCGACAGCGGCGTACTGGACTCCACCGTGCTGTTCCTCAACTACGACGAGAACGACGGCTTCTTCGACCACGTCCCGCCGCCGGTCGCGCCCTCGGGCACGGCCGACGAGAGCTACAGCGGCCAGCCGCTCGGGCTGGGCTTCCGGGTGCCGATGGTCATCGTCTCCCCCTGGACCCGCGGCGGCTGGGTGGACTCCCAGGTCTCCGACCACACCTCGGTGATCCGCTTCCTGGAGACCTGGACCACCGCCCTGGGCACCCCGGCGATCTGTCAGAGCATCAGCTCCTGGCGGCGCAAGGTCTGCGGCGACCTCACCGGCGCCTTCGACTTCGCCAACCCGGTCTCCGGACTGCCCACCCTGCCCTCCACCAGCGCCACCATCGGCCAGGCGCACTGCAACGCCCTGGTCAACCCGGGTCCCGGCACCAATGCGATGCCCACCCAGGAGGCCGGAACCCGCCCCGCGCGCGCCCTGCCCTACCAGCCCAACGGCTTCGTGGACCACCTGGAGTTCGACTCCGGCGGCAAGACCCTCGTGTGGATCAAGATGGCCAACCAGGGCGCCCAGGCCACCTCCGCCGCGCACTTCTCCATCCACGCCAACGCCTACCGCAGCGGCGGCCCCTGGCAGTACACCGTGGACCCGGGCGGCACCGCCTCCGACTTCTTCAACGTCGGCACCGGCTACGGCAACGGGAAGTACGACCTCACCCTGGTCGGCCCCAACCGCTTCCTGCGCCGCTTCGCCGGCGACACCACCGCCGCGGGCAGCAAGGCCGAGGTCGTCCCCTCCTTCGCGCCCGCCCCGGACACCGGCAAGCAGGCGGTCTGGTTCGCCCTGGCCAACACCTCCACGGCGCAGGTCACCTTCACCATCACCGCCACCGGCTACCGCACCGACGGCCCGTGGACCTACCAGGTCCCGGCCGGCGGCAGCGTCTCGGACTACTTCAACGCCGTCGCCTACAGCAACGGCTGGTACGACTTCACCGTCACCGTGAGCAGCGACGCGAGCTGGAGCCGCCGCTTCACCGGCCACATCGAGACCGGCGCCGCCAGCGTCAGCGGATAGCGGGTCAGGGGACAGTGCGTCAGGGGCGCGGCGCCCCGGCCTGGATCCAGCGGTAGAGGGGCTCACCGGGGCAGTCGGTGTCGCGGCCGTCCCGGTGCCCCGCGACCTCCGGCCCGGCGGCGCCGTCCTCGCGCAGCCAGTCGACAGCGTCGCACAGCCCGTTCAGCAGCGCCGTGCCGGGCTCGGTCAGCCCGGAGTCGCCGATCATGGCGCAGACCGCGTAGTAGGCCCGGTTGAGCCCGCGATCACCGTTGGCGCCGCTCTCGTGGTGCACGCCCCGCCCCTCGAAGACCCGCCCGTGCGGGCAGACCAGGGCGTTGTAGGCGATGTCGATCCAGCCCTGCGCGGGGTCCGCCAGGTGCATCGCCTGGATCTCCCGGACCCGGCCGGCGCAGCGGTGGTGCCGGTCCGGGAGCGCCAGGTCGGCGGGGACCGCCCGGCCCTCGTAGTGGATCTTGACGCCGCGGGTGCACGGCAGGGCCCGCCACTGCTGCAACGGCGGCAGCGCGCCCCACTCGGCACGGGTCACCAGGTTCTCCACGCCGCGATTCTAGGAGGGCGAGCTGAAGGGGTTCGTCGTATCCGTCGAGGCCGCCGGAGCAGGCGCCGGCACCAGCGAGGAGGAGGACGGCGAACCCGACGGCGAACCCGACGGTGAGCCGGAGGGCGAACCGGAGGGTGAGGGCGACGGCGAGGGCGAGGACGACGGCGAGGAGGAGGCAGAGCCCGACGTCGAGGCCGACCCGGACGTGCTCGTCGAGACGCTGGGCCCGGCGCTGGTGCTCGGGGGCGGCATCCGGTGGTCCGCGTCGCCCTCGCTGCCCCTGGGTCGGCCGAACCACTGGCCGGTCTCCGGGTTCACCAGCACGATCACCGTCAACTCGACCTCCGAGGGCACGACGACCACGGTGTTCCCGGGCTCGAACGAGGCCCACCTGGTCCCCTCGAACCTGGTCGAGGAGTCGTCGGCCAGCGGTGCCAGCAGGGGGTTCCCGCAGGCGCAGCGCACCCGCGGCAGTCCGTGGGCGTCGATCAGCACAGCGGTGCCGCCCTGCAGCACGGACTGGAAACTGGTCGCGGCGCCGTTGCTGAAGCCGTGGTTGGTGACCCGGGTGTCCAGTCGCAGCACCACCGGGGTGAGCGTGCGCAGATAGGACGGGACGGCCGAGGAGTCGATGCCCTCAACGCCGGCCCAGGCCTTCGCCTTGTCCGGGTGGGCGGTGAGGAAGGCGGACAACTGGGCCACATCGCAGCTGGAGAGCCGCTCGGTGCCGCCGTAGAGGCCCACCGCGGAGCCCTGGTAGCGGAGGGTGCCCGCAGCGGCGGTCGCCGCAGTGGAGTTCGCGGCCGAGGGTGTCGCCGAGACGGTCTCCGCTCTGGCGACCGAGGCGGTGAAGGGCGCGGGGCCCGCGCTGCCGACGGACTGCAGGGCGACGTCCTGGGCGGCCTGCGCGGTCTTCGGCGACCGGTTGGTCAGCACCACCGCGAGTACCGCCGCGACGGCCGCGACCCCGGCGACCAGCGCGATTCCCCGCACGCTGCGCCACCACGGACGCCGCGGACCGCCGGACGAGGCCGCCGACAGCCGCCGGTCACCCGGGGGCTGTGACGGCGGACCGGAGATCTCGGTGGGCGGCCCCCAGTCCGGCGATGAGCCCTGACCGGAGCCGGACCCGGGCCTCGGGGACTGACCCGACGGCGGCGGGCTGGACGACGGCCCGGAGAGCGGGCCGGACGGAGGGCCCGACGGCGGCTGGGACGGTCGGCCGGACGGGTCGGACGGGGGTTGGGAACTCACGAGCCCTGCCTCCACTACCTGGAAGACCCACGCCACTTCCCATGGCGCCGGTTGCGCCCCCCGGTCCTGCCGTGATCACCACGTCCATTGTCTGCGCCGCCTCCGGGGCGGCCGCAACCGCAGCGGCGCCAGCCCGGTCACCCGGCTCGCCGAACTCCACAGCGTGGCCGAAGCTGAGATCCGGAAGCGGCCCACACCACCACCGACAGGAGCCGGCGTGCAGCACAGCGACGTTCCCCGGCCACCCGCGGGGGTACTGCGCGGCTGGGTGGCGGCCCTGGGCACGGTGGCCGCGACGCTGCTGGCGATGGGTGCCACGGCCGCCGTCGGGCTCTGGCTGGCCGAGGCCGGATCGCTGCCGCACGGGGCGTTCGCGGCCGTGCTCGCGGCCACGGTGCTGATGGCGCTCGGCGCTCCGGTGACCATGGACGGCAGCGCCGGATTCCTCGCCCAGGCCCACGCCGGCATCGCCGCCCTGCCGCTGACGGTGAGTCTGGTCGGCGCGCTGGTCGCGGCCGTCTGCTTTCTGCGCCCGCTGCGCTTCCGGGCCACGGCCCACGGCGGCGAGCTGCTCGGCGCGGTGGCCCGGACGGCGCTGCTGTGGCTGGCGGCGCTGCTGCTGCTCGCCTGGGCGGCCCGGCACACGTTCACCGTGTCCTCGACCGGCAACGGACTGGCCGACACGATCGGTTCCGCCATCGGAGTGACCCCGACCGTGGGTTTCCGGGTGGGCCTGCCCGCCGCCGCGGGCTGGGGCCTGCTGTGGCTGCTGGTCGTGCTGGTTCTGGCCTTCGCGGTCTCGCGCCGCGCGCCCCTGCCCGGCGGGCTGCTGCGGCTGAGGGCGGCCGTCCAGCCGTGCGCCGCCGCGATGCTTCTGCTGCTGCTCGGCTATGCGGTCCTGGGAGCAGTCGCGGGGGTGGTCACCGCCCTCACCCACGGCCCGGCCCGGTCCACCCTCGCCGTGGTCCTCCTCGCCGTGCCCAACCTCGCCTGGCTGGCCCTGGGCATCGGCCTGGGCGCCGCCTGGCACGGCCATGTGCACGGCAGCATCGGGCTGCCCGTGCCCAAGGTCCTCTCCTCGGTCCTGCGGACCTCGGGCAACGCCGACACCACGCTCGACCTGAGCACGCTGGCCCGCTTCGACGACCGGGTCTGGGCGCTGCCGGTCCTGGCGGCGTGCCTGCTGGTCGCGGCCGTTGCCGTGACGGCGGCGCGGGCGCACGCCCGGCCCCGCCCCTGGCAGCACGCGCTGAGGACGGGCGCAGCGCTGGCGGTCACCATGCTGCTGGTGGGGCTGGCGACGCGGATCTCGGCCGGTTACGGGATGTCGCTGCTGGGGGTCGGCGACGCCGGCGACCTCGCCGCGCTGACGGGCGGCGGCTCCGGCGGCGGAAGCCCGGTCGCCGGGTCGCTCTTCCTGCGACCGGACCTGCTGCGGGCGGTGGCGCTGGGCGCCCTCTGGGGGACCGTGGCGGGGTTCCTCGGCAGCCTGCCGGCGGCGCGGATCAACCGCGAGCCGGACCTGCCGCCCCGGTGACGACGGCCGGGCCGCCCATGGCCGGGCCGACCGCGAAGACCGGCCGGGCCCAGGCCGGCGGCTCCGGCAGTCCGGTCACCGACCCGTCCAGTCTGGGGACCACCTGGGTCGGGGTCCGCTCCCCCGCGGGCGCCGGGGTCCGGCCCGCGTCGCGCAGCGCGGTGACGAAGCCCAGGCAGGTGGCGTACCGGTCCTCGGGGTCCTTGGCCAGCGCCTTGGCCAGCACCGGGTCCAGCGCCTCGGGCAGCTCGGCGCGGACGGTGCGGGGCGAGGGCGCGGGTTCGTGCACATGGGCCCAGAGCAGCGCCATGTCGTCGTCCCGCCGGAACGGCGGGGCCCCGGTCAGCGCCTCGAAGACCACGCATCCCAGGCTGTAGACGTCGCAGCGGCCGTCCACCGGGCGGCCGGAGATCTGCTCCGGCGCGACGTAGTCGACGGTGCCGACGAACTGGCCCAGGGTGGTGAACCCGGTCAGCGAGAGCGACTTCTTGGTCAGCCCGAAGTCCGTCAGGTAGACGTGCTCCGGATGGTCGCTGTCGGTCCCCTCGGCGACCAGGATGTTGCCGGGCTTGACGTCCCGGTGCACCAGGTCGTGGGCGTGCGCGGCGTCCAGCGCGGAGGCGACCTGGACGGCGATGCGGAGCGTCTGCCGGAGCGGCAGAGGCCCCTGCCGGTCCAGCAGGACGCGCAGGTCCATGCCCTGGACGTAGCACATGGCGATGTAGAGCACGCCCTCGGCCTCGCCCGCTTCGAAGACCGGGACGATGTTCGGGTGGTCGATGGCGGCCGCGACCCTGGACTCGTGGGCGAAGCGGCTGCGGAAGACGTCGTTCCGGGCCAGCTCGGGGGCCAGCAGCTTGACCGCCACCTTGCGGCCAAGACGGAGGTCCTCGGCCAGGTAGACCACGGCCATCCCGCCGCGGCCGAGCTCCCGTTCCAGCAGGTAGCCGGCGATCCGGCAGCCGATCATGCCGGTGTGCGCCGTGGTCATCCGGGCTCACCCGGTTCGGTGACGTGAGGTGTGCCGTCCGGGGGCGCCTCGACGGTGGCGTAGGGCTGGAGCCTGGCGCCGTCGCAGTAGAACCAGCGGTCCCGCTCCAGGTCCAGCAGCCAGGCGGAGGTGCCGTCGACGACGGCGCCGAGCCGGAACCCGGCCGCCCGGCGCTGGAAGGACTCCAGGTCCAGCCGCCCGGCGGCGAGTTCCTCCACCAGGCCCCGGTAGGCCGCCAGTGCCAGTTCCAGCCTGGCCAACAACGGGCGCGGGTCCGTCATGGCGGTGAGCGGCTGCGACGCGCCGTCGGGGCTGCGCGGGAGGGCGACCAGTAGCCGGCCGTCCACCCAGGCGGCCCAGCCGTTGACGCAGACGACCCGGGTCCAGTCCCCGCGGCGCTCCAGCACCTGCACCGGCAGCAGCGGATCGAGCGCCGTCGAGGGCTGGGACGGGTCCGGCCCCGCCCAGGTCGCCAGGCCCTCGGGCGGTGCCACATGCGTCGGCTGGAACTCCGCGGGGTTCATCGGCGGGCCGCTAGCGACGCATGATCGTGGGTTCGCGCCTGCGCAGCAGGCGGGCGACCAGCAGTCCCAGCACCAGCGAGAGCAGCACCAGCATGCCCAGGTTCAGCAGCCAGACTCCGGCGCTGTGGGCGAACAGCGGATCGCTGGTCAGCGTGCCGGGAACGATCCGGTGCAGGTCGATGGTGCCCGCCATCGCCCCCAGTGCCCAGCGCGCGGGCACCAGCCAGGAGAGCTGGTTCAGCACCGGCACCCCGTTCAGCGGGAGCAGCGCACCGCAGAAGACCACCTGCACGATGGCGAGCAGCACCAGCAGCGGCATGGTGACCTCCTCCTTGCGCACCACGGCCGAGATCAGCAGGCCGAGCATCATCGCGGTGAACGACAGCAGCGCGACAGCCAGGGTGATCTCGATCAGCGGTGGCAGGAAGACTCCTCCCCCGCCCTGCGGGCGCAGTTTCACACCGATGAGGCCGACCATGGTGAGCACCACCGCCTGGACCACCGTCACCGTGCCGAGCACCACGATCTTCGAGCACAGGTAAGCGGACCGGGACAGGCCGACGGCGCGTTCGCGCTGGTAGATCACCCGTTCCTTGACCAGTTCGCGCACCGCGTTGGCGGCGCCGGTGAGCACGCCGCCGACGCAGAGGATGAGCAGGGCGTTGAGCGCGGTGGTCTGGTCGAGCCGGCTGCCGGCCAGGGCGTGCGTCATGGCTCCCATCACGAAGGGGAGGGCGATCATGATGGCCAGGAAGGTGCGGTCCGCCGCCAGGGCCGCGGCGTAGCGGCGCACCAGGGTGCCGAGCTGGGACCCCCAGCTCTGCGCCTTCGGCGGGGGCAGCGTTGCTCTCGGGGAGGCGCCGACCTGCCCGGGCCGGCCCATCGCGGCGGCGATGTAGCGGCGGTAGGGGTCCGAGGCGCGGTACTGGCCCGCCCAGTCCCGGTCCGCGTGCTGCTCGAAGGCCTCGAAGGCCGACGGCCACTCGCTGAAGCCGACAAACTCCAGGGTCTCTCCGGGAGGTCCGTAGAAGGCGATCCGGCCGCCGGGGGCGAGCAGCAGCAGCCGGTCGCAGACGTCCAGGCTGAGCACGCTGTGGGTGACGACGATGACGGTGCGCCCGTCGTCCGCCAGGTCCCGCAGCATGTGCATCACCGAGCGGTCCATGCCGGGGTCCAGACCGGAGGTCGGCTCGTCGAGGAAGAGCAGCGAGGGCTTGGTGAGCAGTTCCAGGGCGACGCTGACCCGCTTGCGCTGGCCTCCGGAGAGGCTGGAGATCACCTGGTCCGCGCGGGGTTCGAGGCCGAGCTCCCCGATCACCTCCTCGACCCGGGCCCGCCGTTCGGACTCGGCGGTGTCCCCGGGGAAGCGCAGTTCGGCGGCGTAGCGCAGGGCGCGACGCACCGTCAGCTGGGTGTGCAGGATGTCGTCCTGCGGGACCAGGCCGATGCGCTGGCGCAGCTCGGCGTAGTCCCGGTAGAGGTCCCGGCCGTCGTAGCGGACGGTGCCCTCGTCTGCGGGTCGCAGCCCGGTGAGCGCGTTGAGCAGGGTGGACTTCCCGGCGCCGCTGGGACCGGCCACGGCCAGCAGGCACTTCTGCGCCACCGGGAAGGAGACCCGGTCCAGCAGGGTCCGCCCGTCGCCCACCCGGACCACCAGGCCCTGGACGTCCAGCGAGACCTCGCCGTCGTCCACGAACTCCTGGAGTTCGTCGCCGACCAGGCAGAACACGGAGTGCCCGATGCCGATCAGGTCGCCCGCCCCGACCAGGGAGTAGACCACCGGGGCGCCGTTGAGGTAGGTGCCGTTGTGGCTCCCCAGGTCGACGATCGCGTAGCGGCCCTGCGGCACGGCGCGCAGCTCGGCATGGTGCCGGGAGACCGCGAGGTCCTCGACGACCAGGTCGTTGTCGACGGCGCGCCCGATCCGGATGGTCCGCTCCGGCAGGCTGCGGATCGTGGTCGGCTGGCGGTAGGAGCCGGTGATGGACGTCAGCGCCGAGGGTGACCGCGAGGGTGCCGCCGTTGTCGGCGTCGGGAGGAGACTGAGCGCGGCCCGGGGCCCGTCGACGGCGTTGCCGAAGCGCACCACGCTGCCGGGGCCGACGTCGAGATGCCGCACCAGGCGGCCGTCGGCGAACGTGCCGTTGGTGCTCCCGGCGTCGTCGAGCATCCAGTGGCCGTCCCCGACGTGCAGGACGGCGTGGTGCCAGGAAACCCGGGGGTCCGCCAACATGATGTCGCTCAGCGGGTCACGACCGACCTGGTACGAGCGGCTCGGGCTGATCAGCTGCGAGTCGCCGTCGGTCTCCAGAAGGAGCTGTGGCGCGTTGGGCGCGATAAGTCGCTCTCCCATGCACGAAATTCTACGTCCGGGCCGGTGGGCCTGCCCGGGCGGCGCACGTGGACCCCACCACCGCTTCTGCCGGGCGGCATGGGGTCCACGTGCCCGGGCGGCGGGTTGCGACCGGCGCCGTCCGGGCGCCTCAAGGGTGGCACGTACACGTCAGACAATTCAATCCCTCGCGTACGATTCCTTCCCACCGCTCGCGCACGGCCGTTACAACTTCACCGCGGCCGACGCCGGCTCCGTCTGGAGCTGGAGCTGCGGCTGAGGCGGCGTCATCCGCCATACCAGCCAGCCCAGTACCACCAGCCCGACCAGGGCGGCCGCGAACGGCAGCTCCGGCCCCGAGGCCGGCAGCCAGCTGCCGGTGAACGGGTTCCACGGCTGGACCGGCAGCGGGTTGCCCGCCCTGATGCCGTGCTGGTAGCGCAGCATCGCCGCATAGAAGGTGACGAACTGCAGCGGCAGCAGCAGCAGGACGTAGGCGCGGGTCAGCGTCCGCAGGTGCGCGTCGCTGAACACGCCCCGCTCGGCCAGGAGGTAGGCGCCCAGGATCGGCACGCCGAGGATGGCCGGCAGCCCGTAGCGGCCCTGGGAGAGGTACCAGCCCTGGCTTATCGGGCCTATGTCGCTGGCGAAGAGCAGCCCGAAGGTGCCGACGACCAGGATGCCCAGCCTGATTCGGTCGAGCTTTCGGGTCAGCGCCATGGCAGTGAAGATCAGGGCGCCGAAGGCGCAGAACCAGATCGGGAAGACGATCGCGGGCGGTGAGGTCTCGCCGAATCCGACCAGCCCCACCATGCCCTTGACCAGGTACTCGCCCCGGTCCCAGACGTCCACGCTGAAGGAGGCGAAGGTCTTGTAGGCCAGCGACCGGCCGCCGGTGGTGGAGACCGCGTCGCCCGCCGGGTCCTGCCACACCGACCAGAGCACGCCCGCGACCACGGTGACCGCCACGAACGCGCCCCAGCGGCGGACCATGCGCAGGCGGGTCAGCCGGCGCAGCCGGTCCCGGGACATCCCCAGCGCGGCGACGCCGAAGATCAGGACCAGCCAGAGTATTCCGCCGAAGCGCACCGTGGCCACGATCGCCGCACCGAGCGCGGCCAGCCGGACCAGGGCGGCCGACCGCTGCCGTCCGTCGACCAGCAGCACCAGCGCGGTCCACAGCACGGCCGCGCCGCCGATCTCCAGGCCCGCCGGATTGATCGCGGGCGCCAGGTTCACCGCCACCGGGGTGAGCGCCACCAGCAGTCCGGCCAGCATGCGCCGGCCGCGCCGGGCCATCGCCGTGATCGCGAAGGCGGCCGCGAACAGGGCGCTGACCATCGCGTCGGACAGCAGTCTGGCCAGGTAGATCCCGGTGGAGTCGGGCCACAGCCGCAGTGGCTGGCCGACGATCACGTAGTAGATCGGGTTGTAGCGTGCGGCGCCCGAGGGGATCTCGACGATGGTGTGCTCGTCCTGCACCCGGCCGGCCGCCGGCGAGCAGCCGGCCGCTATCCCCGGGTCCTGCTGGAAGCAGGCGGCGCTGGCCGGGGCGTTGGGGGCGAGGCTCTTGGGCACCTTGATCAGCGGGGTGCCGTCCGACTGGGTGTCGCCGTTGAAGACGATCTGCCCCCCGGCGGCGGTGTAGGCCCGCGCCGCATGGCGCGCCTCGTCCGCGAAGCCGTCGTAGGGCACGGCCAGGCCCCAGCCGATGCCGAGGACCAGGAAGCCGACGAAGGCCCACCAGAAGACACGGACAGGGGTCCACCGCTCCGGAGCCCGTTCGGGCTCGGCTACGGCAGTGGGGTTCGACCCGACAGCGGCGACAGCCATGGTCCTCGACAATCCGAATCCGCTACAACCTGGGGACGTGTGGCACGACAGGACCGATACGCAGATCAGACAAGCTTTCGGCCGAGTCGGGCAGACGATACACCGACCGCCTGGGAGCACTCGGGGAACCTCATGTTCCGGTCGGCATTTGTTCACCCTGCCGCCTTCCGCACGACCGTCCGCACAACCGTCTGCACTAGGGTGCGGTCGCGGACGGATCGGGCGGGGTCGGCAGCGGGACGGAGGCCAGTCCGACGTCGGGCTGCCCCGCGAGCGCTCCGGTGACGGCCTCCTTCCAGATCGGTCCGGCCAGCGTGCCGCCGAACGCCTGCGAGACGTACGTCCCACCGTAGGTGCGGTTGTTCAGGCTCTCCAGCGGAGCCTTGGTGTCGCTGACCACGGCCGCGCCGGCGAGCTGCGCGGTGAAGCCGGTGAACCAGACCTGGCGGTGCCCGTCGGTGGTGCCGGTCTTCCCGGCGTCGTCGCGGTTGTCCAGCCCGGCGGGTGCGCCGGTGCCGTCCTGGACCACCCCGTGCAGCATGGTGGTGATCGCGTCCGCGGTGTCCGAGGACATGGCCGACGCGCAGGACGCCCTCGGCACCGGCAGGCTCGCGCCGGCCGGTGTACGGACCGAGGTCAGCGCGATCGGGGCGCAGTAGGTGCCGTGCGCGGCGAACGCCGCGTAGGCGTCCGCCATCTGCAGCGGCGTGAAGTTGTTGGTCCCCAGGGTCAGCGACTGGACCTGGTCCACGGGCCGCAGGCGGCCCGAGCCGTCGGTCAGCGCCTGGGAGCCCAGGCCCAGCGAGCGGGCCATCCGGACCACGTTGCACAGCCCCGCGTCGGCCTCCAGCGGGACGAAGTAGGTGTTGACCGACTGCGCCATCGCGGTGGGCATGTCGAAGGGGCCGACCAGGTCGGGGCTGTCGTTCTGGTCCCCGGGCACCTGCGGCAGGGTGCGGCCGTCGCAGGTCTGCATCGAGGGGTAGTCGTCCTTGTAGGGCGCCGGGTACACCTGGTCCATGCCGATCCCGTTCTCCAGTGCGGCGGCGGCGGTGACCGGCTTGAACGTCGAACCGGTCTGGAAGCCGCTGCCGCCGCCCATCAGGCGGTCGACATTGAGGTTGAGCTCGGTCTCGTGGTCGCCGGGCCCGTAGGGGCGGCTCTGAGCCATCGCGATGATCTTACCGGTGCCCGGCTGGACCAGGGTGACGGCCGCGGCGGCCCGGTCGGTGGCGTAGACGTGCCCGGTGACCGCGGCCTGGGTGGCGGCCTGGGCGGCGGGGTCCAGCGTGGTGTGGATCTGCAGGCCGCCGGTGTCCCAGAGCGCCCGCCTGGCTTCCGGGGTGTCGCCGAACGCCCGGTTCGCCAGGAATAGGTGCTTCACGTAGTCGCAGAAGAACGCCTCGCCGGTGCCGGCGGTGATGCACCCCTGCCGCGGCGGGCTGGCCGCCAGCCCCAGCGGCGCGGCCTTGGCCGCCTTCGCCTGCGCCGCGGTGACGCTGTGGTTGGCGACCATGGCGTCGAGCACGGTGTCGCGGCGGTCCTTGGCGGTGTCCGGGTCGCGCATGGGGTCGTAGCGGCTGGGCGACTGCACCAGACCGGCCAGCAGCGCCGCCTGCGGCAGGGACAGCTCCGACGCCCGGACGCTGAAGTAGCGCTGCGCCGCCGCCTCGATGCCGTAGGCCTGCTCCCCGAAGAAGGTGATGTTCAGATAGTTCTCGAGGATCTGGTCCTTGGACATCCGCTCCTCCAGGCCGATCGCGTACTTCATCTCCTGGATCTTGCGTCCCAGCGTCTGCCGCTGCGCCGTCAGCACCTTGGCCTGGTCGTCCCCCGCCTCCTCGACGAAGACGTTCTTGACGTACTGCTGGGCCAGTGTCGAACCTCCCTGGGCGACGCCGCCCGAGCCGGCGTTGCTCACCAGGGCGCGCAGGCTGCCCTTGAGGTCGACGGCGCCGTGCTGGTAGAAGCGGTCGTCCTCGATGTCGACGATGGCACGGCGCATCACCGGCGCTATTCGGTCCAGCGCGACCACGGTGCGGTCGCGTGCGTACACCCTGGCGATGACGCCGCCGCCGGAGTCGTACAGGGTGGACGCCTGGGCGAGCACCGGGGCGGTCAGGCTGTCCGGAAGCTGTTCGAACGAGCCGACCGCCGACTTGGCGCCGTAGCCGATCGCCCCGGTCAGCGGCAGGGCCAGCACCGCGACCAGGACGCCGGCCAGGACGCTCGCGCCGAGCAGGCGTATGAACAGGCTGACACGCTGATGACACGGCGTCATGTCTGCACCCCTCAGGAGGCGACCGGTTCCGGTTCCAGCTCGCCGGCGGCGAGCGCCGCGGCCCGCAGCGCGGAGCGGTCCACTCCCGCCCAGCCCGCGTCCATCAGCATCTGGGTCCCCTTGACGGCGATCAGCTCGCAGTCCTCCACGACGTGGACCGGCAGGTCGGACTCGGCCCGCACCGCCTCCACCAGGCCGTGCAGCCGGGCGCCGCCGCCGGTGAGCACGATGCCGCGCTCGTAGACGTCGGCGGCCATCTCGACCGGGCAGCCCGCCAGGACCGCCGTGACCTGGTCGCAGACCGCCGCCACGGCCCGCGGCAGCAGCACCTCGTGCAGCTCGCCGAGCGGCAGCATCAGCCCCCGCGGCCGGGCGGTCACCGCGTCCTGGCCGCGGACCGAGACGGTCTCCCGGGCGCCGCGCAGGGTGGTCTTCACCGTCTGCGCCGCGGCCGCCCCGATCACCACCTGGTGCTCCTCGCGCAGATGGCGCATCAGCAGCGCGTCCAGCGCGTCACCGCCCATCCGGGTGGAGCGGGAGGCGATCACCCGTCCGTAGACCACCAGCGCCGCGCTGGTGTGCTCGGCCCCCAGGTCGACCAGGACGCTGGCGTAGGGGGTGTTCACCGCGATGCCCGCGCCGACCGCCGCCGCCAGTGCCTGCGGCACCAGGCGGACGTCGGAGAAGCCGACGTCCCGGCAGAGCTGGCGCAGCGCGGCGGCGCCGAGGTCGGTCACCGCCGGTGAGACGCAGACCCCCACCCGGCCGCCGTAGGTGAGCCTGGCCCGCCCGGACTCGCGCATCAGGGTGCGCACCATGATCTGGGTGACCCGCTGGTCGGCCACGGTTCCGCCGCTGGTGGGACGGCACAGCTTGAGGGCGCCCCAGGTGCGGCCCTCCATGGCGACCGCGTCCTCGCCCATGGCGAAGATGGTGTCCTGGTCCTCGAGCACGACCCTGGCCGGCATCGACGCCACCGGGGATCCGGCGCCTCTGCGGACGCGGAGGGTCGAAGCACCGAGATCAATGGCGGTACAGGATCGAAGCGTGGACAAGCGTTCCTCCCTGGTTGGGACCTGGAACGATCACACCCCCGCAGCACCGGGACCGCCACGCGGCCGGTCCGGACGGGGGAACGGGGCGAGTCTCCGCGGACCGCTCCCCGCCGAATGTGGCTGAGTATGCTTTGTCAGTAATTGGCACCCTTTGCTGCTTTCACCTGGTTCAACCGGTCCTGTCCGCCCGGACCCGGAAGGGACGGCCCGATGGCTGACGAGCAGGTCGGCGACATCCCGCCGCTGCACGGCGACACCGTGCTGGGCAGCGCGGGGATCGGGGTGTGGCGCTGGAACCGGCCGGCAGCCGTGCTGGAGGTCGATCCCATCGCGGCGCGCCTGCTCGGGGTGGACACCGCGACGGAACGGCTGGGCGAGCGGCGGCTGCGCTCGCTGCTGCACGCCAAGGACTACATCCGGCTGCGCTCCACCGCGGAGCTGGCCATCGCCGAGCAGCGGCCTTTCGACGTCCGGGTCCGGGTGCTCTCCGCCCGGGGCACCCTGCGCCGGGTGCTGCATCTGCAGCTGGTGCCCGCCGGGCCGGGCCGGCCGTGGCCGATCCAGGGCACCGCGCTCGAAGGACAGCTCGCCGACATCTGCGAGGGCGGCCTCTCGGCGACCGTGCCGCGCGGGGACCCGAGCCGGGACCCGGAACTGGACCCGGAGCTGGACACAGACCCGGAGCTGGACGCCGAACTGCGGCAGATCGACGCGATGAACCGCGCCCCGGAGTCACCGCGCCCCATCAGCCGCAGCCGCCCGCGCCACGCCGCCAACGGCGCGCAGCAGGAGCCGACCCCGGGTCCCGCCAATCTGCGCCGATCCCGCGAGGCCTTCCTGCTGGACGCCGGACGGGCGCTCGCGGAGGCCGGCACCACCGCCGAGGTGCTGCGGGTGGTGGCCTCGCTGTCCATGCCCGGCTTCTCGCCGGACGGACTCGCGGTCTTCGGCGTGGACGGCAGCACCCTCACCGTGGTGGGCCAGCACGGCTACGAGCGCGGCGACGAAGCGGCCTTCACCATGCCGGTGGACACCGACTACCCGGCCGCCGTGGTGGTCCGCACCGGGCGCGCGCTCTACCTGTCCTCCCCCGAGGAGTACAGCGCCCGCTTCCCCGCGACCTGGCCGCTGGCAGAGGGCTTCGGCCGCCGGTCCTGGGCCTTTCTGCCGCTGGTCGCCACCGGGCGCACCACCGGGGCCTGGATGGCGGCCTTCCGCACCCCGGTGCGCTTCACCCCCGACGAACGCGCGGTGCTGTCCACCGTGGCCCGGATGCTGGCCCACGCCCTGGAACGGGCCCACACCAACGAGGCCGAGCGGGCGCTGTCACGGGGCCTGCGGCGCAGCATGGGCACCGGCGCGCCGGCCGCCGAGGGCATCAGCGTGGCCACCCGCTATGTGCCCACCGGCGGCGGTCTGATGGTCGGCGGCGACTGGTACGACATCATCAACCTGCCCGACGGCCGGCTGGCCCTGGTCATCGGCGACGTGCAGGGCCACGACGTGCACGCGGCCGGACTGATGGCCCAGCTGCGCACCGCCGTCCACGCCTACGCCACCGAGGGGCACCGCCCGGACGCGGTGCTCGCCCGGACCTCCCGCTTCCTGGCCGCGCTGGACGACGACCGCTTCGCCACCTGCATCTACATCGAGGCCGACCCGGCCAACGGCACCCTCTCCATGGCCCGGGCCGGCCATCCCCACCCGGTGCTGCGGATGCCCGACGGCACCTGCCTGATCCGGCACATCGACGGCGGGCTGCCGCTGGGCCTGATGCCCGAGGGCGAGGACTACCCGGTCACCACGCTGGAACTGCAGCCCGGCGAGATCATGCTGCTGTGCACCGACGGGCTGATCGAGACCGGCGGCCACGACATGTTCAGCGGCTGGATCCGGGTGCGGGACGCCCTGACGCCGGGGCCCACCGACGATCTGGAGGGAATGGCGGACCGGCTGATCGACGCCGTACACGGCCCCGCCTCGCACAGCGGCCCGGGGCATCTGGCGGACCGGCGCGAGGACGACATCGCCCTGCTGCTGCTGCGCCGCGACGCGGTCGGCCAGAGCCAGGCCGTGCCGGACCGGCGGCTGGTGCTGACGGTGGGCCAGGACCAGGCCGAGCGGATCGCCGGGGCCCGCGAGGAGCTGCGTGCGATCATGCACGACTGGGCCGTGCCCGACCAGGTCGACGCGACGGTGCTGATGGCGACCGAGCTGCTGACCAATGTGCTGGTGCACACGGACCAGGCGGCCGCGCTGGTGGCGACCATGTCCGGTCAGGCCGGCTCCCGCCGGCTGCGGCTGGAGGTGGCCGACGGCAGCGACGACCTGGCGCACCGGCGCTCACCGGGTGAGATGGCCTCGTCCGGCCGGGGTCTGATCCTGCTGGAACTGCTCTCCGACCGCTGGGGTATGGAGCCGCGCGGCGAGGGCAAGTCCCTCTGGTTCGAGCTGGACGAGGTCCGGACCGCGGGGTCCGACGGCTGAGTGCCGCCGTTCGGCCCGAGCGTTACGACGGGCCGTCAGCGGGCATAGACGGCGACGAAGTCGCGGCTGGAGATGTCGTAGTAGCGGTACGGGCCGCGGACGAAGTTGACCAGGTTGCGCGGCACCGGGTCGTGCGGCTGCCGGGAGGCGTCGTACGACATGAAGGAGGGCCAGCTGAGGTTGATGTCCAGCATCATCGCGGTCACCGCTCCCGCGCGCTGCAACAGGGTGGCGAGGGACTCCACGGAAAGCAGTCGGCCGCCCACGTAGACCAGGTCGCCGTTGCGGTCCACCCCGATCCCGGAGCGCGGCACCATCACGTTCCCCCCGTCGGTGAACCCCCAGGTCGCCGTTCCACCCGCGTACACCTCGTCGGTGATCCGGCCGTGGGCCACCAGCGGCACCAGGCACTGCCGCACCCCGACCACGTCCGGGCCCATGCCGACGTCGCGGTTCCACACGCCCACGGTGAGCGAGCCGTCCCGGTGGAAGACCTCGGAGGCCGCACCGGTGCGGAGTTCGCCCACGGTTCTTCCGTCCAGGTAGAAGCCGCCGTGCGAGTCACCGTTGGAGACCTTGAAGCCACCGTTCCAGGTGGCGACCAGGCCGGTGCGCCGGTCGTCGGGCATCGTCGGCGGGACCTGCCAGTAGCCGCCGGGCTCCTGCGAGCCGGGGTGCAGGTCAAAGCGCAGGGCGTCGCGCCTCATCCAGACCACGCCGACCGGGAACTGCGTGTCGCCGACGTCCGGGCGCACGGTGGTGCTCTGGATGACCGGCCGGCCCTTGACGTTCACCAGCGCGGTGAAGCGGCCCTCGCCCGGGCCCGCCGGGGAGACCAGCGGACGGAGCGGCGCATGCAGGGGAACAGGCGGCTCCGGTTCCGGCGGCGGGCTGACCATCACCCGGCGCACCGCTGCCGCGACCGACGCGGAGGGCTGTGCCGGTTCGCCCTGGCCGCAGGCGGTCAGCGACAGGGCCGCTGCCAGCGCTGCCGACGCCGCTGCCGACGCCGGCCAGGACGCCACCGGGCGGCACGGTCGGCTCACTTGGCGTACACGGCGGTGAAGTCGCGGCTGGTGGACTCGTAGTAGCGGTTGGCCGGGCGCTCCTGGGAGTCGAGCAGCTTGACCGGGGTGGGGTTCTGCGGGTCCGGCACGGGCTTGTAGTACATGTACGACATCCAGGCCGGGTTGATGTCCAGTTGCATGGCCCGGACGCAGCCGGCCCGCTGCAGCAGATCCGCCAGGGTGCGCACGGACAGGGCCGGGCCGTAGACGTACACGGCGCGGCCGTCGCCGGTGATCCCGACGCCCGAGCGCCAGACGAAGTACTTGCCGGCGATGGTCAGGCCCCAGCCGCTCTCCACGTTCTGGTCCACCCCGTCGGGGACGCGGCCGTGGTCCACGATCAGCCTGAGGTTCTGCCGTACCCCGGCGACCTGCGGGGTCATCCGCTCCTCGGTGCCCCAGGCGCCGATGTCCAGGCGGCCGTCCTTGTAGTAGACCAGGGACGCGGCGTCGTCGGTGAGGGTGCCGTGGGTGATGCCGTTGAGGTAGAAGCCGCCGCGCGCCTCGCTGACCTTGAAGCCGCCGTTGAAGGTGGCCATCAGGCCGGTTCGGGCGCCGGCCGGGACCGAGGGCGGCACGCCCCAGTGGTCCGGTCCCGGGTCGGCCTCGCCGGGGTGCAGGGTGAACCTGAGCAGCCGCTGGTCCATGGAGACCGCGCCGGCGACGTACGAGGTGTGCTGGTCGTCGGGGCGGACATAGGCGCCCATCAGCGCCGGGGTTCCGCGCACGCTGCCGAGGACCTCCCAGTTGCCCTCCCCAGCGAGCGGGGTGCCCGCGGGCGAGACCAGCCGGGGCGGCACGACGGCCTTCAGCGAGGACGTCCCGGCGCCGGCTGCCGCAGCCCCGGTGCCCGCGGGCTGCAGCGCCATGTCGGGGGCGCCGCCGACCTTCGGCGGATGGGCCTTGTACTGGGCGCTCTCCAGGAAGGTGACCAGCGGTCCCAGCTTGTGGTCCCGCCCCCATTCGGCGACCCTCGCCGCCACGCTGTCGTCGCCGGGGGCGGTCAGCGCGCCGCCCAGCGACCAGCCGAGCCAGCCGAGGAACACCGCGGTCAGCGCCAGGACCGCCTGGACGCTGCGGTGCGAGAGGAGTCTGCGGATCAGCCTGCGACGGCGCGGGGCGGGGGTGGAGGTCGGGGCGGGGGTGGGGGCTGGTTCGGCGACGGCGTCCTGATCGAAGACGTCCTGACCGGGCTGGGGTATCGGCGACGGCTGCACGCGGTGCTACTCCCTGCGGTGGGGGCCGGTCATGGTCCGGCCCGGGCGTCCCCCGTCCCCAAGCTAACGGCGCATCAGCGAGGCCGCTCGTCGGAGTGGGCGGTTCGAGGGAGGTCAGGGAGCTCGGGGAGGTCGTCCACGAAGTCGGCGGACGGGGTGAAGAAGAGCGAGCCGGTGACGGCGGTGGAGAAGTCCAGGATCCGGTCGTGGTTGCCCGGGGGGCTGCCGACGAACATGTTCTCCAGCATCTTCTCGGTCACCGCGGGGGTCCTGGCGTAGCCGATGAAGTAGGTGCCGTACTCGCCGCGGCCGAGGGAGCCGAACGGCATGTTCTCGCGCAGGATCTGACGCTGGGTGCCGTCCGGGTCGGTGACGGTGTTCAGGGCGACATGGGAGTCGGCGGGCTTCACCGCGTCGTCCAGCTCGATGTTGTCGGCCTTGGTGCGCCCGACCGCCCGTTCCTGCTCCTCGGTGGAGAGGGCGTTCCAGGCGCTCAGGTCGTGCAGGTACTTCTGCACCAGCAGGTAGCTGCCGCCGGAGAAGGCCGGGTCCTCCTGACCGACCAGGACCGCGCGGACCGCGTCGCGGCCGGAGGGGTTCTCGGTGCCGTCGACGAAGCCGAGCAGGTCCCGCTGGTCGAAGTAGCGGAAGCCGTGGGTCTCGTCGACGACCGTGGCGGAGCCGGACAGCCGGTTCACCACCTGGCCGGCGAGCTCGAAGCAGGCGTCCATCCGGGGCGCACGGATGTGCAGCACCAGGTCTCCCGGGGTGGACACGGTGCGGTGCCGCTCCCCCACGAAGTCCCGGAACGGATGCAGCTCCGCGGGGCGCGGGCCGGCAAAGAGCCGGTCCCAGGCGTCCGAGCCGATGCCGGCCACGCAGGCAAGGCCGCCCTCGGGGATCCGGAAGCCGACCGAGCGCTGCAGACCGGACAGGTCGCCCACCAGGTCGCGTACCGCCGGCTCACCGCCCGGGCCGATGGTCAGCACCAGGATGATCGCCGCTGCCGTCAGCGGGCTCACCACCGGTTGGGGCTCTGCACGTTCCTTGTTCTCTGTGCCGTCGGTCGTGGCGGGTGGGAGCGCGGAAGTCATGGCACCACCCTGCCGGTCGTGGCAGTGCCCGGCAACCGATCCTGCTGCTACGCCCCGAGGTACGCCCCCAGGCCGACGGCGTCCGGGCCGTCCGCGTCGCTCTCGCCGAACAGCGTTCCGAGCACCAGCCCGGCCGCGCCCAGCGCGACCACGTGCTCGCCGGCGTCGGTGACGGTGATGTCGACCTGCTGCCAGCCGGGGTCGGGGAGCCGCTCGCGGACCACGCCGGAGACCCGGCTGCGGAACAGCTCCGGATCGGCGAGGACCGCGTCACCGCCGAGCACCACCTGGGCCAGGTCGAGCAGCCGGACCAGGTTGGCGACGCCCTCGCCTAGCAGTTGGGCTGCTCCGGCCGGGTCCCCGTCCGCCAGGGCGGCCCGGCACAGGGCCTCCAGGCAGCCGTTGTTCCCGCAGGCGCAGCGCGGCCCGCGCAGATCGAGCACCTGGTGGCCGAACTCCCCGGCGTTGGTGCGGGCCCCGCGCTGGACCCGGCCGCCGAGGACCAGCCCGGCGCCGAGCCCGTCACCCAGGTAGACGAAGGCCCGGTCGGCCGCGCCGGGGCGGCTGAGGACGCCGGCGGTGGTGTCCTTGTCCAGGAACACCGGCAGCCCCAACCGGGCGGCCAGTTCGGCGCGCAGTGGTATGCCGTTCCAGCCGGGGAGCCCGGTGACCTGGTGCAGTACCCCGGTGTGCTGGTCCAGCGGCCCCGGACAGGCGACGCCGACGCCCAGCACGAGCTCCCTGGGCAGCTTCGCGATCAGCGCCTCGATCTGCGCCGCGAGCATGTCCAGGGTCTGCTGGGGGGTGGCCCGCGAGGGGTCGAAGCGGGTGGTGGTGGCGTCGGCGATCCGGCCGGCCAGGTCGACCAGCACCAGCGTGCTGCCGTGCCGGTCCAGTTGGGCGCCGACGACCCAGCGCGCCTGCGGGACCAGCCGCAGCAGGGTGCGCGGCTTGCCCCCGGCGGAGGGGACCCGGCCGGAGGGGGCGATCAGTCCCTCCGCGGCCAGCCGCTGGACGATCTTGCTGATGGCCTGGGCGGTGAGGCCGGTGGCGAGGGCCAGCTCGACACGGCTGATCTCGTCCGCGGCGCGGATGCGCCCGAGGACGGCGGCGGTGTTGTGGTCGCGCAGCGCGGTGAGATTGGCCATGACGTCATTATGCAGGCGAGTTGCGACTTAGTCCACACTGTTGCTTTACTGGAGCCATGGCTGAATCTACTTCCTCCCCCGCCCTTCGCGTCGGGCTGGTCGGCTACGGGCTGGCCGGCTCCGTCTTCCACGCGCCCCTGATCAGCACGACCCCCGGAATGGAGCTCGCCGCCGTCGTCACCGGCAGTCCCGAGCGCCAGGCCCAGGTCCGCCAGGCCCACCCCGGCGCCGTGACCGTCGCCACCGTCGACGAGCTCTGGCCGCTCGATCTCGACCTGGTCGTCGTGGCCTCCCCCAACCGGACCCATGTGCCGACCGCCACCGCGGCGCTGGAGGCCGGTGTCGGCGTGGTCGTCGACAAGCCGCTGGCCGTCACCGCCGCCGACGGCGAGGCGTTGGCCGCGCTCGCCGAGCAGCGCGGGCTGCCGCTCAGCGTCTTCCAGAACCGCCGCTGGGACGGCGACTTCCTTACCGTCTCCGAGCTGGTCCGTTCGGGCCGGCTGGGCTCGGTGGGCCGGTTCGAGTCGCGCTTCGAGCGCTGGCGACCGCAGCTCAAGGGCGGCTGGCGGGAGTTGGGCGATCCGGCCGAGGGCGGCGGTCTGCTCTACGACCTGGGCAGCCACCTGGTGGACCAGGCGCTGACCCTGTTCGGCCCGGCCGTGGAGGTCTACGCCGAGGTCGACAGCCGCCGCGCGGGGTCGGACGCCGACGACGACGTCTTCGTCGCCCTGCTGCACTCCGGCGGCGTCCGCTCGCATCTGTGGATGAGCGCCGTCGCCGCCGACATGGGCCCCCGGTTCCGGGTCCTGGGCAGCGAGGGCTCCTATGTCGTCGACGGTCTGGACGGCCAGGAGGCGGCGCTGCGCGAGGGCCGCACCCCCGCCGACGCCGACTGGGGCGTCACCCCGCCCGAGGAGTACGGCCGGCTGGGCGCCGGTGGTGCGACCGAGCCGTACCCCACCCGACCGGGGGCGTACCAGCAGTACTACGCGGGGATCGCGGAGGCGCTGCGCGGACGGGCGCCCGTGCCGGTGGAGCCGAGGGACGCGGTCGCGACACTCACCGTCATCGAGGCGGCCCGCCGCTCGGCGACCGAGCACCGGACGGTGACGCTGTGACGGCGCCGACGGCAGCGGCGGGGCCGACCACAGCCGAGCTGGAGGCCCAGGAGGCCCGGCTGCAACTGACCCGCTTCGACAACGACGACGCCTGGCGGCTCGGCTCGCTGTTGGTGCAGCTCTGCCGGGAGGGCGGCCATCCGGTCGCGATCGACATCCGCCGCGGCGAGCAGCAGCTGTTCCACTACGCCCTGCCCGGCAGCAGCGCCGACAACGACGCCTGGATCGAGCGCAAGATCCGGGTGGTGCGCCGCTACGGCGAGAGCTCCTACCTGGTCGGGCAGCGGTTCCGGGACAGCGGCAGCAGCTTCGAGGAGAAGTCCCGGCTGGACCCGGACCGCTTCGCGGCGCACGGCGGCGCCTTCCCGCTGCGCGTCGTCGATGTCGGCGTGGTGGGAACCGTGGCCGTGTCGGGGCTTCCGCAGATCGCTGACCACCTGCTGGTCGTTGAAGCCCTGGAGCGCTTCCTCCAGGGCTCCTGACGCCGGGGCGGGCCGCGTACCGTGTACTGCGCGGTGATCTCGCCGTTGCGGATCGGACGCGGGCACTGCGGGACCTGGGGAGCGGGGATGGCGGACACACGGCAGGTTACGGAGCACCGCGCGGTGCGCTGGCGTGCGGCGCCGCGGCAGCCGGAGGCGGCGGTTCTGCTGCTGCACGGCGGCCGGGAGAATGGGCTCGGCGCCCTGCGTGAGCACAATCTCGCCCGGCTACGGATGCGTCCGTTCCTCACGGCGGTCAAGCGCTCCGTTCGGCTCCATCCGGTGGCCGTCGGCGAGGTCGTCTACCGGCTGCGCGGCTGGAACGGGGAACGGGCCGACGCCGCGGTGGACGCCCTGGCGGCGCTGGGGCAGCTGAAGGCCGAGCTCGGCCCGGTCCCGGTGGTCCTGGTCGGCCATTCGATGGGCGGTCGTGCGGCGCTCTACGCGGCGGGCGAGCCGCAGGTCACCGGAGTGGTGGCGCTCGCTCCCTGGTGTGTGCCGGGCGATCCCTGGCGGCAGTTCCAGGGCAAGCGCCTGATCGTGCTGCACGATGTCTCCGACCGGGTCACCGATCCCGCCGCCTCCCGCGCCTTCGCAACGGCGGCCCGCGCCGCCGGTGCCGAGGCGTGCGGGTACCAGGTGCACGGCAGCGAGCACGGCATGCTCCGGCGGGCCGGGGACTGGCAGGCCGTCAGCACCCGGATGGTGCTGGGCCTGCTGGGCCAGAGCCCGTTCCCCGACGACGTGTCAGCCGCCCTGGCCCTGCGCGGCGAGGCCCCCGGCGGTCTCGACCTACGGCTGCCGCGCCGCCGGGAGCTCTCCGGAAGCTAGCGGTCCTTCGGCGGCAGCGGGACGAAGCCGCTGGTTCGGGCGGCGTAGGCGGCATAGCCGGGCTTGGTGGAGTGCAACTGCCGCTCCAGCATCGGCTTGCCGCTGCCGTTCACCAGCAGATAGGTCATGACCAGCGGGGCGACCACGGTGGCCCAGCCGATCGGGGTGTCGGCCGCGAGCAGGAACAGGCCCCACCAGACGCAGGCCTCGCCGAAGTAGTTGGGGTGGCGGGTGTAGCGCCACAGGCCGGTGTCCAGGACCTGGCCGCTCCGTGCGGGGTCGGCCCGGAACCGGGTCAGCTGCCAGTCGCCGACGGCCTCGAAGCCGAGGCCGACCGCCCACAGTGCGGTGCCCGCCCAGGCCAGCGGCCCGGGCGGGTGCGGTACCAACAGCGCGACCTGGACCGGCAACGAGACCAGCCAGACCAGGGCCGCCTGCAGCAGGTAGACCATCCGCAGCGCATAGCGGTCGCGACGGCCCGGCGCGGCCTTGGCGAGCAGGCGTTCATAGCGCGGGTCCTCGGGGTGGCCCCGGCCGCGCCGCCAGATGTGCGCGGCCAGCCGCAGACCCCAGACCAGGACCAGCAGCAGTGCCAGCAGCCGCCGTCCCGGGTCGCCGTGCCCGGCCGACAGGACGTACCCGGTCAGGGCCACCGCGCAGAAGCCCAGCCCCCAGGCCACGTCCACGACCCGGTGCAGACCGGAGCGCAGCCCGACGGCGAAGGCCGCCAGCAGCACCGCCAGCGCCGCGCCGAGGCAGGCCGCGAGCGAGACCAGCAGCGCCCCGCCGTCGACGCCGCTCATCGCGGGTCGCCGTCCCGGGTCAGCAGCAGTTGCTGGACGTCGAGGTAGCCGCTGCGGAAGCCCGCCTCGGAGTAGGCGAGGTAGAGCGTCCACATCCGCTGGAACACACTGTCGAAGCCCAGCGCGGCGACCTCGTCGGCGCGGGCGGTGAAGCGCTCGCGCCACAGCCGCAGCGTCTCGGCGTAGTGGATCCCATAGCCATGACGTTCGGTCAGCCTGAGGCCGGTGTGCCGGTCCAGGGTGGTACGTACCGCCTCCACCGAGGGCAGCAGGCCGCCGGGGAAGATGTACTTCTGGATCCAGGTGAAGGTGCGCAGGCTGGCGAGCATCCGGTCGTGCGGCATGGTGATGGCCTGCAGCACGATCCGGCCGCCGGGGGCGAGCACCCGGTCCAGGGTGGCGAAGTAGACCGGCCAGTAGTCCGGTCCGACGGCCTCGACCATCTCCACGCTGAGCACGGCGTCGTACTGTCCGGTCACGGAGCGGTAGTCGCACAGCCGCACCTCGACCTGCCCGGCCAGACCGGCGGCGGCGATCCGCCGTTCGGCCAGCTGTTTCTGCTCCTCGGAGAGGGTGAGGGTGACCACCTCCGCGCCCCGGGCCGCCGCGCGCAGGGCCAGCTCGCCCCAGCCGGTGCCGATCTCCAGCACCCGGGTGCCGTAGCGGACCCCGGCCAGGTCGAGCAGGCGGTCGATCTTCCGGTGCTGAGCAGGTACGAGCAGCTCCCAGGAGGCCCTGGGCGCCCCGTCGGCGCCGGTCGCGAACAGTGCGGAGGAGTACGTCATGGTGGGGTCCAGGAACAGCGCGAACAGCTCGTTGGACAGGTCGTAGTGCGCCTGGATGTTGCGCCGTGCGTTCTCCGGGGTGCCGAGCTGCTCGGCCGGCCGGCGCGGGGTGAACCAGCGCCGCAGCCACTGCAGTCGGGGCGGGACCAGGGTGCCCGGGGAGGCGGCGAGCGCGGTGAGCAGCGCGACCAGATCGGGCGAGTCCCACTCGCCGGCCTGGTAGGACTCGCCGAAGCCGATCAGGCCGCCGCTGCCGATCCGGTGGAAGAAGTCGTCGGGCGCCTCCAGCCGAAGCACCGGTGCGCCTGGCGGGGGCGTCCCGTTGAGCAGCCGTCCGTCGGGCAGTTCGACGCGCAGGCCCACCCGCCGGGCGACCCGGCGCAGCAGCAGTTCGGCGACGCGGGCGCGCAGCGGAGAGGCGGGGACGGTGGCGATGTCGGGCCAGCGCCGGGGGTCCGCGCCCCGACGCTGGTGCCACCGGGGCGCGCTGCCGTTGCGGTCGGCCGTGGACGGCTGGGTCATGGTGCCGAGACTCCTTGCTGACGGGGGTGTCGGGGTCGGGGCTGGACAGGCAGGCCGCGCAGGTAGAGCCGGATGCCCTGGAGCCGGATGTGGGCGGAGACGGCGAGGGTGGGCAGCGGGTGCCGCAGGGCCGCGCGCAGCAGTGCGGCGGATCCGGCCGGCTCACGGCTGCCCCGGACGGTGGCGGTGAAGGGCCGCCCGTTCGGGTGGTCCAGGTGCATGGACAGCTTCAACTGCTCCCCGGGAAGCGGCAGCGCCATCCGGTAGCGTCCCTCGACGCCGAAGAACGGGGAGACGTAGAACTCCTTCCCGACCTCCGCCCGGCCCTCGTCGTCGGTCCGCAGCAGGTAGCAGTGGCGCTCGCCGTAGGTGTTGCAGACTTCGGCGACAGTGCACACCGGCGTCCCCCGGTCGTCGTGGCACCAGTAGAGCGTGAGCGGATTGAACACATGGCCGAGGCAGCGCGCCTGAGTCAGCATCAGCACCTGGCCGCCGTTCAGGTCCACGCCGTTGGCGGCCAGATAGGTGTCGAGGTTGCCGCGCAGCGTCCCCCGGGGGTCGCCGAGGTGGTCGCGGGCCTCGAAGCGGGCCAGCGGGCGCAGCAGCGCGGGAAGCCGGGGCAGCCGGTCCAGGTCGACCAGCCACAGGTAGGTGCTGTGGTGGAAGGCTCGGCGCAGCGGCGCGGTGCGGACGTGGGTGATCCGGCAGTCGTAGAGCGCGGCTCCCCAGCGGCCGTCCGACCTGCTCATACCCGCACCACCCCGGCCAGCGCCCGGGCCGCCTCGACGCCGGAGCGGCAGCCGTCCTCGTGGAAGCCCCAGCCGTGGTAGGCCCCGGCGTAGGCGGTCCGGCCGGTGCTCAGCGCGGGCAGGCGCTGCTGCGCGGCGCGCGATTCTCGGGTGTAGAGGGGGTGCTCGTACACCGTGCGGGAGACGACGTGCTCCTCGGCGATCGGGTGCTCCGGGTCCTCGTTGAGGGTGACCAGGTAGTCCTCGGGGGTGTCCAGGCGCAGCAGCCGGTTCAGGTGGTAGGTGACCCGGACCTGGTCGGAGCGGTCCACGCAGGAGGCCATCTGGTAGTTCCAGGAGGCCCGGGCCCGGTGGGCGCGCGGCAGCAGCGAGGGGTCGCGGTGCAGCACGGTCGGGTTGTAGGAGTAGCCGAACGCGCCCAGCACCGCGCGCTCCTCGTCGCTGGGGTCGGCCAGCAGCCGCAGCGCCTGGTCGGGGTGGGTGGCCAGGACCACGCCGTCGTACTCGGCGGGCGGCCGGTCCGCGGCGGCGATCACCACCCCGTCGCTGTGGCGCCGGACGGCGCGCACCGGCGCCTGGGTGTGGACGGCGGCGAGCCTGGCGGCGATGCGTTCGACATAGGTGCGGGAGCCGCCGCTGACGGTGCGCCAGGTGGGCGACCCGGTGACGGAGAGCAGGCCGTGGTTGTCCAGGAAGGCGAACAGGTAGCGGGCCGGGTACTCGCGGGCCAGGTCGGGTGCGCAGGACCAGACCGCGGCCACCAGCGGCGTCATGAAGTGGGCGGAGAAGTAGGGCGAGAAGCCGCCCCGCTGCAGGAACTGGCGCAGGGTCAGTTCGTCGGCGGCCGGGTCGGACGAGGCCAGCAGCCGTCGGGCGAGCCGGTGGAAGCGCGGGACGGCGGCGAGCATCCGCAGGTAGCGCGGCCGGGCCAGCGAGTCGGCCTGGGCCAGCAGCCCGCTCGGGCCCCGGGCGCCGGCGTACTCCAGGCCGCAGCTGAGGCAGCGCACCGACATGCTCATCTCGGAGTCCTGGGTGGGTATCCCGAGTTCGCCGAAGAGGCGGATCAGATGGGGGTAGGTGCGTTCGTTGTGCACCAGGAAGGCGGTGTCCAGGGCCAGGTCGGAGCCGTCGGCGGCGCGGATGTCCTGGGTGTGGGCGTGGCCGCCGAGGCGGGTGTCGGCCTCGTAGAGGGTGACCCGCGCGCCGCCGCGGGTCAGTTCGTAGGCGGCGGTGAGACCGGCGACACCGCTGCCGACCACGGCGATCCGGCGACCGCCTGCGGCTCCGTGCCCTGTCGGGTGCCCTGCCGGCGCGCCCAGTCCGACGTTCTCCGTCATACCCGCACATCCCCGCACTCCGGGCGGGCGGCGTGTGCACCGCCCGCGGACTCGTCCCCCCGCGCGAGTGATTCGGTGCCGTCGGAGGTACGGATTGGTCCGGATGGGAATCGATGTGGCGGACCGCGGACCAACCGCGGATCAGCTGTCCTGGGAGACCGCCTGGTCGTACAGGGCCTGCACCTTGTCCCCGAAGTACGGGCTGTAGGAGACGTCGTCGGTGTCCCCGCCCTCCTGGTAGCCGCCGATGACGCCGATCACCGTGCCGGTGCGGGTCGCCTTGTCGAAGGAGGTGAGCCAGGGGCTGCCGCTGGTGCCGCCGGGGAAGCCGGTGCAGGCGATCTTCATCTGGGTGTCGCTCTGCTGGGTCGTGGTGTTGAAGCAGGAGATCGGGGCGCTGGCGTCGGAGGGGTAACCGGTGATGTGGACCACCTTGCCGAACCCCTTGCCGACGCCGAGGGTGTTGCCTCCCAGCACGTCCTGGATCTGCTTGCCGCCGACCGTGCCCAGGGCCAGGAAGGCGACGTCCATGTCGGGGTCGGAGGAGTCGATCCAGCTCTGGTCCACGAAGATCTTCGTGATCGGCCACTCCCCCTGCGCGGCGCTGCCGTTGCGGTACTCGGGCACGAAGACCAGATCGCTGCCGTAGCTGCCGCCCTGGCCGCCGTGGACGCAGTGGGCCGCGGTCAGCACCAGGTTCTTCCCGGAGCTGTTGACGACGCTGGCGGTGCAGAAGTGGTCGCCGCTGACGTCGTGGTCGAAGATCGCGCCGACCCGGGCGTTGCCGCTGGTGGCCTTGGCCGGGTGCGAGGTGCCGCCGTGCTTGGCCAGCGCCTTATTCAGGCGCTGCTGGGACCAGGCCGACGGGCTGCTGCTGACGACGTCCGCGACCGCGGTCGGGGCCGCCGACCCCGAACCGGACCCCGCCGTGGAGCTGGAGCAGCCCGACGCCAGCAGGACCAGGATGCCGCCCAGGACCGCCGCCGCATGCCCGCCCGGCCGTCGCTTGCGCGCCGTCGTGGTTTCCTGCATGGTGTCCGACCTCGTTCCGCTGGTCCGTGAGCGCTGCTTGCACCGATCCTGCCCCGGCGGCCCCCCGGCCTGCGCCCCGGATCGCCCGTACGAGTGAGGGACGAACTTCCTCAAACCTTCCTCAACTGCACTTGTGTACACGGCATGGATCTATATAAGTTGATTCTTGAACGACGTGTCCATGCTCAAAGAGGGGTTTCCACGCTTGAGCACGACCCTCGCCAAGCGGGCTCCCCGCGCCGGCTGCCCAGAGATGCCCGAGGGGCAGATCGAACTGGCCGAGCCCCCGGTTCTCGGTGAGCCCTCGAACGCCGACTTCGGCTCCGCGCTGATGTATCTGCCGATGGGCCTCGGCGCGGGCGCCATGGTGCTCATGTTCTCGATGCGCAGCGCCGGCCCCACCACCTACATGATGTCGGGCATGATGGGCGTCGCCATGGTGAGCATGACGCTCACTCAGATCGGCAGGTCCAGCGGAGAACGCCGCCGCCGGATGCGCGCCGAGCGCCGCGACTACCTGCGCTACCTCGCGCAGAAGCGCAAGCAGGCCCGGCAGGCCGCGGACGAGCAGCGCGCGGCCTTACTCTGGGACAACCCCGAGCCCGCCGGCCTGTGGGCGCTGGCCCGCAGCGGTCGGCTGTGGGAACGACGGCCCGGTCACGAGGACTTCGGCCGGATCCGGATCGGCCTCGGACTGCGGCGCGCCGCACTGGAGTTCATCCCCCCGCAGACCAAGCCGGTGGAGGACCTGGAGCCGTTGTGCGCGGTCTCGCTGCGCCGCTTCACCATGGCCCACCAGACGGTGCCCGACCTTCCCATAGCGGTGGCGCTGCCGCGCTTCACCAGCGTCGAGTTCGCCGGCGACGGACCTTCCGCACTGGCGCTGCTGCGGGCCATGGTGGCCCAGTTGGCCGTCCTCCACTCCCCGGACGAGCTGCGCGTCGCCGTGCTGGGCAGCGACGCCGGCCGGGCCGAGTGGGACTGGGTCAAGTGGCTGCCGCACAACGCGCACCGCGGCGAGGAGGACGCGGCGGGCCCGGTGCGTCTGGCCGCGGCCGAGCACGACGCCCTGATGGACCTGCTCGGCCCCGAGGTGCGCGACCGGCCCGACCACGACCCGGCCGCCTCGCCCAGCGTCGCCGAGCCCTTCGTGGTCGTCATCGCCCAGGGCGTGCGGCTGCCGGAGTCCTCGCGGCTGCTCCACGGCGGCCTGCGCAACGTCGTGCTGCTGGACGTGACCGGGGCCATGACCGGCGGCCCCAAGGTGCTGCGCCTCACCGCCCGGGACGGGAGGGTGGAGTTCCCCTCCGGCAGCGACACCGTCTCGGCCCGGGCCGACGCGCTGAGCGGCACCCAGGCGGACACCCTGGCCCGCGTCCTGGCCCCGATGCGCACCAGCGGCGGCGTCGAACTCCCGGACCGGCCGCTGGAGTCCGACCTCGAACTCACCACCCTGCTCGGCATCCGCGACCCGCGCACCTTCGACGTGGAGGCCAAGTGGCGTCCCCGTCTGGCACAGGCCGCCCGGTTGACGGTGCCGCTGGGCGTCACCGAGGACGGCGAGGTCATCGAGCTGGACCTCAAGGAGTCGGCGCAGGGCGGCATGGGCCCGCACGGCCTGCTCATCGGCGCGACCGGCTCCGGCAAGAGCGAGCTGCTGCGCACCCTGGTGATCGGGCTGGCCGCGACACACTCCTCCGAGGTGCTCAACCTGGTCCTGGTGGACTTCAAGGGCGGCGCGACCTTCCTCAACATGGACCGCCTTCCGCACACCTCCGCCGTGATTACCAACCTGGCCGACGAGATCCACCTGGTCGACCGGATGCGCGACTCCATCAACGGCGAGATGATCCGCCGTCAGGAACTGCTGCGCGAGTCCGGCCACTCCTCGCTCTTCGACTACGAGAAGGCGCGCGCCGCGGGCAGTGAACTGGCCCCGCTGCCCTCACTGCTGGTCATCGTCGACGAGTTCTCCGAACTGCTGGCCAACAAACCGGAGTTCGTGGAGCTGTTCGTCTCTATCGGGCGACTGGGGCGCAGCCTCGGCGTGCATCTGCTGCTCGCCTCGCAGCGCCTGGACGAGAGCCGCATCCACAAGGTCGAGGGCCACCTCTCCTACCGGGTCGCGCTGCGCACCTTCTCCTCCATGGAGTCCCGCAGTGTCATCGGCGTCTCCTCCGCCTACGAGCTGCCCTCAGCGCCGGGCAACGGCTATCTCAAGATCGACACCACCAACCTGGTGCGCTTCAAGGCCGCCTACGTCTCCGGACCCGCGCCGGATCCGGTCAGCGCGGCCGAGGAGACCTTCCAACAGGCCAGGGCGCACCGGGAGGTGCAGCCCTTCACCCTGGACCAGCAGGGAGCGCTGCTGAGCGAACGCGCCGCGGCCGCCCTGGCCGCGCTGCCCGAGCAGCCTGCGGCCGCCGAGGAGCCGGTCGGCGAGCACAGCGACGAGTCGCTGCTGGACGTGCTGGTCGGACGGCTGGAGGAGAGCGGCCCACCGGCCCGCCAGGTGTGGCTGCCGCCGCTGAACGCCTCCCCCAGCCTGGACCAGCTGCTGCCCGGCATCGTCCCGGATCCGCTGCGCGGCATGAGCGCCGCCGACTACCCGGCGCTGGGCCGGCTGCGCGTTCCGCTGGGCATGGTCGACAAGCCGTACGAGCAGCTGCGCGAACTGCTCGTCGCCGACCTCTCCGCCGCCGACGGGCACCTAGGCCTGGTCGGCGCGCCGCAGACCGGGAAGTCCACCGCGCTGCGCACCCTGATCCTCTCCCTGGCGCTCACCCACACCCCGGAGGAAGTGCAGTTCTACTGCCTGGACTTCGGCGGCGGCGGCCTGGTCTCCGTCTCCGGTCTGCCGCACGTCGGCTCGGTGGCCACCCGGCTGGAGCGGGACCGGGTGCTGCGCACCGTCGCCGAACTGACCCAGCTGCTGGAGCGCCGGGAGCAGGAGTTCACCAGCCGGGGCCTGGAGTCCATGGCCGCCTACCGGGCGCTGCGCGCCCAGGGCGCCGTGGACGATCCCTACGGTGACGTCTTCCTGGTGGTGGACGGCTGGTTCACGCTCCGTCAGGACTACGACGACCTGGAGCCCAGGGTGATGGAACTGGCCGTGCGCGGCCTCTCCTTCGGCATCCACCTGATCGCCTCCGCGGTGCGCTGGTCCGAGATCCGGCCCCGGCTGCGCGACATGCTCGGCACCAAGCTGGAGCTGCGCCTCGGCGACGCCCTGGAGTCCGAGGTCGGACCGCGGGTCGCGGCCACCGTGCCGCACCAGCCCGGCCGCGGCCTGACCGCCTCCGGCCACCACTTCCTCGCCGCACTGCCGCGCCTGGACAGTTCCTCCGAGGTGGCCGACCTGACCGTGGCGACCAAGGCGGCCGTCGCCGAGATCAGCACCTTCTGGACCGGTCGGACCGCCCCCGGCGTCCGCCTGCTGCCCACCACGCTGCCCTACCGGGAGCTGCCGCCCGCCGAGGGCGATCTGCGGGTCGCGCTGGGCTGGGACGAGCAGCGGCTGGAGCCGGTCTGGCACGACTTCGCCACCGCGTCCCACCTGATGGTGTTCGGCGACGGCGAGACCGGCAAGACCAACGCGCTGCGCCTGGTGGTCAAGGCCATCACCGACCGGTACACCCCCGACCAGGCCCGCATCATCGCCGCGGACCCCGGCCGCGGGCTGCTGTCGGTCATCCCCGAGGAGTACCGGATCGGCTACGTGGTGGACCGCGACGGGCTCAACACCCTGGCCAACAACGCGGCCGTCTCGGTCGGCAAGCGCGTCCCGGGAACGGACATCAGCCCGGAGCAGCTGGCCCGCCGCGACTGGTGGTCGGGCCCCCTGCTGTTCGCCGTGGTCGACGACTACGACCTGCTCGCCTCCGGCGGGGCGGTCGGCGCCAGCTCCCCGCTCGCTCCGCTGCTGCCGCTGCTCTCGCACGGCGCCCAGATCGGACTGCACCTCGTCGTCGCCCGCTCCACCTCGGGTGCGATGCGGGCGATGATGGACCCGCTGCTGCGCCGTCTGTGGGAGCTGGGCAATCCGGCGCTGCTGTTCTCCTACCCCAAGGAGGAGGGCAAGTTCCTCGGCGAGGCCAAGCCCCGCACCCTGCCCGCCGGGCGTGCCCAGCTCGTCACCCGCCGGTCCGTCCGTCTCGTCCAAACCGGATTGGTGACCGAATCATGACCACCGAACCCCTGTTGTCCGCCGAGGTCTGCCGGGTCAGCGTGGTCGGTCCCGACTCGCGGGCCGACCTCGCGATACCGGTCTCGCTGACCGTCTCGGCGCTGCTGCCGGCGCTGCTCGACGCGGTCAAGGAGCCCGCCGAGCAGCGCGGCGCGCCCTGGGTGCTGCAGCGGCTGGGCGAGGATCCGTTGGACCCGGACGGCACCGCCGAGTCCCTGGGCCTGCGCCACGGCGACGTGCTGCACCTGCGCCCGGCCGACCAGCCGCTGCCGGCGCTGCACTTCGACGACATCGCCGACGGGGTCGCGCACGTCCTCGGCGCCCGCTCGGACCGCTGGCGGCCGCAGCACACCCGTCGACTGGCCCTGGCCCTGGCCGCGCTGGTGCTCGCCGCGCTGGCCTGGGCGCTGCTCGGGTTCGGCCCCGGCGTCCCCGCTGCGGGCGGCGCGGGCGGCGCCGCCGTCCTGCTGGCCCTCGGCTGCGTCCTGGGCGACCGGCTCCACGCCGACAGCGGGGCGGTCGTGCTGGCCGGGGTCGGCGCACTGCTGTTCGCCGGGCTGTCCGGGCTGACCTTCCGTGCGGGGCCGCACGGCGGCTTCGCTCCCGGACAGAGCGGGGTGCTGGTCGCGGCCGGATCCGTGGTCGTGCTGGCCGGGGTGCTGCTGGCGCTGCGGCCGCTGCCGCTGGTCTTCCCCGGAACCGCGCTGCTCACCGCCCTGGCCGCGGCGGCCGGCGCGGCGCTGATGCGGGGCGCGCACCTGCACGGCGGGCAGGCCGCGGCCGTGGTCGCGGTGGCGCTGTTCGTGCTCGGGCACTTCGGCCCGCGGCTGACCC
This sequence comes from Streptomyces sp. 846.5, assembly GCF_004365705.1. Classification (NCBI taxonomy): domain Bacteria; kingdom Bacillati; phylum Actinomycetota; class Actinomycetes; order Kitasatosporales; family Streptomycetaceae; genus Streptomyces; species Streptomyces sp. 846.5. The sequence continues at coordinate 854,468 of NZ_SOBN01000002.1, forward strand.
TGCGGATGGCGCGGCTGCGCGTCCCGCAACTGCCGAACAACGCCGAGGAACTCCAGCAGGACATCGACCCCGAGCCGCAGGAGCGGGTGGAGCGCCGGGTCACCGCCGCCAACGGCTACCTCGACACGCTGAGCCTGTCCTCGGCCCTGGTCTACGCGGTGGGCTTCTGGTTCATGGTGCGCGAGCCAGGATGGATCGGCTGGGTGCTTCCGCTCGCCTTCAGCGGCGCGGTGCTGCTCCGTGCCCGCGGCCTGACCGGGGCGGTGCAGCGGGTGCCGATGGTCGCCACCGGGACGGTCGGCCTGGCCCTGCTGCTGGTACTGCGGGCCGCGCCACACCAGCACAGCGGGCGGGCGGTTGTGGTCGCGGTCCTGTTCATCGCCGCCGTGGCGCTGCTGGTGGCCGCCTGGCGGCTGCCGACCAGCCGGCTGCTGCCGGTCTGGGCCCACGCCGGGGACATCCTGGAGACGGTCTCGGCCATCGCCCTGCTGCCTCTGCTGCTTCAGGCGCTGCACGTGTACGCCTGGTTCCGTTCCATGGCGAGCTGAGGGGGAGGACACGGTGCAGAGCCGACGCGACCATCTGCAGGCCTACCAGTTCGCCACGGGCCGGCTGGCCACCGCGCTGGTCAGCGGCGACCCCGGGCGCGGCGACAGCCCCACCCGACGCGCCTCGCTGGGCACCTTCCTCGGTGCGGGCATCGTGGTCCTGCTGTGTGCGGGCTTCGGCGTCTACGGGCTCATCTCGCCGGCGCCGAGCGACAGTTGGCGCAGCGCAGGCTCCATCGTGGTGGACCAGCGCACCGGCAGCCGCTACCTCTACCTTGACGGCGAGCTGCGCCCGGTGCGCAACTACGCCTCGGCGCTGCTGCTGGCCGGGCGGAACGCCACCGTGCGCAGCGTCTCCGAAGCTTCGCTGGGCAGTACGCCGCGCGGCTCCGCGATCGGCATCCCCGACGCGCCCGACGAGGTGCCGACCGCGTCCGCCCTGGCCGTCGGCGCCTGGACCCGCTGCCTGCGTCCCGACCTGCCCGGCGGCGAGGTCGTCGACTTCGCCCCGGCGGGCCGCACCGCCGCCTTCCCCGACGACCGGCAGACCCTGCTGGCCGGACTGGGCGGAAAGCGCTACCTGCTCTGGCGGGGCGTCAGCTACCCGGTGCCGTCGGCCGCGACCCTCATCGCGCTGGGCCTGGACGCGGACCAGGCCGTCCAGGCTCCGCAGAGCTGGCTGCAGGCACTGCCGGCAGGAGCCCCGCTAGCGGCGGCCGCGCTGCCGAAGGCCGGCACGCCGGCCGGAAGCGTCGCGGGAAAGCCGGTCAGGGTCGGACAGCTCTTCACCACCGCCGACAGCGGCAACCGCTTCTATGTGATGACGTCCGCGGGCATCGCCCCGGTCAGCGCCACCGAGGAGGCCCTGCTGGCCGCACGACCAGGCGCTTCGGCACCGCGCCTGGTCACTGCGGCCGACCTGGCCGCGGCCCCGGTCGCCGCGCCAGGCAGCACGCCCGGCAGCACCCTGCCCGATGTGCTCGACGCCCCGCAACTGGCCGCAGGCGGCCAGGCGGTCTGCCTGCAGCAGCAGGTGACCGGCGGCGGAAAGTCGGTGGGCAGCGCCCTGGTGCTCGAACACGGCGCGGCCGGAACCGGGAGCGAGCGGGTGATCGTCCCGGCCAATGGTGGCGTGTACGCGGTCAGCCAGGAGGACGTCGTGGCGCAGATCTCGAATCCGCGGCAGTACCTGATCACCGATCAGGGCACCGTCTACCCGCTGATCGGCGGCAGCGCGGCGCTGCTGGGTCTCGGCGGGACGAGTCCGGTCCCACTCCCGGACGGCCTGTTGAACCTTTTGCCACGCGGGCCCGTGTTGAGTCAGAGCGCCGCAGCAGCAACAGGAGGTGGTGGCTGATGACCCCGGCTCTTCGTGTCGGACGCACGACCGGCCCCGTGCTGCACCTGCAGGCCGCCGGAAACGCCCTGCTCGTCCATCCCAGGGGTGAAGCCGACCCGCAGGCGGTGCAGTTCGCCGCCGGACTCGCCCGTGACGACCAGCACTTGCTCGTCGTGGTGGACCTGCCCTTCGGAGCGCTCGACACGGCCTGGCCGGCGGTGGCGCGGCTGCTGGCGCCGCATCCGGGCAGCCTGCGGCTGATCTTCGGACGCGCCACGCCCCAGGAGGCGCGGCATGCCGGGCAGGCCATCGCCGACCGCCTGGGCCGGCTGGTGCTCGCCCCGGACGGCGAACTGCTCCCCACCGCGGGCGGCGGCCTGTTCATCCCCGCCGACCACGGCGCGGGCTGGCTGCGGCTGCGCCCCGGACGCGAGCCGGAGCGTGACTCGCCGCGCTTCCCCAAACCCCTGTGGGAGTTCTCCACGGTCGACCGGCCCTGGGAGACCAGCCCCTACGGCGTGGTCGAGTCGGTCCCCAGCGGGGTGTGGGTGCGCAGCGCCCGCCCCCGCGACCTGCTCGCCGGGTGGCGCCGTCTGATCGGCCGGCTGCCCAGCGACCCCACCATGCTGACGATCGTGCTGGGCTGCCCCGAGGGACCGGCCGTGCCGCTCGCGGACGTGCTCGGCGTGTGGGAGTCGATCCTGCCCTCGGTACGGTCCCGGGTGAAGTTCGTCCACTTCGGCCCGGTGGCCGTGCCGGGCGGTATCGCGGTCGGGCAGGCCCTGGCGGACGCCTTCGGACAGCCCGTCACCCTGTGGACCGACATACCGCTCGGAGCCGGCCCGCTCGAAGCCGAGGTTCCCGGCTGGGACCCCTTCGTGCAGGCGCTGGGCTACACGCCGGGCAGCACCGCTCCCCCGGTGCTGTACGGCCTGCGGCCGCCGCTGGCGGGCGCACGCCAGATCGGCGCCGGACTGTACGAGTACACGTCCGCGGCCGTGCTCGAAGTGGTGCAGTGCGGGCTGTGGATGCGCCCGGCGATCGAGCCGCCCAACAGCGACGAGATACGCCGCATCCCGGCCGCGCCGGGCTACGCGGCGCTGCTGTACGACCGCAGTTCGCCGGAGAGCGCCGAGCGGATGCGGGCCCTGGCCGAGGACATGCTCTGGCGGCTGGAGCCCGCCGCGCGCCCGCTGTTCCGGGTGGCCCCCGCCGACGACCCAGCGGTCGCGGCCCCGCCCGGGGCGGAGGACGCCTGGTCCCTCCCCGAGCCCTCCACCGAGCCCCTGCTCACCAGCCCGGCCGCGGCCCGACGCCGCCCTGCCCACGTCGCCCTCTGGGCCGACTCGGAGGGGCCGGCCGCCGCCGTCCGAAGCGGCCACCAGCACGAGCGCGCCTTGACCGAGCAGCCGGCCCTCGGCAGCCTCGCCCCGGACGAGTCACCAGCAACGGCGCCGGCTCCGGCCGGAGGCCACACCGCGGCGCCGCCGCCCGCCGTCCTGCCCCTGCCCCTGCCCCTGCCCGACATCGCGTCCCATGCCCCCGCGACGGCCGCAGGCCCTCCCCTTGCCCGCACCCAGGCGGACAGCCCCGAGAGCGGCACGGCACCGGATCACCTGGCACCGGCACCTGTGCCCGTCCCCGCGACCCTCGCTGCGGGACACCCTGCGGGCGAGGAGACGAGCGCCGCCGGGGCCGGGGCGCCGCCCCTCGCTCCCGCCGCCGGCAACCCGGTCCCCGGTTCCGAACCACCCGGCGCGCCCCGGAGCGCCACCCCGCCCCTGCCCGAGGCGCCGTCCGCGCCCGAGCCGCCGGCCCTGCCGGACCCCGCACCCACGGCCCGACCGGCGCCCCCCACCATCGCCGGGATCCGGCTTGAGTCCGGCGCCCCGATCGGGCCCCTGTCGGCCGCGCTCGAACAGACCGGGCCGCCGCAGCAGCCCGACGCACCGTCCCCGGCGCCCGGCGGTGTGCGGGTGCAGCCGGTGCCCAATGCGAGCGCCAGCACGGTCCCGCCGGAGCGCGGCCTCGACCAGGAGCGCGACTGGGTGCGGCGTACCTTCAGCCGGCAGTACCACGCGATCGCCGGAAGCGTCTCCCGGGTGATGTCGGAGTCGCCCGGCCTGCGCGACGGCTCCCGCACCGGCGCCGACGCGCTCACCGACCTCGTCGCCGTGCGGCTGTACCTGTCCGGGGACAGCGCCGAGGTGGACGCCGCGGTGCGCGGCGGCGCGATCGGTCCGCATGTGCCACTGGCCCGCTGCATCGCCTCCGGCCTGCGCCGACTGCCCTCGTACCGCGGCGCGGCCCTGCTCCGGGCCCGGCTGAACCCGGCCGAGCGGGACTGGTACCAGGAGGGCCGCCTGGTCACCGAGTGGGCGTTCTGCACCGCGTCCACCGATCCGCAGCCGGTCCCCGACGGCACCACCGACGTGCTGCTCTGGTCGATGACGGCCCGTCGGACCAGCCTGCTGGACCCCGGCGCCCCCGGCCGGGTGATCTTCCTGCCCGGCACCACCTTCAAGGTGCTGCGCGCCGAGGCGGACAGCAAGCGCCCGCTGGTCCTGCTGCGCGAGGTCGCCCCCGCCGAGGCGGCCGGCGCCGGCGAGGACACCGGACGGGCCCCGTTGGACGACCTCGCCCTGGAGGTCCTGGAGCGCGCCGCGGAGGCACTGCGGGCCGACGCCGAAAGCGGCACACACCCTGGCGCCGCGCACGCTGTGCCCGCCGCGCCGCCGGGCCTGCTCGGCCACGCCCCGCTCGGGGCCGCACGCAAGGGAGCGACGTTGTGAACCGACAGGTCCTGCTGGTCTCCCGGTCCCGCGCGGGCGCCTACCGCTCCATCGGCGATGCGCTGCGCGACGCCGGCGACGGCGCGCTGATCACCGTCTCCCCCGGACGCTACGACGAGTCCCTGACCATCACCCGCCCGGTCTCGCTGACCGCCGAGAGCGCCGACGCCGAGGTCCGCATCCACGCGGAGTCCGGCAGCACCCTGGTGGTGGACGCGGAGGCGGTGCAGCTCTCCGGCCTGGTGCTCTCCGGCGCCGACCGGGAGGCCCCGGTGCTGGACGTCCGGCGCGGCCAGGCCGCGCTGGACGGCTGCCAGGTCACCGGCGAGGCCTGGGCGGCCGTACTGGCCTGGCACGACGGCACCGTGGCCCTGCGCGCCTGCACGGTGACGAACGGTCAGGGCGCGGGCATCGTGGTGACCTCGGGCGGCGGAAACCTGGTCGAGCGGTCCCGGATCGCAGAGGTCGGCTCGTCGGCCGTAGTGGTCGCGGAGCGGGGGCGGCTCACCGTCCGCGACTGCACCTTCGAGCGGGTGCGCGGCAACGGGATCTGCGTCAACGGACAGGGCTCGGTGACGGTGGAGGCCAGCCGGATCACCGGCAGCGGAAAACCCGCGCTCGCGGTGGAGCAGGAGGGCAGCGCCCAACTGCGCCGGGTGACGGTCTCCGGCAGCGCCGCTCTGGACGCGTACCTCACCAGCAGCGGTGAGACGGTGCTGACCGACTGCCGGTTCGAGGGCTCGCGCGGACAGTCCGTCCACATCAGCGGGCCCGCGGCGCCACAGCTGCGCGGGTGCGTGATGGACGGGGCGGCGACCGGCGCCGTGCACGTCACCGGCGGCGCCCGGCCGCTGCTGGAGGACTGCGAGATCACCGCCACCCCGGTGGGCCTGCTGGTAGAGGCCGACAGCCAGGTGGAGTGCATCGACCTGAAGGTCCGCGGCGCGAGCACGGCCGCAGTGCGCGCGATGGGCGAATCCGTGCTCACCCTGCGCGGTGGGGCGATCGAGGGCGGAACCGGAACCGGCCTGGACGTGCAGACGGGGGCCCAGGTCAACCTGACCGGGACACGCCTGCACGCCTCCGGCGGGACCGCTCTCGACCTGGCCAAGGGGGCCAGGGTGGAGCTGGCCTCCTGCGTCGTCCAGGGCTGGACCGCCGTGGTCGGCGCGGACGGGCAACTGACGGCGCGGGAGACCGAGTTCACCGGATCGGACAGCGACGGCATCCGGGTCGCGCCGGGCGGCACGCTGACCGCCGTCGGCTGCCGGGTGACCGGCGCCCGCGGCCACGGGCTCCACGTCCAGGCCGACGCCCGCGCCGAAATGACCAACTGCACGATCGTCGACAACGCCGGCGACGGCGTACGCTCCAGCTCCGACCAGCCGGTGCAGCTGCTCCACTGCGAGGTCCGCGACAACGGCGGCAGCGCGCTGCGCGAGTTCTCACCGACCGCCGCCCGCCCGGACGCGCCGAAGCAGCAGCCGGCACGCCCGCCGCAGGGCGAGCAGCGCACCGCGCACCACCCGGGCACCGGTCCGCTGGCCGATCTGGACGCCCTGGTCGGCCTGGAGAGCGTGAAGCGCGAGGTCACCGGCCTGATCAACCTCAACAAAATGACCCAGCGACGGCAGGAGATGGGCCTGCCGATGCCGCCGATGAGCCGGCACCTGGTCTTCGCCGGCCCGCCCGGCACCGGCAAGACCACCGTCGCCCGGCTCTACGGCGCCGTCCTCGCCGAGCTGGGCATCCTCAGCCAAGGCCATATCGTCGAGGTGGCCCGCGCCGACCTGGTCGCCCAGATCATCGGCGGCACCGCCATCAAGACGACCGAGGTGTTCACCAAGGCGCTCGGCGGCGTGCTCTTCATCGACGAGGCGTACACCCTCACCAACCAGTCCAAGGGCAGCGGTCCCGACTTCGGCCAGGAGGCCGTCGAGACCCTGATGAAGCTGATGGAGGACCACCGCGACGAGATCGTGGTGATCGTGGCGGGGTACTCCGCCCAGATGGACCAGTTCCTGGCCTCGAACCCGGGCATGGCCTCGCGTTTCGCCCGCGGCGTGGAGTTCCCCAACTACAGTCCGGCCGAGCTGGTCACCATAGTCCACGGCCTGTGCGCCAAGCACTACTACGACCTGACCGACGACGCCCAACAGGCGCTGATCCGCTACTTCGAGGACGTGCCCAAGGGCGCCACGTTCGGCAACGGCCGCGTCGCCCGGCAGGTCTTCGAGGAGATGATCAGCCGTCAGGCCTCCCGCCTCGCCGCCGGAGCACCGGTCGACGACAACGAACTCTCCGTCCTGACCGGCGCGGACGTCCTCACCATCGCCGCCCCGGACCAGGCCGCCCCCACGGCGTCCGCCCCCGAACCCCAGGCCCGCACCACCGCTGCCGAGTTCGACTCGCCGGGCCTGCGCCGACTCGACGGCATGGCCGGTCTGGACCAGGCCAGGTCCACCCTGCGCACCCGTCTGCAGCAGCTGGTGACGCTGCGTCATGCGGGCACGACCGTCGACGGGTTGGCCAACGTCGTCATGGACGGCCCGTCAGGCAGCGGGCGGCGCGCCCTGGCCGGGGTGTACGGGCGCTGCCTGGCCGAGCTGGGTCTGCTGGCCACCGGCGCGGTGCGGCAGCTGCCGCTCTCCCAGGTGCCCGTGCGCTGGTCGGAGCAGCCGGTGTTCCGGCTGGCCGCCGCGCTCAAGGAGGCCGAAGGCGGCCTGCTGCTGGCCCAGGTGGACGAGCCCTTCAGCCGACGTCCGGAGGCCGAGCAGGGACATGTGCTGGACGCGCTGGCGAAGCTGGCGCCCAAGCCGCACGGTGCGGTGCTGGTGCTCTCCGGCAGTTCCCCGCACCTGATGCAGGTGCTCGGCGGACATCCGGAGCTGGCGGAGTCCTTCGCCGAGTACGTCGAGCTGGCTCCGTACGGCCCGAACCACCTGGCCCTGCTGCTCGACCGGCAACTGCGGCTGTTCGGCTTCCGGTTGGGCGACGAGGCGGCAGCGGCCGCGATCGCGCTGTTCGCCTCCGAGCCGCCGACACACGCCGCCTTCGAGGTGCACCGGCTCGCGGAGCGGCTCGCCGCGACCGCCCGTTCCCGCACCCTGAGCCCCGACGACCTCCCGAAGCCACCGCCGTCGGAGGACGAGGCCCCTCCGACGGCGGAACCACTGGCGCCACTGGTGCACTCATGACAGGTGCATGCCCGGCCGCCTTTCAGACCACCTCCGCAGACACCGACCGCACACGACGAAAGGAACCGACATGGCACAGCTGACTTCGGTCGAACTCCAGGGAATGACCGCGGCCCAGAGCACCTTCCAGACCGCTCTGGACGACTCCACCAGCTCCTACTCGTCCATCGAGGGCCAGATCGAGGCCCTGCAGGCCAGCTGGACCGGCGAGGCCGCCTCCGTCTACACCCAGGCCATGACGCAGTGGCTGGAGGACTTCCGCACCGTCAACCAGGCCCTGTCCACGATGCTCGAGAAGCTCTCGCAGAACACCAACGTCTACGCCAACACCCACTCCGACACGGAGCAGGCGGCGCAGCAGGTGGCGCAGACCATCGGCGCGGGCGGCTTCGCCGGCCTGCCCGGCCTCTGACCGCCCTCGTCCCCCTTCCCGTAGCAGCGTTCCAGCAAGGAGTCGTCACCGTGACCACGTACACCGTCCAGATGGAGCAGGTCGACTACATCGTCGGCGAGATGAACTCCATCACGCAGAAGATCAACTCGACCCTCGCCGACCTGGACAACCAGTCCAAGGTCAACCTGGCCGAATGGAACAGCGACGCGCAGCAGACCTACACCCAGGTCAAGGCGCAGTGGGACACCGCCGCCGCCGACATGACCGCCAAGGCCGCCACCGCGATCCAGCTGCTCGGCCAGATCAACGAGTACTACGCCAACGGTGAGCGCCAAGGCGTTCAGCTCTGGGGGTGACGCATGGCCCCCGGAGCTCCCTACTACAACCCGCACCCGCACCCGAAGCCCAAGCCGTACCAGCCGCAGCAGTACGGCAACGGCACCTCGGTGCCCAACGGGCAGGGCTCGTACACCGATCCGACCACCTTCACCCCGCCCGCGGTCCCCTCGGGGAAGGGCGACGGGAAGGGGACCACGGTCGACACGCCCTCGCTCGACCTCTTCGCGGACAACATCGACCAGCTCGTCGCCCCGGTGAAGCAGGCGCAGACCGCGTTGAAGGGGGTCTCCGTGGCACCGGGGGACTTCTACCACGCGAACAAGATGCGCATCGACCTCAACGGGCCCAATGCCGATGACGGCCTCAAGGAGCAGTTCGTCAAGGTGCTCGGCGACCTCAGCCAGGGGCTGAGCGACCTGAGCGCCGGCATGCGGCAGCTGAGCCAGAAGTACACGACCACGGAGGACGCCAACTCCGCGAGCGCGACGGATCTGCAGAGCGCGTTCCAGTCGACCGAGGGCGACTTCACCTCCCTGATCACGGACGCCGGGGGAACCCCGGGGACGTCGTCCAGCAGCAGTTCCAGCAAGGGCGGGTGAGCCTCCGCCCGGGGCGGCGCGGTCACCGGTACGCGAAAGGTGACCACGCCGCCCCGGGCGAGGACTTGGCGGGTTCGACGGAAGAACGGTGATGGCAATGGGGTCCAACGACTACAACAGCGGTGGCTTCACCCAGAACGGCAACGGCGCGGTCTTCGGGAACCCGAGTACCGATCCCGGCTCCATCCAGGACTACAACTCCTGGGACTGGAAGCAGATCGAGGCCGCCATCAACGGCATGTCGGCCGGCGTGGACAACGCCGCCAACCAGTCGCACGCCCAGTCGGTGTCCTCCCCGCAGTCGCTGCAGGACGCCGCCAACATCTTCTACCAGGTGCAGTTGGTGCTGAGCGGGGTCGCGCAGGCCCTCACCGATCAGGCCAAGGCCCTGGCCGGCGACAACGGCCCATGGAAGGGGGACGCGGCGGACTCCTTCCTCACCATGATCGAAACCTTCTCCAAGCAGATCAACGCAACGGCGACGGCCCTCTCCGGCGGCACCTCGGGCGCGGACTCCGTGCCCCAGCAGTTGGCCAACAACGCCGTCAACCTGCTCAACGCGCAGCAGAAGATCTCGGAGATCGACACCTACTACGCCAACGAGGCCGTCAAGAGCGGCGTCACGCCGATGGACAACGGACTCATCCCGATCAGCAAGCGGCCTCAGCTGGTGGAGTGGATGAACGAGGACATGCGCGCCGTCCTCAAGAGCCTGGCCGGCGAGTACCAGGTCACCATCGACTCCGTCCGGTCCCCGGGCGCCGTCAACTCCCCACTGAGCACCAGCAACCAGCCCTCCACCGGCAACGGCCCCAACCAGCCCGCCTACACCGACACGGGCTACACCGCGGCCGGCCGGGATCTGGGCAGCCTGCCGACCTCGCAGCTCGGCGCGAGCCAATCCCTCTCCCCGGACCAGTTCAAGGCGGCCGACACAAGCGCCCTCCCGCTCAGTCCGTACAGCGGCGGTCTGGGCACCGGCAGCGACATGGGCACGGGGCTCGGCAGCGGCATCGGGACCGGCAGTGGCAACGGCGCGCTCAACCCCAGTGCCCTGGACAGCGCACTCAACCCCAGCGCCTACAGCGGTGGCACCGGGACCGGAGGAATCGGCGGGCTGGGTGCCGGCGGCATCACCTCGCCGGGCCTGCGCGCGCTCGAGTCCAGTTCCCCCTACAACGGCGGTACCGGCACCGGCGGTTCCGGCGCCCTGGGGAACGGAATCAACCCGCTGGGTCTGGCTGCCGGTTCGCTCCCGGTGAGCGCGTTCGGCGGCGGCCTCGGGACGTCGGGCAAGGGCAAGCTCTCCGCCAAAACCGGAACCGGTAGCGGTGTCGGTAGCGGACTCGGCAGCTCGGCCTTCCCCGGCGCGACGAACGTCAAGGGCACCGGCGGCCTCGGCAGCGCGGGTCTCCCGAGCGGGCTGTCAACCGGCAACGGCCTGGGCACGGCCGCCCGGTTCCCGGGCAGCACCTCCCTGGAATCCGGCCTGCCGAGCACCGGAAGCGGTACTGGCGGCAGCGCCGGCGACAGCATGCCCTACATGCCGGGGATGGGCGGCGCGAGCGGCCAGCCACACGCCGCCAACGGCGAGCGCAGCGACGCCTCCGGGCTGCTGGACGCCAGCGGAAAGCCCTGGGCGGGTGCAACCAACCTCGGCGAGGGCATCGGCCACCACCTCGGCACCGCCACGGGCGGCGAAGGACTCACCCTCCCCACCGAACAGCCCGCCACCACCGCAGGCTCCGGCACGGGCACAGGCACCGGCGACATGAGCGGGGGCATGCCCTACATGCCCGGGATGGGCGGCATGAGCGGTCAGCCCAACTCCGCCCAGAACGAGCGCAGTGACGCCTCCGGGCTGCTCGCCGCCAGTGCAGAGCCGTGGGCCGGCGAGCACGGGGTCGGTACGGAGGTCGGCAGCGGGCACGGCACCGCGGCGGGCGGCGAGGGCCTCGGCCTGGCGGCCGAGAACGCGTCGGTGGGAACCAGCGAGCAGGCCGCCGCGGCCGAAGGCGTGCCGTTCCTGCCGGGCATGGGCGGAGCCGCGGCGCAGCCCGGCGCAGCCGAGAACGGCGAGCGCAGCGAGGCCTCCGGCCTCCTGGAGGGCGAGACGGACCCGTGGAGCGGCCCGCTCCACGCCCCCGAGCCCGAGGCGCAGCACACCGCGGCGGGCGGCGAGGCGTTGGTCCTGCCCGGGGTGGTGCTGCCGGGAACGAGCGCGACCCCGCCACAGCAGACCGCCGGGGCAACTGCTGAACAGGCCGCTGTGGAGCTGACGGAGGAAGCCACCGTCTGGACCGCCGTGGCCGGGGCCGATGAGGAAACCGCCTTCACCGAAGTCGAGTTGGCCGCACCCACGACAGGGACGGCCCAGGAGACCGAAGAGGAGTCCGCCACGGGCTGGGACACCGCCGCCGCATCGTTCGTGCCGCTGCTCTGGTCCGTGACCACCGAGGAGGAGCCGGAGGTTCTCGCCCCCGGCTACACCACGGCTGCGGAGGGCACCTGGGGCGAGAGCCCTGGGCCGGCCGCCACACCGGTGCCCACCGAGGAGGAACCGCAGTTCGCCACCTGGCGCCCCAACCGCACGTTCAGCAGCACGAGTTCACCGGAGAGTCCGGTGGTCTACCGGAGCGGCGCACAACCCTCCTACGCCGTCGGCGAATACGTCGAGGAGGACCCGGAGGAGGAGCCCGAGGCCGAGGAGCCGGCCACGGCGCCGACCGAACGCGTCGCCGCCGACCTGCTGGTCCAGGAGAGCGACACCTGGGGTGTCGCCGCGGACGACGACTTCGGCGCGATCATCTAGCAAGGAGCGAGCATGAGCACCCCATACGACCAGGGCATCGAGGACATGCTCACGCTGTACCGGACGCAGCGCGCGGAGGCCACCGAGACCAGGCGCAGGATCAACGAGACGACCGGGACCGCGACCGCGCCCCGGCAGTCCGTCAAGGTGACGGTGAGCGCGCAGGGCGAGGTCACCGCGATCGAGTTCCCCACCGGCGCCTACCGGCGGATGGCTCCCAAGGAGCTCGCCGAGACCCTGATGGCCACACTCACCGAGGCCCGCGCGGACGCCATGACCAAGGTGGCCGAGCTGACCGATCTGCGACTGCCGCCCGGGGTGCGCGTCGGCGACCTGTTGGAGGGCAGGGCCGACCCGACCACGATCCTCTCCGAGGACCCGACCATGCCCGACTCCGTACGCGACTACATCGTCAACGGCCGCCCGAGTGGAGGACACCGTGCCTAGCGAATCCTTCGAAGTGAACCCCGAGGGTCTGCACAACCAGATGCCCTACCTGCGGGAGCTCGCGGCCCGTTTCAAGGGCGTCGGCACCTCCCTGGAGGCCAGGCTCGGCTCGATCGGCCAGCCCTGGGGCGACGACGAGACCGGCCGGCAGTTCCTGGAGTCGTACGACAACCCGCACCGGCAGATCCTGGACGGCATCAGCCAGACCGGCGAGGTGCTGGACAGCACCGGCGACGGCATCAACACCATGGCGAAGAACTACCGGATCCTCGAGGAGGAGAACGTCGCCGCCGCCCGCTCGCTCAACACCGGCAGCGAATCGGGATCCCGGACCGAACCGCGCACCACCGAAAAGCCATGAGCATCGAACTCCCTTCCTGGCTGGCCTGGGTGGCGACGCTGGCCGTCGGCCAGCACTGGCCCAAGGGCGACGAGGACGGGCTGCGCGTGCTCGGCGAGGCATGGGAGGAGGCCGCACAGCAGTTGGTCGCCATCGGCGAGGAGATCGGGCCCGCGACCCAGGGCGTCCTCTCCAACATCGGCGGCTCGGTGGCCAACGAGTTCAAGTCCTTCGTCACCCAACTGCAGTCCAATCTCCCCGACATGGCCCAGGCCGCCGGGCAGATGGGCACGCTCGGCAAAGAGACCGGCGTCCAGGTCGAGTACGCCAAGTACATGATCCTGGCTCAACTCGCCTGGCTGGCCGTGGAGATCGTGGACCTGTCGTGGTGGGCGCCGGAGGCGGTCCCGGCAGCGATCACGGCTGCCCGGGTGGCTGTCTGGATGATCCTGCGTCGCCTGCTCACCTCCATCGCCAGCGGCATCGGCTTCATGGTCGGGATGGACGCGCTGATCCAGGCCATCCAGCTGCTCAAGGGAGACCGCACCCACTGGGACTGGCAGAGCACCCTCTCCGCAGTGGAGAGCGGCGCCATCGCCGGGGCGATCGGAGGGATCATCGGCGAGGGAGCTGGTCACATCGCGCCCGGCCTCGCCAAGAACATCATCGGCAAGGGCATCATCGGCGGCGCGACCGGCGTGGCCAGTTCCGCCGCCCTGACCGGGATCTTCGGCGGCACCAACAACTTCGGCGAGGCGTTCGCAGGCGGGGCGATCGGCTCCATGCTGGGCGGCGGGGGCCGCAAGGGCGGCGAGGGCGCGCACGTGCCCAAAGAAGACATCCCCGACATCCACGTCCCCACCGGTATCGACCTGCACCTCCCCGACGTCAACGGCATCAAGCCGCCTGCGATCACCATCGAGCACACACCCACCACGGCCAGTTCAGGCGCCGCCACCGGAAGTGCGACGCGAGCGGGCACAAACGTCGGCGAGGCTGTCCCGCACACCACACAGACCCAGACTTCCGCCGCCGTCAGTGCCCCGAGCCCTGCCCCGCACGTCGTCGAGACGGCCCCCGCGCACAACTCAACCGGCCTGCCCGGTTTCGAGACCACACTCGCCGCCCAGACCTCGCCCAGCAGCCGCCCCGAAACAACCACGACGAGTCAGCAGCGTTCGGCCCCGGCCGAGGCCGCACCGCGCGCGCCGCGCGCACCCGTTACCACGCCCACCGAAGCACCGCACATCGAGCAGTCCGCGCTGCCTGCTCCGAGCACCTCAGCACCCCATGAACCGACGACTGCACCGATGGTCAGTCCGACCTCCCAGCAGCACATCCCGACGGAAACGCAGTCAGCCGTCGAGCCGGTGAACCACCCCGGCGCACCCACTCACGAGGCCGCGCCGTCGCACGATGTCCCGGTCGTGCCGACCTCCGTCGAGCAGCAGCATGCCCCAGGCCTCCCCGCAGAAGGCACCGCCCCGGCCATCGTCCGCCCCGCCTCCGCGCCGCCGGTCCTCGGGACGGAGCGGCCGACCGCCCTGCCGCCCACCGAGAGCAGCACCCCCAGCCCCACCGCTGCCTCTCACCCCACGACCACTGAGCCGACCACCGCGCCCACCACCGCGGGCAGGCCGACCATCGAGACCGCTCCGACCCGTGAGACCGTGGCCCCGGTCACCGCCGGGCCCACCGGTATCGTCCACACGGAACCGTCCCCGTCGGCCTCCACCCCGACGACGGCCACCGTCACGGCCTCCTCCGAAGGGCACACCCCGGAGCCGGCCCCCCGGACTCCCCCGCCCAGGATGACGCTCGACCGCACCCCGCGTTTCGTCGTGCGGTCCGGGTTCGACCAGCGTGACTTCACCCACAACGACACCCCCTACACCGACCTGACGGTCCGTATCGCCTTCCAGGGCGGCGACCCCAAGGACTACGCCGGGACCTTCGGCCTGGCCAAGCAGGGCGTCGAGCAGTACTACAACGACCCGAAGTACCGACTGCCCAACGGCAGCAACCTGCACGTCACGATCGAGGCCGTGCAGCCGCACGAGCAGCCGCATCTCACCGTCACCCTGGTCGGCCAGGACCACGGTATGGACCAGCGGAGTTGGCCGCCGCACGCCTCGCCGATCTCCTACGCCCACGAGATCGGACACCAGCTCGGCCTGCGCGACGAGTACCAGGACTCCTCCAACCCCAACCGTGCGCACGTCCCGGGCAGTCTGCTCGGCGACTACCACAACCCCTCCGAGCACGGCCTGCCGCAGGGCGGCCTCGGCGGCCGCCACCTCCAACTGCTCAACGCGCTCACCGGCGGCGGGACCCCGGCGCACCCCCAGTCCGCCCACCACCCCGTCGGGCCGGCCGGGAGCGACGAGGTCACCCCCCGGATGCCGGGCGGTGCCAGCCAGTCCGCCTCACTGCACGACCACGTCCCGCAGAGCGAGTGGTGGAAGCTCTACATCGACCCCAAGAACCATGCGGTCGCCGTCGAGCGCTTTCCGGAGAACCCCGGCTCCTTCTACGACCACGACCGCTCGCCCGGCTACCAGGAGGGCATGGTCTCGGCCTACACCCAGTTCCTCGGCGACCCGAAGGGCGCGCACACTCCCCTCAACGCCGACTCCTACCAGGCCATCCACGACCTGGCCGTGAGCAACCTGGGCCGGGACATCGGCTGGTCCGGCGGCAGGCCGACGCACTTCCCGCTGCGCGGCATGCAACTGGCCCCCGACATCTTCCACGAGACCGTGGGCGGCCGCCCGCTGGTCCACGACCTCGCCACGCACGACTGGTCGAAGCCCCTGACCGGCCCCAAACCCATCACGATCACGACCAACGCCATCTTCAACAACCACTCGATCTCCACCAACTACGGGAAGGGCCAGGCGCCGGGCCTGGTCAACGACGTGTTCCAGCGCCACTACGACACGGTCGGCCGGCCGGGGATCGACACCGGGGGCAAGCTCGGGTCCATCGCGAGCACCATCCGCGCGCTGCACGTCATCCACCCGTTCGAGGACGGCAACCTGCGCACCAATGTGCAGATCGTGCTGCCCAAACTGCTGCTGGAACAGGGCTTTCGGCCGATCGTCCCGGACGACATGTACACCATCTTCCAGGGTGGCCACTCGGTCGACCAGATGGTCGAATCGCTGGTCAGGAACAGCGCCGCGGAAGGGCTTCCGCACACCGGCACTGCCGCTCCGTCCCTGTCGGTCGCCCCCAAGGCTCCGGTCCGGCCGCCGGACCGTGTCTCGCCCGCAGAGGCCAGTGACCTCTACGGCATGCCGAAGGGGAACTTCACCAAGTTCCAGCAGATCGCCCAGCAGAAGAACCTGGTCATCGACGTCCGGCCGACCAACCCCCAGTCCGTGAAGTGGCTGGACCAGGGCATGCTGCCCAAACCGGTCGACATCAAGGCCAAGACCGTCAACTCCCTGGACACCCATCTGGGCGCCAACCCCGACCACCAGGGTCTGGTCGGCTACTTCCGGCCGACCATGCCCACCGAACGGCCGCCCGGCATGGACGACGGGACCTGGAACAGCCTCCAGCAGCGCTACGACCAACGCGCCCACGAGTTCGAGCAGTTGGCGCCAAAGATGCAGAAGCTCGCCGCCTCGGACACGTTCCATGTGGAAGACGGGCTGGTGAAGGGCTACAACTCCGACGGCCAACTCACCGCGATCACCGGCGATCACGACATCTTCGACATCACCACGCCAGGCGGGCACACGCTGACGCCGACCACCTACCAGCAGACCATCGACCACATGATCGCCAACAATATGGCGGTCGCCCACGGGGCGCACACGTACTGGCCGGAGCCCCGCTCTCCGTTCAGCCAGAAGATCTACGAGAAGATCGTCACCTCGCACGCCGAGCCCAACGGCGAGCCGCTGGTGCGCTTCCGGCCCGGACCGTCGGAGCATCCCGGGGCCGAACTCGCCTGGTCCCGGCCGGACGCCGGCGCACCCTCGAACGCCACGGCCGCGCCGCACACCGACTCCGGGCACCAGCAGCCCAGTTGGCAGGACACCCGCGACCGGACAACGCCCATCGTCCGCCAACACGCCTGGGTCGACCCGGTCTCCGACCCGACCCGCACCATCGCGCCGGAGCCGGTCACCCATCTGCCCACCGAGCCCACCCACACGGAGCCCACCCCCGTCGAGACCCCGCTCCCGACGGAGCCGCACCGGCCCACCGAGCCCGAGCCCGCGCCTGCGCCTGCGCCGCCACCGGCCGACGCCCGGCACCAGCGCTCCCTCGCCGGCATGAAGATCACCGAAGCCCCCGAGCCGGACGCCGTCCGCACCTACATCAACACCCTCCTCGGCGACCATCGGAACGAGCAGCAGGTGCAGCAGCGCCTCGACGTCCAGCTCGACCCGTCGAACTTCCGCTCGCAGCATCCGCAGATGGTCGACGGCGGCTGGCGCTTCCCGATCTCCGTCGGCGGCAAGCCGCACGAGGTGCAGCTCGATGCCACGCCCTCGCCGTGGCGCGGGACAGCGGGCACCGCAAAGGACAGCACGGACATCGAAGCGTCCTCGTCGTCCACCTATGCGCCCGAGCCGCGCAAGGTGGACAGCACCTCGGCCGAGAGCGGCCTGGACCTGGCCCCGTCCGGCTTCATCCCGGTGAACCCCAAGCTCAATGCGCTGGTCACCGGCTCGCTCAGCGTCGGCGGCGTCAGCCACGGCGCGAACACCACCGTCAAGTCCAGCACCGAGGCCCCGAACAAGGTCACCCTCACCGGGCCGACGGACAACCACACCTCCACCTTCACCTACCGGGTGCGGATCGTGGACGACACGGGCACACCGCTTCCGCACCCCGGCACCGCGCCGCCGCTGACCGGCGAGGTGAAGGCCGACATCCCGCGCAGCAACCCGGTCACCGCCGACGGCCCGCACACCTGGAACGGCTGGGACACAGCGCCCGGGGCCCACCCCGACGGCCGACCTCTGACCGTGACCGGCCTGGGCGAGGTCCGGGACGCGGTCTTCCAGCACCTGCCGGAGGAGCAGCACCCGGAGGGTCTGGCGCACCAGCCGATCCTGGACTTCCTGGATCCCAAGAACGTCGTCAACGGTTTCGAGCACGCGTCGAGTTGGGGTCTCGACTCACCAGAGATGACCTTCTCCGACGGCCGCACCGGCTACCTCCGGCTCACGCTGCACCCGCAGGACTCCACCATCGTCGACACGGTGGACCACAAGAGCAGCCTGGGCGCCAAATCCACCACGGAGTACTCCGGCAGTCGCGCCGACAGCAGCTCACGCGCTCTGGGCGCAAACGGTGGCGCAAGCGGCGAGGTCTGGGCCTCGGCCCACGACAAGGAGACCAAGTGGCTCACCGGCACCGCCGGGTACAACTACGCCGCCAGCACCGCCCACCAGGCCAAGCAGAGCAGCACGCTCACCGCGCAGAGCAGCCACGAGCAGTCGGGGACCTCGCACCTGGTCGCCACCCGGGTGCACTTCCAGGTCGAGGTGATCAAGAACCACATCTCCCTCGGCAGCGACGGCACCCATGACACCCGCAGCCGGACGATAGGCCTGCGGGACCCGCTGCCCCGGCCCGAACCCAACGCGGACCACGTCGCCATCACGATGGAGCACCCCATCTCCGGTGAGGCGCTCCGCCTCGTCCCACCCGCACCCGCCACGCACGCCGCGCACGAGCAACCGGCACCGCAGCCGCCCACCTCCGCCGACCTGCGCACCCCGCTGGCCGCGCAGCGCACCTCGTTCCTCGACGTACCCGGCTCCTCCGAGCTGGAGCAGCACATCGTCGCCCAACTGCACCAGCAGGCACCGGGTCTGCTGCCGCCGCCGGCGAACGCCACCGGCGGCCCGCACCGCGTCACCCCGCAGGCCGTCGAGAACCTGCGCACCCTGCACCAGCAGCTCTCCCCCTCCGCGCTGCGCGGCGGCGGCAGCAAACTGCTCGACGGCGACTACACCATCTCCCTGGACACCTCGCACCTGCCCGGCTTCCCCAGCCGGACGTACGACATCACCGTCCACGCCGAGTTGGACCACGCGCACGCGGCCCACCTCGGCAACTCCCCGTCGACCGGCAAGGCCGGCCTCGGCCTGAAGACCGGCTCGGACCGGCAGATCGGCCACGGCGGCAAGCACACCGTCTCGCTGGCCGGAAACCTGCGCAGCTCCCTCAACCCCCCGGACACCGGCCGGGCCTTCCTCAACGCCAACGCGGACGGCTCCTACTCCAGCACCCACCAGGTGAGCACGGGCGCGGACAGCGAGGTGAAGCGGGAGTTCACCCTGGAATCCCCGGCCGACTCCTTCAGCTACCCGGTCAGCTACCAGGTGCGCATCGGCCCCCAGGGCGGCACCCACGCGCCGACCACCGTGCACCCGGCGAACGGCCGGCACCTGGTCGCCGAAGTGCGCCCGCCGGCCAACCCCGACACGCCGCCGCCGACGCACCTGCCGCTGACCGAGCTGCCCCCCGCGCACCTGGTGAGCCACGTCGGCAACGAGGACGCCTTCCGACAGCAGGCCCAAACCGCGCTCACCAGCGCCTACCAGGCCAAGGGCGGCAGCCGTCCGCCGGGGCTCTCCACGGCGCTTGACTCGCTCACCGGCCCGCACCAACTCCGCGGCCAGGTCTCCGCCTCGCACAACTCCTGGTCCAACACCGGTACCGAGCACGTCGGTTCGGGACGCAATCCGGACGCGGTCGGGCTCTCCACCCGCACCACGCTCTCCGACTTCACCTACCGGGAGACCCTGCCAGGCCAGGGCAAGCTGAGCGTCGAGGTCACATCCGGATCCTCCACCACCGTGGTCGACAAGTGGAGCGGCGGCATCAAGGGCGGCCTGGGACCCGACTTCGTCCGCTACCCGGAGAACCCGCAGGGCCTGCACGAGTCCACCTACCAGGTGCGCGGCGGGTTCAAGGGCAAACTGTCGTTGGGCCGGGACGGCAACGACTCCGTGAAGACCCAGGTCTCCACCTCCCACAAGACCACCACCCCCCAGGGAACCTGGCACGTCTACGAGGCCAACGCCCGGGTCACCACCACCGGCCGTGTCGTGGACGCCAACGGCGCCACCCACTACGGCCGCCCCCAGCAGAGCGACCACCCCGTCCTGGTGCTGCTCTCCGACGAGGACGTACGCCAGCTCACCGCACCCGGTCCCGACCCACAGCCGCACCCCGACCCGGCCGCTCCACCGCATCTGTGGGCCCATCTGCTCGACCAGGGCCTGCCGGCCGGCACGGTGGTCAACTTCCACAACACCGACGGGATCCTGCACGAGATCGACGCCCAACTGCGCGGACCGCAGCCGAACGGTGAAGTCCCGGTCCGGGCACTGCCGTTCGCCGACACCTTCTCCCCGGACAACCTGTCCGCGCACTACTCCGACCTGGTCGGCAAGGGCATCCTGGACTACCACGTCCAGGAGGGCCGGGCCGGACGGACCGTCACCGAGGTCCTGGTCCGCGGGATCCCGCGCGAGGAGCACTGGCAGGACGACGGCCGGGGCTCCGCGGCGGACGTCACCCGCACGGTGACCTCCTCCCGCACCGTCAAGGGCAACTCCGGGTCCAGCTGGTCGGCGGGCGCCGACGCCAACGCCAGTGCCTCGGTCCGCACGCCGAAGGCCGTGGCCCACCTCAGCAACGCCAACTACGGTCCCAGTGCCGGCGGTGAGCTTGGCCGCACCGGCGGCGCCGAGTCCGGTGTCACGGCCAAGACCGAACAGAAGACCGCCAAGTTCGGGCCCGGGCTCGGCTTCAGCAACGGCATGGACTTCTCGGTGGTGGTCACCCAACGCACCGAGTACGGCCGCTTCGTCAACCTGCCCAAGGTGCCAGGCACGGTGCCGCACCCCGGCCGGGTGACGGCCTGGGTGCCGGAGTCGATGACCCGCCCGGCGGACGCCCCGCCCCTCGGCGCCGCGCACCACACCCCCGCAGACGTCGGTGCACCGGATGCGGGCGTGGCGGGCGGCATCCCGCTGCACCAGATCGCGGTGCCCGGCCACGGTGATCCGGCCACCGACCCGCTGCACTGGCAGCAGCAACTCTCCTCCGGCCATGCCGTGGTGGGCTTCGACCGGGCCGAGACGCTGCTGGACAACGCCGGCACGGCGCTGAACACACCCCGGCCGTGGAGCGACACCTTCCTCGGCAGGGCCGGCCAGACCGGCGCCACGATCCTCGGCGCCGGCACCGGTTTGATCGGCGGCGCGGTCAGCTCCGGCGCGCACGCGGTGCTGCCCAAGGCGATGACGGACATGGCCCACCGGGTGGTCACCTCCTTCGTCGCCGATCCGCGCCTGAACACCCACCCCCTCGGCGCCGACGTCCAGCACGAGCAGCGGCTGCCGCTGGACCAGCGGCTGGGCGTGCGTCAGGTCTTCTCCTCGCAGTCCCTGCCGTCGGTGCTCCAGCAGGCGAAGAACACCGGCACGCACTACGAGACGGTCCCGCTCGGCACGGACGGGAAGACCGCACTCCAGGTCTCGGTCACCCCGACCGGCCTGGCCGAGGAGGTCGGCACCCGCCCGAACGGCGAGGACGAGACCACCGTCACCATGGCGGACGCCTCCGGCACCAGCGCGACCAGCACGCACAGTTGGAGCGCCGCCCCGGCGAACTTCTCCCTCACCACCAACAAGCCCGTGGTCACCATCCCCTTCAACGGCCCCAAGCTGACCGGGGAGGGCAGTTCGGACCGCACTGTCCCGGTCACCCGGACGCCCGGGCAGCCCTCCCGGCCCCAGCCACCGGCCGCCCTCCCGCACGGCCTCACCCCCGGCGAACCCGGCAAGGCCGAACTCAAGGGCCCGCAGTCGCTGCTGCGCCAGCCGGTCCGCGTCACCATCCAGAAGACGGACGCCACCGGCCCCTACGGCGCCACCGTCCCCACCGACGGCCACCTCTACTACTGGGCCGCCAAGCCCGCCGCCGCCGACACCACTGGCACCGCACCGCAGAACCCGCTGGGGCCCATCAGCGAACACGTGATCAGCTTCACCGGCAGTCACCAACCGGACCTCAGCCCGGCCCAGCTCACCGAGCTAGACGACACCGCAGCGCGGCTCGCCGCGCTCAATGCGCTGCGCTTCGAGGGCGAGCCGCCGCCCGCCGTCACGGTGAACACCTTCGCCGCCGTGCAGCAGAACGGCGTTCGGCACTACGGGCAGTCGCTGTCGCTGGCCACCCAGCGCGCCCGATCGGTCGCCGAGGCGCTCCGCGCCGCCCTGGCCGCGACCGGCACCGACGTCCCCATCACCCTGGCCCCGCACGTCAGCGGCCATCCCGAGGAGGACGGCAACGACCGGGCCGTCCTGGTCGTCACCGGCTGGCGAACCGCAACAGGGTGACCGTGGGACGCCGGTTCCGCAGCACCGGCAGCCGCTCCACCCGGGGGACCGCCACCGCCCACAACAGGCCGCGCCCCGGCGGCAGTTCGACGCCTCTGATCTCGACGATGCCCGGATGCGCGGTGGCCAGCCTGGGCCGCTCGGCCGCGTTCATCCGCCAGGGCATCGGCGGCAGCCGGTAGCCGGGCGCGACCGGCGGCCCGCGCCGGGCCGCGGGATCGGCGGGCCGGCCGGGCGTCCGGGGGACGGCGTCGAAGACCAGGCCGCCGCCGGGGAACTGCTCGGCGCAGTTCGCGATCAGCTCCCTGACCTCGGGCGGACGGAGGTACATCAGCAGCCCCTGGGCCAGCACCAGGACGCCCCGCGCCGGGTCGATCCCCTTGGTCCAGGACGGGTCCCTGGCGTCGCAGGCCAGGGTGTGCTGCCGGGAACCGTGCGGGAGCAGCGAGTGGCGCAGTGCCAGCGGTTCCGGGAGGTCCACGGTCAGCCAGGAGACCCGGCCGTTGTCGCAGCGCCAGAAGGCGGTCTCCAGCCCCTCGCCGAGGGAGACCACGGTGCCTTCCGGGTAGGCGTCGAGGAACTGG
The DNA here is from genome assembly GCF_004365705.1 of Streptomyces sp. 846.5. Classification (NCBI taxonomy): domain Bacteria; kingdom Bacillati; phylum Actinomycetota; class Actinomycetes; order Kitasatosporales; family Streptomycetaceae; genus Streptomyces; species Streptomyces sp. 846.5. The sequence continues at coordinate 877,242 of NZ_SOBN01000002.1, forward strand.
CGGACCACGGAGTCGAAGCAGGCGGCGCGCAGGGCGAGGGCCTGGGCGACCAGCGGGTGCGGATGGCCGAAGCGCTCGGTGAACGGGTAGCCGCCGGTCTCCGCCACGGCCTCGGCCAGGGCCACGGCCTCGGGGTCCGGCAGCACGGTGTCCGGGCGGCGGGCCTCGGCGGCGCGCTGGTGCAGCGTCCATAGCATGGTCTCCGGTACGCCGTCCAGCACGACGGCCGTGCTCGCTGCCATGGACGGCCTCCTGTCCTGCCCGGGTCCGGCCCGGGTGCCCGGATATCCGCGCTGTTCCCATGGTGGACCGGATGGGCGCGGATCACCCCTGGTAGGCGTGCGTCTGGGTGGCCTTGACGGCGGCCCAGACCTCGTTCCCCTCGGCCAGGCCCAGTTCGGCGACCGCGCCCTGGGTGAGGTCGGCGGTGATCCGCAGGTCGCCGACCAGATCCAGCCTGACCTGGTCGCCGTGCAGCTCCATCCCGGCCACGACCGCCCGCCACAGGTTGCGGGCGCTGGTGTCGGGGCGGGTGCGGTGCACGGTGACGGCGGACGGCGGGAAGGCGACGAAGACCGGTCCGGTACCGCTGTCGGCGGTGGTCACGGCCACCGGCCCGGACTCCCCCTCGACCAGCGCGTCGTGACCGTCGGCGGTGCCGCGGAAGAGGTTGAGGCCGACCAGCCGGGCGATGTAGTCGCTGCGCGGGTGGCGCGCGATCTCGGCGGGCGCGCCGTCCTGCACCACCCGGCCGTCCTCGATGACGGTGATCCGGTCCGCCAGCACCATGGCGTCCAGCGGGTCGTGGGTGACCAGGACGGCCACGGCCTCGAACTCGGCGAGGTGACGGCGCAGCTGGGTACGGACGTCGAGCCTTGTGCGGGCGTCCAGGGCGGCCATCGGCTCGTCCAGCAGCAGCAGCCGGGGCCGGGGGGCGAGCGCGCGGGCCAGCGCGACCCGTTGTGCCTGACCGCCGGAGAGCGAGCGGGGTCGGGCGCCGGCGTGCTCGGCCAGGCCGACCCGCTCCAGCCAGGCGGCGGCCTCCGCGCGGGCGGCGGCCTTGCCGCCGAACCGGTGGCCGCGGGTGCGCAGCCCGAAGGCGACGTTGTCGAGGGCGCTGAGGTGCGGGAACAGCAGGTAGTCCTGGAACACCACCCCCACCGGTCGCTGCTCGGGCGGGACCCGCAGCCGGGCGGCCGGCTCCTCCAGGGTGTGTCCGTCCAGGGTGAGCCGTCCCGCGTCGAGCGGGGCGAGACCGGCCAGCGCGCGCAGGGCGGTGGTCTTGCCCGACCCGTTCGGTCCCAGCAGGGCGAGCACCTCGCCGGGGCGGGCCCGCAGGGTGATGTCCAGCCGGAAGCCGGTGGCGGCGGGCGCCCGGGGCGGACGTTCCACGACCAGACGGGCGTCCAGGCCGTCGTCGGCGGCGTCAGCGGCGGCCGAGGTCCAGGGCACTGTCATGCGGGCCCTCCGGTCCAGCGTCCGCGCAGGCCGACCAGGACCAGCACGGAGACGACGAGCAGCACCAGGCTCAGCGCGATCGCCGTGGCCGGGTCCTCCTGCAGGGCCAGGTAGACGGCCAGCGGCATGGTCTGGGTGGTGCCGGGGAAGTTGCCGGCGAAGGTGATCGTGGCGCCGAACTCGCCCAGCGCCCTGGCCCAGGCCAGCACACTGCCAGCGGCGATGCCGGGGGCGACCAGCGGCAGGGTGACCCGCCGGAACGCGGTGAACCGGGAGGCCCCCAGGGTCGCGGCGGCCTCCTCGTAGCGGGAATCGGCGCCGCGCAGCGCCCCCTCCACGCTGAGCACCAGGAACGGCATGGCGACGAACGCCTCGGCCACCACCACCCCGGCCGTGGTGAACGGCAGGGTGATCCCGAAGGCGGAGTCCAGCCAGCGGCCGACCAGCCCGTTGCGGCCGAAGACCAGCAGCAGCGCGACGCCGCCGACCACCGGCGGCATCACCAGCGGCACGGTCACCAGGGTGCGCAGCAGCGTCCGTCCGGGGAAGTCGGTGCGGGCCAGCAGCCAGGCCAGCGGCACGCCGAGGACCAGGGAGACGGCGGTGGCGGCGGTGGCGGTGATCAGCGAGAGCCGCAGCGCGGGCCAGACCGTGCCGTCGCCGAGCAGGCCGGCCATACCGCTCCAGGGCGCCCTGACCAGCAGTCCGACCAGGGGCAGCACCAGGAACGCCAGGCCCAGCACGGCCGGGAGCAGCAGGACCACCGGCACGGCGCCGGCCCGCCGGCGCCGCCCCGGGCGGCTGCGGCGGGACGGCGCCGAACTGATCAGGTCGGGGCCGGTCACGGGGCCGGTCACGGGGCCTGGAAACCTGCTGCCGCGAGTTCCTGCTGCGCCGGGGCGGAGAGCACGAAGGCGGTGAAGGCATCAGCCGCGGCGCTGTTGCTGCTGTGGGTCAGCGGGGCGATCGGGTAGCTGGTCACGGCCTGCTGGGCGGCGGCGAAGTCGACGCCGAGGACCTTGCCCTTGGCGGCCTGGACGTCGGTGCGGTAGACCAGCGCCGCGTCCACCTCCTTGAGCTCGACCTTGGTGAGCGCGCTGGTGACGTCCTGCTCGTAGGTGACCGGCGTGACCGTGACCTTGGCCGCGGCCAGGGCCTTGACCGCGGCGGCGCCGCACGGGACGGTCTTGGCGCACAGGGCGACCTTGACGGAGGACGAGGAGAGCTGCTGCAGCGTGGTGATCTGCTTGGGGTTGCCGGGGACCACCGCGATCTCCAGGCTGTTGCGGGCGAAGTTCACCGGCGCGGCGGCGTTGTCGCTCGCCTTGGTGACGGTCGCCATGGTGGCGGTGCTGGCCGAGGCGAAGACATCGGCGGGGGCGCCGGAGACGATGCTCGCGGCGAGGGTGTCACTGCCGCCGAAGTTGAAGGTCACCGTGGTGCCCGGGTGAGCGGCCTCGAACTCCTTGCCGAACTGGGTGAAGGTCTTCTTGAGCGAGGCGGCGGCGAAGACGGTGAGCTTGCCGGTGATCGCGGCCGAGGCCGAGGCGCTCGCCGATCCGGCGGCCGAAGAAGTGGCCGAAGAGGCCGTGGAGGAGGCCGTGGTGGTGCCGGAGGAGGAACAGGCAGTCAGCGCGAGCAGAGCGGCTGCTGCTGTGGCGCCGAGGGCGGCGGTGCGGAGACGGGTGTTGGCCATGGCGGGTGTACCCCCTGGGGTGAAGGTCGGTCAGGAACGTTCGACGACCACGTTGGTCGACTTGATCACAGCGACGGCGGGGACGCCGGGCTCCAGCCGCAGCTCCTCCGCCGACTCACGGCTGATGAGCGAGACCACCCGGAAGGGACCGGCCTGGATCTCCACCTGCGCGGCCACGTCCCCGAGCACCACGTCGGTGACGATGCCGCGGAAGCGGTTGCGGGCGGACGAGGGGAGCCCTTCCGCCGCCGCGGTCTCGGAGCGCGCCAGTTCCCTGGCGAAGGCCGCCAGCTGGGCGCCCGGGACGATGCGGTGGCCGTGCTCGTCGCGTTCGGCGGCGAGCCGGCCGGCGTCCACCCAGCGGCGCATGGTGTCGGAGCTGACCCCCAGCAGGGCTGCGGCCTCGCCGATCCGGTAGCTGTTCACATGACGGTCATCTTGTCGCATCTGCTATCCCCTCGTCACTCGTAGCATTGCACAGGCCAGTTCAGAGCCGCGAACCCCCTCGCATGTGCGAGCACCCATAGGGTTCGGCCGTGCGGCACCGGTCGGCCGGTCGCCTCCACCACATGATCACCGACGGGTGACGCCTCCGTCCCCGCGGCGCTAGGTTGAGCTCTGTTGACACGTGACACGGGGGATTCTTGTGATGGATCAGCAGGCCGTCCGCAGGGCCCGGCGCTCGGTGGCGGCGGTCTTCGCCGTCCACGGGGCGGTGGCCGGAAGTTTCGCCACCCGGATCCCCTGGATCAAGGACGACCTCCATCTCGGCGCCGGGGCGCTGGGGCTCGCCCTGGTCGCCCCCGCGCTCGGCTCCTCGCTGGCGATGCCGCTGGCCGGACGGCTGGTGCACGCCCGCGGCCACCGCTCCGCCGTCCGCCTGCTGATCACCCTGTTCTGCGCCGCCCTGGCACTGCCCGCACTCTCGCCGGACCTGCCGGTGCTGGCGCTGGCCCTGCTGCTGTTCGGCGCCGCGGCCGGCACGGCGGATGTGGCGATGAACGCCCAGGGCGTGGAGGTCGAACAGCGGCTGGGCCGCTCGATCATGTCGGGGCTGCACGGGATGTGGAGCGTCGGCGGCCTGCTGGGCTCGGCGGTGGGCGCGTTCGCGGCCGGGCAGGGCTGGGACGCCCGGATCCACCTGGCGGTGATGGCGGCTGTGCTGATCGGCGTCGGAATGCTGGCCTGCCGGGGGCTGCTCGACGTAAGGCCCGAACCGGAGGCGGAGGCCCCGCCGAGGTTCGCACTGCCGCCGCGTTCGGCCCTGGCCATCGGCCTGGTCGGCTTCTGCGCGGTCTTCGCCGAGGGCGCCAGCGGCGACTGGAGCGGGGTCTACCTGCACAGCACGGCCGGGGCCTCGGCCGGGGTCGCGGCGGCCAGTTACACGGCCTTCGCCTGCACCATGGCGGCCAGCAGGCTGGCCGGCGACGCCGCCGTGCGGCTGCTCGGGGCGGTGCGCACGGTGCGGCTCGGCGGGATCGTCGCGGTGGCCGGCGGGGCACTGGTGGTGGTCTCCCGGTCGCCGCTGCCGGCCATCGCCGGATTCGCCCTGGTGGGCATCGGCATCGCGGTCGTCGTCCCGCTGTGCTTCGCCGCGGCCGGCCACAGCGGCGACAACCCCAGCCGGGCCATCGCGGGGGTGGCCACGGTCACCTACACCTCGGGCCTGGTCGCGCCCGCGACCGTGGGCACCATCGCCCAGGCGACCTCGCTCCCGGTCTCCTTCGGCGTGGTCACCGTGCTCGCGGTGGGCCTGATCGTCGGCGCCGGGGTGCTCGCACCCGCAGCGCGCCCGGGAGGCTTCGCGGAAGGCCCGGAGGGAGCCGGGACACCGGGCTCTGACACCGGCTCGGATTCCACGAATCGTCAGGACCGATCAGAAATACCGGAAATCAGGTAGCAGCGCAATCACCACAGCCGCGATGATGGGGCGCACGGCGCGGCACGGGGGCGCGCGGGGCATCCTCGGAGGCGGACCGGCAGTGGCGAACGCAGCATCAAAGACAGCGGCTCGGACGGCGTTTTGCCACAGGCGATTCGGGAATGCTGCCCGCGTCTGACGTGGCACAACCGGACCGTTGGGGAAGTCAGCAGATTCAGTGAACGGGTTTTAGTACATCCGTTCGATTGGAACCAAGAGATTCGACCGCGCGTCCGAACAGAACGTCAGAACAGTTGATACAAACGGCGCGCCGAAGCATCCGTACGGGTGCTATGTCGGTGATCAATGCGATACTCGGACAGCACGGTGGGACTGTCCAGAAACACCTGGCACGGAAATAACACGGGGCAGCAGGACGGATGGGGAGGTACGGCATGGGAGCAGCACTGCGTGACGACTACCGCGGGTGGCTGGCGCCCTCCGGGAACTATCCGGTGGCGGTGCCCGACTACGAAGAGCCCTGGGACTCTCCCGAGCTGGTCCCGGCACCGCACGCGCCGCAGATCACCTCGGTGCGCCCGACCGGCTTCGAGTCGGCACGGATCATCGGCGAGCACGTCCGGGTCGGCACACCGGTGATCATGGACCTCACCGAGATGACCGACGGCGACGCCAAGCGCCTGGTGGACTTCGCCTCCGGTCTGGTCTTCGGCACTCGCGGCAGCATCGAGCGGATCGCCCGCCGGGTGTTCCTGCTCGCCCCGCCCGAGGTCGAGGTCATGGTGATCGACGGCTCCGACGACAGCTCCGGCTTCTACAACCAGAGCTGACCACGCCTGCCTGACCGGGGCCGACCACCGTCGGCCGACCGTTGTCAGTGGTGCTCCGTAGGCTGGTGGCCCAGGGTTTCCTCCCTGGGCCACCAGCCTTTTCAGATCCGGAGCAGGGGTGATCGCGACCATGTGGGTGCTGCACGGACTGTGGCGGGCCGACCGGCGGCTCGCCCTGTGGGCCGAGGACGGCACCGCACACGACGGCAGCTACGGCGTCGACCCGGCCGCGTTGCGCCGACTGCTGGCCGCGGTCGGCCCCGGTCTGGAGTGGCTGGTCGAGCAGGCCGGGACCGGGCAGTCCGCGCTGCTGCTGCCCACCCGCGAGGGGGCGCCGCTGCCCTCCCCCGAACTGGTCGGGCCGCTGCGCGGCGGTCCCACGACCGGCATCCGGCTGGTCCCCTGGCAGATCCCCTCGCTGCTGTTCACCCCGGCCCAGGCGGCCCAACTCCTGGGCGAGCTCCACGACCCCGGCAACGCGGTGCTGCAGCCGGACCTGCCGGGCGCCGGGCCGGTCGAGGCGCCCTACGGCGCGTCGCTGCGCTGGCTGACCCGGGTGCACGACCTGGCCTGGCGCCTGGTCGGCCGCGGCCGGGTGCTGCCGGCCGTCGCGGACGGAGTCCCGGGGGCCGAGGAGGGTCCATGGGCGCGCTGGGTGCCCGCCGCGGACGGCGCCGCCCGACGTGAGGCCGCCGCTCTGGCGGCCGACTGCCCGCCGGTGTGCCGGGCCGAGGCGCCGACCGAAGGCCGCGAGTCGACCGGCGCCGCCCTGGTGGCGGAACTGCTCTCGGTGCTGGTCGACTGCGAGGTGCGGGCGGTGCTCTCGGAGCGGTCCGGCCTGCTGCCGCAGAGCCGCGGCCGCAGTCGCCCCGCCGCGACCGCCGCCGAACACTGGCTGGCCGCGCTGACCTCCCCCAGCGGCCGGGTTCCGGCCGCCGACCCGGCCGAACTCGCCCTTGTCGGCGCAAGGCTGACGGCCTGGCACCGCTCGGCCACCGCCGACCGGGGGCCGCTGCGGCTGGGATTCCGGCTGGCCGAGCCGTTCGAGGACGGCTGGGACCCCGGAGCCGCTCTACAGGTCGAGTCTCATCCTAAGGCTGAGGTTGAGACTGACCAGGACAGTGACGACTACTGGCTGCTCGAACTGACCCTGCAGGGGCGTGACGATCCCTCCGTCCAGGTGGACGCTGCCCAGCTGTGGGAGGGCGGAGCCGCCGCGACGCCGCTGCTGCGCCTGGTCGACCGGCCGGAGCAGGCGTTCGTCGCCGAGCTGGAGCGGGCCGTCCGGTGCCGTCCGGAGCTGGAACCGCTGTTGGAGCAGCGGCGCCCGAGCCGACTCGGGCTGGACCGGGACGGCGCGCTCGCCTTTCTGCGCGACACCGCCCCGGCGCTGTCCGCCGCCGGCTTCGGCGTGCTGCTGCCGACCTGGTGGGCCAGGCCGCCGGCGCTCGGCCTCGCGCTGACCGGCGGCGCGGTCCAGGCGGGCGTGGTCGAGCGGGAGAGCCTGCTCGGCCGGGAGGATCTGGTCCAGTTCCGCTGGAGCGCGGCCCTGGGCGGCGAGCCGATCAGCGACGAGGAGCTGAAGGAGCTGGCCGCCGCCAAGCAGACGCTGGTCCGGATCAGGGGCCGCTGGTTCGAGGCCGACCCGGTCCGGATCGCGGCGGCCGCCGCCTTCCTGGCCCGCCGCGCCGAGGGACTGATGGCCCCCGGCGAACTGCTCCGGATCGCCCTGAACGGCAAGGAGCCGGGGACCGGCCTGCCGGTCCTCTTCACCGACGCCGAGGGACGGCTCGGCGAGTTGCTCCGCCAGGTGCGCCCGGCCCTGGACGGCATGGACGCGATGGACGATCCGGCAGCCGCGACCGGCCTCTCCCCCGAGCCGGTGGCGCTGCCGCCGGACTTCGACGCGGTGCTGCGCCCCTACCAGGAGCGGGGCCTGGCCTGGCTGGTGTTCCTGTCCCGGCTCGGCCTGGGCGGAGTGCTGGCCGACGACATGGGTCTCGGCAAGACCGTGCAGACGCTGGCGCTGCTGGCGGTGGAGCACGCGGAGGCGGTGGCGACCGGGGGCCGTCCGAGCGGCCCGACGCTGGTCGTCTGCCCGATGTCGCTGGTCGGCAACTGGACCCGGGAGTGCGCGCGGTTCGCCCCGGCGTTGAGGGTCCACGTCCACCATGGCTCGGGGCGCGCGGACGGCGCCGAACTGGCCCGCGCCGTGGCCGGGGCGGATGTGGTGATCACCACCTACGGCCTGGTCCAGCGGGACTTCACCGCGCTGCGGGCGGTCGCCTGGCGCCGGGTGGTGGCCGACGAGGCGCACCACATCAAGAACGGCGCCACCCAGCAGTCCCGGGCGATCCGGGAGCTGCCGGCGGTCCAGCGGCTCGCCCTCACCGGGACCCCGGTGGAGAACCGGCTCGCCGAGCTGCACTCGGTGCTGGACTTCGCCAACCCGGGGCTGTTCGGCTCGGCCGAGGCGTTCAAGGAGCGCTACTCGGTGCCGATCGAGCGCAACGCCAGCCGGCGGGCCACTGCCGAGCTGCTGCGCCGGACCCGTCCCTTCGTGCTGCGCCGCAGCAAGACCGATCCGCTGGTGGCGGCGGACCTGCCTGGCAAGCAGGAGATGACGGTGCTGTGCAATCTGACGGCCGAACAGGCCGCCCTCTACCAGGCGGTGGTCGACGATCTGCTGGCCCGGATGGAACGCGCCAGGCTGGACCCGGGGCACACCGTGCAGCGCCGCGGCCTGGTACTGGCCGCGCTCACCCGGCTCAAGCAGATCTGCAACCATCCGGCGCACTACTCCGGCGAGCGCGGACCGCTGGGCCGCCCCCGGCTCTTCGGCCGCTCCGGGAAGCTGGCCCGGCTGGAGGACACCCTGGAGGAGGCGCTGGCCGAGGGCGACCGGACGCTCTGCTTCACCCAGTACTCGGAGTTCGGCGCGATGCTGCAGCCCTATCTGGCGGAGCGCCTGGACAGCGAGGTGCTGTTCCTGCACGGCGGGCTGACCAAGCGTCAGCGCGACGCCGCCGTGGACCGGTTCCAGGACCCCGACGGTCCCTCGGTGTTCCTCCTGTCACTGCGGGCCGGCGGTGTGGGCCTGAACCTGACGGCGGCGAACCAGGTCGTCCATCTGGACCGCTGGTGGAATCCGGCGGTGGAGGACCAGGCCACCGACCGGGCGTTCCGGCTGGGCCAGCTGCGCGACGTGCAGGTGCGCCGGTTCGTCTGCGTGGGCACGGTCGAGGAACGGGTGGACGCGATGATCGAGGAGAAACGGGCGCTGGCGGACGCGGTGGTCGGCTCCGGCGAGAGCTGGCTCGGCGATCTCGGCGACCTGTCGACCGACGCGCTGCGCGAGGTCCTGGCGCTGACGGAGGACGCGGTGAGCGAGACATGAGCGGAGACGGCACCGGTACTACGGTCACACCGCACGCATGGTCACGGCGGTTCCTGGCGCGGTTGGAGGCGCTGGGCGTGTTCCGGATGGAGCAGCTCGCCCCGCCGTCGCCCCAGGTGTCCGGTCTGACGGTGAGCGCGGGCTCGGTCGGCGCCCGGGTGGCGGGCTCCGACGGGCGCGGCTTCGACGTCTGGATCGAGCTACCGGTGTTCGACGCCCGGCAGTGGGCCAGGGCCGAGCAGGCCCTGACCGAGGACGGCGAGGTCAGGGAGGCGCTGCTGGACGGCGAGTTCCCGGACGGCTTCGAGGGCGTCCTGGCCAGGGCCGGCCTCTCGCTGCTCCCGGTCCGCGCAGCGGATCTCGCCCTGGAGTGCTCCTGCCCGCAATGGTCGGCCTGCCGTCACCTCGTGGCGGTGCTCGGCTCCCTGGCGGCGGCGTTCGACGCCGATCCGTTCCTGCTCACCGCCTGGCGCGGACGCAGCCAGGCACGACTGCTCCGGCACCTCGCCCAGCGCCGCGCCGCAGCCGACGACCCTGTGACTCCGACCGCCCCGCCGCCCGTGCCGGAGCTACCCCTGGACCAGCGGCTGGACGACTTCTGGACCGAGGGCGAGCAGCACCGCGCGCTGCGCAACAACCCCGACGGCACGGGCGCGGCGCCCCAGCAGCTGGGGCCCTCCGGGATCATGATCCGCGGCAAATCCCTGGAAACGCTGCTGCTCCCCGCCTACGAGGCCTTCATGGATTGAGGACGCGAAAATAGAGACGTAGCTGTATCTCATGCGACACAGATGTCTCACTTGCGCTAGCATTGCCTCATGGCAACCGACCGCGACTCCGTACTCCTGGCTGCCGTCGGCGTCCTCTCCCGGCAGCCCACGGCGGCCATGGACGAGATCGCCCGCGCCGCCGGGATCAGCCGCGCCACCCTGCACCGGCTCTTCCCCGGTCGTGAAGCCCTGGTCCGGGAGGTCGCCGGCCTGGCCCTGCGCCGGATGTCCGCCGCGCTGGACTCCGCCGCCATCGAGGACGGCGATCCGGTCGAGGCCGTCCGCCGCCTAGCCGACGCCGTCGTCCCCCAGGCCGCCGAGGCCGCCTTCCTCACCGGCGAGAGCCGCCTGTTCGAGGACAGCGAGATCTGCGCGGCCTGGGAGCGGATGGACGCCATGGTCGCCGCCCTGTTCCTGCGCGGCCAGCAGTCGGGCGCCTTCCGGGTCGAGCTGCCGGCCGCCTGGCTCAGCGAGGCCTTCTTCGACCTGCTCGCCGGTGTCGGCTGGGCCGTCCAGGAGGGCCGGCTGGCGCCCCGTGCCAGCACCACCGCGCTGACCGAGCTCTTCCTCGGCGGCGCCCTCAGACGAGACCCGCAGCCGTAACCGCTGCACCCACACCTTCAGTACGCAGAACCCCGAAGGACCACCTGCCATGACCACCACCCGCTCCGTACCGCAGACCACCTCCGCCTACCGACATACACCCGGCCGGACCCGGTGGGTCGCGCTGTCCGTCCTCGTCCTGGCCATCCTGCTGGTGGCCGTGGACGCCACCGTGCTGTTCCTCGCCATCCCCTTCATCAGCCAGAGCCTGGACCCCTCGTCCACCCAGCTGCTGTGGATCGGCGACGGCTACTCCTTCGTCCTGGCCGGACTGCTGGTCAGCATGGGCTCGCTCAGCGACCGCATCGGCCGCAAGCGACTGCTGCTCATCGGCACCGCCGCCTTCGGCGCCGCCTCGCTGCTCGCCGCCTACGCTCCCGGCGCGGGCTGGCTGATCGCCGCCCGCGCGCTGCTCGGCGTGGCCGGCGCGACGATCATGCCGTCCACGCTCTCGCTGATCCGCAACCTGTTCCCCGACGCCCGTGAGCGGGCCCGCGCCATCGGCATCTGGGGCGCGGCCGCGACCGCGGGCGCCGCGGTGGGACCGCTGCTGGGCGGGCTGCTGCTGGAGCACTTCTGGTGGGGCTCGGTCTTCCTGATCAACATCCCGATCGTGGTGCTGCTGCTGGTGCTCGGCTGGCGCGTGCTGCCGGAGTCGATGGACCGGAACGCCGGGGCCTGGGACCTGCTCAGCGTGGGTCTGTCCCTGGTGGGGATCATCGGCGTGGTCTATGCCGTCAAGGAAGCGGCCGTCGGGAACGCGCTGGAGCCCGGGGTGATCGCCGCCGCCGTGCTGGGAGTCGTCTGCCTGGTCTGGTTCGTCCGCAGGCAGCTGCGGCTGCCGGTGCCGCTGCTGGATGTGCGGCTGTTCGCCGACCGCCGCTTCACCGCGGCGGCGCTGGGCGCGCTGATCGCGCTGATCGGCCTGGCCGGTGTGGTGTTCTTCCTCTCCCAGTACTTCCAGCTGGTGCGCGGCTACTCGCCGCTGCAGGCCGGCCTCGCCGACCTGCCCGCCTTCGCCGGCTCCGTCGTCGGCGGTCTCACCGCCGCCTATCTGGCCCGCAGGTTCGGCAACCGGGTCACCCTGTCCGGCGGGCTGCTGGCCATGGGTCTGGGCCTCGGCGCTCTGGGCTGGGTGCACGCGGAGACCTCGTACCTGCTGGTCGCCGTGGCCTTCATGGCCACCGGCCTGGCCGAGGGCATCGTCTACGCGCTGTCCACCACGATCGTGCTGGGCTCGGCGCCCGAGTCCAAGGCCGGTGCCGCCAGCGCGGTCTCGGAGACGGCCTACGAGCTGGGCACCGCCCTGGGCATCGCCCTGGTCGGCTCGGTGCTGGCCGCCGTGTACCGGTCCGGCCTGGTCCTGCCCGCCGGGGTGAGCGGCCCGGCCGCTACCGAGGCGGAGAACTCGATCGGCGGCGCGGTGCACATCGCTGCCACCCTGCCGACCGCGACCGGCGACGCGCTGCTGGAGAGCGCACGGAGCGCGTTCGTCCAGGGGATGAACCTGGCGGCCGTGCTCGCGGGGCTGCTGCTGATCGGCGCATCCGTGCTGGTCTGGGCGCTGCTCCGGGGCACCCGTACGACCGGGGAGAGGTCGGGGGACCTGTCCGCCGACGCGTCGTCGTCCGAACTGCGCAAGGCCGCCTGACGGACCGTCGCAGACCGTCGGGACTCAGCCCGCAGGGTCGGCGAGCAGCCTTCGGGGCCCCCACGTGTCCGCGGCAGCGGGCCGCGCCGCCCCGGGGCCGGGCCGGTGCAGAAACCATTCTGTGCCCAGGCACAGATCGCGCAGCTGCGGTTCCTCGAAGGCGGCGATCCGCGCACCCCGCGCGAACTCGGAGACATGGGCCCGCACCGCCTCCCATTTGACGTCCAGCCAGGGCCTCACATCGACGGCCGCGGCGATCCGGGCGTCGGGGGTGGACGGCAGCGGCGACTCCAAACCCATCCCGGTGAGCGTGTGCACCAGCGACTCCGGGACGGTGGCCAGCCACAGCGACTCCACCTCCCAGGCGGCGCCCGCCTCGGGCCACTGGTGGACGCAGGCCGCCGCCTCCACGGCGACCAGCACCGCGCGGTGGACCCGGACATGGTCGGGGTGCCCGTACATCCCGTTGGCGTCGTAGGTGGCCACGGCCGACGGCCGGAAGGAGCGGATTCGGGCCACCAGATCGGCTACCAGGTCGTCGAAGGGCGCCTCGCACAGGCTCCCCCGCCCGCGGCCGAGATGACCGGAGTCGCCGTACGGCAGGATCCCCGACTCGTCGACCCCCAGCGCCGCCAGCGCCTGCGCCAGCTCCTTGGTCCGGATGCCGGGCCCGGCGAACGACGTCCCGTCGGCGAACTCCCCGTCCGTGCAGGTCACAACGGCGGTGCGGCGGCCCTCGGCGACATGCTGCGCCAGCACGCCGCCGGTCCACAAGGACTCGTCGTCCGGATGCGCATGAACGGCCATCAGGCCGCGGGGTCGGTCCATCGGCATCCTCCTGGTGCTGCCCGCTACCGATCCGGACCGGTGGCGGAGATCCCAGCGTAGCCAACAGCGCCGACAAGGTATCCGCGCTGCCAGCCCGGGGCGAGCGTGGGGGCCGGGAAGAGCGAGTCGTCCACGCGCAGCGCGCGCAGGGTGAGCCCCTGGGCCTTGAGCGCCCGCGCGGTGTCTCCGGCGAGCCGTTCCAGACCGTCCCGGTCCAGGCGCTGGTCGCCGCCGCCCACCAGGTAGACCGTGCCGTCGGCGTAGACGGCGCGGGTGAGCTCGGTGTGGTCCGGGCCCAGCACCGTCAGCGCGGTCACGGCGGTGGCCAGCTTCAGCGTGGAGGCCGGCATCCGTCCGAGCAGCGCCCCCGAGGACCACACCGTCCGCCCCGAGCCGGCGTCCAGCACCTCGCCGACCCGGCCAGGACCGAGCCCTGCCTGGGGAAAGCGCTGTTCCAGCCGCTGGGCGACGGTGCGGTCGGCAGCGTCCCCGCCCGCCGCCGCGGCAGCGGCCCGCACGGCGGCCACCGGGGCGGCGGCGGTCGCGGCCGCCAGGACGAGCGAGGTGGCCGCGAGCCTGAACACGCTGCCGCCCCGCCGAGAACACCGGACCATGATCATCACAGGATGATGACAGCCCGTCAGTTCGAGCCTGGCGTCAACGCGCCGGGGCGCCCCGGCCTTCCACCTGCTGGACGATCCACTCGCACAGCTCATGGGTACGCAGCGCGTCCACGGCGTCCAGCCGCCGGCCTCGGCGCAGCGCGTCCAGGAACACATGGCAGGCCTGCTCGATGCCGCGCTGACGTGCCACCGGCACCCAGTCGCCCCGGCGCCGCACGGTCGGCTGTCCGCGGTGGTCGACGACCTCGGCCAGGTTGACGACCTGGCGCTTGGAGTTCTGCCCGGAGACCTCCAGGACCTCCTCGGTCGAGCCGCTGACGCGGTTCATGATGCCGAGCGCCGTGAACCCGTCCCCGGACAGTTCCAGCACCAGGTGCTGCAGCAGCCCGTCCCGCAGCCGGAAGCGGACCGAGGAGTGCTCGATCTCGCCGGGGACCAGGAACCGCAGGGTGTCCACGACATGCACGAAGTCGTCGAAGACGACGGTACGCGGGATCTCCGGCACCGCCTCGCGGTTCTTCTGCAGCACCACCAGATCGCGCGGCCGCTCCAGGCACTGGGCGTATCCGGGGGCGAGGCGGCGGTTGAAGCCCACCATCAGCGAACGGCCGGTGGACTCGGCGAGCTCGACCAGCTTGCGGGCGCCCTCGATGGTGTAGTCGAGCGGTTTGTCGACATAGACATCTACGCCGGCCTCCAGCAGCCCGGTCACGATCGGGACGTGCGCGCTGGTGCTGGCGTGCACGAACGCCGCATCCAGCCCGTCGTCCAGCAACGACTGCAACTCCGTGTGACGTCCGGCGAGCCGGTACTGGTCGCCGATCCGGTCCAGCCTGTCCCTGTCACGGGTCATCAGCCTCAGGTCGAGGCCGGGCTCGGCGGTCAGAACGGGCAGATAGGCCTTCTGTGCGATGTCGCCCAGCCCGATGACGCCGACCCTCAGCGGCGCGCTGCGCACCGTGTCACCGCTCATGCTGCTGCTTCTCCCACTCGCCGAACGGGGTCCGGGCCAGCTCACGGATTCCCTCGGTGAGGCCCCACTCGTTCTTGCCGAGGCGCGACAGCGGTCGCATCTTCGTGATCTCCGGATGCCCGTCCACCAGCACCTCGTCGGTCACCGCCGCATGCAGCACCTCCCCGAACACCACCGTGGAGTTCCCCAGGCACAGCGTGCTGTGCAGCCGGCACTCCAGCGCCACCGGCGACCCCGCCACCCGCGGCGGCTTCACCCGCGACGAAGCCTCCCGCTCCACCCCGACCGCCTCGAACTCGTCCACCCCGTGCGGAAAGTTCGTCGCTGTCCCGTTGATCTGCTCAAACATCCACTCGGGCGCGAAGTTGACCACGAACTCGCCGGTGGCCTCCACGTTCACCAGCGTGTCCTTACGGCCCACCGAGGTGAACTGCACAATGGGCGGAGAGGTGCAGGCGACGGTGAAGAACGAGTGCGGTGCAAGGTTCGGAACATTCCCATTTGCGGACACAGTGGACACCCAGGCGATCGGCCGGGGCACTACGACTGCAGTGAGCAACCGATAGAACGCAGTGGCGTCCATGGCTTTTGGATCAAAGTCGATGCGCATAGAGCCATTATGGTCGCCCGCGTGAACTCCGATCATGCGACCGCCAGCAGCCCGATGACCTGCGAGAACGCCCCAGATGGTCCGTCGAGCAGGGCAGAAGCCACAGAACGGAGCGCCAGCAGGTCGATCTGGGTCGCCTAGCGAAGCAGCGCCTCGAACAGAGACCCACAACCGTGGCGACGCCACGCGATACAGCTTTCTACCAAATGTATGACGTCAAAGGTTCTTCACCGTTCACGGTCGACAGCCACTCGCCGTGCACCGTGGGGAGAACCATTCGGCTTGTCGACTCGCGCACCCCAGGGCGGACCAGCCTGCGCCGGCGAGGTGTATCGGTTCGAGCTCTACTTCGACATCTAAAACCAAGGTGACTGGATAGCTGCGTCTGCTCGGAGGCATGTCTGAGCTCCGGTCGGTGGGACCGGCGAGGGTCAGGTGGTGGCGGGCATCCAGGGACTGCCGCGCATGGCGTGGCTGAGGACGTCGAGCATGTTCTGGCCTTGACGGTCGGCCGTGGCGAGGTAGGTGCGTATCGCCGCGAAGTCCTGGGCCCCGAGCAGGGTCCGCAGGCTCCCGGACACCTTGATCCGCAGTTTCGCCGTCCTGATCGTCTGCTCGGCCGGGTTGTTGTCGAAGGGAAGGTTCGGGTCGTGGACCCGGCGCAGGTAGTCGTCCCAGCGGCTGTGCAGCCGCTTGAACAGGGCATTGTGTTTGCACTCGGTCTTCGAGGAGCGGGCGGCGGTCGCCTTCACGCCGTCGCGTACCGCCGTGCGCAGCGCTTTCAGCTCCCCGGTCCTGAGCCTGCCCGTGATTGGCTCCGCGTCGACTTCGCGGGCCGCGTCCGCGGCCTTCTTCAGCGCCAGCAGCGCGTCGAAGGCCCGGTAGGCCGCGCAGCGGGCCTGCTCAGACCCGCATTGGGTGACCGCGACCAGCTCCCGCAGGGCGTGAGCTGAGCACAGTGCACGGGTGGCGTCGGTGTAGGTGTCGTACGGGGCCCAGGCGTCGTGCATGGCCACCCCGCGGAAGGCGGGCAGGATCCCGGCGGCGTCGGTCGCCTGGGTCCCGCGCCGACGGTGCACGCTCAGGTGCACGAACATCGCGGTGGAGGCGGAGTGCAGCCAGTGCAACCGGCCGGCCGTGCGGAACCCGGTCTCGTCGAAGAACGCCAACGACGCACCCGCCACCCGTGCGGCGACCATGCGGCCGAACGTGTCCAGGGTCTTCGCGCAGCGCCGTATCCAACTGGTCGCGGTGGCCACCGCGACCGGAGGGCCGAACAGATCGGCCAGTGCGCGGGCGGTACGGTCCTTGGACAGGAACTGTCCATGCATCACATACACCCCGGCGGCAGCCAGCCGGGGTCCGTACTGCACCGGGGCGGCCACCTGGGCTGGGGCCGTGGCCCGGGCCTTGATTCCGCAGGGGCACCTGACCGTGAGCAGTCGGTGCTCGGTCACCTCCAGGCGCAGCTCTTGGGGCAGGTCGAAGACCTGACGGCGCTCCGTCGCGACCACGGGCGCGTCCGAGAGGTCGGACCCGCAGCCGGTGCAGGGGCCGGGCCGGTGGGTGACGGTCTCATCCGGGACCGGGACCTGGCGCAGCGTGGCCCCGCCTGCCCCCTGGGACGGCCCGGGCCACGCCCGGACTTCCCACGCAGCGACTTCGGGGGCGGGCCTGGCCAAGCCGTCCGAGGACGGGGGCTTCGAGGAATTCGTGGAGTTCTGGCCCAGCCGGGCCTCCAGGTCCGCGATCCGGACCCGGGCCGGTGCCAACTCGGTGCGCGCCGCGGTCAGCTCGCTTCGCAACTCCACCACCAGCACCGCGAGTTCCTCATAGCTGGGGAGCGGCGCGACTGGGGGCATGAGGCACCATGATCACGAAACCGGGCGTAAAGATCAACTCGACCGCCGACGACCAGCTATCCAGTCCCCCGGAATCAATCCGGCTTGGCCGAGATGGGGGATCGTGATAGCGCTCGCCTCTCTGACGGATGGTCAGATTTACCGCTGCGCCCCTCGGAGTCCGGCCCCTCTGCGCAGCCACCGCGTCGGCGAACTGCGTTACCGTGCCAGCCTCGGAGTGAACCAGCAACCAACGCATTACGAGACCGTGAGCGTTCGTGTTGCGTGGTGCTTCGTCGTGCTGCCTGGTGACGTTCTTCCTGATCAGAGCACATGCGGCAGGTTGACCCGTGCCACCCGGTGATGCTCCGTCCCAAGGCGTCTGTCCACCGGCTGTCCATCGAAGGGGTGTCGTCGGCACGCCAGCGAGCCTGGAGCTGGGCTCCCGACGACGCTGTCAACCAAGCAGAAGCGACGAACGGAAGCCACTGTAGGGCCTCCACAAGCGCCGTCACGCGGCTCCTGCCCGGGTGCCGGACGCCGTAGCCGACGAAGAACCCCGCACTGTGGGTGCTCAGGGTCGCCACAGCCGACCGGGTCCACTCTCGTCGAGCTGTTCATCGAGGATCTCGGCAGCCCAGGCGCGCAACCGTCTGCGCATGTCCTCCACCTGGCCGCCATCGCCGCCGTATGCCTCATACCCCCGGTCCGGCCAACGGTAACCGCCCACAGCGCTTGCGCGAAGTAGCGCGGATCGACCCGGCGTCGTGCTCCGACCGCCAACTGCAGCGCTGTGCGCCGCTCACCCGAGTACGACCCGGAGGCAAGCACGGCATTCACGTCGAGGTAATCCCGTGACGCGGCCCGGCCGAACAGCGTGGGTCACCTTGTTGGCCATCGCGTCATCGAGGTGGAGGACCGGACCGGTCTCCATCACAGCAGGCGGGCAAGCCCGCCAGTCGCACCCGAATCCACCTGCGCCGAGAGCCCCCAGCTCATCAGCAAACGCGAACCGGGCGAACACTCCACCGGATCCTCCCTATCAACGGTCAGGTGCGCCGCCCGGTAGGCGGCAGCCACCGCATCGACGGCCTCGAGCCGGCAGCGCTGCGGCACCGCTCAACGGTGAAGGCCCCCTGTTCGACGGCCTGCCCGCCGGTGGAAGAAGCACGTCGATCACCTGAAACGGGAGCTGACGAGTCGGGGTCAGCGGCGGAGTTCGCGGTAGCGGCTGGGGGCGGTGCCGTAGGTGGAGGTGAAGGTTCGGCTGAAGACGGCCAGGTTGGTGAATCCGTAGCGGGCGGCGATGTCCGTCAGCGAGTGGTTGGCGTTGCGGGGCGAGAGCAACGCTTGCCGGCAGTACTCCAGGCGACGGGTTCTGATCGCGGTGGCCACCGTGGTGTCGAAACGGGAGAAGACCCGATGGAGGGTGCGGGTAGAGATGAAGAAAGTGTTCGCGATCTGCTGGGGTGACAGGCTCGGGTCGTCGATGTGAGCGTTGATATGGCGCAGCACGGCGGCGTAGAGCTGACGTGCCTGGGCATCGGGGTCGTCCGGCTCGACCTCCTCGAGCGCGGCTGTGATCACCAGCTCGGCGATTTCGTCGGCGAGCCGGATCGCACCGGCGGAAGACACCTCGCAGCCAGGGTCCAGCAAGTTCGACAGGACCGGTGACAGCAGCCGTCCCAGCGCCGAATCCGCGCGCACAGCCGTCGCAGTCAGCCGCTGCGATCCCGACTCCGCCAGTGGGATGGACGCACGCGGCCAGGTGTACACGCGCAGCTTCCAGTCAGGGCTCAGGCTCCAGGAGAACGGTCGGGAGGTTTCGTAAATGGCGAAATCCCCCGGCCGCAGCGTGCAGGTCCGCCCGTCCTGGGAGAGAAGGCCCTCGCCCGCGACCGGCATGCCGATCTGCAGAAGGTCACGGGGTTGTCGGGCGGTCAGGCGCGAGGTGCGCTCGAAGGTCTGCGAGGTGGCCGCGACGTCGGCGGCCATCAGGTGCGCCAGCTGCCGGGTGCGCACCGACCCGGAGAACCGGGCAGGGTCGGCGGGCGTGATGTCGAGCGCCACAAAGGTGTCGCGGATCATCTCGATCCAGGTGTCGACCGCATTGGTTCGAACCGTCGCCGAGGGGCACTCCGGGGCGTCAGGCCGATCGGCGGGTGCAGGTCGCATCGACATGAACGGCCCCTTCTGTCGGAGTGAACCTTCACCCCCACGAAACCGGCTATGCCACGTATTGCAGCCGTACTATACGCGGTCGCAGTCCGTAACGGGAGGGGCGGATTGCGGTGTCCAGGACCGGCGCGTACGGCCGCCTCGGCGGCGGCCGAGCGCTGGTTCCGGATCACCGACAGGCGGTACGCGCGCCGTCCGCGGCTCCGTCGCGGGCCCACAGCGCCACGGACACCCTCGTCGGGCCGTGGACAGAATGGGGCGCCAAAGGCCGAAGCGGACGCGAACCGCCGGATCTCGGAGGCGCGGGATCCACCGTCGCACGGGTCACAGCACGGTTCCGGGACACGCAAGCGAGACCCGCAGCGACCTCGTTCGGCACACCGTGGGCCGACCGCGACGATGGCACTGACGGTCAAGACAGGTGTCTCTGAGTGACAAGCACAACGCCCCGGCGACCCGTACGGTCTTAGTTACTCGCAGAACCGCAAGGTGGCGTTCCGGCCTTTCGCCCGGCCGCGCTGGAGGGCCGAGATGCCACGTCATTCCGATCGAAAAATCCGAACCGACTTTCGAAATGCGGCCCGCCACTTACCCCGAAGGCCCCACGGAAATTCTGTTCGCGCACTTCGGGGCGCAGGCGTCGCGGCCGAACGACGCGCTTCATGCGTACGGGTGCGCCAACGACAAAAAACGCGGAAGGCGTACTGACCCGCTCGACGGCGGTGTCGAGGTCGAGCCCGACGATCCGGGCGCCGGCTCCGGCGCGCTTCTCCCAGTCACGTCTCGCGGTCGGTTTCGGCTCACCTCTTGATGAGACGCGGATCACCGTACGTGCTCTCGCGTCACCGAGTCCTGACATATAGGAGGATTGGCATGGAGGTTCCCTCACGGAGGGCCTTCGGGGACCTGGCGGTGGAGCTGCGGCTCGACGTTCCCGCAGAGCAACTGGACGCGTACCACGCGGCGGTATCTGGCTTGCTCGGCTCCTGGGCGATGGTTGACGAGCTGTATGACCGCCATGGGGCGCCGACAGCCCCGGTGCGTGAGTGGTCCGAGCCGGCCGACAACCCGCTCGGCGCGTGGTACGTGACCACCGAGTTGCGCGAAAAGGCCGATGGCCCGTTGGCGGGTCGCCGTGTTGCGGTCAAGGACAACGTCGCGGTTGCGGGCGTGCCCATGATGAACGGATCGGAGACCGTTCGCGGCTTTGTTCCGAGCGTGGACGCGACCGTGGTGACACGCCTTCTCCAGGCGGGAGCGACCATCGCCGGCAAGGCGGTGTGTGAAGACCTCTGCTTCTCCGGGGCATCGCACACCTCCAAGAACGGCCCGGTCCGCAACCCCTGGGATCGTGACCGCACGACCGGTGGCTCGTCCAGCGGCAGCGCCGCCCTGGTCGCCTCTGGCGAGGTCGACCTCGCGCTCGGTGGTGACCAGGGCGGGTCGATCCGGATCCCGGCCGCGTTCTGCGGTGTCGTCGGCTTCAAGCCCACCTTCGGCCTGGTGCCGTACACCGGGGCGTTTCCCATCGAGCAGTCGCTGGACCACCTCGGCCCGATCGCGCCGACCGTTGCCGACGCGGCCGCGATGTTGACGGTGATCGCAGGTGCGGACGGCAAGGACCCCCGCCAGCCCACCGGTGTCGCCGGAACGGACTATCTCGCCGCGCTGGAGAACCCGGGACGCGGCCTGCGCATCGGTGTCGTCACTGAGGGGTTCGACCAGGCCAACTCCGACCCGGGCGTCAACGCGGTCGTCAGGCGGGCCATTGAAGAGCTGACGGCGGCGGGCCACGTCGCTGAAGAGGTGTCGATTCCGTGGCACAAGCACGGCGCCGCCATCTGGGACGTCATCTCCGTCGAGGGCGCGACCTGGCAGATGGTGCAGGGCAACGCCTACGGCATGAACTGGAAGGGTTCCTACGACCCGGCGCTGATCGCGTTCTTCGGCGAGCGGTGGCGCCGCGATCCATCGGCGTTCTCCGAGACGGTCAAGCTGGTTGCCCTCGGCGGCACCTACGCGCTTCGCAACGGCTACGGCGCCGGCTACGCCAAGGCGCGAAACCTCGAAGGCGTCATGGCCGCCGCCTACGACAGCGTGCTCGGCACCTGTGACGTCCTGGTCATGCCGACGCTGCCCATCACCGCGAGCCTCATCCCGCCGGCGGAGGCTCCTGTCGAGGAGGTCCTCGGACGGGCCCTGGAGATGGTCTCCAACACCGCGCCGTTGGACGTGACCGGTCACCCCGCATGCACTATCCCGGCCGGCCTGGCCGATGGCCTGCCGGTCGGTCTGATGGTCATCGGCAAGCGGTTCGACGACGCCCACGTCCTGCGCGCGGCGCACGCCTTCGAGCAGACGCTCGGAACGCTTGCCGCCCCCGACAAGAAGAAGGAGATCACCGCATGAACGGAGTGTTCGACCTCGCCGGCACCGACGGTGTCGGACCGGTAGTCGTCCCCGACGAGGAGCCGGTCTTCCGCGCCGAATGGGAGAAGGCCGTCTTCCCGATGTTCGCCATGTGCTTCCGCGCGGGTTTCTTCGGCGTCGACCAGTTCCGTCACGGCATCGAGTTGATCGATCCGGCCGTCTACCTGAAGTCGCCGTACTACGAGCACTGGGTCCACACCGTCGAGCACTTCGGTGAGAAGCTCGGCAAGCTCGACATGGCCGAACTCGACCGTCGCACCGAGTACTACCTCGCGAACCCGGATGCTCCGCTTCCGGAGCACGCCAACGACCCCGCGCTGGTCGCCTTCGTCGAGGCCGTGGTTCCGGCCGGCGCTCCGGCCAAGCGTCCCTCGGACAAGGTGGCCCGTTTCAAGGTCGGCGACATCGTCCGAGTCGACCGCTCGGCTCCCAAGGGTCACACTCGCCGCGCCCGCTACATCCGTGGCGCGATCGGCGAGGTAGTGCTCCACCACGGACCGATGATCTACCCCGACAGCGCCGGAAACGACCTCGGCGAGAACCCGGAGCACGTCTACACGCTCCGGTTCACCAACGAAGAACTGTGGGGCGCCGAGAACGCCGAGCCCAACGGCTCCGTCTACTTCGACGTTTGGGACCCCTACATCGAACTCGTGACCCCGGTGTCCGCCAACCCCGAAGGAGCAGTCGCGTGAGCGCGAAGATCCGGACCCAGGAGGAGATCGCCGCTCGAGTCAAGGCGCTCGAGTCCATGCTGATCGAGCAGGGCGTCATGACCACCCAGGCCATCGACCGCATGGTCGAGATCTACGAGCACGAGGTCGGCCCCCAACTGGGCGCCAAGGTCGTTGCCAAGGCCTGGAGCGATCCGGAGTTCAAGGCCCGCCTCGTCGAGAACGCCTCCGAGGCCTGCGAGAAACTCGGCATCAGTGGCCTGCAGGGTGAGGACATGGTCGTGGTGGAGAACACCGACACCGTCCACAACATCATCGTCTGCACACTCTGCTCCTGCTACCCGTGGCCGGTGCTCGGCCTCCCGCCCAACTGGTACAAGGACCCGCAGTACCGCGCAGCCATCACCCGCGAGCCGCGCAAGGTGCTCTGCGACTCGTTCGACTTCACCGTGCCCGAGGACGTCGAGGTGCGCGTATGGGACTCCAGCAGCGAGATGCGCTACTGGGTTCTGCCGCAGCGCCCCGCCGGCACGGAGGGCTGGACCGAGGAGCAACTCGCCGAGCTCGTCACCCGTGACTCGATGATCGGCGTCGGTCCCGTCGCCACGGCCGCGTCATGACCGGCGCAGAGACCCTACCGGCCCCGTACGCCTCCGCGGAGGCGTACGGGGAGTCCCGGCGGCAGATCGAGGAGCTCGTCTGCGGTCTGGCGGCCGCCGACCCGAGCCAGATGGCCTTCCGGTTCCCATGGGAGATCCGCGCCTTCGCAATGGCGGTCGCGGCCCACAAGGCACTCAAGTTCGACTGGTCGCACTTCCAGGGCGCGCTCGTCGCCTCCATCCAGGACTGGGAGAACAACAGCAGCGAGACCGGTGAGGCGCCGTGGTCGTACTACGAGCACTGGGTCGCCGCGCTTGAGACCGTGATGACCGACCATGGCGTCCTGGCATCGACGGCGCTCGACGAGAAAGCCCGGCGGGTCCTCGCCGAGCCGCCGAACCGTAACCACCACGAGGCCCACACCGAGCCGATCGCAGTCGATCCGGCACGTAGCCGGCAGCGGCGCAACGCGTGAACCCCCCAGCAGCCCCGGCGCCGTCGGTCCCGACGCGCGTCGGCCCACGGATCCGCATGTGCCGGGGCTGCTGTTGTGGCACCACCCGCAAACATCCCGACGTGGATCACGACGGCATCGCCGAGATCCTCACCCACAACAGCGGCCCCGACACCGAACTGGTGCGCACCGAGTGCCTGTGGGCATGCGAACTCTCCAACGTCGTCGTCGTGAACCCGTCCGCTGAGGCACGACACGCAGGAACCAGGCCCGCCTGGATCACTCACGTCAACACCGTCGAGCGTGCCGAAGTCCTGGCTGCCTGGGTGCGTGACGGCGGCCCCGGAATCGCCGAGCCGCCGCCGGAGCTCGGCCGTATCCGCACCGGGGCTGAGATCGCACGCACCGGGAACTCCGGTTGGTGACGGCACCCTCACCCGACCTAACAGAAGGAACCACTCATGGAATCCGCGATCGACACGCATCTCAAGTGCCCGCGCACACTCTCGCGCCGTGTCTCCCACGACTACGCGCCGCCGTTCCCGATGTTCGTCGCCCGCGGCGACAAGGCGCTGCAGCAGGTCGTGATGGCCTACTTCGGTGTGCAGTACGCCGATGAGGGCAAGCGTCCGCAGGCTCTGGCCGCGCTGCGGCTGATCGTCGACAGCTTCGGCCTCGCTGACGGCCCGGTGCGCCACGACCTGACGCACCACGTCGACAACCAGGACCACCACAACCTGATGGCTGTCGCCTACTGGGCCGACCCGGCCGCGTACTGCCGCTGGCTGCGCTCGGAGGAGGTCAGGAGCTGGTGGGACTCCGAGGAGCGTCTCACCGAGGGCCTCGGCTACTTCCGCGAGATCGTGGCTCCGCGTGTGGAGCAGTTCGAGACCCTGTACGCCTTCACCGAGGACTTCCCGGGCATCGGCGGCGTCATGGGCGAGTGCAGCGGTGAGATCGAGGAGCACGCCTACTGGGGCTCGATGCGTGACCGTATCCCGCTCTCCCAGACCGACTGGCTGGAGGCCGGCGCCGAACTCTCTGTCGTCTCCGGTGACCCGGCCAAGGGCGGCCGCGTGATGGTCCGCGGCCACGACAACATCGCGCTCATCCGGTCCGGCCAGGACTGGATGGCAGCAGGAGAGGACGAGCGCGCCCTCTACTTCGACGAGATCCTGCCCAGCCTTCAGGACGGCATGGACTTCCTGCGCGACAACGGCGACACGCTCGGCTGCTACAGCAACCGTTTCGTTCGCAGCATCGACATCGACGGCAACGAGCTCGACGAGAGCTACAACATCGGCCACTGGCGGTCGCTGGACCGGCTCGAGCGATGGGCCGAATCGCACCCGACGCACCTACGGATCTTCGTCACCTTCTTCCGTGTGGTGACCGGCCTGGAGAAGCTGCGGCTCTACCACGAGGTCTCGGTCTCCGACGGCAAGGACCAGATGTTCGAGTACATCAACTGCCACCCGCGCACGGGAATGATGCGCGACGCCGTGGTCCCGGCCGCCGTCTGAGCGACGGCACCCATCCCGTTGCCGGGCGAGCACCCAGCCCGGCAACGGACCACACCCGTTCGCTCTCCCGCCAGAGATGAAAGCCTCGATGATGAGCACGACGACCACCGCGCTCCGTGCCGGCCGCGACCAGCTGCAGAAGCTGCGCGCCGCGTACGAGGACGCGCTCTCCTCGTTTTCCTGGCCCGATGTCGGCCCGACATTCAACTTCGCCCACGACTGGTTCGACACATACGCGCGCGGCAACGACCAGCCCGCACTGGTGATCACCGAGGAAGACGGCACCCGCGCCTCGTACTCCTTCGGCGACATGGCCTGTCGCTCCGACAAGGTCGCAGCCCACCTCGCCGCCCAGGGCCTCGGCCGCGGCGACAGCGTCGTCGTCATGCTCGGCAACCAGGTCGAACTGTGGGAGAGCATGCTCGGACTCATCCGGCTCGGCGCCGTCATCATGCCGACGACCACCGCCGTCGGGCCCGCGGAGCTGACCGATCGCCTTGACCGCGGCAACGCCCGCGCCGTCATCTGCAACCCAGCCGATGCATCGAAGTTCGACGAGATCCCGGGGGACTACCTCAAGTTGGCGGTGGGGGGCACGGAAGTGCCGGCCGGATGGCTCCGCTATGCCGACGCGCACGACCGCGCCCATGACGCCGCCATGGAAGCCGTGCCCCACCCGGGCAACGCGAGTACCGACCGTCTCCTGCTCTATTTCACCTCTGGCACCACAAGCCGGCCGAAACTCGTCGAGCACACCCACCTGTCGTACCCGGTCGGCCACCTGTCGACGATGTACTGGCTGGGCCTTCAGCCGGGTGACGTCCACTTGAACATCTCAAGCCCGGGCTGGGCCAAGCACGCGTGGTCGAACTTCTTTGCGCCATGGCTGGCCGAGGCCACAATCTTCGTCTACAGCTACGCCCGCTTCGACGCCCGAGCCCTCATCGAGCAGATCCGGACCGAGGGGGTGACGACCTTCTGCGCGCCGCCCACCGTCTGGCGGATGCTGATCAACGCGGATCTGAGTGGCGGACCGGGCAGCCTGCGCGAGGCGATCGCTGCGGGTGAGCCGCTCAACCCGGAGGTCA
The DNA here is from genome assembly GCF_004365705.1 of Streptomyces sp. 846.5. Lineage (NCBI taxonomy): Bacteria > Bacillati > Actinomycetota > Actinomycetes > Kitasatosporales > Streptomycetaceae > Streptomyces > Streptomyces sp. 846.5. The sequence goes on from NZ_SOBN01000002.1 coordinate 903,351, forward strand.
TCAGCCAGGTCCAGCGGCACTGGGGCCTCACCATTCGCGATGGCTTCGGGCAGACCGAGATGACCGCCGCGGTGGCCAACACCCCTGGCCAGCCGCTGAAGTCGGGGTCCATGGGCCGCCCGCTTCCGGGCGTCCCCGTGGTGCTCACCGACCCGATGGGCAACCAGGTCGAGGGCGTCGGGGAGGGCGAGATCTGCCTCGACCTTTCACGGTCCCCTTTCACCTTGATGACCGGTTACCAGGGCGATCCTGAGCGCAACGCCGCAGCGATGGAGGGCGGTTTCTATCACACGGGTGACGTCGCGTCGCGTGACGAGGACGGCTACATCACGTACGTCGGCCGTACTGACGATGTCTTCAAGGCGTCGGACTACAAGATCAGCCCGTTCGAGCTCGAGTCGGTGCTCATCGAGCACCCTGCCGTGGCGGAGGCCGCGGTTGTTCCGGCTCCGGACGCGGTCCGCCTGGCGGTGCCGAAGGCGTACGTCGCTCTGGTCGAGGGGCACGAGCCCAACGCCGACACCGCACGGTCAATCCTGCGGTACGCCCGCGACCACCTCGCGCCATACCTGCGCGTGCGGCGGATCGAGTTCTACGAACTGCCGAAGACCATCTCTGGAAAGATCCGCCGGGTCGAACTCCGCCGGCGTGAGAACGAGGTCGAAGGAAACCGCCCTGCGGGGGAATACCGCGACGACGACTTCCCCGAGCTGAAGCGCTGACGGTCGGGGGGTCACGATGTGGATGCCGTGGAGGCCAGGGCAGGGGCAGGGACGGTTCACGGAATGTGCGCTCGGCAGTCAGCGTGGCCATTTCTGTGTGCGGACGGAGTGATCCCCGCAGTGGTCTGAGCTATCGCCACCCGACCACTCGTACGCAGAACACCAGCCACCCAACCATCAGACGCATTTCAGGGAGCGAACACGATGGCCGGCATCAACGTCTCCGCAATTCGAGAAGGCATCGCGCCGCCGCCGACCCTCAAATGGCGGCGTGAGGACACCTGGAGGGCGGTAGGGCTCCTGGCCGTGATCGTGGCGCTCCATGTCGTCGGGTTCGGAATCCTCGCAGCGTTGGTGATGCCACGTCACTTCCATGTCGGGACACAGGTATTCGGTCTGGGCATGGGCATCACCACATACACTCTTGGGATGCGACACGCCTTCGACGCGGACCACATCGCGGCGATCGACAACACCACCCGCAAACTGATGTCGGATGGAAAACGACCCATCTCGGTGGGATTCTGGTTCGCGCTCGGCCACTCCACGATCGTGATCCTCCTGGCGGCAGGCATCGCCTCCGGAGTGAGCCTCGCGACCACGTTGACCGACGACGGCGGCGCGGCGCGCCATGATCTCGGCATTGTCTCCACCGTCGCGTCAGGCGGATTCCTCTACCTCATCGCGGCACTGAACCTCGCCGCACTGTTCGGAATATGGGGCGTGTTCCGGCAGATGCAGGCGGGCGTATTCGACGAGAACGAACTTGAGAAGCACCTGGACACTCGCGGATTCATGAACAGGATCCTCGGGCGACTGACCCGTTCCATACGGCGTCCTGGCCAGATGTACTTCGTCGGGTTCCTGTTCGGCGTCGGCTTCGACACCGCCACCGAGGTCACCCTGATGGTGATGGCCGGATCCAGCGCCGCCGCGGGCCTGCCTTGGTATGCCGTCGTGTGTCTTCCGCTGCTTTTCGCCGCCGGCATGAGCCTGTTCGACACGCTCGACGGAACGTTCATGAACTTCGCCTACCAGTGGGCGTTCTCCAACCCGATCCGTAAGGTTTACTACAATCTCAGTATCACCGGTCTCTCTGTCGCGGTTGCCTTTCTCATCGGCAGCATCGAACTCATCGGCCTCGTACACGATCAGCTCGACCTGGCTGATCCGGTCACCAGTTGGATCTCCGGGATCAGCCTCAACAACGTGGGCTTCGTCATCGTCGCGTTGTTCGTCGCAGCATGGGCGATCGCCATCGGCTACTGGCGGTTCGCAAAGATCGACCAACGCCGGCCCCTGGGCGTCGCCAGCTCGAGCCACCCCGCCGAACGGGTCGGCTATGCCGCCGACTTCACGCTCGGACCGTGCTGCACCCGTGAATCAACCCGGACCGACATGTCTCGGCGCCCCGCCTGACTCCGTTCGTGGCGCGAGCATCGGCACCGCTGGTGACCGTCTCTCACCTCCCTTCTCTTCCGTGCCCACGAAACCCGCGTCCATGCTCTGAAGGCCTTTGAGAAGAGCTGAGCCGAGCAGCCCGTGAGCCCGCCCGGTCGCACCGATGAGGCGGGCTCCTTCCTGCCCCCGGCTCAGCGGGCGGCCATCCGCAGCGCGCCGTGCATCCGGATGGTCTCGCCGTTGAGGTAGTCGTGCTCTACGATCATGGTGACCAGGCGGGCGTACTCGGCGGGCTGGGCGAGCCGGCGAGGGAACGTGACACCGGCGGCGAGGCCGGCCCGGATCTCGTCGTTGAAACCCGCCATCATGGGGGTGTCCACGATGCCGGGGGCAATGGTGACAACCCGGATCCCGTAGTGGGCGAGTTCGCGGGCGGCGGTGATGGTCATTCCCGCGACACCGGCCTTGGACGCGGAGTACATGCCTCGTTCGTCCGGCAATACCTCTGACCAGGCAGTATGCGAGCAGTAGTTCGGCCCCCGTAGCAGCGCTCGGCACTCGATTCAGAGCAACCGCGAAGGCATTTTGGCCCCCAATTGGCCCCGAGAGACTGCTGTGCATAGACAACAGCCATGGCACCAGCACCTGATCGCTCGGCCACAGCCACGGGCACGAGCTACTTGCCCACGGCGTTGCTCTGCACCACACAGGGCGCACTCGCCGTCTTCTCCAGCCGGAATGCGTGAAGCGGGAAGACCCGCTTGCTCACTGGACCGCTCAGCGGTTCAGGCCGCGGCCAGCTTCCGGATGCGCGGATGGTTCCCGAGCGCCCACCGCACAGGCTTCGACAGGCTCATGCTGAAGTAGATGCGCCGCACCCCCTTCAGCGCGGCGGTCACGTCGGCGATGGTGAGCAGGTCACCGACGAAGGCCTCGGCCCCGGCCTGGCGGAGCGAGTGCGCGCGTTCGTCGTCCTGGCGCACGAAGGCGCGTACCGGGTGCCCCTGTTCGAGCAGTATGTCGACCATCGTGCGGCTCACACCACCGAGCGCCGGTGATCAGGATGGGATTGTGCTCTGGCATGAAGGTGTCCTCTGTCTGGTGGGTTTGAGCAGCTGTTCGGCAAGCCCGGGCAGCGCCTGGGTGTCAGCCGGCCAGCTGGTTCATCTTGCGGATCTGCTTGTCGAAGACCCCGGCGGGAGCGAGGCGGCGCAGCACGCGGGCGCGTCCCGCCAAGGGGCCGGCTGTGTAGCGCGGCTTCGGCTTCGCGTCGGTCGCCGCCGCGACGATCGCCTGGGAGACGACGGCGGGGGCGTCGCCATTGCCAACCGCCTGCGCCATCACGCGGTCGACGGTCTGCCGCTGCTTCGCGTAGGCGTGCAGGGGGGTGTCGGGCTTCGCGCTGTTGGCCTCGAATCCGGTCCTGGTGTAGGCGGGTTCGACGATGAGCGCCCGGACGCCGTGGTCACGGACTTCGTGGTCCAGGGACTCGGTGTAGCCCTCGATCGCGTGCTTGGAGGCGGCGTAGGCGGCCATGTAGGGCTGGGGCAGGAAGCCGAGCACGGACGAGATGTTGATGATGCGCCCGCGTCGCTGCGCACGCATGTGCGGCAGCACCTCGTTCACCATGCGCATGACGCCGAAGACGTTGGTGTCGAAGACAGCCTGGGCCTGCGCGAGGGAGGTTTCTTCGGCCGCCCCCATCGAGCCGACGCCGGCGTTGTTGACCAGGACGTCGATCCGCCCGAACCGCTCGCTCACTTCCTGGACCGCGGCGGCGACCGAGGCGTCACTGGTGACGTCGAGTCCGAGGAACGTCACGCCGTCGAGCGCCGTGACGTGTGAAGTGTCACGGCTTGTGCCGACTACCTTGAATCCGGCTGCGACCAGGGCGATCGCGGTTTCCTTCCCGATGCCGGATGACGCACCCGTCACGAGGGCCACCGGCCGATCTGTCGTCATCATGGACTCCCGCACTCATTCGAGACCGATCGGTTTCCGCTATAGTAAACCGACCGGTTTCCATCTGCAAGTCCGAGCAGGGAGAATGACTTATGGGCAGGATCAGTGCACAGGAGAGGCGTGAGGGCGTCATTCGCGCGGCGGTCGCCGAGTTCGCGCGCACGGGCTACCACGGCACCCCCACCGCGGCGATCGCCAAGCGCGTCGGAGTGACGCAGCCGTATCTCTTCCGGCTCTTTCCGGACAAGGAGGCGATTTTCGTCGCCGCATTGCTGCGGAGCATGGAGGACACCCGCCTGGCCTTCGAGAGGGCCGCCGACGGGCTGGAGGGCGGCGAGCAGACCCTCCAGGCCATGACGACCGCTTACGCGCAGCTGATCTCGACGCGCCCCGAAACGCTCCTGATGCAGATGCAGGGATACGCCACCGTGGCGGCGGCCGAGGCGCAGGGCAACGGCCTGATCGGTGAGGTCGTCCGGGCCGGCTGGATGAGGATCTGGGAAACCGTGCACCTGTCGCTGGGCGCCGATGCCGACAGGACCGCAGGCTTCTTCGCCTGCGGCATGCTCGGCAACACGCTTACGGCCATTGGACTTCCCGTGAGTGCCGGGAAGTAGGGAACTCCCTGAACGAGCGAGACGTCAGTGCACGCCTGCCGCGTCCAGCAGGGTGGTCACCGTGGGTGCGATGAGCCCGGTCAGCTTGTCGGCTCCGATGCCAGCGCGGGCGCTTGCGCCGTCGAAGACCAGGCTGAGCTGCCGGGCCAGCAGGCCCGGATCGACCGCCCCTCCCCGCTCGGCCTCGGCGCGGAAGAAGGCGGTCAGGTTCGCCTTGACCTGATGGGCGACTTGGCTCGCGGGGTGACCCTGGTCCTTGAGTTCGATCTGCACGGCCAAATACCGGCAGCCCTGGAAGTCGGGTGCCCCTGCCTGTGATTCGACCTGTTCGAAGACGTGTCGGATCCGCTCGCGGGGTGAGCGGCCGTCGTCCGCCGCGGGCAGGAGGGTCGCCACGTAGGCGGAGGCGCGCTCCTTGAGGCTCGTTGCCAGGAGTTCGTCCTTGCTCCTGAACAGCTGGTACATGGAGCGCTTCGACACTCCCGCCGCCTTGCACAGGGCCTCGACGCCGATGTTGACGCCGTCTCGGTAGGTGAGGGTGGCCGCCGCCTCCAGCAGTCGCTCCCTGGGGCTGAGTTTCACTTCGGTGGTCATATCGCGAGGATAACCCGAAGTGGAGAAAAAGAAAACCGATCGGTTTTCGTTGGGTTCCGGACAAGGGCTCGGCGGCGGCCTGGGGGAAGGGCCGCCGCCGAGCCATGATGGCGTGCGCGCCTGTCGTCCCCGGCAGGGCGACACACACCGGGGCCACTCCGAGTGATGGCCCGTCCTGGGTGACCTGCCGTTACGCCGGGACGGCGGTCTTGTCGGGCTTATCCTCGACCGGGATGCGGTGCAGTCCCTTGCGGTCGTACCAGCCCGTCACCCCGAAGCCGAACAGCGTGGCCGCCGCGAGGCCGACGGCCATCATCACCCAGCCTCGGGTCAGCCCGGCGTCGCCCTGGGCGTCGTAGTAGAGGATCGAGCGGATGCCGCCGGTGAGCTGCCGCAGGGGTTCGAACTCGGCGAGGAAGCGGTAGAAGCCGGGCAGGGCCTCGATGGGGGTGGTGGCGCCGGCCGTGGGTACCGCCATCCCGATGAAGACCAGCGTGACGACCAGCATGCCGGGCGTGCCGAAGACCGCCAGGAGGGTGAGTGCGCCGATGCCGGTGACGGCGATGGCGCACACCGAGTACAGCCACAGCAGCGGCAGGTGGGCGGCGTCCATGCCCATGATGCCGACCGCGCCGGCCATGACCAGGGTGCCCATCAGCAGGGACAGGCCCGCCATGAGGGTGCTGCTGATGGCGAGGGTCTGCACCCGGCTCGCCCGGATCAGCGGGCGGTGCAGGCGCAGCGGGCCCATGTCGTTGTGGGTGTACCCGAGGGCGTGGTCGACCTGGCCGCTGATGACGTTGGCGGAGAGCATGCCGCAGACCACCAGGGTGAGTGCGTAGTAGAACGCCGTCAGGCCCAAGCCGCTGTGCGAGCCGAGGGGATGGCCGTCCTCGACCGTGACGGCGGCCGGGTCGGCGAGCAGGACGCGTGCCGCGGCGGGCAGCTTCGCCTGCCGGGCGCCCGTCTGGGCGGTCAGCTCCTTGCCCACCTGGATCGAGGCATTCTCAGCCGCCTGGGTCGTCGCCGTCCGGGCCAGACCGGAGCCGATGCTTCCCGCCGACTGGTTGGTCAGCACCGCCAGCGTCGGGCGAACCGGGGTCCCGATGGCCGCGGTGCCGGTCAGCGCGGTGACGGAGGCAGTGAAGTCGGCGGGCACGACGAGCGCACCGAACAGCTTGCCCTTGCCGAGCTCCTCCTTCATCTCCTTCTCGTCCATCACCTTCCAGTCGATCCTGTCCCCGCTCACGGTGGACTTCCTGATCGACTCGGTGATCCCTGACCCGAGGTTGACCTGCTTTCCGCCGACGGCTGCTCCCTTGTCGGCGTTGACCAGGCCGACGGGCAGCTTGGTCATGTGATCGACGGGATCGATGTTGGCGCCGACGTAGAACACGGTGAACAGCAGCGCGAGTACGCCCGTGATGACGCCATTGGCGATCCACAGAGGCTTGGCACGCAGGACTCGGAAGGGGGGAATGCCACTCATGACGTATGAGTCTCTCGGTCGGGGGACGCGGAACGTTTCGCCGGAGGATGCCAGCCGCCGGTGACTTCCTTGACGGGCTTGTGGGGGAAACGGCGCTTTGCGTACTCCTGCGCGTGGGAGCCCGGCAGGACGTACAGGGTTTCCTTCTTGTCCTGGAGCGGTCGCAGCACGGTGTCCATGAACGACTTGCGGTCATCCAGGTACGGGCCCAGGACGTCCTCGCCGGCGGGGCAGACGGCAAGGCAGTAGCCGGACTTGTAGCCGGGGGGCGAGCTCAGGCTCTGCCACATGGAGGCGCTCTCGGAATCAGTGACCCGCGAGCGATAGTCGGCAGCGTCCTCGCTGTCGGCCACGGTCTGCGCCCAGTCGGTGAACCCGCTCATGAACTCGCGGTAGTTGTGCGTGGTGCAGGCCAGCGCGTCGAAGGCGCCGTCCTTGGCGATGGCGCCGACCGGGCAGGCGGCGACGCACAGCTTGCAGTCGATGCACGGGCTGTAGTCCAGCGGCTGTCCGTACGCGCTGACCTCCGCGTCCACCAGGACGGTCACGAGCAGGATGAAGCTGCCGAACTTCGGGTGGATGACGTTGCGGTGCAGGCCCATCACGCCGAGTCCGGCGGCCACGGCGACCGTCTTGTGCGCCACCACCCAGATCCGCTCCCTGGGGAAGCGGTCCATCTCCTGCGGGAACCCGACCGACGGGTTGAGTGCGCGGTATCCGGCGTCCTGCAGTGCCCGGGTGACGCTGCGGGCGGCGTGGTTGGCCTGGTCGTCGGTCTGGTGGAACTCCTGGTTGGCCACGCTGCGGGCTGGGGAGCGGCAGTTGTCCCGGTTCATCCGGACCGCCATCACAATCAGGGTGCGGGTGCCGGGCAGCGCGGACCGCACGTGCTCGCGCTCACCGGCCAGGTCGGGGTGGTCCAGGCTGACCGCGGCGGCGTCGTCCGCGCCGGCCGCCAGGCACAGCTCACGCAGCCAGGCCGCGTCGATCACCGCCGGCGGGCTCACCGCGTCACCGGCCCTACGCCGGGCGAGCACAGCCTGCACCGACGGGTGAGCGGCCAGCTTCGCCGGCAGCCTCGGTTCCGCCGACTGCCCCTCGGTGTCGTGCGCGGGGGTCGTCATCCGGCACTCCTCGTGAGTCTCGTCGTGAGACCCGCCCCACGGCGGGAAACCGATCAGTTTCAACACCGTAGACTGATCGGTTTCCGATCGCAAGTCCGAGGGGTACCCCACTTGCCTCTCGGCGGGAGCCAGTTGGGCGAGGTTCCGTAGGATCGCGCACCGGCCGGGTGTCGCCGTCACCTCGGCGGGTGTATCGGCCCCAGGGAGTGCTCGCACGCGCGATACGTCAGCGCATTTCCGCCGCATCGAGCAGGGTGGTCACCGTGGGAGCGATAAGCCCTGCCGGCGTGTCGGCCTTGATTCCCGCGCGAGCACTGGCGCCGTCGAAGACCAGGATCAGCTGCCGGGCCAGCAGGTCCGGGGCGCTCACCCCTCCCCGCTCGGCCTCGGCGCGAAAGAAGGCTGTCAGATCCTCCTTGACCCGGTGGGCCACTTGGCTCGCAGGGTGGCTCTGATCCTTGAGCTCGATCTGCACCGCGAGATACCGGCAACCCTGGAAGTCGGGTGCACCCGCCTGTGATTCGAGCTGCTCGAAGACGTGCAGGATCCGCTCGCGGGGTGAACGGCCGTCGGCCGCGGGCAGGAGCGTCGCCACATAGTCGGCGGCGCGTTCCTCCAGGCCCGCCGCCAGCAGCTCACCCTTGCTCTCGAACAGCTGATACATGGAGCGCTTCGACACCCCCGCCGCCCTGCACAGCGCATCGACGCCGATGCCGACACCGTCTCGGTAGGTGAGCGTGGCCGCCGCCTCCAGCAGCCGCGCTCGGGAGCTTGACTTCGCCTCAGTGGTCATATTGCGAGGTTAACTCGATTCCAGCCCATCGGAAACCGATCGGTTTATGAAGTCTGCCGAGGTGATCTACGGCGTCAGGACGCGGTGCCGTCCCTGGGGGTCGCACCAGCGCGTCACCCCAAGCCGAGGAGCGCGGCCGCAATGAGGCCGACAGGCATCATCTCCAGACCGGGCCAGGCGCGCGTCACCTCGGGCGCCGCAGTAGAGACCGAGCGGATACCGCCGGTGGTGTGTCACTGCGGTTCGAACTCCGCGAGGAAGCGGCAAAAGCCGGGAGGCTTCTCGATGGGGGTGGCGACCGGACGTCGGCACCCCCATCGCGGTCTCCAGGATCGCTGCGCTCACCCTCCTTGCCGTGTTCGGCACGCCCGGCATCGCTCACCTACCGCTGCCGTGACCGCACTCGGCAGCACCCCCCATGGCCGGCGGGCGATGACTCTGGCGTAGGGCGCCGGGTTCTTGGTGGTCGGTGCTGTCCTTTCGGCGCTTCCGATGTCGAATGCGCCTTTGGCGCCGTCGGAGGGCGAGCCTGTGATCGCCCACTGCGCTCAGCCCAGTGGACCCGGCTTGCGCGACGAGAGGTGGTCGGTCGCGGCCGATGAGGCAACGGTGGTCAGTAGCGCCGCGCTGATCGAGCCCCCCACGGTTCGGTATCAAGGAGACCGACACGGAACTTGTCAAGTCAAATGAGACGATTTGATGCTATGAAGACTGTTGTGCCGGTTCTGTCTCTGGTTGGGGTTCGTTGATCCAGACCTGTTCCGGGAGTTTGGGTGGCTGGGGTCGACGGGCGAAGCGTTCGGGGTGGCGGGCGTAAGCTTCGGCAAGGGTGGTGGCCCGCTGTTCGCGGACCAGTTCGGCGGTGCCGAAGTGGACTGACGCCGGGGTGTGCAGGCCGATGCCCGAGTGGCGGTGCTCGTGGTTGTAGTACGAGATGAATCCGTCGAACCAACTACGGGCTTCTTCAAGTGAGTTGAATGATTTTGGGAAGTCGCTCATGTACTTCATGGTCTTGAAGTTCGACTCGCTGAAGGGGTTGTCGTTGCTGACCTTGGGTCGGGAGTGGCTTCTGGTGACGCCGAGGTCGATCAGCAGTTGGGAGACCTTCTTGGAGGTCATCGCGGTGCCCCGGTCCGCGTGGACGGTTTCGGGCACGATGCCGTTGCGCTCGATGGTCTCGCGGATCAACTCCTCGGCGCGGTCGGCGGATTCGGCGCGTTCCACGGTCCAGCCGCAGATGTAGCGGCTGTAGATGTCGATGATGACGTAGGCGTGGTACCACTCGCCCTTGTTCGGCCCCTGAACCTTGGTGATGTCCCAGGTCAGTACCTGGCACGGGGCTGTGGCCCGCAACTGGGGGACGGTCTTGGCCGGATGGGAGGCCAGCCTGCGGCGTTCCCCGCTCTGCCCGGCGGCCTCCAGGATCCGATACATGGTGCGTTCCGAGCAGTGGTATCGGCCCTCGTCCAGTTCCCGGGCCCAGACCTGGGCCGGGGCGAGGTCGGCGTACTGCGGGCGGTTGAGCAGGTCCAGCACGGCCTGCCGCTCGGTCGTGGAAAGCGCGGAAGCCGGCGAGGGGCGCGGTGCGCGCTCGCGCGGCGTCGGCGGGTGCAGGCGCCGGTAGTGCGTGGCTCGCGAGCGTCCGGTCAGCCGGCAGGCCGCCGTGGTGTTCAACTCCCGTTCCAGGCCGGTGAACGCCTCGTCGAGCAGGGGCTCGGCGGCGTGCTTCAGCCCGCGCTCTCGGAGAGCCTCTCCAAGAGCGCGTGTGTTTTTCCCAGCAGCTCCAAAGCGGCGTCGCGATGCGCCACGTCCTTCTCGAGGCGGGCGACCTTCTTGCGCAGCCGCTCAAGTTCCGCCTGTTCGGCGGCCTTCTTCGGCCGGGCCGCGGAGGTGCGCTGGTCGACCAGGGTGGCCGCCGCAGCGGCGTCGCGCGCGGCCCGCCACTCGATGATGTGCGAGTGGTAGAGCCGCTCGCGGCGCAGGATCGCGCCCTTCTCGCCGTTCGGGGCCGCGTCGTACTCAGCGACGATCCGCAGCTTGTACTGCGCCGTGAACGTGCGCCGCTTCGGGCGGGGCGCCGGGTCCTGCCCGGAGCCGGACGCGGGGGTGGTGGTACTGGCCATGCCGAAGTGCTCCTGTCTCGTCCATCTAGACTAACCCGACATTCCGGGCGTCTCTGTCGAGACTGTCAGAGAGGGACATGCCGACCGCCAACATCGCCGACAAGCCGGTACCCGCCACCGTGCACGGAACCCCGCGAGCGCGTCGGCCCGCAGATCCAGCACATCGACGGAGCGCCCGGCTCGACGTCCACGCTGCGAGGCGGCCGCATCACCATGTACGTCGAGAGCCTGACGGGCACTCTCTCCGGCGTCGAAGGCATTTCCCTGCCCCCACTCCTGCGCCTCCACCTCACCCCCGACACCGTCTCGGAGTGGCTCTACGACATGGCCGGGAAGCTGGGCGTCAAGCTCCAACTCGGCCTGGCCGACGCCGACATCGACCAGGCCGGACAGACAGGTGGAGGGCTCGTCATCCCTGGGATCCACGGGTACGGAACGTCTCCGTGAAGCTGGGACCTTGACAGGCTTGCGCCTGGAAACCGACCGGTTTACCATGATGGAAAGCGGTCGGTTTACCGCTCTGTGGAGGCACTCATGACCGCTTTGAAGGGCGCGAACGCCCTTGCCACCGGCGGCAGCCGCGGCCTAGGCAAGGCGCCGGCGGAGCATTTGCGCGGCCCCGGCAAGGTGTACGCCATGGCTCGCTCGCCGCGCGGTATGACGCACCCCGACGCGGTCCCGGTGGCGCTGGAGATCACGGCCCTGCCTCCGTGGCGGCCGCCGCCACGGAGGCCGTACTGATCAACAACGTCGGTGCAGCGGCCTCGACGCGCACCCGGTGCTGTCCTGGGTGGCCTTGAGCGGCCCGCTCGTACAGTGCCTCCAAGGCGGCTCTGCGGTCGCAGACCAACACTGCACGTCGACTATGTCGACACGGACCTGGCAGCGGGCGTCAGCGAACCCAAGTCCGGCCCCGCAACGTCGCCGCCCTCGCCCTCGACGGCATCGAGACCGGCGCCCACGAAATGCTCGCCGACGACATCTCCCGCGAGGTCAATACCGGCCTCGGCGACGAGCTCGCGGCACGGTATGCCCAACTGACCACGTAAGACCCTTCACACAGGAGACGGCGACATGCCCAGCCACGAGTCACATCCCACGATTCACATTCCGGGGACCACCAGCCACACCATCGCCTCTCGCAGCGGCCGCGAAGGACAGCTGCGCTACCTCAGGGCGGGCACCGGCGCTCCTCTGGTCCTGCTGCACACCGTGCGCACCCAGGCCGAGCACTTCCGCCAGCTCATCCCGCTGATCTCGCATCAGTACACCGTGTACGCCCTCGACCTGCCGGGGATGGGCTACTCCGAGATCGTGCCCGGCGCGTCCTACGACGAGCCGGCGATGCGCGCGGGCGTCGAGCGGCTCCTGACCGAACTCGACCTCCACGACGTGACATTGGTCGGGGAGTCCATGGGCGCGGTGCTCGCCCTGACCACCGCCGCCGATCTCCCGGAGCGCGTCCGACGCGTCGTCGCGGTCAACACCTACGACTTCCGAGGCGGAATCGCCCGGTCCAGCCTCCTCGCCCGCATCGTGGTCACCGGTGTCCTCGCACCGGGAGTGGGCTCGGTGATCGCCGGGGTGGAGCCCAAGCCCGTCCTCAGCAAGATCCTTCAGGGCGGCCTGGGCGACAAGACCGCCCTGCGCGACGACTACGTCGACGAACTTCTCCAGGTGGGCCGCCGCCCCGGCTACCCGACCGTCGCCCGAGCGGTGTACCAGAGCCTGCCCAGCCTCATCGCGGCCCGCTCGCGCTACCCCGAGTTCAAGGCCCCCGTCCACCTCGTCTACGGCGAGAAGGACTGGTCCCGGCCCTCGGACCGGGAAGCCAACAAGAAGCTGCTGCCGGCCGCCGACTTCACACAGGTGCAGGGAGCGGGCCACTTCATTGCCCTGGAGAGGCCCGACGTGCTGGCCGGTCTGCTGAACCCGCTGGCGTGACTGCCCCGGGAACGCCGTGGCCACCTCCATTCGCGGGTGGTGCGTGCGGGGGCCCGACTCGACCATGACGAGCGAGACGTCTTGGCACGCAAAGAAGCGACACATGGCGGAGATGCAGATCGAGTTCGATGCCCCGTCGGCGAGCACTGTGTCGCACAGGGCGTCCAGGGAGGGGGCCGGCCGACTCAGCAGGTGGCAGAGCAGGTGGAGGCCGTCGTCGATGTCGCGGTCCCTGGATTCGATCAGGCCGTCGGTGTAGAGGGCGAGCAGGCTGCCCTCGGGCAGGTCGCTCTCCGTCGCCTCGAAGGGCAGGCCTCCCAGCCCCAGTGGGGGTCCTGCCGGAAGTCGACGAGTTCGGCTATGCCTTCGGGGCTCACCACGGCCGGCAGCGGATGTCCGGCCCTGGCGAGTGAGCAGCATCGGGAGATCGGGTCGTACACGGCGTACAGGCAGGTCGCGCCCACCTCGCCGCCGATCTCCGGGTACCAGCCGGCCGGCTGGGCACCCTCCTGCTCGGTGGACAGGCGGGCGACCAGGTCGTCGAGGTGGGTGAGCAGTTCGTCGGGGGGCAGGTCGATGTCGGCGAGCGTGCGTACGGCCATACGCAAACGGCCCATGGTCGCGGAAGCGCCGATGCCGTGTCCGACGACGTCGCCGACGACCAGTGCCACTCGCGCCCCCGACAACGGGATCACGTCGAACCAGTCGCCGCCCACGCCGGCGTGCGCGCCGGCCGGGAGATAGCGGGAGGCGACCTCCACCGCCGCCTGCTCGGGCAGCCGCTGAGGCAGCAGGCTGCGCTGCAGCATCACCGCCGTACCGCGTTCACGGGTGTAGCGGCGGGCGTTATCGATACAGACGGCCACCCGGGCCGCCAGTTCCTCGGCCAGAAGCAGATCGTCCTGCTACAACTTCCCCGTCCTGAGATCCGCGCTGCTCTTGAGAACCGCGGACTCCATGGTCCAGTTCTCCGGCTGAACCCTCTCCCAGAGACTTCCCTTGCCGAGCTCCCTTCCCATCTGGTCTTCGCGGCGGAACCACTCCTCAGCGCTTCTGATCCTATTGGGGTGAATTTCGTCGAGCAGGGCATAGTCCCTGGTGATGATTCCGTGCTTCCACACATTCCAGAAGCCCGTGAAATTGTCGCGGAAGGTCATGGTGCTCTTGTCGTTGGGATCGGCGTTGTATCCGGCAGGATGGTCAGCGATCCCGATCAGGTCCGGGCTGTTCCAGTAGGTGTCCAGATCGGTGTCGATGTACTGCGCCGGATGCCCGGTGACCTTCTCGAATGCTGCGGCCATATCGGCGTAGGTCATGTGCTCGATGGCGACTTCGAGGTCCATGCCGTTGGCCCGTTCCGGGTGGTCGAAGAGCCAGCGGACGTAGAAGCCGCAGTCTTCCAAGGCCACGTGCGGAACGGCCCCGTCGCCGAGTGGGACTCGCCAGGTGACGACACCGTCCTCGATGCTGGGCGTCATGGGTGTGAGCGGTGAGATGACCATCTCGATGTAGGGGCCCGAGGTGAAGACCGCCGCTCCCATCCGGTCCCTGTTCTTCTCGTTCTGGAACAGCACCCATTCGGCCATGCGGCCCTTGCCGTCATAGTGGCCGGTACGGAACCTGGAGTCGTAGCCTGACTTCTTGAGGGCGTAGTCGAGGTTTCCGTACACAAAGAACTTGATTCCTTCCTCGATCGCTATCTCATAAGTGCGGATGGCCCAGTAGGTCTCGGCCTTCTCGCCGGTGTTGAACCCGTCGATGTTGACGAACGCCCCGTCACAGCCGCGAAATCCTTCGCGCAGCACGTCCTCGTCAGCGAACGTCCCTTCGAGGACGGAGACGTTGCCGAGCGCGAGGAGTTCCTGGGCCCGGGGGGAGGTGGCATCCCGCGTGAGGACCCGGACGGAGTACTTCTTGTCTGCGACAAGGGCGCGGACGATGGGAACTCCTTGGGCCCCTGTACCGCCGATGACGAAGATGGTGGAGGTGGCGTGAGAGGACATGGTTATTGACTCCAGAAGTTGAGTACGCACGCGATCAGCACGCGATGGACGCGGCACGTTCGGGGCTTGTCTCTGCGTCAGCTTGGCGACCAACGGCGCCGACCGGCTGACGCCATGCCGCTGCCCGTGGGCCACGAGACTTCAGAAACCGATCGGTTTCTCCCAGGGTACACCGATCGGTTTCCAGGCGGCAAGCCCCCGGCGCCGGTACTCAGGTGCCCTCGTTACTCCAGCGGTGTGATCGCGTTGAGGCCAATCGCCGGTTTACCATTCCCGCATCTGAGTTCGACGGTTGCGCGCACAGGGACCCTGACCGGACACCTGCCCAGGTGACCAAGCCAGAGGTGGACGACGGGTGCTCCGAGATGCTGCGCCTCCGGGCCTTCTTGCGGCGGCGCAGCGAGAAGGCGTTGGCCTTCGGCCCCATGACGGCGAGCACGGCGGGCAGCGCGACAGTCGAACAGCTGGCGCATCGATCGCTTCGATACCCCGGCGGCGCGACACGACTCGTCGACACCACTGCGGACGCCCCGTCCGCGGAAGGGCTGCGCGGCGATGTCGAGCGACCGATCGCGCGTCGAGACGGCACCGGAGGCCGACGCGGCCGGCCTCATTGTCGGATCAATCACAGGTCAGAGGCCCATCGTTCACTTGCACCGAGGAAACCGATCTGTTTTCATGATTGGAAACAGATCGGTTTCCGACCAATGGTCGGCCCATGACCAGCGACTAAGGGGAAACGTGAGTACCACCTTCGACCGCGGGGCGCCCGCCTCCGGGAAAACAGACTCGGGCCGCCGCGGCTCACATGCCGTGCGCTGGTTGGTGCTCGTCGTGCTGGGTGTGGCGCAGCTCATGGTCACGCTCGATGCGACCGTCGTGAACATCGCGCTGCCCCAAGCGCAACACGACCTCGGTTTCAGCGACGGCAGCCGGCAGTGGGTCATCACGGGTTACGCCCTGGCGTTCGGCAGCCTGCTGCTGCTCGGTGGCCGGCTCGGTGACCTGTTCGGCCGACGGACGACCTTCGTGACCGGCCTGATCGGTTTCGCGGCCGCATCCGTCGTCGGCGGCGCGGCCGGCAGCTTCGAGATCCTCGTCGCGGCCCGCGTGGCCCAGGGTCTGTTCGCCGCGCTGCTCGCGCCCGCGGCGCTCTCACTGCTCAGCGTGACCTTCACCGACCCGGCGGAGAGGCCGAAGGCGTTCGGCATCTTCAGTGCGTTGTCCGGTGCGGGCGCCGCGGTCGGACTCCTGCTCGGCGGCATGCTCACCGAGTGGGCGTCATGGCGCTGGGTGATGTACGTGAACGTCGTCTTCGCGGGCGTCGCGCTGGTCGGTGCGCTGCTGTTGCTGGCCAAGCCCGTGGTCACCGAACGACCTAAGATCGACATTCCCGGCACCGTCGTGGTGAGCGCCGCACTGTTCGGCATCGTCTACGGATTCGCGCACGTCGAATCCACCAGTTGGACCGACCCGGTCGCCCTCGGCTCCATGATCAGCGGCGTGGTGCTGCTCGCGGTATTCGTCTGGCTGGAGCTCAGGGTCGCGCATCCGCTGCTGCCGCTGCGAGTCGTGCTGGACCGGACCCGAGGCGGTTCGTTCCTGGCCGTGTTCGTCCTGGGCATGGGGATGTTCTCGATCTTCCTGTTCCTGACCTATTACCTGGAGGCCAGCATCGGCTACTCGCCGATCAAGGCCGGTCTGTCCTTCCTGCCGATGGTCGGCGGCATCGTCGCCTCATCGACCACGGTGCCTTCGCTGCTGCTGCCCAAGATCGGCCCGAAGGCCGTGGTCAGCGCCGGCTTCCTGGTCTCCGCATCCGGTATGGCCCTGCTGACCCGGCTCACACTGGACAGCGCCTACGTCGCCAACATCATGCCGGGCATGATCCTGCTGGGCCTCGGCATCGGTGCGGTGATGACCACCGCGTTCCAGGGTGCGACCGCAGGCGTGCACCACGAGGACGCGGGCGTCGCCTCGGCGCTGATCAACACCAGCCAGCAAGTGGGCGGCTCGATCAGCACGGCGCTACTGACCACCGTTGCCTCATCCGCCGCGACCCACTACCTGTCCTCGCACAAGCCCGGCGCGCTGACCGTGGCCCAAGCCGGGGTCGAGAGCTACACGGCCACCCTGGCGTGGGGTGCCGGGATCTTCCTGGTCGGTGCGGTGCTCACTGCGATCCTGATGCCGAATGCGGCTCTGGCGCCGTCGGAGGGCGAGCCCGTGATCGCCCACTGAGCCGCGGAACTCACCGAGAATACGCGCTCGCCACAACGAGTGGACTGTGGAAACGGCCCTGCCGCCTGCGATGATTTGGCCGCCTTCAAGGCACAAGTCATCGCAGGCGGCGGGCGCCTTCCATCAACACGGCTTGACGAAGTGGGCCGTAATTCCGAGGCTGTTGGCACGCTGGCCAAGGCGGGCTCCGCCGACCTCATGGGGATGGACACCTTCTCCGCCGCTGCTCGGGGCTGCGATCGCCGCGGAGTGGCTGCGTCGGAATCCGGCGAGGCCGTCCCGGGACCGGCCGAATACGGCGCGGACGCCTGGCGCGGCATGGGGCATGGGCTCGCGCAGCGCGGCCCAGTCCGGGGCGTTGCGGGTGGCGATCCAGGCCCACAGGGTCGAGATGCCAGTGGGGAGGATCAGAGGGCGGCGGCCGTGAGTCGCCGTGGCCAGCCCGGCTGCTGGCCCTGCTCTCGGCGGCGAAGGCGGGTTCCTCGGCCAGGATCGGTGCGACCTCGAAGGTCGCCGCGTCGATATCGGCGAGCATGTCATCGATCTCGGTGAGACATCGGTCAGCGACCCGGCTGATCAGAATCGTGACGGGGCCCATACCGTCGCCCACGCGCGGCTCCTCAATCTCGCACCGCCCAAAGGAATGTCGTTCCCGCGGTGCGCCGCGTCCCAGACCCTCTCGCTCAAGTACCCGTCGCTCCGCTGTGAATACAGCGTGCACCATTTTCGCCCGCCTGAACACGGCGTTTCCCTTGCGGAGTTGCTTCAGTTCCCCGTGTTCGGCGGCGGTCAGCCGGTCGTCCCGCTCGCCGAGGTCGACCTCGGCCTGGCGGCCCCAGCCGCACGGAACTCTTGTCCGTGCGGCTTCGGACGGCTCAGATCTCCTGGGGCTTGTAGGAGCTGGGGTCGCGCAGGATGACGCGGCGCAGGAGGTCGACGGTTTTGGAGACGCCCTCGACGGGGGCCACAAGAACGTCCTCGTGCTCGATGCTCAGGACGTCGTCATAGCCGGCTCGGCGCAGGGCTAGGCAAAAAGCGCGCCAGAACGCGTCGTCGTGGCCGTAGCCGAGGGTGACGTAGTTCCAGGAGCGTTCCTTGGCGGCCATCACCGGCAGCGTCTCCAACCTGCTGGTCAACGCCTGGCGGGAGGGTTCAAGGCGGGTGTCTTTGGCGTGCACGTGGTAGATCGCCTCACCCAGAGCCTCGATGGCAGCCAGCGGGTCGGCGCCCATCCACATCAGGTGACTGGGATCGAAGTTGGCCCCGACCACGGGCCCGACCTCCTCGCGCAGGCGCAGCAGCGTGGGGACGTTGTAGACCGCCTGGTGGGCGTGCATCTCCAGAGCGAGCTTGCGTACGCCCCGGTCACGGGCGTGGGCGACGAGGTCCCGCCAGTACGGAAGTACGACCTCGGTCCATTGCCAGTCGAGGATCTGTGTGGTCTCCGGCGGCCAGGAGACCGTGATCCAGTTGGGGTTGGCGTCGCCCGGCCCGCCCGGCAGACCAGACATCATCACCACGCGGTCGACGCCGAGGAGCGGGGCAAGAGCGATCGTCCTGCGCGCGACCTGGTCGTGCTCGCGGCCGCTGGGCCCCGGGTGCAGGGGATTGCCTGAGCAGGTGAGGGCGCTGATCTCGAGACCCCGGTCATCCACCTTGGCCAGCAGCTCGCGGCGCGCGCCGTCGCTGTCGAGAAGCCGGTCGATGTCGACGTGCGGGGCGGCGGACCAGGCACCCGTGGCGAACTCCACATGGTCCAGGCCCAGTTCGGCGGCCAGGTCCAGGGTCTCGTCGAGCGAGAGCTGCCCGACGCTGTCGGTGTTCAGACCGATCTTCATGAAGCGTCCTGTCTACGGTGTCGTAGGCGGGGAGTACTCGTTCCCCGCTGGTTCGGTGTGCCGGCGGTTAGGGGTCAGCTGTAGAAGGTGGAGCGGTCGGCGAGTTCCACCTCGACGCGGCATCCCTCGGAGAGGGAACGGACGCCTGCCTCACAGACCGCGGCAACGGCGTAGCCGTCCCAGGCGCTCGGGCCGGTGACCTCGCCGCGGCGGGTGGCGTCGACCCATTCCTGGACCTCACGGTCGTACGCCTCGGCGAACCGCTCGACGAATCCAGGGGTGACGGTGCCGCCCCAACGTCCGCCGGACTGGACGAGCATGTCGTGCCGGTCTCCGATGCGGGCGGTGCCGTGCTCGCACACCGCCTCGGCCTGTACCTGGTAGCCGTAGCGGGCGTTGACGTAGATCTCCACGTCGACCAGGGCTCCACCATCCGTCTCGAAGACGACGAACTGCGGATCGGCCAGCCCTTCGGGCGCGCTGCCGGAGGGTCGCGGCCGCATCACCGTGATGGAGGTGATTTCCTGGCCGAGCAGCCAGCGGGTGATGTCCATCTCGTGAGTCACGGAGTCGTTGATGAGCGGCTTCTCGCACAGGACGGGCAGGTCGTGCTCGAACGCGGTGAGCAGTGCCGCCTCGTGGGCGACGCCCGGGGAGGCGAGCAGCACCGCGTCGACGTCGGGTGAGGCCAGGGCTTCGGCGACGTCGCCGTAGGCCGCACATCCGTCGACGTCGGCGGCGACCGTCTTGGCGCGGTCGATGTCGACGTCGACGACGGCGGCCACACGGGCGCCGCTGGTCACCTCACTGATCCGGCCTACGTGGTCGGCTCCCATGCGACCGGCGCCGATCACGGCGACTCCGAGAGAGGCGTGGTGGGTCATGTGGTTCCTTGCGTGGGGGGGCGATGGCTGTGGTGGTGCCGATCAGCGGTGGGCCGGCCGGACACACGGGTCCGGCCGTGAACCGGGGCGTACGTAGCCCTGCAGGGAGGGCTGCTGGTCGACGGCGAACTGGATGCTGCCGCCCTGGATCGCCTTCACGAGGTCCTTGTTGAGGTCGAAGGTGGCGACCTTGGCCTTGCTGCCGCCGTCGGACACGGCCTGTGTGGCGGTCAGCGCGACCGGGGCTGCGAGGGTGACGACGTAGTCGATGGAGGGGTCCTGCTTGAGCTTGGCGGTGATGGTCGACTTCACGGACGGCATGTCGGCGCCGTTGACGAACAGGTCTTCCGTCGTGCCAGAGAAGCCCTTCTTGACTCCAGCGCAGCGTGCCTCGAGAGCGACCTGGCCCTGTTCCTGAATAACGCAGGCGACCTTCTTGGCACCGAGGGCACTCAACTACTTCCCCACCGCCTCGCCCGCGACGGTCTCGTCCTGCCCGAAGTACTCGAGCAAGCCCTGCTTCTTCCAGTCGTCCACCCCGGAGTTGAAGCCGACCACGGGAATACCGGCCTGCACCACCCTAGCCACGGTGCCCTTCATGGCATCGGGCTGGCGAGGCGCAGAACTGGCCGACCACATCGCGCCGGTGGCCTCGCCGGTCACCGGCACCACGGGCAGGCCCTCGCTGTCCAGACCGGTGCCGTGCAGGTTGAGCCGGGGGCAGCCGAGATGCTCGGCGGCCTTGATCGATTCCTCGGCTGTAGCCAGGAGTTCGGCCGCGCCGTCCGGGGCGGTCAAAGTGCCGCGGATGTAGCCGGTCATAGAGGAGAACTCGGCGGGGGTCCGGGCCAGTGCGTTCAGGTCGTGCCGGGTACAGTCCCAGATCTCCACCTGGAAGCCGGCCTCGTGGACGCGCCTGGCCCGCTCCTCGATCGGCAGGTCGCGGTAGACCATCTCGGCACAGACCGCCAACGTGTACATCGCAGCTCCAGACTTATAACGTTCTAAGAGAACAGCAGCAGTACGCCAGGCGCCGGGCAGCCTGTCAAGGGTTTGTGCGGACATTTGATTTATAACGTTGTAACAAGGTTGATCAGTGCGTGTCCTGCTGAGCTCGTTCTACGATCACCTCGGAGAAGCCCCTCGATCAGGAAGGCCGACGGTGCCATCACGCTCTGCCGTCCCGGACGGAAAGCGGCCTACGCTCAGCGACCTCGCTGCGCGGGCAGGTGTCTCCGTGGCGCTGGCTTCCATGGTCATGCGCGGTGCCAAGGGGCCCAGCGCGGCAAGCCGCGAGCGGGTACTGCGGGCCGCGCAGGAGATCGGCTACCGGCCGGACAGCAGGGCACGCCTCCTGCGCAGCAGCCGTTCGCACCTGGTGGGAGTGCAGTTCGACCTGCAACAGCCCTTCCACGCCGACATGGTTGAGGCGCTCTACGCCGCGGCGGGGGCGGCCGGCTATCAGATCGCGCTCAGTGCCGTCGCCGCGAGCCGCAGCGAACAGGAGGCGGTGGAGACGCTGCTCGCCGACCGCTGCGAGGCACTCATCCTGCTCAGCCCCCATGCCCCGGCGGCCCGGCTTGCAGAACTCGCGGCGCAACTGCCCGTCGTCTCCGTGGCCCGCCGGCTGCGCCCGCTCGCCGACGGCGTCGACGTCGTCCGCGCAGCCGACGACGAGGGCGCCCGCCAGGCGGTCGACCACCTCGTGGCACTGGGCCACCGCGACATCGTCCACATCGACGGGGGCAGGGCGCCGGGCGCGGCCGACCGGCGCCGCGGCTACAAGTCGGCCATGAAGCACCACGGCCTCACCGACCGCATCCGCCTCGTGCCGGGAGGGCTGACCGAGGACCACGGCGCGGTAGCCGCACGAACACTGCTCGCCGAGCCTGCCCGCTCCACCGCCGTGCTTGCCTTCAACGACCACTGCGCCATCGGCGTCCTCGACACCTTCCTGCGCGCCGGCATCCTTGTGCCCGACGAGATCTCGGTCGTCGGCTTCGACGACAGCCACCTCGCCCGCCTCGCCCACGTCCAGCTCACCACGGTCGGGCAAGAAGCCCGCCAGCTGGCGCGCCGGGCCGTGAGCCGGGCCGTCGCCCGGCTGGAGGGTGGGGCGACGGACGACGAACGAGAAGTCGTCGTCACACCACGCCTCGTCATACGAAGCACCAGCAGGCCACCTTGCCGCTCCTGACCCGCGCTGCTCCACGTCCCGGCTCGTTCTGGGGGAAGTTCCACCGCGGCTCCGAGGACCACGCGGCTGTCCGCGGAGTAACAGGCATACCTCCAGGCCGCCGCGCGAGCCAAGGAGGCAGGCAACCGGACGAACGCGAGCCGCTGCCATGGATCACGCTGTTCGGATCCCGCACCACCGGGGGCATTGAAGCTTCACCTTGATCGTGGACACCTGGAGACTGGGACCTGAGGTTCCAGAGGAAGTAGCGCCAGGTGGGAAGTAAGTGTACGAAGCGGTACACCGAGGAGTTCAAGCGGGACGCGATCGCGCTCGTTGACTCCTCGGGCAAGACGTTCACGGCCGTTGCCCGGGAACTCGGCATCAGCTCCGAGTCTCTGCGCGGCTGGCAAGGCGAAGGCGGACCGAGGCGAGGGCACTCTCGGCGAATTGGGCAGTGCCGAGCGCGACGAGCTCCAGCGGCTGCGGCGGGAGAACCGAGAGCAACAGCAGACGATCGAGATCCTGAGAGCGACCTTACGTTCAACCGGTCAGGGCAACAGTGCTGGTTGAGGGCGGTATACGTGGCGAGATTGGGTCGGCCGGGGATGTCGGATGAGATGAAGGCCCACCTGTGCCGGCAGTGGAGGTCTGGGGAGTCGATCAGCGTCATCTCGAGACGGATCGGCAAACCACCCGGCCCGGTGTTCACCGTCCTCAAGCACCACGGAGGAATCGCTACCGCGCCCGGCAAAGCGCGCGTTGGAAGCCTGAGCTTGGGCGAGCGGGAAGAGATCTCACGCGGGCTTTGCGCCGGCCATTCCTACCGGGCGATCGCCGGCCTGCCGGGGCGTGCGGTGTCGACGGTCAGCCGTGAAGTCGGCAACAACGGCGGACGCCATGTCTACCGGGCAATCGCAGCGCAAGAACGGGCACTTGACCGCGCCCGCCGCCCGAAACAGTGTCTGCTCGCTGCCAGACCGGCGCTCAGGTAGACGGGACTGACGCTACTCTGCGAGGAGTGGCCACCCGAGCAGATAGTCGGCCACCTTCGTCGACATCACGGCAATGACCCGGCGATAGAGATCAGCTACGAGACGATCTACCGGTCGGTCTACACCACCCGGTGGAAAGTGATCCCCTCGCCAGGTCTGCAAACGCCTTCGCACCGGCCGCCCGATCCGGAAGGACAAGCGACACACGGTGAAGGGGCAATGGCGCTCGCAGATCACCGATGCCCGGCCGATCGAGGAGCGCCCCCGAGCCGCGAGAAGTGAGGTCGCTTGCCCTCGGGCCAGCGGCGAGCGCAGCGGGGCGGTCTGTGACCGACGAGCCCGCGGAAGGTCAGCTCCGGCGTCGGGTCACCAGTGCCGGCGTCGCCCCGAGTCCGGTGCCTCACACAGCTGAGCCGGAACATCGCCCACTCCATCGGCATCACCGCCAAGTACCGGCCCCTCACCCACCACGACGCCGTCGGGCGACATCGTAGAATCGAACTTCATCCCGCTCCACCCCCGAACGGAACGGGGGTGGCCACGGCGTTCTGGGGATGGTCATGCCACCGCGTTCAACAGGTCGGCCACTACCTCCGGGCTCTCGAGTGCGATGAAGTGGTGCGCTCCCGGCACCTGTGTGAAATCGGCGGCAGGCAGCAGCCTCTTGTTGGCCTCGCGGTCCGAGGGCCGGGACCAGTCGTTCTCCCCGTAGACGAGGTGGACGGGGGCCTTGACTTCGGGGTAGCGGGAGCGGGCTGCGATGAGGCTGGACATGTTCCGGTACAGAGCGCGGGCGACGGTCGGGAAGCCGGGACGCCCGCCTGACTGGAGGAGCTCGTCCAGGTAGTCCTCCCGGAAAGCGGTCTTGTCTCCCACGCCGCCCTGCAGGATTCTGCCCAGGACGGGTTTGGGTTCCTGCTGTGCGATCAGCGGGCCCACGCCAGGAGCGATGATCCCGCCGATCACCACGCGCGCGAGGGCACTGGAGCGGGCGATGCCGTCGCGGTAGTCGTACGCGTTCACCGCGACGACGCGCCGTACTCGCTCCGGCAGATCGGCCGCGGTGGTCAGGGCGAGCACCCCGCCCAACGACTCTCCGACCAATGTCACGTCGTAGAGGTCGAGTTCGGTCAGGAGCCGCTCGACGCCCGCCCGCAGCGCCGGCTCTTCGTACGAGGCGCCGGGCACGATCTCGGAGTAGCCCATCCCCGGCAGATCGAGGGCATACACGGTGTACTGATGCGAGATCAGCGGGATGAGATGGCGGAAGTGCTCGGCCTGCGTCCGCAGAGTGTGCAGCAGGACCAGGGGGGCACCGGTGCCCGCCTTGAGGTAGCGCAGCGCTCCCTCGCGGCTGTGTCCTGCGCGGGGGGCGATGGTGTGGCTGGTGGTCCCCGGAATGTGAATCGTGGGACGTGGCTCCTGGATGGGCATCTCGCCGACTCCTTGTGTGTGAACTGCGGAGGGGTGATTCGGGCGTGGGTACGGCAGGGAGGGGTGACGCTGGTGGCGCGCGGCCTGCGGCCCCTGCTGTGGCCGCGCCCTACTTCGCCAGCTGGGGGTACAGGCCATCGAGGCCGCCGGCCAGGCCGGCCTTGACCTGGCGTGAGATGTCGTCGGCGAGCACCTCGTAGGCGCCGGTCTCGATGCCGTCGAGGGCGAGGGCGGCGACGTCACGGGGGTCGGACTTGGGCGCCTCGACGCCGGCCGCCAGGTCCGTGTCCACGTAGCCCACGTGCAGGCCTGTGACCGAGATGCCGCGCGGCAGCAGCTCCAGGCGCAGGGAGTTGGTCTGCGACCACAGGGCGGCCTTGGAGGCGCTGTAGGAGCCGCCGAGGGCGATCCAGGAGAGCACGGAGTGCACGCTGAGGAGGTGGCCGCCGCCGTTGCGCTCGATGACCGGCACGAAAGCCCGGGCGAGAAGCAGCGGGCCGTAGAAGTTGGTCTCGAACTCCCGGCGCACGTCGTCGACCGGGGAGTCGAGGAAGGACGCGCCGACAGAGGCACCGGCATTGTTGATCAGCACCGTCACGTCCTGCGCCTGCGCGGCCGCCGCGGCGACGGACGCCGGGTCGGTGACCTCCAGCGCCACCGGGACCGCGTCGGGGTGCGTCACGCCGCGCGGGTCACGGGCCGTGGCGTAGACCTTGCCGGCACCACGCGCGTACAGCGCCTCCACCAGGGCCTTGCCTATGCCCCGGCTGCCGCCGGTGACGAAGACGTTCGCGCCCTTCAATGCGGTCATGACTGCCTCCACAGAGTGAGAAACCGATCGGTTTTCACCACCGTAAACCGATCGGTTTCCGTGCGCAAGCTCAAGCAGGAACTGATGCGGGTCGGTGAGAGTCTGGTGGCGGGCCCAGCAGCGGGGATGCCAGCCACGATCTCGCCGCCCAGGGCCAGGACGATGGCCTCGTCGTTGTTGCAGAGCACGGTCACCATCCCGCCGGTCATCGCGGGGTCGACGGAGTGATCGCCAGGTGTCGACGCGGAAGTAGCGGTCACGCCCCAGGCGGATCCGGAACCGCCTCCAGGACGGCGGGGCAACGGGCGGCAGTGCGAGCGTCCCGGCCCGACCTGCCTCCCACCGGCCGCTCGGGCGGATCTCCAAAGTGCGATGGACATGCCGGTTCGTCGGAGCCGGTGACGTAACGGCCCGGCAGTAAGAAGGTCTCCAGATAGCCGTTGACCCGCGCGACCAGCCCTTTGGACAGCGCCGTCAAGTGCGAAGGTGGTGTCGGCGTCGGCGGCCTGGACCGATGCGGGTGGCGAGGACACCTTCGTCGTCCTCGCCGCGGGTCGCAGCCCACTCCGCGACCTGCAGGCCCTGGCCGGCTTGATCGACCACCTGGACGGCCGCGGCGGCAGCGCCCAGGAGATGACGCCGTGACCGCCTTGGGGATCACGCCGCAGGCATGGGGGCGTGTCTGGCACACGATGATCGAGACAGCGCACGCCATGCCTACTGGCCTGCACAGACCCCACCAGTCTTCCGACGAGATTCGGCAGGTCAGAGGGCGCGTCCTTCTCCGTAGTGCCCCGCCGGGGGTAGATCTGATCGTCGGCAAGGCACAGTCCTCCGCGATCGGGACCCTCGTCGACCGCGCCACCCGCTACGTCCGGCTCATCCACTTGCCCGACGGCTGGAAGGCCCCGCAGGTCCGCGATGCGCTCGTGGAACAGACCGGCGGCTGGCCCATGAGCCTGCGGCGCACACTCACCTGGGACCAGGGTCGAGAGCTCTACTACCACGAGGAAGACGTCGCCCGTGGCTGACATTGCCGACCGCGGTGCGAAGGTCCTCCTCGTCGGCGAGCAGAGGAGGCAAGGGGGTCGCGCTGGCGGGGTCGAGCGCGTCGAAGAGCAGGGCGAGGAAGCGGGCACGCAGGGAGGGTGCGGCACTGGGGAGTGCGAGGCCGGCGACAGCCATGACAAGGAAGTGTGGAATGTCCTCGGCGGTGAGGTCGGGCCGGATCTGGCCCGCCTCCTGTGCGCGCCGCAGGAGCGGGTGGAGCGAGGCGCTGAAGTGCTGGAGGACGTCCACTGCCACGTCTGCGAAGTTGCTCGCGAAGGTGACCATGCCCCGTTCCGCTGTGATCAGGTCGAGCAGCTGCGTGGCGATGTCCTGCAAGGCCTGACGCATGTCTGTGGCATCGGCTGCGCGCTCGACCATCGGAAGCAGGTCCGTTTCGAGGATGTCGTCCAGGACGGCCCGGACCACGGCCTCCCGGTTGGGGAAGTGCCGGTAGAGCGTGGCGATGCCCACGCCGGCCTCGGCCGCGATCTGTTCCAGCGAACCCTCGCCCTTGCCCAGCACGGTGCGTCCGGCAGCGGTGATGCGCTCCACGGTGGAGCGCGCGTCGACCCGGCGCCGGGGAGCACGGTCATTTGTGATTGCCATCCGTGACTCTTCCCTGCTCTGTGACGAAGGCCGACGGCAGGCACCCATCGACGACAAGAGCCTATCGCGTTAGGTAGCCGACTATCGGATTGGTAGTTGACTATCGCTTTGATAGTAGACTCTCGCTTCATCGCCCGGCTCGGCCCGGCCAAGCCGTGACAGACAAGGGAGAGCTCTGTGTCCGTTCTGCTGTACCGCCTGGGCAGGTTCGCCTACGGCAAGCCCTGGTACGTCATCGGCGGCTGGCTGGCCGTGGTGGCGTCCGTGGTGGCGCTCCTGGTGGTCAACCCCGTCAGGCTCAGCAACGAGGTGCGTATCGACGGCACCCCGTCCCAGCAGGTGATCGACGATCTGGCCAAAACGCTGCCGGAGGCGTCCGGCGGCCAGGGCCTGCTCCTCTTCAAGGCCCCGCAGGGGGCTCGCATCGACGACGCGAAGGTCCACGCCGCGCTCCTGACGGCGGTGGACGCCGTCTACCGCCACGACCACGTCATCGACACCCGGAAGGTCCTCGCCCAAGAAGTCGCCAAGGGCGCAAACAGCCCACTGCTGCAGGCCCAGGCGGCAGTGGCGAAGGCCGCAGGCAAGCCGGCCTCGGGCCCGACGCCCGCCCCGCTCCGGTCGCACGGGCAGCCCGTCCCGGGCGTGATCGTCTCCGCCGACGGCTCCACGGCTCTGATGCAGTTCCAGTTCGACGAGCAGACCTACGAGCTCCCCTCCGGGACGATCGACAGCACCGTCAAGGCCGCGGAACAGCGAGCCACCCGTGGCGGCCTGGAGGTCCTGCCATCCGCGTCGATGATGGAGATACCCGAGATCGTCGGCGTCGGAGAGATCGCCGGCGTCGCCGTCGCGGCCCTCGTCCTGCTGATCACCCTCGGGTCGGTGGTGGCCGCGGGCCTGCCCCTGGTCATCGCCCTCGTCGGGGTCACCGTGGGAGTCGGCGGCGCCTTCACCCTCTCCACCGTGTTCGAGATCCACTCCCTCGCCGCTGTACTGGCCCTGATGCTGGGGCTGGCCGTCGGCATCGACTACGCGCTGTTCGTCGTCAACCGGGAACGCAGGCTGATCCTGGACGACGGCCTGGACGCGCACGAAGCGACCGCCCGGGCGATCGGCACCGCCGGGAGCGCGGTCTTCTTCGCCGGCAGCACCGTCATCATCGCCCTCGCCGGACTCCTGGTCATCCGGATCGCCCTGCTCTCCACCATGGCCGTCGTGGCCGCCGCCACCATCGCGATCGCCGTACTGCTCGCCCTGACCCTGCTGCCCGCCCTGCTGGGGCTGGTCAGGGAACGGATCTGCGCCGCCCGGATCCGGCGCGCGACGCAGCACCGCACGTCGGCCGCCGGGCCCGGACGGGCCACCCGCTGGGGAAGGCTCCTGGTCCGTCACCGGTACGCCGCCCTCGTGGCCGCGATCCTGATACCCGCGATCCTGGCCGTGCCCGCCGCCGGCATGAAACTGGGTCTGCCCTCAGGCGCCAGCTACAACCCCGACGCCGGACAGCGCCGCAGCTACGAAATGACCAGTAAGGCTTACGGCCCGGGCTACAACGGCCCCCTCCTGGTCGCCGTCGACTCCACCGCGAACAGCCGGCCCCTCACGCCGGAGACGCTCGCCGCGGTGACCTCCGAACTGGGGGAGACCAAGGGCGCCACCTCGGTCTCCCTGGCGGGGATGAACAAGACCGGTACGACCGCCATCCTCAGTCTCGTACCCGGCAGCGGTCCGAACGACGACGCGACCAAGGACCTGGTCACCGCGGTGCGGGAGAAGAGCGCGCGGATCGGCCGGGCGCACGGCGCCACCATCGGCATCACCGGATTCACCGCCCTCGCGATCGACGTCTCCGACCGGCTCGCCAACGTGCTGCCCCTCTACGTCGCGGTCGTGCTCGGACTCTCCCTGATCGTTCTCCTCCTCGTCTTCCGCTCCCTCCTGGTACCCGTGATGGCCACCCTGGGATTCCTGCTGAGCGTCTCCGCCGCCTTCGGCCTCACCACGGCCGTCTTCCAGTGGGGCTGGATGCAGAACCTGATCGGCGTCGACGCCACCGCGCCGGTCGTGAGCCTGCTGCCCATCATCATCACCGGCGTCCTGTACGGACTCGCCATGGACTACCAGATGTTCCTGGTGACCTCCATGCGTGAGGCACACGTCCACGGGGAGAGCGCGCTGGAGGCCACCGTCACCGGCTTCGCGCGCGCCAGTTCGGTCATCGTGGCGGCGGCCACCATCATGGTCTCCGTCTTCGCCGGGTTCGTCTTCAACTCCCAGCCCATGATCAAACAGGCCGGCTTCGCACTCGCCGCGGGCATCCTCGTCGACGCCTTCGTCATCCGCATGACACTCATCCCGGCCACCATGGCACTCGCACGGGAGAAGGCATGGTGGATCCCCACCTGGCTGGACCGTCTGCTGCCCGACCTGGACATCGAGGGCGACAAGCTCGCACAGAAGATACCGTTGCCCCGTCCCGTCACTCCCCAACCGCAAGGCAAGGAGCAGACGACCGAAGCCTTCGGCTGACCGATGTCGTGGCCGCTGCCCGCGCGGCAGCTCTCGCGAACCACTCCGCAGGGGCCCGACATCTGGCGCATTTTTCGAAGGCGCAGTAAGGGAACCCGATCCCCAGGATCGACCCGATGTTGGCGTCCGCCGTGGGCCACGGGCCTGCTGAGGCGTTCCAGTCTGCGCAGCTGCTCCTCGACCTGCGTGGCGGTGCGGAGGACCGCATACGCGTCCTCGGGGCGGGCCGCCATTTTGTCGTGCAGATCGCCGCCGGCGAAGAACGTCTTCTTGGCGAAGGTGATGACGACCCCGGTGATGCTGTCGCGCTCCGCCTCCAGCCGGTCGACGGCCCGGCGGTTACCGGATGGAGGATCCGATGGAGATGCCGCCGTCCACGTCCAGGACGATGCCGGTGATGTAGCCGGCGGCCTCACTGGCGAGGAAGGCCGCGGCGTCGGCGATGTCCTCGGGCCTGCCGGTGTGGCGCATGGGGATCTTGTTGGTGAGTTTGTCGCGTGCGGGGCCGTTCATGGAGGCGAGCATGGGGGTCTCGATGAGGCCGGGGGCGATGGCGTTGGCGGTGATGCCGTGGCGGGCGCCCTCGAGCGCGAGGGTGCGGGTCATGCCGACGATGCCGGCCTTTGCGGCCACGTAGTTGGTCTGGCCGAAGTTCCCGCGCCAGGACATGGAGGAGAAGCTGATGATGCGTCCGTAGCCTTGGCGTTTCATGGGCGCGAACGCGGCGCGGGCGCAGTGGAATCCACCGGTGAGGCTGACGTCGATGACGGCGTGCCAGTCGTCGTCGGTGATGTCCTCGACGCGGTTGTCGCGGATGATGCCGGCGTTGTTGACGAGTACGTCGAGGCGGCCGAGATTCGTAGTGACACCGGTGATCCAGGCGTTGACCTGGGCCGAGTCGGTCACGTCCACCAGGTCGGTGCGGAGTTTCGCGTCGTGGGCGGCGGCGATGGTCCCGGCGGCGTCGGTGAGGGCGTGTTCGTTGACGTCGGCGAGCGCGAGCGTGGCGCCCTCGGCGGCGAAGCGGGTGGCCATGGCGAGGCCGAGGCCTTGTGCGGCGCCGGTGATGGCGACGACGCGTCCGTGGTAGCGGTTCACCTGGTGTCTGCTTTCGTGGTTCGGGGAGCGAGGAAGGCCCGCAGGGCGTCGGCCACCGAACTGGCCTGCCAGTTGTCGGCGAAGGTGGTCAGTTCCTCGCACAGGGCCTGCTCGGGGGCGAGTCCGTCGATCCGGTGCAGCAGCGTCTTGAGGCGCTGCTGCGCGGGGCTGTGACGGTCGGCCAGTTGGCGGCAGATGCGGGTGGCGGTGGCGTCGAGGTCGGCCTCGGGCACGATCGCCCGGATCCAGCCGGTGTTCGCGAACTCGGTGGCGGGCAGCAGTTCGCCGGTGAGCAGGAGCCAGCGCGACAGGCCCCGTCCGACCGCACCGGGCAGCCGGACGCTGGACCCGCCAGCCGGTACCAGTCGCCGGTTGAGGTGGCCGTCGCCGATGAGTGTGGTGTCGGCGGCGACCACGACATCGCAGGCCAACGCCAGTTCGAGGCCCCCGGCGACGGCGTGACCGTGCAGGACGGCGACCCATGGTTTGGGGCTGGCCGCGATGCGGCTGAAACAGGCCGACACGTCCGACAGGAAGTCGACCGGGTTGACGCCCCACTCGTGCAGTTGAAGGAACTGGTGGAAGTCCCCGCCGGCACAGAAGCTCGGCCCGTTGCCTGCCACGGCGATGACCGCCGTGGCGTGGTCGGCCTCGGCACTGGTGATCTGCTTGTCCAGGGCTTCTACGAGAGTGATGTCGAGGGCGTTGCGCCGCTCCGGACGGTTGAGCCGCAGCCACCTGACGGGGCCGCGTTGCTCGACGAGCAGGGGTTCGGTGTCGGTCAACGTGGCTCCGGGGCGGCGAGTTCGGTACGTCGGCGGCTGCGCAGCAGGTAGCGCTGGGTCTTGCCGCTGGGTGTCTTGGGCAGGGCGTCGATGAAGTGGATCGTGCGCGGGTAAGCGTGGGCGGCGTAGCGGGTCTTGACCAGGAGCTGGAGTTCGGTGGCCAGTTCCGGTGCGGCGTCGGTGCCGTCGCGCAGGACGACGTACGCCTCGATGACCTCGCCGCGGACCTCGTCAGGGGCGCCGATGACGCTGCACTCGGCGACGGCGGGATGCTGGGCGAGAACGCTCTCGATCTCGAACGGCCCGATCCGGTAGCCGGCCATGATGATCACGTCGTCGTCGCGGGAGGAGAAGAAGAAGTCGCCGTCGGCGTCGATGCGCCCTGCGTCGCCGGTGAGGTAGTAGCGGCCGTCGGCGGTGAACTTGGCGTCGCTCTGCCCGGGGATCTGGTAGTCGCGGAAGGTCATCAGCGGGCTCCCGGCGACGTCGATGGCGACCCGGCCGAGCACGTCCGGCCCGGCCGGTTCGTCCTCCTCATCGGCCAGGACGGTCAAACTCCAGCCGGGCCCCGGCCGGCCCATCGAACCGGTCTTGAGCGGTCTGGCGAGTTCCGGATGCTGGTGGTTGGCCAG
This sequence comes from Streptomyces sp. 846.5, assembly GCF_004365705.1. NCBI lineage: Bacteria > Bacillati > Actinomycetota > Actinomycetes > Kitasatosporales > Streptomycetaceae > Streptomyces > Streptomyces sp. 846.5. Next base: position 935,205 of record NZ_SOBN01000002.1, read on the forward strand.
GGGCATGCCGACCTCGGTCTGGCCGAAGTGATCGTGCACGGCCAGACCGAGCGCGGCGCTGGCCCACTCGTTGACCTCGGGGGTCAGTGGCTCGCCCGCGCTGGACGCCCGTTGCAGGCGCAGCCCGGGCGGTACCGGCACGGTCGAGGAGCGCAGTCCCCGGTACACGGTCGGGGCGGCGGCGAAGTCGGTGACCTGGTGGTCGAGGAGCGTGCGCCAGGTCGTCTGCGGGGAGAACCCGCCCGAGAGCAGCAGGCTGGGGATGCCGGCGGCCATCGGGGCGACGATGGCGGAGTACAGGCCGTAGGCCCAGCCGGGGTCGGCGGCACACCAGTAACTGCTGTCCTGGGTGACGCCCAGGCCGTACTCCAGGTAGACCTGCCATCCGGCGACGTAGGAGACGGGGTGGATGACCCCCTTGGGCTTGCCGGTGGTGCCGGAGGTGAACATGTGCACCAGCGGTCCGTCCCCGTTCGTGGTGACGGCGGGCACCGGCTCCGGCGACGCGGCCGCGACGAGGTCACCCAGCGACATGTCACCGTTCTGCGCGCCGGTTCCGGTGACGAGGTCATGGCGCTGGGGATCGTCGGGCATGTCGGGGCCCGGGTCGAGCTTGTGGCGCTGGTCCGGGTCGACGACCACGACGTGCGCACCGGAGCCTTCCAGGCGCAGGGCGATGGCCTGCGGCGCGAACGCCGTGAACAGCGGGACGTACACCGCGCCGAGCCGCCAGATCGCGAGGATGACGGTGACCAGGTCGGTGCTCTTGCCCATCAGGGTCGCCACCCGGTCACCCGGACCGACCCCAAGCCCTTGCAGCGCCCGCGCACACCGGTGGGAGTCCGCGGCCAGCTCGCCGAAGGTGAGCGTGGACGCCCCCCCGGCCCCGTCGACCACGGTGAACGCGACACGGTCTGCCGGGTGCTGGTCGCACAGCAGCCCGGCCACATCGACGGAAGGAGCCGCGAATCTCGCGGTCAGTTCGGAGACTCGGTCGAGGGCGCTCATCACTGGTCCCTGCGGTCGATGACCGGCAGGACCAGGCGGCTGGGATGGATCGGCCCGTGATGGATGTGGTTGACGGCGGGAACCATCTGCTCCTCGCTCTCATGGGCGATGACGCCGCCGGTGTTGGTGTTGCGGTCGTAGCGGGGGAAGTTGCTGCTGGAGACGTCCACGCGGATGCGGTGACCGGGGAGGAACACGTTGGAGGTGGCGGTCATGTCGATGGTGATTTCGTAGACCGTGCCGGGCTCCATCAGTTCTTCCGTGGCGAGGCCGTTGCGGTAGCGGGCGCGCAGGATCCCGTCGCACAGGTTGATCGCCTTGCCGTCGGGGAAGACGTCGACGAGCTTGGCGGTGAAGTCGGTGTCCACCGCCGACGAGGACACGAACAGGGTCAGGCTGACCGGCCCGGTGACCTCGACGGGCTCCTCGAGCACGGGGCCGGCGAAGCACAGGACGTCCTCGCGGGCGGCGACGGTCCGCTGGTCGACCGGGCCGCAGAGTTCCAGCGTCACCGGCATGGACGCCCCGCCGACTGTGGGAACCGGGCGGCGCGGGTCGTAGAGGTAGGTGTCGTGCCCGGCCCCGGTCGCCGGCTCGGTCGTCAACAGGCCGTCGCCGTCCGCTGTGTTGGCGTGCCCGGCGCTGGTGAGGTGGAAGTCGGTCCACCTCGTGTCGGGCAGCGGCCACTCCTGCTCGTCGCGCCACTGGTCGATGCCCATCACGAAGATCTTCACCGGCGCCACGCCGTCCAGAGCGGTGGTGTCGCCCCGCAGCCAGCGGTCGAAGAACTTCACATGCAGACCCGTCAGGCCCAGCATCTGCGCACTGGCCAGCGGGCCGAAGGAGCGGTCGGGATAGACACCGGTCGTGGCCATATGATCCCACGGGCCGATGATCAGCCGTTGCCCCTCGCGTGCCTGCGCGCTGCCTGCCTTCTGGCGGGCGGTGGTGTAGGTGCGCACGGTCTGCCCGATGTAGAGGTCGTACCAGCCGCCGATGTTGAGCGCGGGGGCGGTGACGTTCTTGAGCTCGGGCGTGAGCTCCATGGCGTCCCAGTAGGCGTCGTGGGAGGGATGGGCCATCCAGTCGTCCCACCACTTCCCGTACTCCGCCAGGACCGGAAGCTCCGCCGTCGGCAGCACCTCGTTGAGGGCCTCGGCGGACAGTAGCGCCTGACCGAGCTGCTGCATCTGGTCCACGGAGCCCTCACCGGCCGCCAGAGACCGCTGCACGTCAGCCGCGTACATCATGGCATTCCACAGCGTGACCAGGCTCAGTGAGAGCGCGCCGCCCGGGCCGTACCAGGGCGACTCGTAGTTGTCGATCGAGGTGAAGGCCGGCGCGATCGCCTTGAGGGCAGGGGCACCGGTCACGGCGGTCTCCCACTGGACCATCCCCAAGTAGGACGGCCCGTACATGCCCACCGTGCCGTCCGACCACGGCTGTTCCGCGATCCAGGCGACGGTGTCCTCGCCGTCGGCCCGGTCCGCCATATGCGGAACGAACTCGCCCTCCGAGCGGTGGGTGCCCCGGCAGTCCTGCACCACCACCGCGTAGCCGGCCTCCAGCAGAGCCAGGAGGTCGGGCACGGGCCCACCCGGGCTGATGCCCATCACGTCCTTGCCGTACGGCAGGCGCACGAGCAGCGTCGGAGCCTGCCCCTCGGCCGGATGCCACACGTTGGCGGCGAGGGCCACGCCGTCACGCATCGGAACGCGGACATCTATGTCGTATAGGTGCTGCATCGGTGCTCCTCGTTGAGCTGACGGCGTTACCCCCGGATGATGTGGGTACGTTATGAGGTACCTTCGTACCCTGTCAATTACCTTCTGTCCTGGAGCTGGCCGACGGATCGCCCATCGACGGGCGCCGGCCGGTGGGGACCAGGTCCTGTCTGGAATTTCCCGTCGTCGCCCGAAGGGCGGCCTTGCGGCGCCTGGTGCGGTGCATCGGCGTGCGGCCGGATCGCCCTCGTACTGGACGTACTCGGGTGATTCGGCCGTGCGGCGAGGTGCCGTGCCAGGCGCCGCGAAGCAGACAGGAAATTTCTCTCTCACTGATTGAGAATGTCGTCGCGAGCTTCCGCTGTGGCCGCGCATCCTGCGTGCAACCCAACGACGGGAGGCGACAACGTGGTCGGAACGAATGCGGTCGCGGAGGCCAGCTCCGGCGTCGGTCCGGGACGACCGGCGCCGAGGAACGCGGCGACCCTGACGGTCGCCGCCAAAGAAGACGTCGCCGAGGGCGTCGTGTCACTCACCCTCACCCACTCGGGCGGTGCCCGGCTGCCGGACTGGACGCCCGGCTCCCATATCGACCTGGTCCTGGCGAACGGGGCGACCCGGCAGTACTCGCTGTGCGGCGACCGATGGGACGCCCATACCTACCGGATCGCCGTGCTGCGGGAGCCCGCGGGACGGGGAGGATCCGCCTATGTGCACGACCGACTGCGTCCAGGGGACCGCGTCGGGGTCGGCGGCCCCCGCAACCACTTCCCCCTCGTGCCGTCGGAGAAGTACCTGTTCATCGCGGGCGGCATCGGCATCACCCCGCTGCTGCCCATGGTGCGTCAGGCCGAACTGCTGGGCGCGCACTGGCAGTTGCTGTACGGCGGGCGCACGCGTTCGTCGATGGCCTTTCGCGAGGAGCTGACGCGGCCTATGGCGAACGGGTGCACGTCGTCCCGCAGGACGAACTCGGGCTGCTGGACCTGGCGGCCTGGATCGGTACACCGCGACCGGGCGCCAAGGTGTACTGCTGCGGACCCGCCCCGCTGCTCACCGCCGTGCAAGCGGCCTGCGCCGCCTGGCCGCCGTACGCCCTGCGGGTCGAGCGCTTCACCTCCGGCGCGCAGACCCCGCCGGTACGGGACACCGCCTTCGAGGTCGAACTGCGCCGCACAGGACGAACCGTCACCGTCACCCCGGACGTGTCCGTGCTGGAGGCGGTACGCGGCGCCGGCGCGGACGTGCTGTCCTCCTGCGAGCAGGGCACCTGCGGAACGTGTCTGACGCCCGTGCTGGAGGGACAGCCCGACCATCGGGACTCGGTGCTGGCCGACCACGAACGGGCGGCGAACGACTGCCTGTTCCTGTGCGTGTCGCGTTCCTGCGGCGACACCGAAGAGCGGCGCTGTGACGAAGGCGGGTTCCGTGGCGGTCGTACGGACACCGGGCAGACGCCTGTGGATCTTCTGGTCCGGCGAGGGGAGGCCTCCTGGGCCTGGACCGACGAAGGCGTCCGTCACACAGGTCGTCCGAGAGCCCCAGCCCGGGGCCACCAGAACCACCTACACGCAGGATTAGAAGACCTACGGCGTGGAGGGGTGGGTGAGGACAGGACACATACGGAGGGTCCTTCCTGGTGGCGGGGTCAGCTGTGGGGGACGGAGAGCGCCATTCCCACCTCCGGTTCGGTGCGCCGGCGGACGTCCGCCAGGGACACTTCAGAGGCGAGTTCGACCAGGGACAGTCCGTCAGCCGTGATGTCGATGACGGCAAGGTCGGTGATGATCCGGTGGACACAGGCGCGCCCGGTCAGCGGGAGCGAGCACTCGTCAACGATCTTCGGTGAGCCGTCCTTGGCGGTGTGCTCCATGAGGACGATGACCTTGCGGGCACCGTGCACCAGGTCCATGGCACCGCCCATGCCTTTGATCATCTTGCCGGGTACGGTCCAGTTGGCGAGGTCACCGGCCGCGGAGACCTGCATGCCGCCCAGTACGGCGACGTCGATGCGGCCGCCGCGGATCATCCCGAAGGACCGGGCGGAGTCGAAGAAGGAGGCGCCGGGCAGCACGGTGACGGTCTCCTTGCCCGCGTTGATCAGGTCGGGGTCGACCTCGTCGTCGTAGGGGTAGGGACCGGTGCCCAGGATGCCGTTCTCCGAGTGCAGCACCACGTGGACGTCGGGCGGGAGGTGGTTGGGGATGAGGGTGGGCAGTCCGATGCCCAGGTTCACGTAGGAGCCGTCGGGCAGTTCACGGGCGGCGCGGGCCGCCATCTGGTCGCGGGTCCAGGCCATCAGTGCCGCTCCTCACGCGTGCGGACGGTGCGTTTCTCGATGCCCTTGGCGTCGGCGCGGACGGGGCCCACGACCCGGTCGACGTAGATGCCGGGCAGGTGGACGACGTCGGGGTCAGTGGCGCCGGGTTCGAGGAGTTCCTCGACCTCGGCGATGGTGGTCCGGCCGGCCATGGCCGCGAGGGGGTTGAAGTTGGCGGCGCTGCGGTGGAAGACGAGGTTGCCGTGCCGGTCGCCGCGGGCGGCCCGTACCAGGGCGAAGTCGGTGGTGATGGCTTCCTCCAGGACGTACGCCCGGCCGCGGAAGGTGCGTGTCTCCTTGGGCGGGGAGGCCACCGCGACGCTGCCGTCGGGGCCGTAGCGCCAGGGCAGGCCGCCGTCGGCGACCTGGGTACCGACCCCGGCGGGGGTGTAGAAGGCGGGGATGCCGGTGCCGCCGGCGCGCAACCGTTCGGCGAGGATGCCCTGCGGGGTGAGTTCAACCTCGAGTTCACCGGCGAGGTACTGGCGGGCGAACTCCTTGTTCTCGCCGACGTAGGAGCCGGTTACTCGGGCGATTCGGCCGGCCGCCAGCAGGACGCCGAGGCCCTGGCCGTCCACGCCGCAGTTGTTGGAGACGACGCGCAGTCCGTCGGCGCCCTGGGCGTGCAGGGCGTCGATGAGCACGGTGGGTATGCCGCACAGCCCGAAGCCGCCCACCGCCAGCGACGCCCCTTGCGGTATGTCGGCGACAGCCTCGGCGGCCGAGGCCATGACCTTGTCCACGTTGTTCATGCCTTACTCCGGTGCCGGACGCGGTGTCCGGCACCGGGGTGGTGCCAGAGCTCATCGCACGGGGGTTATCGCTTGCGGCGGGCTGGTGGCAGAGGCACCGGGGCGACGCCCTCGACGACGGTGTTGCTGATGGTGCCGATGCCCTCGACTGTCATGGTGACGCTGTCGCCGGGGACCAGGGGCGGTGGTTCGAGGATGCCGTGGCGGCCCCAGAGTTCGGCCAGGCAGCCGCCGTTGCCGCAGGTTCCGGAGCCCAGGACGTCGCCGGGGCGGATCCAGGTGCCGCGGGAGGCGTACGCCGCCATCTCCTCGAACGTCCAGGCCATGTTGGCCAGTCGGTCCTGTCCGACCGTCTCCCCGTTGACGGCGACGGTGAGGGCGAGATCGAGGAAGCCTTCAGCGTCGCGGTGGGGTTCGAGTTCGTCGGGGGTGACGAGCCAGGGGCCGAGAGTGGTGGAGGTGTCCTTGCCCTTGGCCGGGCCGAGTTTGACCCTCATCTCGCGGCCCTGGAGGTCGCGGGCGGACCAGTCGCCCAGGATTGTGTAGCCGAGGATGTGGTCGCGTGCCTGCTCGGGCGTCAGATCCCGGCCCGCCTTGCCGATGACGGCGGCGACTTCGAGTTCGAAGTCGAAGCGCCCGCAGCCCGGCGGTATCGGCACGTCGTCGTGGGCGCCGATCATCGCGTACGGGTTGGTGAAGTAGAACGCCGGTGCGGCGTACCACTCCTCGGGGACGGTGTCGCCGTATCCCTGTGCGACTCCCGCGACATGGCTCTCGAAGGTCATGTAGTCGCGGACGGTGGGCGGCTGCAGCGGAGGCAGTAGGTGCGCAGCGGCCAGGGGCACGGGCAGGGAGGTGGTCAGGGCGCGCTCTCCCCATGCGCGCAGGGCTTCCTCCCCTTTCACGATCAGGTCCAGGAGGTCGACGGGGTGCTCGAAGGGGTGGAGCTGGTCGTCGGCGACGACTCCCGACTGCCGTTTCCCGTCGTGGACGAAGCTTGCGAACTTCACGCCGCGCTGCCCTCCGCCTCGGCCGGCGCGGTGCCGCTGCGGCGGAAGCCGACGAAGACGGCGGCGATCACGGCGGCGGTCACACAGGCGCAGGCGGTGAGGATCAGCCCGTAGTTATAGCCGTGGGCCAGGGCGTCTGTGGTGTAGGGGGCGAGCTTGGCGCTGAGTGGGCCCAGGTCCGCGCTGTGCAGAGCCAGCGGGCCACCCGCGTGCAGGACGGCGGAGGCGATGCCGTGCTCCTGTGGGGTCAGTCCGGCATGGACGAGGCTCCCGGTCAGTTGGCCGGCGGCCATGGCGAGGGCGACGGCGCCGACGACGGCCGGGCCGAGAGTCTGGCCCAGGTCACGGACCAGGCTGGTGGTGGCTGCCGCCATGCCGGTCAGGTTCCGCGGGACGACGTTGACGGCGGCGGCGGTGAGCGCGGCGACGACCAGGCCGAAGCCGACGCCGTTCAGGATCAGCGGGCCCACCATGGGCAGCAGAGCGGTGTCGTGGATCGGCAGTGACCGCAGCCACAGCTGGCCCGTGGCCATCGCCAGGAAGCCGGTGACGAGCATGGGCCCGGGGCCGATGCGGTGCAGCAGACGGACCAGCAGGGGCCAGATCAACGGCGTGCACGCTTGGATGATCATGACTGGTATCGCGGCCTGGAAGGGGGTCTGGTGCTGGATGACGCCGAGGCGGATGCTCAGGTCGTACGCGCCGCCGAGGAAGCCCAGCATGCCGATCACCGCCATCGCGGCCGACGCGGCGAACGCCGGTATGCGGAAGAGGCTCAGCCTCAGCATCGGGGCGGCGCTGCGGTTCTCCACCACGACGAACGCGGTGATGAAGGCGGCGAAGGTGACGAAGGACGCGACGACGGGGGCCGAGCCCCAGCCGTCCGAGGGACCCTGGATGATGCCGTACAGCAGGGCGAGCAGGGCCACGGCGATGGTGATCTGTCCCGGCCAGTCCAGTGCGCGGCCCTCCGGGGCGCTGGACTCGGTGCCGAGCAGCCAGACCGCCACAGCGACGATCACGGCGAGCACGCCGGTCACGCCGAACGCCCACTGGAAGGGCGCGTGTTCGACGATGCCTCCGGACATGAGCGGGGCGATGAAGGCGCCGAGCGACAGGGCTGCGGTCCAGGAGGCCAGGCCCCTGGCGCGTGCGGCCGGGGTGGTCGTGATCGCGGTGATCATCGCCAGGGAGGCGGGGAAGAGCGCGGCGGCTCCGATGCCGGAGATCGCCTGGCCGGTGATCAGCTGGGCCGGGGTGGCGGAGGTGGCGGACACCAGGTAGCCGACGGCGGCCAGCAGTGCCGCGCCGACGACGAGCTTCTTGCGGCCGTAGCGGTCGCCCACGACGCCGAAGGTGAGCGCCAGGATGGCGGCAGGCACCAGAAAGGCGTCACTGATCCAGGTCAGTTCCGCGCCGGACGTCTGGAGCGCGCGCTGCATCGCGCCGTTGATCGCGGCGGGCAGCACCAGACCGATCTGGGCCAGGCAGACGGCCAGACAGCCGGCGGCAATCGTGCCGGTGTGCCGGGCCGGAGCGGCCGGTACGGCCTCGGAGGCGCCGAGCGGTGGGTCGTAGGCAGGCGTGGAGACCATGTCTCCTCCTTGGAGGGGTTGGCGGGTCGTACGGCCCGAGGGAAACGGCGGGGAGATCGTTGGTGCGGGGAGCGCCGTCAGAGGCTGGGACAGAGCTCGGCCATGCAGCCGAACAGTCCGGGGCCGTCGAGCGGGGGCAGTGAGGGGTCGAGCTCCCGGTAAACGGTGTGCACGTTGACGGCCAGGCGTTCGCTCTCGCCCAGGTCGGCGAAGCGGCCAAGGCGGATGTCGCGTGCCGTGTCCATGGCGGGCATGCCGGCGGTGAAGCGGGCGGTGGCCTGCTCGTGGACGTATTCGAGGTAGTCGCGGATCTCGCGGACGGACTGCTTGGTGGTGACGGGGCCGTGGCCTGGTACGACGATGTCGGCGTCGAGGCCCAGCAACAGGTCGCAGGCGGCGAGCCAGCGGGTGAAGGGACCGTGCCAGACGACCGGCGCTGCTCCGGCGAAGACGATGTCGCCGGTGTAGACGGTCCGGGCCTGCGGCACGTGGACGATCGTGTCGCCGGCGCTGTGCGCGGGCCCCACGTCGATGAGGCGGACCTCCGTCCCGCCGATGTCGAGGACGGTCTCGCCGTCGAAGACCCGGTTCGGGAGGACGGGTTCGATGTCGGTGTAGTCGAAGCGGCCGAAGATCCGGCGGGCGAAGTGTCCGGCCGGGCTGTCCATGCCGGTCAGTGCGCCCATGTCGGCCGGGCCCACCTGCCGCATGTCCGCCACGGACCCGCGGGCTGCGATGATCTCGGCGTGGGCCACGAGCTGGTTGCCGAACCAGTGGTCGCCGTTGCCGTGGGTGTTGACCACGGTGGAGATCGGTGCGGGAGCGGTAAGCGGCGCCAGCGCGTCGAGCATGTTCTTGGTCAGCCGCAGGTCGTAGAGGGTGTCGACGAGCAGTGACTCGCCCCGGCCGGTGATCAGCCCGGCGTTGCTCATGCCCCATCCGACATCGCCCGCGATCCAGGCGTAACAGCCGTGTCCGAGCTCGACACGGCCCGTCCGGGATGTCACGGAAGCCACATTGCCTCCTTGTCAGCGTCCCGCGCTCAACAGTGCGAGACTTCCATCCACTGCTGGACTTGAGTCCAGTAGTGGAGAGGAATCTAGACAGGTCCCGGGGAGGGGTCAAGAGGCGTGCGGCCTTGTGTTGTACTGGGGGCCATGAAGATCCGGGACGCGGCAGCCGCCTCCGAGGGCGGCGCGGCCGTCGGGCGCCAGGAGCGCAGGCGTCGGAAGCTCCACGACCAGCTGTATGAGACGGCGGTCGGTCTCTTCGTCGCCCAGGGATTCGAGGCGACCACCATGGAGCAGATCGCCGAGGCCGCCGATGTCGCCCGGGCGACCGTCTTCAACCACTTCGCGCAGAAGGTCGGCTTCCTCGAAGAATGGGGAGTCCGCCGCCGTGCCCGCGTCGCTGAGATTCTCGGCGCGGAGCACGCCGAGGATCTGCCGGTCGGCGACCGACTGCGCCGCTACCTGAAGGAGATGGGCGACCTCAACGTCGCCTCACGAGCCGAGACCACCGTCCTGATGGACGCCTCAGCACGGTACGGGCACCTCCTGCAGGACCCATCCCTGGAAGTCGAACTCGCCAGGATCGTCGAGCAAGGGCGGCAATGCGGGGAGATCAGGGCGGGCGTCGACCGCGACCAGGCCGGCCAACTGCTGGCCGCCTGCTACTTCTCGACGATCCTGCGCTGGATCCGCGAGGAACCGGCCCCCTTCGACCTGCACGAGCGCCTCGCCGGGGCGCTCGACATCATCCTGCTGGGCCTTCTTGCCGACGAGGCACATGCCGGGGAACCCTGACGGTTTCCCCTCACCGCGGCCTTGGGGCAAGAGGCTGGTGCCCGTCGATCAAGGGGTCCTTCCACTATGCCCGCCCGGGTCGCGCGGCCTGGCACCGCTCCCCCACACTCGGCTTCGCTCGCGCGGGAGGGGCCCCCACCGCCGTGTTGCCGGAGAGCCCAGGTAGCTCCTCCCCCACTCTGGGCTGCGCTCGAGCGGGGGACCCCCATCCAGGGCTCTCAGGCGCCCTTCGATGCACGGCACCAGAGCACACGACCTCATCGGGCGCTCATAGTCAAAGGACCCCTAAGCAAGCCCGTGGCTCCTGCGTGATCGTTCTACGTAGAGAACAAAAATGATCACGCAGGACCACGGGCATCCTGCATCCAGGGCCAAGCCACCCGGCCCAACACGAACCGTGACGTCCCGTCAACAGACCGAGCCAGCGCACCGCTCAACTTCGAAGACCCCCTAATCCGCCACCGCGCCAGCCCCCGCCCCTGCGTAAGGACCGTCATTTGCTGGCGGACCTATTAACGGTGAGTGTTGGTAGGGATTTTCGGAGTCTGGGCAAGTTGAGCGCCCGGTTGTGCTCGCCGCGGGCACCAGCCACGAGGCCCGCAATGCGACATGGCGTGAGCCGGCCATCCGTGCCCACCGCGACGGACCGCCCAGGCCGGCGCCCGGCTGACCGACAAGCAGCCGGGCGCGGACACCCGACCGGCTCCTCGCCATCCGACACCACAACAGGCATCCCGTGAGGAGCCCACCGTTTCCACGGCCACCAAGACCATGGAGGGCGCACACTCCAGCCGGCCCACGGGCCGATGCGGGTCCGGGCGCGTAGCGGCTTCGCCGTCAGCACGGGTATCAGTTGCTCCGCATGGAGAACGACTGTGCTTGGTGCTGATTGAGCTGTGGGCGCTGTCGGGGTCAGATGACGCGGTCGGCCACCCGCACCCGCTCGGCTGCCTGGAGTGCGGTTCGCAGCTCGGCGGCGGGAACGGGGCGGCCGGGCGCTGTGAAGATCTGCTCGTCGGGCGTGGCGGGATCGGCGAGGTAGAGGCGGGTGTAGGCGGTGGCGTCCGGCTCGAAGCGCCAGCTCTGCGCGAGGGAGCCGGTGTCGATGGTGTCGAATCCCAGTCGGTTGATCAGCGTCGCTGCATCGGCTTTCGCGCCGGCGTCGTCACCGGCGATCGGCAGTGCGGTGCGGTCGGCGGCTCCCGGGTTATCCGAGGGGCGGGCCAGCTGGGGGATGTGGTGGGCCAGGATGTTGTTGAACGCCTTGACCAGCCGGGCTCCGTCGAAGTGCCGGTGGACCAGCTCACTGGTGGTGAGCTTGTCGTCGTCGAGCTCGGCGATCCGGCCGTCGCGGGACGGGTAGTAATTGCTGGTGTCCAGCACGGTCTTGCCTGCGAGTGGTGCGGCCGGGACGGCGGTGTGCGCGGCGAGCGGTACGGAGAGCAGGATGAGGTCACCGGCGCTGGCCGCCTGCTCGACCGTGCCGGCCGTGGCCAGCGGGCCCAGCTCACTGATGAGGCCGGTGAGGCTCTGCGGGCCCCGGGAGTTGGAGATCACGACGCGGATGTCCGCCGCGACCGCGAGGCGCGCGACGGCGGCGCCGATGTTTCCGCTTCCGATGATGCCGAGGGTGGTCATGTCTGCTCCTGGGGTTGGGGGGAGGGGGGTGGGCGTGCGGGCCGTGGTCTTGGTGGTGGCGCCGGTACCGGTCCGGAATCGGCCTGTAGCGGCGGGAGTGGGGACCCGGGGAGGCGGCTGGGGCACGGTGCTCGGCCGCCGAAGAAACGGAACGAGGGGCCGGTCCGGCAGTGGCTGTGGGCCCGTCGCGAGCGGCGGGCCGCAGCACGGACCGGTGGAGCCGCGTGTCCTCAGGCCGTCTGGAGCGAGGGGTAGTCGGTGTAGCCCTCCGGCCCCGGTACGTAGAACAGTTCCGGCCGCGGCTCGTTCTCAGGGTGCCCGCCCTGCCAGCGCTCGACCAGGTCGGGGTTGGCGATGAGGGCCCGGCCCACGACCACGGCGTCGGCGCGGTCGGCCTCGATGTGCTGGATCGCGTCCTCGCGGGTGGTCTGCCCTCCGAGGAAGCCGTTGTTGACGATCAGTTTGCCGTCGAAGCGCTGCCGCAGCTCCTGGACCAGCTCGCCGCCCGCCTCGGTGTGCAGTACGGAGAGGTAGGCCAGGCCCAGTGGGCGCAGTTGGTCGAGCAGGGTGCCGTAGGTGGCCAGGACGTCGTCCCGGTCGGTCTCGAAGACGTCCGCGAGGGTGATCTCAGGCGAGATCCGCAGCCCGACCCGCTCGGCACCGACGGCCTGGGCGACCGCCGTGACCACCTCGACGACGAAGCGCGCCCGGTTCTGGGGCGAGCCGCCGTATTCGTCGGTGCGCTGGTTGGCCGCCGGGGAGAGGAACTGGTGGAGTAGGTAACCGTTGGCGCCGTGGATTTCCACGCCGTCCGCTCCTGCCTCGATGGCCCGGCGGGCCGCGGCAACGAAGTTCTCCAGTGCTGTCTGGGCCTCTGCGGTGGTCATCGCTTCTGGTGTGGGGAAGGGCTGCTCGCCCTTCTCGGTGAACGTCTTGCCGTCGATGGCGATCGCGCTGGGGGCGAGGACACGCCGGCCGCCGTTGACATCGGGGTGTGCGGCGCGGCCGGCGTGCATGATCTGCAGGACGATGCGGCCGCCCTGGGCGTGCACCGCCTCGAACACCTGCTGCCAGCCGGCCGCCTGCGCGTCGGCGGCGATGCCCGGCGCGCCGACCCATCCCTGCGACGCGTGGTCGGGGTAGGTGCCCTCGGTGATGATCATTCCGACGCTCGCCCGCTGGCGGTAGTACTCGACCATCAGGTCCCCGGGGATGCCGGTGGAACCGGCCCGGACCCGGGTCAGCGGTGCCATGACGATGCGGTTGGCGAGCTCGATCTTCCCGAGGGTGACCGGGGAGAAGAGTGACGGAACAGGAGAAATTTCTGCAGTGTTGACGGGCATGGGTGTCCTTGCGTAATGGGGTGGACAACGGGAGGGAAGTCATTCGGTTCTTCACCGTATCGCATGTTCGCGCCAACGCGAACATGCGTCGAGGGTCGCCCTCCTTCCCTCATGGCCAGTCAGATCTCGCCTGCGCCCGAGTGACCCTTCTTGGTCTGCTGGCCACCCAGTTCGGTGTTCCGGGCGGCGGTGCGACGGAAGTAGGTCACCGCACTGCCTGAGCGGAGCATCGTGTGGAACCGGAACGCGTTCCCGCACAGATGGGCTGGATATTTTCGGTTGGGGAACTCGACCCATGTCGCCGGCCAGATCGGCTCGTACGCGCGGATGTGGATCGGCGTGCTCCTCGCCGAGAAGCACCAGCGCATCAGGAAGTTCGGCTGAGCGGTGGTTTCCTCCGCCGCCGCTCCCTGGGCCTGATCGTCCTGCATGGAACCGTCATTGAACCCAGGCCCTTCCGGGACTGGCGGGGCAGACCGATTGCCGGTGAGTGTGGGTAGGGATTTTCGGAGTCTGGTCAAGTTGAGCGCCCGGTTGGTGCCTCGGGTGCGCCGGTCTTCACGACCCCCGTGGGGCGGTGCTCGTAGGGGCGGGAAGGTGCCGGCCAGCCCGGGCTCGGGAGAGCATGGAGCCGATTCAGGGCTTCGATGTTCACGTCGATCCAGGGCTCGCCCCAGCCTGTGAGACGCCCCCGCGACCACCGCCCTCAACCCGACCACGAGGCCAGGAACCTATAGGTGGCTCCTGCGGTGGCCGGAACAGGGACCTCGGCAATCCTCTTTCTCGCTTGTCAGAAGAGAGCCGAGGCTAGCTGAGCGGTACGTCCACGACACTCTTGAGGTGGCTGAACGTTTCGAGGGAGTACCGGCCGTGGTAGTGGCCCATGCCGCTTTCGCCGACGCCACCGAAGGGCAGGCCCGGCACGAGCACCTGAATCCCCGGCGAGCCCAAGGCGACGGCGCCGGAGGACGTCTCGTTCACCAGGCGCGACTTGGTGGCCTCGGACGTGGTGAGGGCGTAGAGCCCCAGCGGCTTGTCGCGTTCGTTGATGAAGGCGATGGCGGCGTCGAGGTCGGCGACTTCGATGATGGCGAGGATCGGACCGAAGATCTCCTCCTGCATGACCGGTGATGCGGGGTCGACGTCGGTGAGCACGGTCGGTGCGATGAACAGGTCGTCACGGTCGCGCTGGCCTCCCACCGCTACCTGGCCGGAGTCCAGCAGGCGGGTGAGCCGGTCGAAATGCCGCTCGTTGATGATCCGGCCGTAGTCGGGGGCGGTCTGCGGAGTGGAGCCGAACTGGGCTTCGATCGCCTTGCGGAGGGCGGAAACCAGCGCGACAGCAGTGGCAGGATCAGCCAGAACATAGTCCGGGGCTCCGCACGACTGTCCCGCGTTCACCGAGAACTTGCCGCCGGCCAGCCGCTTCGCAGCCTCGTCCACGTCAGCGTCGGGCGCCACGAAGATCGGATTCTTGCCCCCGAGTTCAAGCGTGACGGGGGTGAGGTTCTCGGCTGCTGCGGCCATGACGATCCGGCCGACCCTGCCGTTGCCCGTGTAGAAGATGTGGCCGAAACGCTGTGCCAGGAGGGCCGTGGTCTCCTCGGCGCCCCCCTCGACCACGGTGAGTACGTCGGCGTCGAAGTACTGGCGCAGGAGGCGGGCAAGCACCGCCGAGGTGTGCACCGAGATCTCGCTCGGCTTGGCCACCACGGTGTTCCCGGCGGCCAGTGCGCCGATGAGGGGATCGATGAGAAGGTGCACCGGGAAGTTCCACGTGCCGATCACCAGGACGACCCCGAGCGGGTCGTACTTGGTGTAAGCCGTTGTCGTGGAACCGAGGAAGGCAGGAACCTCCACCGGGCGGGGCTGAAGCCAGCTCTCGAGACTCGCCAGCGTCTCGTCGATGTGACCGACGGTGAGGTCGATCTCCGCCATCTTCGCCTCGGCGGCGTTCTTCCTCAGATCCGCCCAGAGCGCTCCGAGCAGTTCCTGCTCGTTTTCGACCAGCAATGCCCGCAGCCGCTGCAGCTGGTCGATGCGCCAGTCCAGTGGGCGGGTGACGCCGGTGTTGAACGTCGCGCGCAGGCGGCCGACGACCTCCGCCGCCGGTTCGCTCTGGGACGTCCTGGACTCATTCTGCGTTGTTGTGGTCATGAGATGTGCTCCGTTCTGGATGCAAGCCACGCCATCGAGGCGTTGGTGAAGGGGTCGTTCCGGTCTTCACTGTAGCCCATGTACGCACTAACGCGAACATGAGGGGCGTTACCCTTCTCTCATGGCCAGCCGCACCGCATCCCCGCTCATCCACCCCGGCATCGACGACTTCGACCTCTTCAAGGTCATGAGCGCGCTGACCGATGAGACCCGGCTCGCCATCGTCGTCGGACTCGCCGCCTCTCCTGGTCTGGCCTGCAGCGTCTTCAGGCAGGACGTCACCGCCTCCGTGCTCACCCGCCACTTCCGCGTCCTGCGTGAGGCCGGCGTCATCCGGCAGCGCGACGTCGGCACCCGCCGCTTCAACACCCTGCGCAAGGAAGAACTCGACCAGCGGTTCCCCGGACTGCTCGACCTCGTCCTCAAGGAGGGCGCCGCCCGCGAGACGCCCCACGCGGACACCGACAGCGCCTGACACCCCGGGGCGCGCCAGCGCGAACGCAAGCAGGACAGCCCAACGCTCCGCGAACGCTTCCCGGACCGGCGCCGATCGGCCCGACGGGCACAGAATGGCGGGCCCGCCGACTGCACCGCTGCGCGTTGTCTCGACGCCGCGCTTTGGCGGCTTCGTCGTCGGAAGTCGGGCACGCCCGAACTGCCCGGCCTCCTTCAGCGGCCACTTCTGGGCCGGGTCGGTGCGGCGGAGAGGAACTTACCGCTCGCGCGAGGCGGTCGCCTGACCCCGTTCCTCCGGGGAGCGCCCGCCGCATGTACCCATAGGACGTCGACGCAGGCGGCACACCTGTCGTGCTCTCCGCGAAGCGCGCCCTTTTCTCCGCGCTTCAGCTGGGTGCCGAAATCTGCCCCCCCGACGAGCGGACAACTGCGGCAGGAGGCTCGAATGCGCCCTCTCCCGAACTGAGCCCGTCCAGCAGGAGATCCCCGAGCTCGGAGAAGGCGTCGCCGGCGGTCAGGCCGGTCCTCTCCAGGAGGACCCCCGACTGGACCGCGTCGATGGTGACCGCCACGACCTGGGCGGCGAAATGCCCGTTGAGCCCGCGGAAAACGCCGCTCTGCACGCCCTCCTCGATCAGTTCGTGGACCCGGCGCGCCGCAGCGGCGGAGTTCTTGCGGTAGACCTGTGCGGTCGGTTCGTAACCGACCATGTCGTCGTAGAAGGCGTGGGAATGCCGACGCATGGCCGTGCCGACGCCGGTGAGGTAGACGCGGATCCGCTGCCGGGGGTCGGACTCGGCCTGGACTGCCTGCTCGATCTCGGCTGTCGCATCCCGAAAGAAGGCGCGGGTAACCGCCAGCACCAACTGTTCCTTCGTGGAAGCGAGGCTGTACAGCGTCGCCTTGGAGCACCCCAGCCGCTGGGCGAGATCATCCATGGTCACCGTGGTGAAGCCTTCGGCCAGGATGATCTCCTCGGCCTGGCGCAGGAGTTCCTCCCGCCGGGAAGTGTCGACGACCCGCCTGCGCGCCGTTCGGCGCGGGCGTCGGTCATGCGAGTCAGTCTGGGCCGTCACCGCAGTAGCCTCCTATGAGCGTCCCCGCCGGAAGCGGGGAGTTCCTGACCGGGCCGGAAGGCAGACCCACCCCTTGCGTGCGGGTACCAAAGTACCGCCTAACGTACCCACGGTGAGGCCTCGTGGGTGACGTTCAGGGGAGGGTGTGCCGGAACTGTTCGGGACGAGCCTCCCGGTCCCGAGGACCAGCCGGAGACCACTACGTGCGTGCAAGGCCCCACGCGATGGCTACATCGACTCGATCCTGATCGAAACCCGTTGCCGCGCCACTTGACCTGCGCTAACGTCATGAACTGCGATACTGCTTTCTACTGAACTTCGCAGGGGCGAGGTTCGCACAAAATGGGGCCTCTGCGGACACGGTGGAGACCCAGGCGATCGGCCGGGGGACCACCACGGCCGTCAGCAGCCTGTAGAAGGCGTGCGAATCCATGGTTTGTGGATCGAAGTCGATGCGCATGTCGATCAGTATCCTCCAGCACCCGGCCCTCTCTGACAGTCTCGACAGAGACGCCCGGAATGTCGGGTTAGTCTAGATGGACGAGACAGGAGCACTTCGGCATGGCCAGTACCACCACCCCCGCGTCCGGCTCCGGGCAGGACCCGGCGCCCCGCCCGAAGCGGCGCACGTTCACGGCGCAGTACAAGCTGCGGATCGTCGCTGAGTACGACGCGGCCCCGAACGGCGAGAAGGGCGCGATCCTGCGCCGCGAGCGGCTCTACCACTCGCACATCATCGAGTGGCGGGCCGCGCGCGACGCCGCTGCGGCGGCCACCCTGGTCGACCAGCGCACCTCCGCGGCCCGGCCGAAGAAGGCCGCCGAACAGGCGGAACTTGAGCGGCTGCGCAAGAAGGTCGCCCGCCTCGAGAAGGACGTGGCGCATCGCGACGCCGCTTTGGAGCTGCTGGGAAAAACACACGCGCTCTTGGAGAGGCTCTCCGAGAGCGCGGGCTGAAGCACGCCGCCGAGCCCCTGCTCGACGAGGCGTTCACCGGCCTGGAACGGGAGTTGAACACCACGGCGGCCTGCCGGCTGACCGGACGCTCGCGAGCCACGCACTACCGGCGCCTGCACCCGCCGACGCCGCGCGAGCGCGCACCGCGCCCCTCGCCGGCTTCCGCGCTTTCCACGACCGAGCGGCAGGCCGTGCTGGACCTGCTCAACCGCCCGCAGTACGCCGACCTCGCCCCGGCCCAGGTCTGGGCCCGGGAACTGGACGAGGGCCGATACCACTGCTCGGAACGCACCATGTATCGGATCCTGGAGGCCGCCGGGCAGAGCGGGGAACGCCGCAGGCTGGCCTCCCATCCGGCCAAGACCGTCCCCCAGTTGCGGGCCACAGCCCCGTGCCAGGTACTGACCTGGGACATCACCAAGGTTCAGGGGCCGAACAAGGGCGAGTGGTACCACGCCTACGTCATCATCGACATCTACAGCCGCTACATCTGCGGCTGGACCGTGGAACGCGCCGAATCCGCCGACCGCGCCGAGGAGTTGATCCGCGAGACCATCGAGCGCAACGGCATCGTGCCCGAAACCGTCCACGCGGACCGGGGCACCGCGATGACCTCCAAGAAGGTCTCCCAACTGCTGATCGACCTCGGCGTCACCAGAAGCCACTCCCGACCCAAGGTCAGCAACGACAACCCCTTCAGCGAGTCGAACTTCAAGACCATGAAGTACATGAGCGACTTCCCAAAATCATTCAACTCACTTGAAGAAGCCCGTAGTTGGTTCGACGGATTCATCTCGTACTACAACCACGAGCACCGCCACTCGGGCATCGGCCTGCACACCCCGGCGTCAGTCCACTTCGGCACCGCCGAACTGGTCCGCGAACAGCGGGCCACCACCCTTGCCGAAGCTTACGCCCGCCACCCCGAACGCTTCGCCCGTCGACCCCAGCCACCCAAACTCCCGGAACAGGTCTGGATCAACGAACCCCAACCAGAGACAGAACCGGCACAACAGTCTTCATAGCATCAAATCGTCTCATTTGACTTGACAAGTTCCGCGGGGAAGCCGACCGCGCACCATAGCAGCAGATCAGCGGCACGACCGAACAGCGAAGTCTTCCAGCCGTAGACCCTTGACCTGCTTCGTTCGTGGTACGTCTGACTCTGCCGTACCACGGCGGCGGCAGGTGTCCACCGATGCTCTTGCTGTCCACGGGCGACGAAGCCTGCCATCCTCGTGAATGTTCACGCTCACAAATTTCTGTGAGATGTCTTGACGGCCCATCAGCCCCTGTCCATAGTGATGGCCACGACAGAACCTTGAGTCCAGCTCCCTTTTGGCGATCTCCAAAGCCACCCCGTTTCGCCGAAATTGTTAGCGCTCACATCGCATGACCCCTCTCCCCCACCCCACGAGGAGTCCTTCCATGCCCAACCCACCGTGGATCCGCCGCGCCCGACGCGCGCTCCTCGCGGTCGGCACCATCACCGCGCTCGCCGCCGGCGTGCTCACCGGCACCGCCACCGTGTCGCAGGCCGCCACCCAGGGACCGTGCGACATCTACGCCGCCGGCGGCACCCCGTGCGTGGCCGCGCACAGCACCACACGCGCCCTCTACGGCGCCTACAACGGCTCGCTCTACCAGGTCAGGCGCGCCTCGGACAGCAGCACGCTGAACATCGGCCTGCTCAGCGCCGGCGGCTACGCCAACGCCGCCGCCCAGGACTCCTTCTGCGCCGGCACCAGCTGTGTCATCACCGTCATCTACGACCAGTCCGGCAAGGGCAACAACCTCACCCAGGCACCCGCCGGGCAGTTCGTCGGCCCCGCCACCGGCGGCAACGACAACCTGGCGCCCGCGGCGGCCGCACCGGTCACCGTCGCCGGCCACAAGGCCTACGGCGTGTTCGTGGGCCCCGGCACCGGCTACCGCGACAACGCCACCACCGGCATCGCCACCGGCGACGCCGCCGAAGGCATGTACGCGGTCCTGGACGGCACCCACTACAACGGCAACTGCTGCTTCGACTACGGCAACGCCGAGACCAACAGCCGCAACGACGGCAACGGCACCATGGAGGCCGTCTACTTCGGCAACATCAAACTCTGGGGCTACGGCACCGGCACCGGCCCCTGGACCATGGCCGACATGGAGAACGGCCTGTTCTCCGGCCAGGCCACCGGATCCAACGCCAACGACCCGACGGTCACCAGCCGCTTCACCACCGCCATGGTCAAGGGCGAGGCCAACCAGTGGGCCCTGCGGGGCGGCAACGCCCAGTCCGGCAGCCTCGCCACCTACTACTCCGGAGCCCGCCCCACCGGCTACACCACCATGAAAAAGCAGGGCGCCATCATCCTGGGCATCGGCGGCGACAACAGCAACGGCGCCGCCGGCACCTTCTACGAAGGCGTCATGACCTCCGGCTACCCCACC
Source organism: Streptomyces sp. 846.5 (assembly GCF_004365705.1). NCBI lineage: Bacteria > Bacillati > Actinomycetota > Actinomycetes > Kitasatosporales > Streptomycetaceae > Streptomyces > Streptomyces sp. 846.5. The sequence goes on from NZ_SOBN01000002.1 coordinate 955,485, forward strand.
GACGCCACCGAGAACGCGGTCCAGGCCGACATCACCTCCGTCGGCTACACCGCCCCGGCCGCCTCGACCGCGCTCACCCCCGGTTCCCGCATCTCCCTGCAGGCCACCACCGCCTGCTGCACCGCGGACTACATCAAGCACGACGACAGCGACGCCTACGCCGTGATCGCGAACGTCACCTCGTCCTCCTCCTCGACGACCAAGGCGGACGCGACCTGGATCGTCCACGCCGGGCTGTCCAACAGCTCCTGCGTCTCGTTCGAGTCCGCGAACAACTCCGGTGCGTACCTGCGCCATTACGCCTTCCGACTGCAACTGAACACGAACGACGGAACAACGGGCTTCGCCCAGGACGCCACCTTCTGCCCACAACCGGGCAACAGCGGCCGGGGATTCTCCTTCTTCTCCGCCAACTACCCAGCCCGGTACCTGCGCCACTACAACTTCAACCTCTACGCCGCCTCCAACGGCGGCTCGGACACCTTCGACGCCCTCAGCTCCTTCGACGACGACAGCAGCTGGCTGGTCAGCACCCCCTGGGCCTGACCCCCGCAGGGCCAGCACGCCGGCCCGCCCCGCGCAACGAGGTCAGCCGCGCGCGGCGGCGAAAGCCTTGTCCAGGGCCACGCCGAACGACACGGCGGCATCGTTTTCGGACCAGCTGGCCAGCGCCACGTCGAAGCAGGTGAGTGGGGTCTGTACGGTTCCCGGTGGCAAGTCCCGGACAGGAAGCGTTAGTTGATGACTATCGTGACGAGTGAGACTGGGGCCTCTGCGGCGGCCGTGCCTGGAGCCGAGGGTGCTGGGCTGGAGGTGCTGGATCGGGACCTGGTCGGGCAGCTGGTGGCCCAGGCCAGGGCCGGCGGGATGAAGCTGACGGGCGAAGGCAGCCTGCTGGCCGAGCTCACGAAGCGGGTGCTGGAGTCGGCGCTTGAAGGTGAGATGACCGACCACCTGGGCCGTGGCCGGCATGAGGTGGCCGGCGCTGACGAGGTGCCCAACCACCGCAACGGGCACCGGTCCAAGACGGTGACCACCGAGGTCGGCCCTGTGGAGATCTCGGTGCCCAGGGACCGGGAGGCGACGTTCGAGCCGCAACTGGTCCGCAAGCGTCAGCGGCGCCTGTCCGGGGTTGACGAGATGCTGCTGTCCCTGTCGGCGAAGGGGCTGACGCACGGGGAGATCTCCTCGCACCTGCGTGAGGTCTACGGGACCGAGGTCTCCAGGCAGACGATCTCCACGATCACCGACAGCGTGCTGGCGGGCTTGGTCGAATGGCAGAACCGCCCCCTGGACGTCGGGCGGATTCCAGTGATGAATGCGACAGCGTGTGTCAACTGGCCTACTGCCATTGTCCCATGGCTTCAGCCGGAGTGCGGTCGCCGAGTATGATCCGCGGCCGGTCGTTGAGCTCCCGGGCGATTGCTTGGAGGTCGCGGAGTGAGTGGCCCGAGAGTTCAGTGCCCTTGAGCCGGCGCCTGCCAGGGGTGGACCGGGTGCCACGCCCGGTGCGCAGAGTGCACCGCGTGGTCGGGCTGGTCCTGTTCGCTGCGACCGTGCCGGTCGCGGTCCACTGCATCCTGGCCTACGGCGTGCAGTTGGGCTCCCCCCGGGTAGCCATCCATGCCGTCGCCGGTTGCTTCTTCTACGGCGCCTTCGCCGCGAAGGTGCTGCTGGTGCACAGCCGCCGTCTGCCCGGCTGGGCACTGCCGGTCACCGGAGGGCTCCTTCTCGTTTCGGTGGGAGCCCTCTGGTACACAGGCGCCCTATGGTACCTCGACGGCTACCGCCTGCCCGGCCAGTGAGAAGCTGTTCCTGGTCCGGTCGAGGGCCGGGCCTGTCGCAGGCCCGGCCCCGACGGTGCGTCAGCGCTGGTGTCAGGCTTCGGGGATGGCCCGGCCGAAGTTCTCCAGGGTGATGGCCTCGGGCTCGGGGCCGCCGCGTACGCCAGTGTCGAGTGCGTCGAGGGCGGCGAGTTCGTCGGCGGTGAGTTCAAAGTCGAAGACGTCGAAGTTCTCCGCGATCCGCTCGGGCCGCACCGACTTGGGGATCGCGTTGCGCCCCTGCTGCAGGTGCCAGCGGATCATGACCTGGGCCGGGGTTTTGCCGTGGGCGGTGGCGATCGCCGCGATGGCGGGGTCGTCGAAGGTGCTGGTTCCGGTGCCGCGGTAACTGGTGATGCCGCCGATCGGTGACCAGGCCTGGGTGAGGATCCCGTGGGCGGCGTTCGCGGCCTGGACCTCGGGCTGGGTGAAGTACGGGTGGGCCTCGATCTGGTTCACCGCGGGGACCACCGTGGCCTGCTTGAGCAGGGCGTCGAGGTGCTCGGGCATGAAGTTGCTCACCCCGATCGCGCGCACCCGACCGTCGGCGAGCAGGGTCTCCAGCGCCCGGTATGCCTCCTGGGTGAGGTCGAACCGGCTCGGCAGCGCCTGGTGCAGGATCAGCAGGTCGATGCGGTCCACGCCGAGCTTGCCGGCGCTCTTGTCGAAGGCGTGCAGCGTCTGCTCGTAGCCGTAGTCGCTGATCCACACCTTGGTCTCGATGAAGACCTCGTCACGGGCCAGGCCCGAGCGGCGGATCGCCGCACCGACCTCCCGTTCGTTGCCGTACGCGGCGGCCGTGTCGATCAGCCGGTAGCCGGTCCTCAGCGCCGAGACCACGGCGTCCTCGGTGACGTCCGGGGGTGTCTGGAACACCCCGAAGCCGAGGGCGGGCATCCGGACGCCGTTGTTCAGGGTCAGGTCCATGGTGGTGTGCCTCCAGGCAGCATGGGTGGTTGGGGTTCAGGGGGTGATGGGGAAGGTGAGAGGGTCCCCGACTCCGTAGAGGGTCGCTCGTATGGGGACCATCCTCCTTTCCTTGATCAGATCCGGCATCCGGTCCGGGCCGGTCGGTTGAAGCAGGCGACGCGGTTCAGTGCCGTCTGCCGCCGGTGAGGCCGATGGCGGCGGTCGCTGCGAGCAGTACCGCTGCGGCGATCAGGCCCGTGCGCATGCCGGAGGCGAACGCCCCGCCGCCGACCAGCGCCCCGTAGACCGCCACGGCCAGCGCCCCGCCGAACTGGCGGAAGGTGTTCAGCACCCCGGAGGCCAGGCCCGCGCGCTCGGCCGGGACCCCGGCCAGCATCAGCCCGGTCATCGCCGGCACCGCCAGCGCGCCGCCCAGGGACACCGGCATGAGCAGCACCGCGACCAGCCACACCGGTGTGCTGGTCGGCAGCAGGCACAGCACCAGCAGCCCGGCTCCCATGACGAGCTGACCCGTGATCATGGTCGGCTTGGCGCCGAAGCAGCGGGTCGCCGCCCCCGAGGCGAAGGACACCGCGGCGGTCTGCACGGTCATCGGGAGGAACAGCAGGCCCGTGGCCAGGGCCGACATCCCGCGGAAGCTCTGGAAGTACAGGCTGAACAGGAAGGTGACGCCGTAGAAGCCGAAGTTCAGGGCGAGCCCGGCCGCCAGACCTGCGACCACCGGCCGGGACCGGAACAGGTCCAGCGGCATCATCGGGTGCCGGCTGCGGGCCTGGCCGGCCAGGAACACCGCCAGCGCCACCACGGCCTCCGCCAGCGCGGCCAGGATCATCGGGCTGCCGAAACCGTCCTGGCCGCCCTCGATCAGGGCGTAGGTCACACCGCCCAGCGCCAGCACCACGCTGACCTGGCCGACCGCGTCGAACGGCACCTCGCGGCGCGGCGAGGGGGCGACCCGGGCCAGCAGTGCCAGCGCGAGGGCGCCGACCGGCAGGTTGATGAAGAAGATCCACCGCCAGTCCCAGGCCGCCAGCGCCCCGCCGATCAGCGGGCCGGCCGCCGACCCGACCGAGCCGCCCACCGCCCACACGGACAGGGCGCGGGTGCGGGCAGCAGCCTCGGGGTAGGCCTCGCGGATCATGGCGAGGGTCGCCGGCATCATCACCGCTGCGCCGCTGCCCTGTACGAACCGGGCGACGACCAGGAACGGCAGGCTCGGGGCGAATCCGCACGCGGCGGAGGCGACCAGGAAGACCGCCAGCCCGATGCCGAACGCCCGCCTGGCGCCGATCCGGTCCGAGATCGACCCGGCCGACAACAGCAGCGCCGCCAGCATCAGGGTGTAGCCGTCCACCACCCACTGCAGTCCGGCGACCCCGCCGCCGAGGTCCTTGCCGATCGACGGCAGGGCCACGCTGACGATCAACGCGTCCAGGGTGGTGACGAAGAAGCCCAGCAGAGCCGCCCCCAGAGCGAACCGGGACCGGGAACCGGACGACTGCCCATCCCGGACCGGACCCGCAGTTTCAACGGCGGTGGACACTGGTACCTCCTGTGGCGTGGTGGCGAACTGCTTTCCAGTCCAACACCGCCGACCCCCTGGTTTCGACAGGGAAAGGGACCCTGACAGGGACCCCCACGGCCTGCTGGCGTACTGCGTCCAGCCGTATGGTCGAGTCATGGACCGACGCACCGAGATCCGCGACTTCCTCACCTCCCGGCGGGCCAGGATCACGCCGGAGCAGGCCGGCCTGAAGCTCTCGCCCCTGGCCGGGGCCCGCCGGGTCAAGGGTCTGCGCCGCGAAGAGGTGGCCCTGCTGGCCGGGGTGAGCGTCCCGTACTACACCCGCCTGGAACGCGGCGACGCACGCGGCGCCACCGATGCGGTCCTGGACGCGATCGCCCGCGCGCTGCGGCTCGACGACGCCGAACGAGCCCACCTGTTCGACCTGGTCCGCGCCGCCAATGCCGCCGCCGCACAAGCCGGGGTTCCACGCAGCCCCGCCCGGCAGCCGGTGCGTGTGGAGCTGCGGAACATGCTGGAGGCGATGAGCGGCGTGCCGGCCTACATCCGCAACGGCCGCCTGGACCTGCTCGCCGGCAACGCCCTGGCCCGCGCCCTGTTCGCACCCATCTTCAACAGCCCGGCCCGACCGGCCAACGCCGCCCGCTTCACCTTCCTGGACCCCGCCGCCCCCGAGTTCTACCCGGACTGGGACGCCGTCGCCGACCAGAACGTCGCCACCCTGCGCGCCGAAGTCGGCCGCAACCCCTACGACAAGGCCCTGTCCGACCTGATCGGCGAACTCTCCACCCGCGGCGACACCTTCCGCCGGCGCTGGGCCCAGCACGAGGTACGCCACCACCGCGCCGGCGCCAAGCGCCTGAACCACCCGATCGTCGGAGAGCTCACCTTCACCTACGAGGCCATGGACCTGGCCGCCGACGACGGACTGTCACTCATCGTCTGCCACGCCGCCCCCGGCAGCCGCGACGCCGACGCCCTCCAACTGCTCGCCAGTTGGAACGCCAGCAACCGGACCGCACCGACAGCTCCGGCCGACCGCGCCTGACGTCACTCCCCTGCTTCACGACGGGGCGTTCAACCGTTCGGTTGAAAAGGGATTCCACCTTTCGCTCGGTCCGGGCGCGGGAACCCGGGTCCTGGCCACCCTGCCCGCCCGCCCGCGGTCCGGCCCGCCCGTGCCGGTGCCCTCGGCGGTGACCCGGTGACCACGACGTCGCTGCGCCTGGTGATCGCCGACGACCACACCGTGGTCCGGGCCGGTCTGCGCGCCCTGCTGGAGGGCGAGCCGGACCTCGACGTGGTCGCGGAGGCGGGCAGCGGCGAGGAGGCCGTCCGGCTGGCCCTCGGGCTCGCGCCCGATGTCGCACTGATGGATCTGCGGTTCGCGGGCGCGGGTCGGAGCAGCGACGGGATCGAAGCGGTCCGCCGGCTGGCCGCCGAGGCGCCCCGCCTGCCGGTGGTGATGCTGACCAGCTACTCCGGCCGCGTCGACGTCGTACGCGCATTGGAGGCCGGCGCACGTGGCTACGTGCTCAAGGCGGGTCCGCCCGAGGAACTGTTCCGGGCCGTGCGCAGCGCCGCCGCCGGAGGCATGGGCCTGGCACCGGAGATCGTCGGCGACCTGGTCGGCCAAGTCGTGGGCCTGCAAACCGCCTTGACACAGCGGGAGATCGACGTCGTCCGGTTGATGGCCGAGGGGCACAGCAACCGCTCCATCGCCGAGTCCCTGTTCCTGAGCGAAGCAACGATCAAGACGCATCTGGTCCGGATCTACCGGAAACTCGGCGTCGACAACCGTGCCGCAGCCGTCACCGAATCCGCCCGCAGAGGCCTCATCGACCTTGCCCCGTAGCGGGCGGACCGGTCTGACAGTACCCGGCTCACCCCGGCCGGGGTCACGTCGAGCCCTTCGGTCAGCGTTCCATGGCCGACTCGAAGCTGTAGTTGCCGGAGTTGACCGAGAAGGCGGCGTATCCGTCCCGCATGCCGATGAATGCCGCGTCACCGGGTGCCCTGACGGTGCCTCGGTCCTTGGCCGGCACGAGGACCTGGGCGGTTGCGCCGACCGGAATCCGGACGGTGAGGTCGAGCCTCGTCCCCACGTGCTTCCAGCTGGAGCTGACCTCTCCCAGGGGCGTGCTCTGGTGCGCGGCGGCCGTGGTCAGGCCGCCGACCGGGTACGGCTTGATCTGGATCGTACGGAAGCCCTCGGACGTCGGCTGGATGCCGGCGAGGTCGGTGAAGAACCAGTCGTCGATCGTCCCCATGAACCCGTGGTCCTGTGAGCGGGCGGTGTCGCATTCCCACGCCTCCCACATCGTGGTGGCACCGCATTCCTGGAACCAGTGGCCCCAGCCGGGGTAGGCCGGGTTGCTCGCCACCTTGTAGGCCAGGTCCCCGTAACCGGCCTCGGTGAGGACGGTCAGCAGGTACCGGGATCCGTTGGCGCCGGTGGCGAGCAGGTTGCCCTTCGCGGTCACGTCCTGTGCCAGGTTCCTGGCGACCGCCGGCCGATCCGCGGCGGGTACGAGTCCGAAGGCGAGCCCGAGCACATTGGCGGTCTGCGAGTAGCCGGGACCGGTGGCTGTGCCGGCGGGATCGCGGAAGACATGGGTGGCCGGGTCGTAGAACATCTTCTGGACGGCCGCCGCGACTGTGCTCGCGAACTGCCGGTAGTGGGCGGCGTCGGCCGTGTGCCCGGTTGCTGCGGCCAGTTCAGCCAGCTGGGCTGCCGACTCGTAGACGAACATGCTGCCGATGAGTTGGGTGGACGGGGCGGTCGAGTTGGTGGGCACCGACCAGTCGCCGAAGGTGAAGCCCTGGTAGATGGAGCCGGTCGAGCTGACACTCGATTCGATCATGTTCAGCCAGGCCGTCATCGTGCCGTAGTCGCCGCGGGTGGCGGCGAGGTCGCCGTAGTAGGTGTCCAGGTACGCGTGCAGGAAGATCACTGCGCTCTGCCACACCGGTTCCGGGGTGTACCAGGGGATGCAGATCGGGAACGGGGCCGTGGTGCACGGCTGCGGGCTCGGCGAGAGCATGGACAGGCTGCCGTCGGGGAGTTGGCCGTCGGTGATGTCCTGCATCCAGTTCTCGTAGTAGGCCTGCATCCCGAAGTTGCTCATCGCGGAGGTCGCGAGCAAGCGGTTGTCCGCGGTCCAGCCGCCCTTCTCGTAGACGGGTGTGTCGGTACCGAAGGAGTACTGGTTGTTGAGGACGGTCCGGCGCATCGCCTGGTGCATGGTGGTGAACAGGCCGCTGGAACTGTGGAAATCGCCGGTACTGGGCAGCGCGGTGTGCACCTGCACGCCCTGGGTCGACAGGAGTTCGGGCAGCGGGGGCGCCGAAGTGCCCGACGACGCAGGGGTCGTGGACACCTGCACATACCGGTAACCCTTCCACCCCCAGCTCGGCTCGTAGGTCTCCGGGCCGCCGCCCTTCATGATGTAGGTGTCGGTCTGGCCCGCCTCGTCCTCCGCGGTTCCGTCCGCGTTGAGCTTCTCCGCGTAGCGGATGCTCACCGAGGTGCCGGCCGGGCCGAGCATGGCGATCCGGGCCCAACCGGAGGTGGTGATCCCGAAGTCGTACACCTTCACGCCGGACTTGGGTGTCGTGACGGCCACCGGGTCGATGGTCGCGGTCGCCTCGATCGGCGGGATCGACTGCGCACGGAGCGTGCCCGTGGGCGCCGGGGTCACCACCGCGGGAGTCCACCCGGCAGCCTTGAAGCCGGGCTGGGACCATCCGGCCTGGACCAGGCGGGCGTCATAGGTCTCGGCCTGGACGTTGTCCGCGGTCGTCGGCCCGTCGGAGACGGCCCAACTGGTGTCGCTGAGCACCTGCGTGGACGTTCCGTCGGCGTACCGGACGTCGAGTTCGACCTTGGCCTTGGGTTGGGCGGGCTGCCAGGGCACCGCGGCCGGAATGCTGAAGTGTTCCGCGTTCCCGGAGTACCAGCCGTTCCCCAGGCTGACGCCGATCGCGTCCGACCCGGGGCGCAGGTTCCGGGTCACGTCGTAGGAGACGTAGTCGACGGTCTTGTTGTAGTCGGTGAAGGCCGGGTCCAGGACGTGGTCGCCGATCTTCCGGCCGTTGATGTACAGCTTGTAGAAGCCGAGCCCGGACACATAGGCCCGGGCGTTGACGATGCTGCCGTGCAGCGAGAACTCCTTGCGCAGCAAGGGATTCGGGGCCTGTACGCCGACGGCGTCGGGGGCCTTGCCGATCCACGCGCCGCCGAACCGGGTCGGGTTCAGGAATGCCGTCTCGAACCAGGCGTGTCCACTCCACGGCGAGGGCTGCCCGCGCTCGTCCCACACCCGCACCGCCCAGAGGTACCGGGTGCGCGACCTCAACTCCTGTCCGGCGTAGGACACGTCGTAGGGCTGGGGGGAAGTGACCTTGCCGGAGTCCCAGACGACGCCGGCTCCCGGATCCGTGGACGACACCACGATCTCGTAGGCCGTCTGAATGACACCGTTCCGCGCTGCGCTGTCGATCCAGGAGAACCGGGGTGTCGTGGTGTCGATACCGAGCGGATCGGCCAGGTGTTCGGTGGTCAGATCCGTGACCCGTACCGGGTCGCCGCCGGCCTTTGCGGCGGCGGTACCCGTCGGCAGCAGCGATACCGCGACCGCGACTGCAACCGCCGACCCCTTCCATCGCCTCACCCGGTCACGAGAATTGCCATCCATGGTTCTCCCTCCGAGGCATCTGATTGAACGTTTCAAACCGCCGTGCTCCCAGATCCACACGCGCGTTGCACATGGACCAGCCATGGAGGCGCTGGGCATTGCCTCGAACATGGCCCCAATGCCGCACTCCACGACCGAATTACCGTGCTACATAGGGCAGAACTGCTCGGTCGGCCCAAGTGGGCGGCCCGCCGGGCCGTGCGGTGCAGAGGATGATTCCAGCACTGCTCCCGGGTCGCCCTCTTCAGCTGACACGTTTCATTGAGCGGCTCAACGGCCCCGACAGTAGAGCCCCGGAAATTCACCGTCAAGACCCACAGCAACTCCACAGCAAGGACCGCTGCCGCCGTGGTCTGCCGCCGGCTCGGTCCGCTGGGATGATCAGGGGTGGCGATCGGCGATGTCTGAAGGGGTAGTGACTGTGGGCGAGCGGGCGGAGATCTCGACGGCGAAGGAGGCCGCGAACAACGAGCTGATCCTGACCTTCGGCCGTCTGCAGGGTGCGGCGAACCGATTGGGGTACATCCTCGGCCGAGCGCTGGAGCAGGAGTGCGGGATCACCCATCTGATGTACGAGGTGCTGCTCATTCTGGGTCGCGCCGGCGAGCCGGGGCTGTCGATGCGGGCCGTCGCCCAGGAGCAGGTGCTGACCACCGGAGGGGCGACGCGGCTGGTGGACCGCATGGAGGCGGCCGGGCTGGTGGAGCGCACCGAGGATCCCGATGACCGGCGCGGCCGACTGCTGCGGCTCACCGCGGTCGGCGAGGAGACCGCGCTGCGCGCCTCCCGGGTGCATGTGGAGAACATCCGGCGCTACTTCCTGGAGCCGCTGCCCGAGGCAGACCGCGCGCGCTTCGCCGAGGATCTGCGCCTCCTCAGCCATGCAGCCCGCGACGCGCTGCCGCGCCTGCGCTGAACTGCGGTTCGCCGACCGCTCTGGTGTACTGGTTCGGGGAGTCCGAGATGTGACGCACGTCATAGGTCCAGGGAAATAACTGACAAGTCAGTTACTGTTGTGTCAGGTGAATTGACCGCGTCGGGCTACCCCATCCGCGAAGCAAAGGAGCATTCCATGAGCACTCTGGACTTCACCGTCCTCGACCTGGACTTCCCCGCCGGCAGCAAGAACAAGACGGCCACGCTGGTCACCGGCGAGCGCGAAGCCCTGCTGGTGGACGCCGGCTTTACCCGCGCCGACGGCCACCGTCTGGCGGCCGCCGTGCTGGACTCCGGCAAGGAGCTGACCACCGTGTTCGTCAGCCACGCCGATCCGGACTTCTACTTCGGCGCCGAGGTGATCGCCGACGCCTTCCCGAACGCGACCTTCGTCGCCACCCCGATCGTCATCGAGCACATCCAGCACTCCTACGACGGCAAGCTCAAAGCCTGGGCAGCCCTCGGCTCGAACCTGCCCACCCGCCTGGTCGGCCTCACGCCGCTGACCGGCGACCTCACCGTCGAAGGCCATACCTTCCAGCTCAAGGGCGGCCCGTCCGGACTCCCGGACCGCCACTACCTGTGGCAGCCCGAGCAGCGCGCGGTCCTCGGTGGCGTCCTGCTCTTCCAGCAGGAGCACGTCTGGGTCGCCGACACCGCCACGCCCGCGCAGCGCGCCGCCTGGATCACGCTCCTGGACGAGATGGCCGAGCTCGACCCGCAGTTGGTCGTCCCCGGCCACCGCCTGCCCGGCACCCCGGCCGACGCGTCCGCCATCACCAACACCCGCGAGTACCTCACCACCTTCGAGAAGGAGTTGGCCGACGCCGCCGACGGCGCCGCGCTGACCGACGCACTCGTCAAGCGCTACCCCGACCACGGCATGCTGATCGCCGCCCAGATCGGCGCCAAGGTCGCCAAGGGCGAAATGAAGTGGGGCTGACCATGACGCACGAGCAAGCCGACTTCGCGACATCCCCCGCTCCCGCCGACGTGGTCCGCCGCCAGTACCTCGCCTCGGCCGCCGGCGACCTGGAAGCCCTGCGCGCCACCCTCGCCCCGGACGTGGAGTGGACCGAGATGGCCGGCTTCCCGCTGGCCGGCACCTACCGCACCCCCAACGGCGTGACCTCCCACGTCATGGAGAAGCTCGGCCAGGACTGGGACGACTGGACCGCCCACGACGACACCTACGTCGTCGACGGCGAGAACGTCGTCGTCCTGGCCCGCTACACCGCCGCGAACAAGGCCACCGGGCGGCCCGTCGACGTCCGCGTCGCCCACGCCTTCGTGGTCCGCGGCGGCCGCATCGTTCGCTTCGAGCAGTTCGTCGACACCGCGCTCGTCCGAGACGCGATGACCGACTGACGCACACGGCGCCTCACCCGGACGGGTCCGCAACGATGCCGACCGCCTGCCCGGACGTGATGCTTGACGTGCCGATCGCACGCCTATCACGGACATGGAGACAGCTCGTGGCGGAGGAAGAGACCAGGTCGCTCGCCGAGCTCTACGACGAAGCCCGCGCGGAGGGCGCCACCCTGACCGTGTACGCGGGCGGTGACGTCGCCGACCAGCAGGACGGCACGCTGGCGGCGTTTACCGCGGCCTTCCCGCACATCACCCTCAACATGATCGTGGACTACAGCAAGTACCACGACGTCCGCATCGACCGGCAAACGTCGTCCCGGACGGGGGCCCGATATGGGCGTATGAAAACGCCCATCTGGAGGAGTTCACCACCTTCATGGAGGACCGCACCGAAGTCGAGCGCTGGCGCCAGACCCTCGTCCTCCACCTGGGCGAGGTGACCGGCGAGCCCACCCCCGGCTGGCTGGGCCTCCGCCCGACCCGCCACGCCTGACCCCACCCGGCCCGGGTCCGAGAGACCCTCGGTGGTCGTCTCCGGCTGGTTGCTCGGCGGCTACCTGGCCGCGCCACCGGCAATCCCCGGGGAGAGAGTACGGACTGTCCATGGCTCCTCGCCTGCTCCGCAGCTGTGCGTCGCACGCTTGTCGGGGCCGGTGCCCGACCGGAGGAATGGCTGCCGCGGACGGGGGCAGGCGCACTGTCAGGAGGATGATATCTATGGGTGTTGTACTGCTGGTACTGCTGCTTGCCCTGCTTCTGGGCGGCCTGGGTTTCGCTGTCCACATTCTGTGGTGGATCGCGATTGTTGTGCTGGTGCTCTGGGCGCTGGGATTTGTGTTCCGCGGCGCGGGCTCCGGCGGAAGCCGGGGCCGCTGGTACCGATGGTGATTACCTGAGCAATCCCGCAGTGGCGGTACCCCCAACCCTGGGGGTACCGCCACTGCGCGTCCGACCTCGGTACCGACCTCAAGTCGTGGTTGCTCCAGAACAGTTCGCGTGCTGGGACGGGTATGTCCGGCAGTACAGCGGTTAGGTACTACGGTATGGCGAAATCCTCAGCACTTCACAACGTTTCTCACTTGGTCGGCGTGCGACCGCAGGCCGAGGTCGAGCTCGCGCACCACGCACTGAATGCCGTGGCGCTCTCGCCCCAGACTCAGACGCAGTACTCCAACGGGGCCCTCACCGGCTACCTCTGGGCCCTGGGCCGAGGCACCGCCGCCCCAGTCACGGGCGCGCGCAGCGGCGGAACACCGACCCTGGCCGGGCTCACCGAAGAGATCGACGCGACCGTGGTGCAGCTGGCCGCTCAGACCCAGCGCACTGTCCCGCGCGACTTCCTCCAGGGTGTCCACGACGCCCTGGCCTGGGTCTGCGGATACAGCGACGACCGGCCCTGCGAAAACCTGGTCGCAGGCAACTGAAAACCGTAGCTACGGCTGATCCGCGCCACCGAAGGGCATCGCGATAAGCAGCCAGGAAAACACCCGTACCGTCAGGGTGGCCCTCGGGGCGAACCTCGCCATCGCCGTCGCCAAGATCGCAGGCGGTCTGGTCACCGGCTTCCCCGTGCTGCTGTCAGAGGCAGCCCATTCCCTCGCCGACAGCCTCAACGAGCTCTTCCTACTGGCCTCGCTGCGCCCCAGCCGACGGCCCGCCGACCACGAACAGCACCCGTCGGACGCCGACTACGTGATCGGGTTCGCGGTGCTTCTCGTCGCCCTGCTCGCCGAGAGCGGCTCGCTGGTCAAGGCACTGGCTCAGGCCCGGACGGAGGCCCGCGAGCGCAACCGTGGCCTGATCGTCCACCTGCGCCGTGGCGACGACCCGGCATTGCGTACGGTGCTGGCCGAGGACGCCACCGCCGTACTCGGCGTCGTCCTCGCCGCCATGAGCATGCTGCTGCACCTGATCACCGGCGACGCCCGCTGGGAGGCCGGGGCCTCACGGGTCATCGGGGCGCTGCTGGTGTACGTCGCCTACCGGCTGGGGCACGAGGCCCAACGCGAACTGATCGGCCAGGCCGTCGACCCCGAACTCCAACACGAGCTGCGAGCCTTCCTGGACGCACCGCCGGAGATCGACACCGTCACCGACCTGCTCACCATGCGCATGGGCCCGGACTCCACCCTGATGGCGGTGCGCCTGGACCTGTACAGCGGCCTGGACAGCGAGGACATCGAGTTGGTGTGCGGCAGGATCCGCGAGGCCCTTGGGACTTGGGGGCATGGCCTGGACCAGGTCTTCCTGGACATCGGCGACGCCTCCGAACAGGACCGCGCCCGGGCCGGACGCGAACGCCGGCGCCTGGCCCCCATGAGAACCTGCCCACGGAGTGAACCCGAACTCGGCGGCAGCCCAGCGTGCCGCGGTAGAGCCTGGTCGGCAGGGGTGCAGGGTTCCGCGTGTGCCTGCGGGACGGCCCTTGTTTGACGGGTCCGATCGGGGTTAGGCGCGCTGGTGTCCCGCGGCCGAGCGGGTTCCGAATCGGCAGCCCTCGCGATTCTCCTAGGTCTTCGGGGCCGCCACTGCAGGGCGTGTGCGTGGGAAGGAATGTCACCGATGGGAAGTAAGCCAGAACTTCCGGGTGCGGTCGAGTGGGCGTGGCAGTGGCACGACCAGGCCGCCTGCGCCCACCTGGACTCACACCTGTTTTTCCACCCCGCCGGGGAGCGCGGCGAGAACTTCGCGGCGAGAGAGCGGGCCGCGAAGCAGATCTGCGGCGCTTGCCCAGTGCTCGGGCAATGCCGCCAGTACGCGCTGGCCGCGCGCGAGCCCTACGGAGTCTGGGGTGGGCTGAGCGAGGACGAACGCGCAGGCCTGCTGCGCCGCCGCAGGCCCGCACACCGGAGGCTGAACGCCTGACGGTCCGTCGGCCGATGCTAAGTGGTTCGGACCGGAGCAGGCGCGCAGGACTATCGGGCGGTCGGCGGCCTTGCAGGCAGACCGGGTACGGCGACGCTCCCTGGTCCGTTCGCGCCGCCAATGCCCGGCACTGGTCAGGGCGAGGCGGGCGGTTCCGCGTGTTCGGCGGCGCGGCGGTATTCGGCGTTGAGGCGCGTTGCTTCTTCGAGCTGGTCTTCGAGGATGATGATGCGGCAGGCGGCCTCGATGGGGGTGCCCTGGTCGACCAGTTCGCGGGCGCGGGCGGCGATGCGCAGTTGGTAGCGGGAGTAGCGGCGGTGGCCGCCCTCGGAGCGCAGTGGGGTGATCAGGCGGGCTTCGCCGATGGCGCGTAGGAAGCCCTGGGTGGTGCCGAGTATCTCGGCGGCCCGGCCCATGGTGAAGGCGGGGTAGTCGTCGTCGTCGAGATGGTTGATCGAGTTGTCTGCTGTCATCGGTGCCTCTCTTTTGGAACGCGTGGAGGGGCCCTGGTGCCGTACGGCACCAGGGCCCCGAAGGAACGGTTACACCATCTGCCGGCCCTTTTGCTGCAAGGGCCTTCCGTATCCGTATGCCCGCCCCGGGGGTGAGGGGGAATACGGGGATCGCGGTTGCTTGACCTCAGACCACCTCACTATCGATGTCCTGCGGTACCCGGGTTCGCTTCCGCCCGGGCGATCCTGACGGCGCTCGGCTCCTCCGTTCTTCCTCGGTGACCCGCTGCTTGCCCAGCGGGCTTACTGCGCACTGCTGGTACTGCATACCGCTCGATGGCCTGTGTCAGCGCCATCCCCCGGCGGCCAGCCCCGTCGCCTTACTTGCACCTGCTTGTGGCTTGGAACCCCACTGCCGAGCCTCCCGGTGCGCGCGTCCGCAGCCGACGCCTTCACCGAGGTACTGCCCACCTGCTCTGCTGCACGGGCCCCTGATCACTGCGGGCCGCCCAGTGCGGTCGTCAGTCCCGTCGCCGTCCTGCACCAACCCTGGCTCCGCGACTCCACTACCGCACCGCCCTGCAACTACGGGTGCTGCTGCCCGGCAGTTCATCCCTGCCGGCCCTGCTGTCTTCTTGGCTACGAGAGAAACCATAGCCAGACCAGCACCCAATGTCTACTCCGGCCACGATAGATTTCCGCGTGTCCGACGGTGAGGTAATCGGACGGCGCGGGTGCGGCCGACCGGCCGCACCCCACGGGCGCTACAGGGCTTTGGTGAGGTGGTCGGTGAGGAGGCGGGTGAAGCGGGCGGGGTCGGGCAGGTCGCCGCCTTCGGCGAGCAAGGCCGCGCCGTGGACCAGTTCGGCGGTCTCGGCGAGCGCCGGATCGTCGGCGTTCTTCTCGTGCGCCTGCCGCAGGGCGGTGATCAGGGGGTGCGTGGGGTTGAGTTCGAGGATGCGCTTGACGGCGGGCAGTTCCTGGCCCATGGCCCGGTACATCTTCTCCAGGGTGGGGGTCAGGTCGTGGGCGTCGCCGACGAGGCAGGCTGCGGAGGTGGTGAGCCGGGTGGACAGGCGGACCTGCTTGACATGCTCGGCCAGGGCGGTCTGCAGCCATACGAGGAGGCCGGCAAAGTCCTGCTCCTGCTTGGCCTTGTCAGCCTTGGTCTGCTCGTCCTCCCCACTGGCGTCGTCGAGGTCGACCTGGCCCTTGGCGATGGACTGGAAGCGGTGGCCGTCGAACGCGGGGATCTGGTCGGTCCAGACCTCGTCGACCGGGTCGGTGAGGATGAGGACCTCGTAGCCCTTGGCGGTGAAGGCCTCCATGTGCGGGGAGTTCTCCACCATGGCGCGGTTCTCGCCGGTCAGGTAGTAGATGGTGCTCTGGCCGTCCTTCATCCGCGCCACGTAGTCGCGCAGCGTCGTCGTTTTCTCCGGGTCGTTGGTGGAGTGGGCGGAGACCAGTTCCAGCAGAGCGTCGGTGTTGTCGCGGTCCTCGATCAGGCCTTCCTTGATGACCCGCCCGAACTGCTCCCACAGGGTGGTGTAGGCGTCGGTGTTCGTGGCCTGCATGTCCTTGATCGCGGCGAGGACCTTCTTGACGAGGCGTCGGCGCACGGCGGTGATCTGGCGATCGTGCTGGAGGATCTCGCGGGAGACGTTCAGCGACAGGTCGTGGGCGTCGACGACGCCCTTGACGAAGCGCAGGTAGTTCGGCATCAGCGCGTCGCAGTCGTCCATGATGAACACGCGCTTGACGTAAAGCTGCACGCCGCGCTTGGTGTCGCGGGAGAACAGGTCGAACGGGGCGTGGGCGGGAAGGAACAGCAGCGCCTCGTACTCGAAGGTGCCCTCGGCACGCATGTGGATCGTCCGCGCGGGGTCCTGCCAGTCGTGGCTGATCTGCTGGTAGAACTCGTGGTACTCGGCCTCGGTGACCTCTCTGCGCGGGCGGGCCCACAGGGCCTTCATCGAGTTCAGCGTCTCCAGCTCGCCCGGGGCTTCGCCGTCGGTGTCGGCGCTGGTGGTATTGGTGGCCATCCTGATGGGCCAGCGGATGAAGTCGGAGTACTGCTTGACGATCTGGCGGATCTTCCAGGTGGCCAGGTAGTCGGCGAGCCCGTCCTCACTGTCCTCGGCCTTGAGGTGGAGGGTGACGGCGGTGCCGACCGGCAGGTCGTCGGCGTCGCCGATGGTGTAGGTGCCCTCGCCGTCGGACTCCCACACGGTGCCCTGGGCGGTGCCGGCGCGACGGGTTCGCAGGGTGACCTTGTCGGCGACCATGAAGGCGGAGTAGAAACCGACGCCGAACTGCCCGATCAGGTGCTGCGCAGCGTCTGTGTCCTTGCTCTCCTTGGCTTCCTTGATCTTGGCGAGCAGGCCGGCGGTGCCGGACTTGGCAATGGTGCCGATCAGGTCGACGACGTCGTCGCGGGTCATGCCGATGCCGTTGTCCAGCACTGTCAGGGTGCGGGCGTCCTTGTCGGCTTCCAGGGCGATGTGCAGGTCGGAGGTGTCGACGCCGAGGTCGGTGTGGGTGAGGGATTCCAGGCGGAGCTTGTCCAGGGCGTCGGAGGCGTTGGAGATCAGCTCGCGCAAGAAGATGTCTTTGTTCGAGTAGATCGAGTGGATCACCAGTTGCAGCAGCTGGCGGGTCTCCGCCTGGAACTCCAGCGTCTCGACGGTGTCGGTCACGGTTGCTCTCCTGTTGTGTGTGCGGTTGGTGGAACGGGCGGGTGAAGCGCTGCGGTCAGCGGTGCGGGCGTCGCGGATGCGGGCGCGCAGGAACCTGCCGGCTCGGCCAGGCTTCCGGCGGTGAACGGATCCCCGCCCAGGATGCCGCCGATGGTCATGGGGTGCGGCGCTGTCGGGTGTTGTCGGCGCGCAGCTGGTCGGTGCGGGCGGTGAGTTCGTCGAGCCGGTCGGCGATCTTCGCATGGGCCGCTCCGAGGTGGGGGCGGGCTTCGGCGAGCGGGGCCAGCAGGCGGGCGGGATCGTTGTCCCCGAGCGCGTCCAGCAGGCGCTCTATCGCGGGCGCGGCGCTGGTGGTGAGGTCGTCCAGGGCGCCGATCTGCCCGGCCAGGCGGCGCAGGTCGGCGGCGTGGTCGCGGGCCCAGCCGGTGACCGCGCGGTCGGCGGCGCGCTGGCTGCGGGCGGCTCGGACCCGCTGCTCACCGGTGCTTCCCGCCGTGGTGCCGGCGTCCGCGTTCGGCCGCAGCCGCAGGTAGCGGCGCTCCGCGGCCTGGCGGCTTTGCACGCCGAGGGGCTCGGCAAGGTCGGCCCAGGTGGCGCCCGCGCCCCGGGCGGTCTCAATCAGCCCGGTCTCCCATCCGGCGAGTTCCTCGCGCATGTGCCGCAACAGCATCAGCGCCGCCAGGGCCTGCCGGGGGTCGTCCTGGGTGCTGGTGTCCGCGGGTGCGTGG
This sequence comes from Streptomyces sp. 846.5, assembly GCF_004365705.1. NCBI lineage: Bacteria > Bacillati > Actinomycetota > Actinomycetes > Kitasatosporales > Streptomycetaceae > Streptomyces > Streptomyces sp. 846.5. Next base: position 973,508 of record NZ_SOBN01000002.1, read on the forward strand.
CGGGCGGTGCGGGCGGCGGCGTCCATCATCCCCAGCGCTGCGGCGGCAGCCAGGAAGGAGACCGGCCCCGCCTCGCCTGTGCAGTCGTGCGCGTCCATGCTGGTCACTCTTTCGCTGACGGCCTGTTTGTCATCGTGTAGACGACATGCTACAACAGTTTCCGTCGCACCGGCACCGGCGCGACAAGCAGAGAAGACCCTGTGGACCGGAGGTGTCCGACGATGTTCATGCCCCCTGCGATGACCCGCCAGGTGGACCCGACGGTCCGAGCGGACCGCCCGGGCGCCTTCGCGCAGCCCACGCCGATCCCGGCGGACGCCTGGCGCGAGGACGACCGCCTCGTGATCGCGCTCGAGCTGCCCGGCATCCCGGCCGAGGCCATCGACGTGGAGGTGACTGGCCGGCTGGTGACCGTGCGGGCCGAGCGCCGCCCCACCGCGCGCGGCCAGGGCGTGCGCGCCCTGGCCGGGGAGCGCCGGCACGGACTGTTCGCCCGCCGGATCGAGTTGGCCGACACTACAGACCCTGGCCGCCTTCAGGCCCGTCTGCACGACGGAGTCCTCACCCTGACGGTGCCGGTCGCGCAGACGGCCAAGCCGCGCAGGATCACCGTCCAGGGTTCCGCGGGCACCGGACCGCGCCCCGGGCAGGACGCCGCGGCCCCCGCCGCGGCGTGAACACCATCGACCCGACCGGGGTGACGTTCGCGGCCTGCCGGGCCGTGGACGCGCTGGTCGCCACCCACGACCTCGCCGCCGGCCGGCGCTGCGCGGCACCCCACCACCGGTGACCCGGCTGCTCAAGGCCACCGGCACCCCTCACCTGTTCACCCACTACGCGCGAACCATCCAACGTCGTCCATCAAGCGACATGGAGGACTTGTCACTCTCTGGATGACGTGCTATCACGGATGTGCAAGCGCGTCGACTGCCCGTTGATTCGACAAGGAGGTGCTCGACGATGTTGATGCGCACTGACCCCTTCCGCGAGCTGGACCGGATCACCCAGCAGATGTTCGGAACCACCGGCACGTGGTCGCGCCCGTCCGCGATGCCGATGGACGCCTGGCGCGACGGCGACACGTTCTACGTCCAGTTCGACCTGCCCGGCGTCAGCCCGGACGCGATCGACCTGGACGTCGAGCAGAACGTGCTGACCGTCAAGGCCGAACGCCGCCCGGCCGAACGCGGCCAGGACGCCGAGGTGCATGTCTCCGAACGGCCGCTGGGGGTGTTCTCCCGGCAGCTGTTCCTCGGCGACACCCTCGAAACCGACAAGATCAGCGCCGCCTACGAGGCCGGCGTACTCACCCTCACCATCCCGGTCGCCGAGACCGCCAAGCCCCGCAAGATCCAGATCAGCGGCGGCAGCGACCGCAAGGAACTCCAGGCCTGACCCCGGCCTCCCGATGCCCCATCGGTGTCGCGCGGACACACCAATCCCCCGGCACGTCCGCGCGACGCCCCGGCGGCTCACGTTCGGCTAGCCTGCCCTGTACACGGGCCGCCGACCGGCGCACAGGGCTGCACGCAGCGCGAGCTGCGCGCGCTCCACCAGCCCAGGGAATGAGCAGGGACATGGGCGGCGAGCAGCAGGACCCGGCATCGGCCGATGACTACGACGTGGACAGCGTGATCCAGCACGCCCTGGACCGGCTGACGATCCTTGCCAATGTCAACGAGGCGCTGGCCAGCACATTCGAGGTGGAGGAAGCGCTGCGGCGGCTGGCGCACATCCTGGTGCCCGCGCTCGGGGACTGGTGCGCGGTCGACCTGTTCGACGAGCAGGGGCAGCTGCAGCGGACCGTGGTGGAGCACCGCGATACCCAGGACCTGGTCGCGTTCGAGAAAGTGCTGCCGCCGTTCGCCGACCGCTCCCCCGCGCTGGTGGCCCAGGCCCTGCGCTCCCGCACCCCCCTGCTCAGCACTGACTTCCCCCGGCCGGACCCCGGTGCCGATGCCCTGGCCCGCATGGAACAGGACCTGTTCACCCGTCTGGGCGCCCGCAGCGCGGTGGCGTGCGCGCTGCGCTCACGAGGTCGGGCGCTGGGGGTCCTCAGCGTGGTGCGCAGCGAGCACGGCGCCGCACTGGACCAGGACGATCTGCCGCTGGTGCACGATCTCGCCCACCGGGCCGCGCTCGCGGTGGACAATGCCCGCCTGCACGCCCAGGTCCAGCAGACCTCCGAGCGCATGCAGCGCTCCCTGCTACCGGAGCTGCCTACTTCCGGTGCCCTGGAACTGGGCGCCTGCTATCGGCCCGCGCGGGCCGGAGCAGAGGTCGGCGGGGACTGGTACGACGCCTTCATGCTTCCCGAGGGAGCCACCGCATTGGTCATCGGGGATGTCGCCGGCCACGACCTGAGCGCTGCGGTGCGGATGAGCCAGGCGCGGAACATGCTGCGAGGCATCGCCTGCGACCGCAAGGAGCCCCCGGGCAAGATCCTGGCCCGACTGGACGCCGCCAACGACATCCTCTACCGGGGCGAGACGATGACCTGCGTCTATGCCCTGGTGGAGAAGCTGTCCGGCGACCAGTGGTGGACGCTGCACTACGCGGTAGCAGGTCATCTGCCGCCGTTGCTGATCACCGCCGACGGCCGGACCAGCTTCCTGGAAGAGGGGCGCAGCCTCCTCCTGGGAGTCGACCCCACCCGCACCCGCCCCGACGCCTTCACTCCCCTGCCGCCGCAGAGCGTCGTGCTGCTCTACACCGACGGTCTGATCGAACGCCGCGGCGAGGACTTGGACCGCGGCCTGGCGCGGCTGCGCCGCAGCGCCGCACCCCTGGCCCGCGAACCCCTGGAGGACCTCTGCGAGGAACTCCTCCGCGTCCTGGCCCCTGACAGCACCGACGACGTCGCCCTGATCGCCGTCCGCACACCGGCCCTGCACGAAGGACCGGCCACCGCGCTGGCCGAGTGACACAGAGCCGATCCGTTCTCCCCCGGCCGGTGACGGCCGCGGGTCCTACGCTGCGACGCGCGGACGGCGCGCGGCCTGGCTGCGGGCGACTGGCGCACCGTTCCCGGCGCGCGCGGCGGAGCGGTTGCGCGGGTTGCGGCGGTCGGCGGCCGAGGCGTTGCGGCGGGGGCGTTCGACCACCGGGTTGCTGACCACGACAGGCACACCGGTGGGCACGCGGGCCCCGGTGATGCGGGCGAGCTCGGAGTCGGCGGAGTGGACCTGCGCGGTGTGCGGGGTGATGCCGGCGTTGGCCATCAGGCGGGCCATCTCACGGCGCTGGTTCGGCAGCACCAGGGTGACCACGGTCCCCGACTCGCCGGCGCGGGCGGTGCGTCCGCCGCGGTGCAGGTAGTCCTTGTGGTCGGTGGGCGGGTCGATGTTGACGACCAGGTCCAGCCCGTCGACGTGGATGCCGCGGGCGGCGACGTTGGTGGCGATCAGCGTGGTGACCTGGCCGTTGCGGAACTGGTCCAGGGTGCGGGTGCGCTGGGGCTGGGACTTGCCGCCGTGCAGCGCCGCCGCCTTGACCCCCTTGGCCAGCAACTCCAGGACCAGACGGTCGGCGCCGTGCCGGGTGTCGGTGAACATGATGACCCCTCCGTCCCGGGAGGCGATGTGGGCGATGGCCGCGTTCTTGTCACTGCCCTGGACGTGCAGCAGGTGGTGCTCCATGGTGCTGACCGTCGCCGAGGAGGGGTCGACCGAGTGGGTGACCGGGTCCTTGAGGAAGCGGCGGACCAGGCGGTCCACATTGCGGTCCAGGGTGGCGGAGAAGAGCATCGTCTGCCCGCCGGGGGCGACCTGGTCCAGGAGTTCGGTGACCTGGGGCAGGAAGCCCATGTCGGCCATCTGGTCGGCCTCGTCCAGGACGGTGACGGTGACCTGGTCCAGGCGGCAGTCGCCGCGCTCGATCAGGTCCTTGAGCCGGCCCGGGGTGGCGATGACCAACTCGGCGCCGCGTTGCAGGGCCTGGGCCTGACGACTGATCGACATCCCGCCGACCACAGTGGCCAGACGGAGCCGGACCGCGTGCGCATAGGGGGTCAGCGCCTCGGTGACCTGCTGGGCGAGTTCACGGGTGGGTACCAGCACCAGGGCCAACGGCTGGCGGGGTTCGGCCCTGCGGCCGGCGGTACGGGCCAGGACGGCCAGGCCGAAGGCGATGGTCTTGCCCGAACCGGTCCGGCCGCGTCCCAGCACGTCGCGGCCCACCAGCGAGTTCGGCAGGGTCGCCGCCTGGATCGGAAACGGCGCGGTCACTCCCTGGCGGGCCAGGATCTCCAGCAGGGCGGCGGGCATGTCCAGGTCGCTGAACGACTCCACCGCGGGCAGCGAAGGCGTGGTGCTGACGGGAAGCGCGAACTCGCCCTGCACGGAGGAGCCCTGACGCCCCCTCGGCGAAGAGCTGCGCGGTGCGCCGCTGCGGCGCCCGTAGGAGCCGGCACCCTCGGCCCGCGACGCCGAGCGGGCGTGCGGGCTGGAACTGCGGTCGGTGGAACGACTGGAACGGATCATGGGAGAGCCTTCCTCGAATGCGGCACGCGTCGAGGAGGACTCCTGGCCACGCCGAAGGGCGCGGGGAGATCGCACGAACGAGCCGAAGAGAATTGAATGCGGAGCGTGGACGGTAGAACCGTGCGGCACGTCACCTACGGTCGGCGCACACCCGTAACGGGCGGCAGAAACCTCGAACCGTACTCAGAGATACGACAGCAATGAGTCACGGCAGGGCGATACCCGTACGCGGCGCGGAGCGTCTCGCGGGGTGGATCGCCGGTGGCGGAGCCAGAGGGCCCGGATACGGGCCGGAATGGTGTTCAGAAGGTGGTGCCACCTGCCCGAACCACGGGTGTACGCGGTACGGGCAGGTGCTTCGCAGCAGAAACTACTGCAGCGGCGGAAATCAGATCGGACGAATGTTCTCGGCCTGCGGGCCCTTCTGGCCCTGCGTGACGTCGAACTCGACCTTCTGGCCCTCAAGCAGCTCGCGGAAGCCCTGGGCGTTGATGTTCGAGTAGTGGGCGAACACGTCAGCGCCGCCACCGTCCTGCTCGATGAAGCCAAAGCCCTTTTCCGCGTTGAACCACTTCACGGTGCCAGTAGTCATATATGTATCTCCTTGATGGGGCCTGTTCCGAGACCCGTACGTCACAGGTCTCGCGCCGCCGTGATGATGACCAGCCCGGACCATGTCCGGGAAAACAAAAATGCGCCTGTCGGCTACAACCAGCAGGCGCACACATAAGTTCATGGGAACCACAACTGCAACATTCATGACTGTAGCAGGAGCGAGCGTTCTGCGGGGCATCACATCTCCGCGAAGCGAGCTGTGGCGGTTCGGCGCGGCGCAGGAGCCGACCGGCATGGTGCACACCGTCGACCTGCTCGCTGCTGCTGCGGGGCTGGCCCTGGGTCGGCGTCACCTGGTTCGCCGTCGGCCTTGGCGTGTCCGACGTCAGGGCACGGGCCCAGTCAGCCAGGGGGTACGGTCCCGTCAGTCGTCCGCAGATGTCGCCTTCGACTCTTCGCCGGCACGGGAGCGTTCTGACTCGTCCTTTTCGTCTGCCAGGTCCCCCGGGGCCGGGGGATCGCTGTGCCGTGCCACGGGCGGCGTCGGCGCCGTGATCGTCTGCGGTTCATCGGAGCCCGGGTGGGTACTCGGCTGCGAGCCGGGCGCGTGGGATGTCTTCGCTTTGTCATCAGAGTTCGCCATAAGTGGCGTATGCCCGCCTCTCCCGTTTCAAACGCCCCAGCAGTGCGCCGTCCCGGCTCCCGCTCGTGCTAGCCGTCCGACGGGGTGCCTGCTTTGGCGACGGCCTGCTGGACTGCCACCCGGGGCAGGGCGTGCGGGTATCGCTCGGTCAGGAAGGCGATCAGCTCCTCACGGACCAGGCAGCGCAGGTCGAAGGCGGCTCGGCGCCGGCGCTGTTACTGCCGCCTACAGGATCTGGCGCAGGCCCAGGATCTGCACGGTGCGCCGGGGAAGTGGTCGGTCCGTGCCGCGGCAGAGGGGCACGCAAGCGAGTTGGAGCAGGCCGTAGCCGGCACGTACCAGGGCGAGCCGGTTCACCGGCGTGACCTCAGCCGCGTGGCGGCCGCCAGCGCGGCGAGGGCCCGGGGTCCTGGGGGCGGTCGTCCTGCTGGGAGGAGAAGCCGGTCCTGGCCAGGTAGCGGTCCAGCAGGCCCGTCATCGCTCCGGTTTCGCTGCGGTTTCAGGGCCGGGCTTGGCGGTGGTGCTCGGGGCGGCGGGCAGGGCGGGCATGGGCAGGTCCACCGGGCCCGGTGCGTGGTCGGTGCGGCAGGCCGTCGTTCGGCGGCGTCGGCGTACCAGGAGCAGGGCCAGGACTGCCACCACGGCCAGGGCCGCGAGCGCGGGCACCCACACCGAGGCGACCGCGGAGGCCGCGCCGATCGCGCCGAGGGCCGCCAGCAGCGGGCCCGCACAGCACACCGCACAGGCCAGGGCCGCCGCCGCGCCGGCCCCAAGGACACCCCAGGGGCGGGCGGGACGCGGTGAAGAGGGATTGCTCATACAGTCGCTCCGAACAGGTCGGCCAGCATGGACGCCGCGCCCTCGGGGGCGTGGACACTCAGTTCCAGGGCGGTGGGAGTGAGGTGCAGGGTGAAGTCGAAGAACTCGCAGCAGCCCTGCTCGGCCGCCGCCAGCGCCGCCACCTCACCGGCCAGCTCCGCCGTGGCGGGGAAGACCAGCCGTACCCCGTTCGGGATCTCGTGCCGGTCCTCCGCCCGGTCGACCAGTGATCGCCACTTTCCGGTGCGGTCCGCCAGTTCCACCCGGCCCAGGGTGCACGCCACCGGCGCCTGCCGCCACGCCTCGGGGTCGGGCACAGGCTCGGGGTCGGGTTCGGGGCGACTGGGCGACAGGGTGATCGGCACCGGGCCGGGGGTCATCGCGCTGGTGCTGGTCGTGCAGCCGCAGTCCGGCCCACAGGCACCCGCGGGCGCGAGTCCGGACAGGTCCGTGTGGACGGCGGCCAGGTACGTTGAGAACGCGGTCAGTTCCGCGATCCGCCGGTGCGTGTCGGCAATCCGGTCCGCGACCAGCGACACCATCCGCCCCCGGACCGAGGCGCACACGCCGTCCTCGCGCACGTCCAGGAGCTCACGGATCTCCTCCAGTGCCAGACCCAGGAGCTTGGCCGAGGAGATGAACGCCAGCCGCTCCACCGCCGCCTCACCGTAGAGCCGGTAACCCGACGCGGTGCGCTCCGCCGGCAGCAACCCGGCGCTCTCGTAGAAGCGCAGAGTCGTGGCCGGAACGCCTGAGCGCTCCGCCAGCTGCGAGATGCGATACGTGGTCATGCCGCGACGGTAGACCTTCGACCCGACTCGAAGGTCAACCACCTTCCGGCCAGCAACAAACCCGCTGCCGCTCGTCGATGACACAGCCATTCCGTCAGCAGTCGGGGTGGGCATGACGTGGCTGGCTGGCTGCTGCGCAGCGACGCCTGCCCCGTGCTCACCACCGGCAGACGCGACGCCCGAGCCCACCGCGGCTTCGGTGATCTGCTGCTCTCGCTGGAACCGGGGAGCCCGCAGGCCGTACTCGAGCGAGGCTTGGAGCCCGGTGGCGAAAACGACTTGAGACACTGATTCCCTTGCCGCCGACGGGAGACCGTATCGGCAGCGCGTCACGTGCCGTCGCACACACGCTCCGCCAACACCTGCGGCCCGGCCCTCCTCAGCCTGCGGCGACGTGCAGTCGCAGGGTGAGCCCGGTGGAGGTGGCGCGGATCTCGACCAGATCGCAGAGTTGGTGGATCATCCACAGGCCGCGGCCACCGCCGGCCGCGGCGGGGATTGGACGGCGTCGGCCGGCCAGGGGATTGTCCAGGTGGCCGGCATCGCGGACTTCAGCGATCACCCCGCCGCCGCTTGCCGTCCAGAGGCGCAGTGTGCCGATTCCACCGCCATGCGCCAGGGAGTTGGTTGCGGCCTCGCTGATCGCCAGGACGAGATCCGCGCGCCGGTCCGGTGTGAGCGCGGTCCCGGTGATCCACTGCTCGGCGTGTGCGCGGACCTCGGCGAGTTGGCCGGATTCGTAGGTCAGGGCGTCAGGGGCGGGCTCGGGCTCCAGGAGCGGCTCGTCGCAGTCCGCGCACACCAGGAGCGCATCGGTGTAGGCGGCGCTGACGTGGTCACGACCCTCTTCGATCAGGGTGGGGTGGGTGCGCAGGGCGTCGGCGACCACGACCGGGTCCAGGGCCGAGGTGTCGTAGGGGCACACGATGGTGGCCTCGCGGCCGGTGAAGGCCGTATTGATCAGGGCTTCGTGCTTGGTGGCCTCGAGGATCTCGGCACGCGAGCGCCCGGCCCAGATCGGCTCCCCGACGATGCGCGCCGTACGGCCTCGGTGCTGGTCGGCGAAGCTCTGCAGGGCGGCCAGGATCCGGCCGGGATTACGGCCCAGACGGGTCATGTCCACCCAGGTGACCCGGCCGGCCTCATCGCCCAGATCCTCGCGCAGCAGCTCCAGCCGCACACCCGGCACCGCCACCAGGGCCGGTTCCCCCGCAGCCACGCTGCGGCGGACGAACCCGCCCACCTGGTCGAGGTACTCCTGCTCGTCGCGGTAGAACACCGCGGGATGGACGAACGGGTCGTACTGCGGGGATGTGACGGTGGTGCTCATGCCGCAGCCTCCAGCGCGGCCGGATGCTCCCCACCAGCCGCCGCGGTCAGCCCAGGAACCGATGACACGGTGCGCTCCCTCAGCCGTGGACGGACGGCACACGCAGATGTGCGTCCCGCCTTCTGATGCAACGATACGGCTCCGCACCGGTGTTCTCACCCGTCCACGGAACAGAGATCGTCCTCAGTGCCTCGACGCAGACCCTCCCCATGCCTGCGCGGATGCGGGGTAGGCGACTGGTCCGGCAACTCCGGTCTCTCCCAGGAAAGCGGGTGGATGCAGTGCCTTCCGGATCGAGTCCCAAACGGGAGCGTCAGTACGAGCACATCAAGGACAGCGTCGAAAAGCGTGGCGTGGGTGAGAAGCGGGCCAAGGAGATCGCAGCCCGCACGGTGAACAAGGAACGCGCCCGCAGTGGTGAGTCGAAGACCGCCAGCCGCAGCTCGACCCACGACATGTCCTCCGCCAAACGCGGGGGGCAGCGCTCGCACAAGGGTTTCGGCGGCCCGACCTTCGACCAGCTGTACAACGAGGCCAAGCAGCGCAATATCAAGGGCCGCTCATCCATGAACAAGGCGGAGCTCCAGCAGGCCCTCGGTCGGAGCTGACCCGGACGGCCCGCATGGATCGGCCGCTCCGGGCAAGGAGCACCAGCACATCGCCGACGAGGCCTGGGAGACCTGCGCGGCTTGATCAGCCGGCTGGACCACATCACCCGGCTGGGCGCGACCTGTCTGTGGCTCAACCCGATCCACCCCTCGCCGATGCGCGACGGCGGCTACGAGTGGCCACGCCCCTGAGCTGATCAAGACCGGGCCCTACAGCTACTACTCGGTCAACGTCACCGAGCAGCGACGCAACCCTGACTCGCTGCTCTCGTTCCTCGAACGGGCGATCCGCATGCTGCGCGAATGCCCGGAGGTCGGCCAGGGCAGCTGCCGGATCCTGGACGCCGACGTACCGGCCTGCGTCGTGGTGCACCGCGCGGACTCCCCCGCCGGCGCCCTGCTCTTCGTCCACAACCTCGCCGACCATGAGGTCACCCTGGACCTGGGCCCGCTCATCAGCACCGGGACCGATTTCGGAGAGGTCTTCGGGGACCGCCGCTACCAGGAACCCGAACCGGACCTGAACGCGCTGGAGCTGGGCGGCTTCCGCTGGATCCGGCTCGGCCGGGCAGCGGCATGACCGGCTACGAACCCTCGGGTCCGGGCCGCTGGTGTACCGCGAGGAGTGCCAGGAGTTCGGCGACGGTTGATCCGGTGTCGGCGGGGTGACGCAGGGATGTGTCGGCGCTCACCTGGTAGTGGTTGGAGCGGCCCTGCCGCGTGTGGGCGAGGTAGCCCTCGGATTCGAGGTCCGCGATGATCCTTTGGACTGCGCGCTCGGTGAGCAGGCAGTGCACAGCGATGTCACGCACCCGGATGCCGGGGTCACGGGCGATCGCGGCCAGCACACGGGCGTGGTTGGTCAGGAATGTCCACCCCGGGCGGGTGTCGGAGACTGCATCCATCCCCCCAATATAGGACCACTGGTTCACGCCTATCAATTGACGAAATCAAATTCATGTATCAGTTGACGTGAACTATCGGACTGTGCATGCTGGTCTCGTACTTTCGGCACGTCCAGGGAGCTTCGGCCATGTCCCCCTCTGACGGTGGAACAGGGATAGGCGGGTCCGGTGGCACGACTTCAGACAGCCACGAGGTACTGATGGGCAGTCCGGACCTGCTCCGGGTGCGGATCCACCCGGGCGACGGACACACACGCGTCACGTTGGCCGGCGAGATCGACCACGATTGCGCCGCGCAGCTCAAAGCCGCACTCACCCGCGCCCTGGGCGGCCCCGGGGACCTTCTGGAGGTGGACCTTGCGGGCGTTCGCTTCTGCGACGGTGCGGGACTGAACGTCCTCCTTTACATCCGCGCCTGCGCGGATGACCGCGGTGTGACGTTGACCCTGGCCCGAGCCGGGTCCGCAGTGCTACGGCTCCTCGCCGTCACCGAGACCCGTGGACTGTTCACGCTCACCGATCCAGCGCCGGGCCCGGACTGAGGAAGAAACGCCTGACGGCGCCCACGGGCGGCTGTCCCCTGGATCCGCGATCATCCCGGCTCGTCCGGAGGAAGCCGACGGCAGGAGATCGGGCGCCGGGCGTCCTGGTGGACGCTGCTGGCCAGCATCCGTACCTCGTCGTCATCGCTGACCTCCGCGCGGACGATACCCGTCTCATCGCAGTAGACAGGGTGCCCCCCGGGCCCGATGACCTGCGTGCGGCGTACCACAATGGTGTCCTCGTGGCCGCGCGGGGCACCGGCGGCCGGTGCGGCGAACACCAGCTCCCGGGCGTCCGCGTCTGCGTCGTGCGCCGCCATGGCGATCCTCCTGACTCGATCCGGCGCTGCCCGGGGTGGGCTCTGGCTCACCGTCGCAGGACCGCGCACCCTTCACACATATACCCGCCAGGCCAAATCCGCTCTTCCTGCAGGTTGGGCCGACCGCAGGTCAGCGGGGGACGCCGCCCAGGGTGCGGCGCCAACGGGCCTCGGCGAAGGAGTACAGGCCGAACGCGATCAGACCCAACGCCACCAGCACCAGTACCAGCGGGCCGAAGGAGGTCTGGGCGAAGGAGCGCAGCGTGGCGTCCAGGCCCTTGGACCTGCCCGGGGTGTCCGACAGTGCGGCCTGCAGGGCGAAGACGCCGAACGCGCCCACGATCACCCCACGGGCGATGTGCCCGGCCTGCCCAAGCCGCAGCACGAGGTCGCGGGTGCGGTAGGTCATCCAGCCGGTGCGCAGCCGTTCGGCGAAGCGCTTGCCGATGGCCCGGACCACGATGGCGATGCCGACGGCGATGACGGCCAGGGACAGGACGATCATCAGGACGCGTCCGCCGTCGGTCTGCAGCAGGCGGGCGCTGACGTCGTGGGCGCTGTCGTCGGAGGTGGTGGGGGTGCGACCGTGGGCGACGAACTGATAGATGCTCCAGGCCGCGATCGCGTAGACCACGGCACGGACCGCGTCCAGGAGTCGGTGGCCGCCGCCCTCGGCGGAGCCGGCGGCCCGTACCGCGCGCCACAGTGTCAGGCCGACGAAGCCGATGACCAGCAGCCACAGCAGCAGTTCTCCGAAGGGCTCGTCGGCGATCGCAGCCAGGGCGCCCGCGCGGTCCAGGTCGTGGCGCCCGAAGCCGAGTCCGGCCAGAACCGCAAGGATGCCGATCACGATGTACACCACCCCGCGGGCCACGAAGCCGGCCCGGGCCAGGCCGTCGATCGCCCCCGCCCCGGCCACCCGCCGCGCGCCCGACCTACGGCGGGTGCCGGATCGGCGATCACGGTAGCTGCGGCTGCGGCCGTACCGCGAACTGCCGGTACGGCGGCTGGGGGAATGACGTCTGCCGGAAAGTGTCCAGTCCATGTGTGCCTCCTGTCACTCCGGCTGCCCCGTCCCGCTGGCTGAAAACCGCCCCAGACACCACTCTTGACACTTCGTCACCGAACAGTCGGCGTGCCCGCGAACCTGTGCGGGAGATCGGGGGTCAGCCCCGGTGCGGTGACTGATCGCCCTGCGGAGACTGGCCAGGCGTGGAGGGCGGCGTCGACCACGAGCCCTCGCCGGGGGCCGGCCGTTGCTCGGACGACGGCCGCGCGCCCGGAGCCGGGGCGACCGGGGCCGGCTCCTTCTCCTTACGCCGCGACCCGAACACGAAAGCGACGATCAGCCCCGCCACGACCAATGCCCCGACGACCAGGGCAATGCTCCCCGCAGCTGCGCCGACACCACTTGCTTCCACTACGTGAATTCCCATACCGGACACCTGCCCGCTCCCGGCATCCTCACCACCGGCGCACGGGCGGGGTCCGTTCAGGGGTGGAACGTGGTGTTGTGATGGTTCAGGAGTTCGTCGCAGAGGATGCACTGCATGGCATTCTGCGGGCTTCGCGGGTCGCCCTTACGGACCGGTCTTCCGCAGACGCACACAGCATCATGCGGGGCTTCGCGGGTTCCGGCGAATGCGGGATAGCAGATGGTGCAGATGATGTGGCGCAGCCGATCCGCGGAGTCGGTGACCTGCGACGCCTCGCCAGGGGCGGCCTTTGGGGCGGAAGAGGCGAATCCGGTTGGTGTGCCAAGCATGTTCATTCCTTGATCTTCGCAGGGAATCCCGGCCCTCCGCCCGGGCAGGAATGCGATCCCGTGGTCAGAGCTTGCGCCAGCGGGCGGAAGCGAAGGAGAAGGCGCCGAAGAGCACGAGTCCCAGCGCCACCAGGACGAGGAGCCAGGGACCGGCAGGGGTGTGGGCGAAGCTGCGCAGGGTGGCGTCCATGCCCTTGGCCTGTTTCGGATCGAAGCGGACGGCTGCGACCACGACGAACACGCCAGCCCCGGCGAAGACGGTGCCGCGCGCGGTGCTGCCGCCGATGCCCAGCGCGGTGACGACCTTGCGGACGCGCACGCTCATGGCGGCTGTGTTCAGTTTCTTGAGGAACGTGCGTCGGATCGCGCTGACCGCGACGCCCGCGCCGACACCGAAGAGGACGACACCGACGATCGCCACCAGCACCTGACCGCCGGGAAGTCTGAGCGCAGACGCCGTCCAGTCCTGCGACTTGGCGTTGCCGCCCGACTGGCCCCCGCTCCCCACGGCGTAAGCGGCTGTTCCCCAGTACACCGAGGCGTAGAACACTGCGCGCCCGGCACTGAGAATCCGGCTGCCGGTCTTCTTCCGACCCCCCTCACCGAACGCCGCCAGTGACGCACGCCATAGCGCCATGCAGGCGAAACCGACCACCAGAATCCACAGCATCGCCAGGCCGAAGGGCTGAGCGGCCACTTGGTGCAACGCGCCCTGACGGTCCGCCTCGCCGCCGCCCTTGCCGAACGCGATCTCCAGGGCGAGCACACCGATCAGGACATAGACCACCCCGCGCGCCACAAAGCCCGCACGGCCCGCGGTCCGCAGGGCGCCCTTCTCACTGGGCCGAGGAATCGACGAAGCATCAGAACGGCGTCCTGGACCCGTGCTTCTGTTGTGCGCATGCGATGACGCCACGATGAACCTCCGCTGATAGTGCGGGCGCGCTCGCACCCCTGCGCACTCATCTGCCCGGGCCACCGACATGCACGCCCTGCGTCACCAACCGTGTGTTCACACCCGATTGGGGGTAACCGGCGTCCATGGGACGACTGCAGAACCTCGACGTGCGCCTGTTCGATCGCGTGGCCGCCGCACATCCGCGCGGCCTGGACCCGGTCCTGCCGAGGCTGGGACGCAGCGCCAACCACGGAGTGCTGTGGCTGACCGGAGCGGCCGCGCTCGGGCTCTCGCGCAACCGCAGTGCCCGTCGCGCCGCTCTGCGTGGCATCGGCTCCCTTGCTCTGGCGTCCACCGCGGCGAACGTCGTCGCCAAGCAACTCGCCGGCCGCCGACGCCCCGTCACCACCGGCGTGCCGATCGCCCGCCGTCTCCTCCGCCCCCCGATCACCACGTCATTCCCGTCCGGACACGCGGCCTCCGCGGCCGCGTTCGCGACCGCCGTCGCTCTGGAATCACCCTGGCTGGGAGCAGCCGTCCTTCCACTGGCCGCAGCGGTGGCGGGCTCGCGCGTCTACACCGGGGCGCACTACCCCAGCGACGTGCTGGCCGGAGCGGCGCTGGGCGCCGGCATGGCGGCGCTCACGCTGCGGTGGTGGCCGCTGACCGACGACGCCCCCGCAGAGACGGCCCGGGCCCGGGTCCAACTGCCGGCCCTGCCGGACGGTCGCGGCCTGGTGGTCGTGGTCAACAACTCCTCGGGCGGTCCGGGCAGTGCGGGCAATGTGGAGGCGGAACTGCGTGAGCAGTTGCCGTGCGCGGACCTGCGCGTGCGCGAGGGCGACCAGGATCTGATCGCCCTGCTCAACCAGGCCGTCGCAGACGTCGAGGCCGCCGCCGGGGACAGCGCCCTGGGCGTCGCCGGCGGGGACGGCTCGGTCAACGCCGCGGCCCTCCTGGCCGCCGAGCACCGGCTGCCGCTGGCGGTCTTCCCCGCCGGCACCCTGAACCACTTCGCCGCCGACGTGGGCATCTTCACCCTGCAGGACACCGTGACAGCCGTCCAGGAAGGACACGGCGGGTCAGTGGATCTGGGACGAGTGACGTCCAAAGGCACGACCAGCATCGAGGAGGAAGGCGAGCCGGCAACGGCCTATTTCCTGAACACCTTCAGCATCGGGGTCTACCCCGAACTGGTGCACGCCCGCGAGTCCCTGCAGAAGTACCTCGGCAAGTGGCCCGCCCTCGGGGTGGGACTGGTCCGGGTGCTGGCCCAGGGTCAGCCCACCCGCGCCGTCATCGACGGCACGGAGCGCCGTCTGTGGCTGCTGTTCGCCGGCAACGGACGCTACGACCCGCCCGGCTTCGCCCCCAGCTTCCGCCGCAGCCTGGACGACGGCACCCTCGACGTCCGCGCCGTCGACGGCAGCCACCCCTTCGCCCGCAGCCGTCTGGTCGCCGCCTTCCTCACCGGCACCCTGGCCCGCTCCCGCGTCTACCAGGCCGCCCACCTCTCCCAACTGCGCATCGACGGCATCCAGGAAACCGAGCACTACGCCCGCGACGGCGAGATAAGCCCCGCCGCCGACACCCTGATCCTCGACAAGGCACCCCACTCCCTCACCGTGTACCTCCCGCACCAGGACTGACGCCCCACGGCCCAGAGACCCGCACTTCGTGGAAGGGATCCGGGGAAGACGTGATCCATGAGCAGCTGAAGGTGACATGTGAAGGAGCCGTCCGTGAGCACGCAGGAAGAGAAGTCCGCCGCAGGAGACGGCGCTCGGGACGCAGACCCCGGTCCGGCCACCGTCGACTCTGTGCGCGCACAGTCCAGGTCCTGGTTCTCCATAGGGTTCCGCCTGAGCCTGGGAGCACTGCTGGCGTACTGGCTCATCCAGGCCGTCCAGCACCTGGAGACCATCCTGCTGCTGGCCCTGCTCTCCCTGGTCATCGCCGTCAGCGCCGACCCCGTCGTGCGCCTGCTCACCCGCCGCGGGATGTCCCGCCCCCGAGCAGTGGCCCTGGTCATCCTGGGCCTGTTCGTGCTCCTGGGTTCCCTGTCGATGCTGTTCGTCACCCCGGTCACCAATGAGATCAACGCCCTGATCCACAACGTCCCGGTCTGGCTGCAGCAACTGCACGACCACCACTCCTTCCTCGGAAGGCTGGAGGACCGCTTCCACCTGACCACCAAGGCCAAACAGGCCGTCGGCACCAACGGGAGCAACGTCGTCGGCAGCCTGATGGGCGCAGGCCAACTGGTCGTCACCACCCTGACCGGCCTGTTTCTGGTGATAACGCTGACCCTGTACTTCCTGGCGGGGCTACCCTCCCTTGAGCGCTTCGCCCTGCGGTTCGTCCCCGGCAGCAAACGCGAGCACGCCGCCGAGCTGACCGACGAGATCCTGCTGCGCACCGGGCGCTACATGCTCGGCAACCTGGCCACCTCCGTCATCGCGGGACTGGCCACCTTCATCTGGCTGCTGATCTTCGGCGTCCCCTACCCTGCGGCACTGGGGGTGTTCGTCGCGGTCATGGACCTGGTCCCGATCGTCGGATCCACCATCGGCGGCATCGTGGTCGCCCTGGTGGCGCTCGTCGTCTCACTACCGGTCGCACTCGCCACCGCCGCCTTCTACGTCGTCTTCCGCATCGCCGAGGACTACCTCATCATGCCCAGGACCATGAAGTTCGCCGTCGAGATCCACCCCCTGGTCACCATCCTCGGCGTCCTGATCGGCGGCACCCTGCTGGGCATCATCGGCGCACTTCTCGCCATCCCCATCGCCGTGGCCATCGGCCTGATCCTGGACGACGCCGTCTTCCCCCGCATCGACCGGCGCTGACACCGCGCGGCGGCTGCTCGGGCGACCGAACCAGCGAAGTTGCCCGGTACCGCTCCTAGGTTGAGATCACGGGTCAGTCAGGCCCAGCTCACGCAAATGATCTCACTTCTGGTGGGAGTTATCCGTGGCCACCTTCCTCTATCGGTTCGGCCGGCTGGCGTTCCGGCGGCGACGACTCTGCGTGCCCGGAACGCTCAAGGCCCCCGAGGATATGCCGGGGCACTCGCGATCGACCTGCTGCAGAAGGAATTCCCGCAGGCATCCGCCAACGGCGCCACCGCGCGTGTGGTGTTCGAGGCGCCCAGCGGGCAGAAGCTCACCTCCGATGCCAACAAGGCGGAGGTCCAGTCCCTGGTGGCCGAGTTGGAGAAGTCGCCGCAGGTGTCGGGCGTCTCCGACCCCTTCACCAACGGCCTGGTCAGCCAGTCCGGCACCATCGTCTACGCCCAGGTGTCCTACAAGGTCGCCCAGGCCGACGTCAGCGCCGCCGCCCACGCCGTCCTGAGGAAGGTCCGACACGGCAGCCGGCCGATCGTACCGGTGGCGAGCGTGTTCGGCCGCGTCGACTGCGCCGCGATGTACCCGCCCTCGGTGTGCTCCCAGCAGGTGAACCATGCAGGCCTACGTGGCGTGCGGTCCGGGCAACTCGCCGGAGCCGCGGGCTATCCAACGGGTCGCGACGACCGAGTGCCGGATCGGGCCCTTCTCGCCGTCCAGTCGCTCGAACAGCAGCCTGGCCGCCTCGCGGCCCATGGCTGCCGGATCCTGGGCCACCACCGAGACTCCGGGGCTGAGCAGGTCGGCCAGGGGGAAGTCGTCGAAACCGATGAGTGCCACCCGGTATTCCAGCTCCAGGTTCTGCAGGACCCGGCGGGCGCCGACGGTGATGAGGTTCTGGGCGGAGAAAATCGCCGTCGGCGGGTCCGGCAGCTCGAGCAGTGAGCCCACGGCCTTCTCGGCTGCCGCTTGTGTGTGCAGGCCACGGCGCACCAGCGCAGGGGACGGCCGACATCCGGTGTCGTCCATACCCTCGGCGAAGCCGGCGTATCGCTCGCGCGCGGTCCAGATGGCGGCCAGGTCTCCCAGAAAGGCGATCCGTCGGTGACCCAGGGCGTGAAGGGCCCGCACGCACTCGCGTACGCCCAGGCGGTTGTCCGTGGTCACGGTGTCGGCCGTGGCCCCGTCAACCACCCGGTCCACGCAGACGACTGGGATGTCGTGATCGAGAGCTGCCGCCAGCCCGCCGGCCTGACCGGTCGGTACGACCACGAGTCCGTCGACCCGGTGCGCGGAGAAGGTCTGAATCAGGCCGCGCTCACGAACCGGATCCTCGTCGCTGCTACCCGCCAGGACCAGGACCCCCCGCTCGGTCGCGGCGTCCTCGACAGCACGCTGCAAGGCCGAGGAGAAGGGGTTGGCGACGTCTTCCAGGACCAGTCCCAAAATCCCGGTCCTGCGGTCTGCGCGACGCAGGCTGCTCGCGGTGAGGTCGTGCCGGTAGCCGAGCAACTGAGCTGCCCTGGTGACGCGTTCCACCACGTCCGCGGTGACGCCGGCCTTGCCGTTGACCACCCGCGACACCGTAGCGATACCCACACCCGCCTGCGAGGCGACGTCCCGCATGGTGACAGAGCGGGCCCCGTGATCGTCCTGGTGGTCCGGCAACATTTCCTACTCTCCGCAGCGGCCCGACAGCGAACTCCCCGTGATTGTGTCGCACCTCTGGACACAGCGCGAGAGGCGCTCTAGCTTGTTGGAAACGTTTCCAAGACGCACGTAGCACACGCGCGCGAAACGTCCGGGACATCTTCTCGGACGCGGTGGCTCCGTAGCGAACACAGCGTCAGGCGATGTACGAGCCGCCCGCCTTGCGCGAGACACACCCCACCGCATTCCGGGTATCGCTGGGTGCCTGCGACCAACGTGGCCTGAAGCGCTCACCACTGATTCAACGTCAAGACCCATGGACGCCTCCCGGCACCCACCCCCACTTCGGAGGGCCGATGGTCGACACCAGCACATCCGACGTCCCGATTGGCCCACTGGCCTCAAACCGGCGAACCTTCCTGATCAGGGCTGCGACGGCGACTGCCCTGTCGCTCGTTCCCATGGTCCTGCGTACAGGACCGGCTTGGGCGGGCAGTCCCGCGGACTACCCGGAGTACCCGTACCCGACGACTCTCCTGGGTGCCTACGACGAGCACTACCGGGGGCAGTTCCACTTCAGTTCGCGCTCGGGGTGGATGAACGACATCAACGGCCCGTTGTACTACAAGGGCGTCTACCACATCTTCTACCAGCACAACCCGCACGGTCTGGCCTGGGACACCATGCACTGGGGCCATGCGACCAGTCCCGACCTGGTGCACTGGACGCAGCAGCCGATCGCATTGGAGCCGGGCGTGCAGCCGGGCAATCTGTGGTCGGGGGCGGGTGTGGTGGACAAGTCCAACGTCACCGGCCTGAAGTCAGGGCAGGACGACCCGATCGTGGTATTCACCGGCACCGGCGGGGTCCTGATGGACTACAGCACCGATGGTGCGAAGACCTTCAAGTCCTATGGCAACGGCCGCGTGGTGGCGGTTCCGCCGGCGGCCAGCACCGACAGCCGCGACCCGAAGGTGCTGTGGGATGCGGCCCGCAAACGCTGGGTCATGGTGTTCTGGTCCAACGAGGGCGGCAACGGGTACGACATCTACACCTCGACCAACCTGCTGGACTGGACCTACGCCAGCCGGTTCGCCGCCGACTGGCTGTACGAGTGTCCGGACCTGTACCCGATGCAGGTGGACGGGGGCTCAACGACCAAGTGGGTGCTGAACGCCGCGAGCACGAAGTACGTGGTCGGAGACTTCGACGGAACCACGTTCACCACGACTTGGACCGAGCCGGTGCAGATGGACGTGGGACGCAACATCTACGCCGGGCAGGTGTTCAACGACATGCCCGACGGTCGGATAGTGGAGATGGCTTGGCAGCAGAGCAACTTCGGCGACATCTGGACCGGCAACCTGACCTTCCCGGTCGAGCTGAAGCTGGTCACCTACCCGGAGGGTCTGCGTATCACCCGCACCCCGGTCGCCGAGATCGCGTCGATCCGGGCCCATCCGCGGTCGTGGGCGAACCAGACCGTCACCGCCGACCCGGCCGGCAATCCGCTCGCGGGCATCGCCGCGGACACCTACGAGGTTGTCGCCGAGTTCGACACCACCACCGCGACCGCCTCCAGGTTCGGATTGAAGCTGCACACGTACCCGGACGGCTCCTGCAACAGCGATGTGACCTACGACCGCACCCAGCAGACGCTGATGGGGATCTCCCTCGCACCGGTCAACGGCCGGATCAAGGTGCACGTCCTGGTCGACCGGGACCAGTTGGAGGTCTTCGGCAACGACGGCAAGCTGTCCTCCAGCAACAACGTCGACTTCGACCCCGCCCTCGACAGCCGGGGGGTCTCGGTCTACGCCCAGGACGGCAGCGTGAAGCTGGTCTCGCTGCTCTACAACGAGCTGCAGCGCGCCTGGCCGGCATTCATCCCGATTGCCAACCCAGGCAGCAACCTGGCCGGTCCCTGGCAGGCCAGCGGCGGCATGTGGGCCAATATCACCGACGGCAACACTTGCTCCGCCACTGGTGACGGCTTCTACCTGAGCGGCGAGACCGGTACGGACTTCACCTACGAGGCCGACCTGTCGCTCGGGACGGCAGTCGCCGCCGGAATCACCTTCCGGGCCAACGCAAGCCTGACCCAGCAGTACACCGCGAACATCAACACCAGCGGCGGCGGGCAGATCAAGCTGTGGCGGCCCGGCTCCGACCTGGCGACCTACAGCACACCGATCACCCCGGGCCACGCCTACCACCTCAAGGTCGTCGCGGTCGGGTCCCGGATCAGGGTGCATCTGGGCAGTGGCAGCACCCCGGTCATCGACGTCGTCGACCCCGCCTACACCGGTGGCCTGTTCGGCCTCAACGTCTACAACGGCAGTGCTACGCTCCGCAACGCCAACGCCGGGTTGACCACCAACCTCACCGGCCCTTGGAGCACGACCAACTCGATCTGGACCGACACGCCAGCAGGGAAGAGGAGTTGGGCCACCGGTGACGGCTTCTACCTGAGCGGCGAGACCGGTACGGACTTCACCTACGAGGCCGACCTGTCGCTGGGGACGGGAGGCGCCGCCGGAATCACCTTCCGGGCCAACGCAAGCCTGACCCAGCAGTACACCGCGAACATCAACACCAGCGGCGGCGGGCAGATCAAGCTGTGGCGGCCCGGCTCCGACCTGGCGACCTACAGCACACCGATCACCCCGGGCCGTGCCTACCACCTCAAGGTCGTCGCGGTCGGGTCCCGGATCAGGGTGTACCTGGCCAGTGGCAGCACCCCGGTCATCGACATCATCGACACCGCCTACAGCAGTGGCCTCCTGGGCCTCAACGTCTGGAACGGCACCATGACCGCCCAGAACGCCAACGTGAGCTAGTACTCCGGCAGGGCTGCAGAGCTCTGCTGGTCAGGGACTGCGTGGTGAGTGTGGTTGGCTGGACGACCTGCTCGCATGAGCTGACCAGAGACGGGACCGAGGCGCGTGCCGGCGCCCTCTTGCGCTTTCCGCACCGTCAACTCCTACGGTCATGGGTGTGGCCGGAGAGACCGGCCCGGCGATGAAAGGCACAGCTATGGCCTGGTCCATCGCGGACGTGGCCCGGATGTCCGGGGTGACGTCCCGGACGCTGCGGCACTACGACGAGATCAGGCTGCTTGTTCCCGCGTACACCGGGAGCAACGGCCACCGCTACTACGAGGAGGCAGAGCTGCTGCGGCTGCAGCAGCTCCTGCTGATGCGGGAACTCGGTCTGGGACTGCGCGAGATCGCGGCGGTCCTGGAGCGCCAGGTCGACCAGGTGGCCGCGCTGCGCGAGCACCACCGCAGGCTGCTGGCGGAGCGGGAGCGGCTGGACGTGCTGGCGGCCACGGTCGGCCGCACCATCGCCGAATTGGAGGAAGACAAGGACACCGACATGACGAAGATCAGCAGGCCGGAGAACCTGTTCCAGGGCTTCGACACTGCCCGCCATGAGGCGGCCGCCCGCGAGCAGTGGCCCGAGGAGGCGGAGCCGTCGAGGCAGTTCGCCGGCACGCTCACCGACGAGGACCAGGCGCGGCTGCAGCAGGAGGCCACTGCGGCGATGGTCCGCGTGGCTGAGGCCAGCAGCCGGCATGCCGGTGACCGACCCGGCAGTGCAGGCCGAGGTCGATGCCCACTACCGGGGCATCTGCCGGATGTGGACCCCGAACGCGGCCGCGTTCAAAGCCCTCGGTCAGACCTATGTCGACGATCCGCAGTGGCACGCGGCCTACGACCAGGTCGCTGCCGGGCTCGCCGCCTACCAGCGCGACGCGATGGCCGCCTACGCGGACGCCCGCCTGAGCTGACCGGGCCACCGGCAGCTGAAGGGCTGCAGACCTCCAGCTCGGGCCTTCGCCAACTCGCCGGGGGCCCCCATCGCGGCATCGTGACCTACGCCGTCGAGTGATACCGAGCTCACCAGCAGCAGCCGTTACCGGGTGCGATTCGCCGACGGCCGACTGGGAGAAGCGCACCCCGCCGTACACGCGGTTGCTCCGGCGGCTCCGGAGCATCACGATTGGTAGAGGTGTTCTCCCGGCACAGGCTCCCTCCGGGGCTCAGCGGGACGGTCTCCGGCGGAAGGGCGGGACGAGCGATTATGGAGCGTCGCAGCACCGTCCCGGGCGATCGTCCGGACCACGATCACCTCTCCCAGCCGGGACCCCCACCTGAAACCGTGCCGGAACCCCCGCGGGGAGCCGCACCGGGACCAGCGTCGGAACCAGTGGCGCGAGATGTATCGGAGGACGAACCGCAGGGGGTACCTGGGGACTCGGCACTCACGAGCCTGGCGTTCGCGTACTTCCCGGGCGCCACGGCGCTCTATGACACCGCGCTGCGGACCCGGCGGACCAGTCCGGGTCTGCAACGCGTGCTCGCGCGCTCGGACGACGAGATGCGGGGGCTACGGATCTCGCAGATCGTGGCGCCTCCGCACGGCGAGCGGATCGAGAGGTGCATGAGCCAGGTCCTGGAGTCCGGCGTACCGGTCACCCTCGAGAACTGCCTACCCATTGCGGGCGCGGTCGGCGAACCCACCCGCTCAGTCCGCCTGGCGCCGCTGACAGACACCGCGGGCACCATCCGGGGCATTCTGCTGGCCGCCCAGGACAGCGCCGAGCTGGACGTCACCCGGCAGCGGCTGCGACTGCTCAACGAGGCCAGTGCCCGGATCGGCAGTACCCTGGATGTGGGGCGCACCGCGCAGGAGCTCGCCGACGTGGCCATCGCCGCCCTCGGCGACTTCGTCAGCGTGGACCTGCTGGTCTCCCTCGACCACGGCGGCGAGCCGCCGTCCGGCCCGCTGCACGACCCGGTCGCGCTGCGCAGGGTCGCACATCAGTCGGTGCTGCCCGGCATTCCGGAGGTGGTCGTCCCGCTGGGCGAGGTGGAGTACTACCCCGAGTACTCACCGCCCGCCGAATGCCTGGCCAAAGGCCATGCAGTCAGCCGTCGGATCACCGACGAGTCAATGCGCCGCTGGGCGGCGCAGGACCCGGTCCGGGCAGCCCGGATCAAGCATTTCGGGGCCCACACGGTGATGGCGGTTCCAATGCGGGCGCGAGGTACCACGCTTGGGGTGGCGGTGTTCTTCCGCCACCGGAACCCCGAGCCTTACGAGCGGGACGACCAAGTGTTGGCCGAGGAACTGGCGGCTCGGGCCGCCGTGTGCATCGACAACGCCCGTCGTTACACCCTTCAGCGCGAAACAGCGCTGACACTGCAGCGCAGTCTGCTGCCGACCAGGCTGCCCCGGCAATCCGCTGTGCGGCTGGCCTCCCGCTACCTGCCGGCCGGGGGCCAAGCCGGGGTCGGCGGCGACTGGTTCGACGTGATCCCGTTGTCGGGCACGCGCGTCGCCCTGGTCGTCGGCGACGTGGTCGGCCACGGCATCCAGGCGTCGGCCACCATGGGCAGGCTGCGCACCGCCGTACGCACCCTCGCCGACATCGACCTACCGCCGGACGAACTGCTCACACGCCTTGACGACCTGGTCTCCCGGCTGGGAACCGAAGCGGAGAGCGACGGAGACGTCGGCGCCACCTGCCTGTACACGATCTACGACCCGATCACCCGGCTGTGCTCGCTGGCCCGAGCCGGTCATCCGCCGCCCGCCCTGGTCACGCCCGACGGCACGGTGAAATTCGTGGACCTGCCCGCCGGTCCACCGCTGGGCCTGGGAGGGTGGACATTCGAGGCCATCGAGATCGAACTGCCCGAGGGCACCCTGCTGGCGTTGTACACCGACGGCCTGATCGAGTCCCGGGAGCGTGATATCGACGAGGGCTACCTGCTGCTCGATGAGGCTCTCGCGCGGCCCGCCGCATCCCTCGACACCCTCTGCGACACCGTGTGCGACGCGCTGCTCCCGGTTCCTTCCACCGACGACGTCGCCCTCCTGCTGGCCCGTACCCGGGCGCTGCCCGCGGACCAAGTGGCCACCTGGAACATCGCGGCCGACCCGGCCCTGGTGGGGCACGCCCGCAAGCTGACCTCCGACCAGCTCGCCGTCTGGGCCATGAGCCAGGACGGGTTCGTCGCCGAGCTGCTGGTCAGCGAGCTGGTCACCAACGCCATCCGCTACGGCGAGCCACCGATCCAGCTGCGACTGATCCGTGACCGAGCCCTGATCTGCGAGGTCTCCGACAACGGCGATACCGCACCCCATCTGCGCCACGCCCGGGTCTTTGACGAGGGGGGCCGGGGCCTGATGCTGGTCAGCCAGCTGGCCCAGCGCTGGGGCACCCGGCACACCCCTACCGGCAAGACCATCTGGGCCGAGTTGCCGATCCGCCCGTCGCAGGAGTGCGGCCACCAGGCTTGAGCTGGGCGGACGCCTTGTGGCGATGTTCAGTGCCTCCTCGCGCGCGGCTTCGGCGCCGGCCGGGTCCTGCGCGGAAGAGACGGGCGCGCTGGGTCAGGCAACGCGCTGTCCACACCCGCCAACATGTTCCCCAACGGCCAGGGCCCGCCACCGCGGCGGGCTGGGCCTGCTGGGGCGCCTGGGCCTGGCCGGGCTCCCGGCCGGCGTGGCCCTGGCCGCGATCGGCACCGCCACCGCGCTCGCCGTCGGCGCGACCGCCACGATCGCTGTCACCTCCCAGCACCATCACAAGGAATCGGTGACGGTCTCCGCGCCGGGCCCGACCCCCAGCGGCTCCGCTCCGGAGCAGCCCGGCAGCAGCACCCCGAGCACCTCCCCCGCAGCCACCGACCGCTCCACCCACCCGGCCGCCTCGAACAGCATCAGCGCCTCCCCCACCCCGTCCGGCCTCCTGCACGCCGCCACCTCGATCAACTCCTCCAGCAATGTGTACTGGGCGCAGCTGGATCTCAGTGTGACCGTCAAGCAGCCGGTCACCGCGCTCGACGTCAGAGTGAGGGTCTCGAACTGCACCGGGCTGGCCGCGACGGGTTCCTGGAGTTCGGGCTCGCCCGGCCAGTTCACCGAGACCACGACCAAGAACGCGGACGGCTCGATCACCTACGAGTTCCAGCTCGCCCCAGGTCATCAGATCGCCCCGGGCACTGTGACGTTCGCCGTCCAGTTCAACCACGCAACCACCGGCTGGAACGCGGCTGACGACACCTACCACGTCGCCGCCGGTACCGCGGGGTCCACCAGCGCCGAAACCGGCACCAGCGCCGCCGCCCTGACACTCCCCGCGTACTCCATCACCGTCCTCAAGCTGTCCGGCTCCAGCTCCGCCAGCGCCTCGGCGGCACCGTCCACATCCGCTTCCTGCACAGTCACCACGACCAAGACCCACGACTGGGGCGCCGGCTGCACGGAGAACATGACGATCAAAAACACCGTCAACACGGCCGTCAGCGCGTGGAAGTCCGCCTTCGCCTTCCCCGGCAACGAGAAGATCACCCAGGCCTGGAACGCCACCTACCACCTGAAGGGCAAGGCGGTGATCGCCCACCCGGTGAGCTACGACCGCACCATCGCCGCCGGCGCATCCCTCACCATCGGATACACCGCCACCTACTCGGGCGCCGACACCCCACCCACCTGGTACTCCCTCAACGGCGTCCGCTGCGGCTGATAACTCCGCCGCAGACAAGCGCTGCCGACCCGAACCAAAACACCGGACGCTAAGCGGTGGCCAGCGCCTTCCCTGCCGATCCCAGTGCGCCCAGCAGTGCCGCGACCGGGGCCACCCGGGTCTGGTCGGGCCAGAGCAGGGCGAAGATCCGCCGGGTCGGCCAGCCTCGCAGTGGGCGCGCCACCACCCGCGGATCGGTGTGGGCGGTGACGCCGAGCTCGTTCATGATGGCGAGCCCGATCCGGTTGGCGACCAGGGAGTGGATGGTGAGCTGGTCGTCGGAGGTGGCGGCGATGCGCGGGCTGAACCCGGCTTCCTGGCAGGCCGCCAGGAAGCGGGTGCGGCCGGTCTCCAGGATCCAGCGCTCGTCGACGAGATCGGCCAGGGCGACGGCGGACGCGGTGGCCGCGGGGTGGTCGGCGGGGAGCAGCACGCACCGCCGGTCGGTGAGCAGCGGGACGCGGTGCAGCCGGGGGTCCGGGGGCTCCGCGCCGTCCTCGCCTGCGCATGTCTCGTCGAGGTCGCACATCACGGCGAGGTCGACCTCGCCGCTGAGCACCAGCCGCTGCGAGACCGCGCACTCGGTCTGCGTCAGCACCACCTCCAGCTCGGGGTGGGTGCGCCGCAGGGCGCCCAGCGCGGCGGGTACGAGCCCGACGCACCCGCTCTGGAACGCGGACAGCCGGACCTGGCCGCCACCCGCCGTGACCAGCGACGACAGCTCGTCCTCCGCGGTGCGCAGCGCGGCCAGTACGGTCTCGGCGTGCCGGGCCAGCGCCTGCCCGGCCGGGGTGAGCCGTACGCCGCGTCCTTGCTTGGTGGTCAGCGGGGCGCCCACGGACCGTTCCAGGGCGCGCATCTGATAGCTCACTGCGGGCTGCGTGTAGCCGAGGGTCTCGGCTGCGGCGGTGTAGGTCCCGGTGCGGGCGACTTCGGCGAGGACCTGAAGCTGTCGGGGGTCGTACATGCGACCAGCATAGGGAGATACATAAACAGAATCCATGAATTATCGAGAAAACCCTCATTGGACCTATGTGTCGATCCTGGCCATGCTCGTCGCATGCCCGCTGAGTCCGCGAACGACGTCCTGCTCCGGCTGACCGACGTCAACAAGTCCTTCGGGGCGCACCAGGTGCTCCACGACATCGACCTGGAGGTGCGCTCCGGCGAGGTCGTGGTGCTGCTCGGGGCCTCCGGTTCGGGCAAGTCGACACTGATCCGCTGCATCAACCGGCTGGAGACCCCGGACTCGGGAGAGATCAGCCTGGACGGCGTGCCGGTGCCGGTGGAGGGGCGCGAACTGGCCCGCATGCGCTCGCAGGTGGGCATGGTGTTCCAGTCGTTCAACCTCTTCGGCCACCGGACCGCACTGCAGAACATCACCATGGCCCCGGTCCGGGTGAAGGGCGTACCGCAGGCCCAGGCCGAGCAACGGGGACGGGAGTTGCTCGACCGGGTCGGCCTGGCCGACAAGGCGGACGCGTATCCCTCCCAGCTGTCCGGAGGCCAGCAGCAGCGGGTGGCGATCGCCCGCGCGCTGGCGATGGAGCCCCGGCTACTGCTCTTCGACGAGCCGACCTCGGCGCTCGACCCGGAGATGATCAAAGAAGTCCTCGACGTGATGACAGAGCTCGCCGCGGAGGGGATGACGATGCTCGTGGTCACGCACGAGATGGGCTTCGCCCGCCGGGCCGCCGACCGGGTCGTCTTCCTGGACGCCGGCCGGATCGTGGAGACCGCGCCGCCGGAGGAGTTCTTCGCCAACCCGCGCACCGAACGGGCCCGGGACTTCCTGTCCAAGATCCTCAGCCACTGAACTCCGCGAACCACCGAACCCTTTGGAGGGTCCGTAGATGAGAACGACCGCATCCCGGCGCACCCTGACCGCTGTCGCCCTGGCAGCCTCATCCGCCGCCGTCCTTTCGGCCTGCAGCTCCGGCTCCTCATCAGCACTGCCCCCTGCCGCCGGGGCCAGCAGCACCGCAAGCGGCAGCGGCGTTTCCTTCCAGCAGGTGATCGACGACGCCCCGGTCGCCGCCGCGTCCGACATCCCGGCCGGCAGCCCGATGGCGGCGATCAAGGCGCGCGGCGAACTCGTCGAGGGCGGCACTGACACCTCCGCCCTCTTCTCCCTGACCGACCCGGTCAGCGGCAGAACCACCGGCTTCGACGCCGGCCTCGCCGCGATGCTGGCCAAGTACATCACCGGACAGCCCAAGGTGAAGCTCGTCCAGGTGCAGGTCGCCACCCGCGAGGCGCTGCTGCAGAACGGCACGGTGGACGCCGTGTTCGCGACCTACACCATCACCCCCAAGCGGGCAACCAAGGTCGCCTTCGCCGGACCGTACTACACCTCCGGCGACGCCATCCTGGTGAAGAAGTCGGACAGCTCCATCACCAAGGTCGCCGACCTCAACGGCAGGACCGTCTGCACCGAATCCAGCTCCACGGCCGCGGCGGACATCAAGAAGTACGCACCCTCGGCCAAGCTGGTCCTCTTCGACCAGAACTCCCAGTGCGTCAGCGCCGTCGAGCAGGGCCGCGCGGACGCGTACGTGCTCGACCAGGCGCTGCTGCTCGGCGACGCCTACCGCGAGCCCACCAAGGTCAAGGTCGTCGGCCAGCCCTTCACCGCCGAGCCGTACGGCATCGGCCTGCCGCTGAACTCGCCCGCGATGAAGACCTTCGTGGACAACTGGCTGAAGAAGATCGAGGCGGACGGCGAGTGGGCCAAGCTGTGGCAGGCCACCATCGGCACCACACTCGGCGGCTCGGCCCCGGCCCCGCCGGTCGTCGGCTCCGTGGCCGGCAGCTGAGACTGAGGGAGACCTGACGTGGCGTGGAGTTCCCTGGGGCACAACCTGCTGCTGACGCTCGGGCTGATCGGCCTGGCGTTCGCGGGCGCACTGGCGCTCGGCGTGCTGCTGGCGGTCTGCCGGATCGGTCCGGTGCCGCCGCTGCGCGCCGCCGCCACCGGCTACGTCACGGTCTTCCGCAATGTGCCGCTGCTGGTGCTGCTGGTGCTGTTCACCTTCGGACTGCCCAATGTGGGACTGCTCGTCCCGCTGTTCGCCAACGCCGCACTGGCCATGGCACTGTACTGGGCGGCGTTCGTCTGTGAGGTCGTCCGCAGCGGGGTGCGGACCGTCCCGCGCGGGCAGATCGAGGCAGCCCGGGCCCTCGGGATGACGTTCCGTCAGATCCTGGGCCAGGTGGTGCTGCCGCAGGCCCTGCGCGCCATGGTGCAGCCGCTGGCGAACGTCTTCATCGGGACGGCGCTGTCCACCTCGCTGGCCGCGGCGGCCGGGGTCCCCGAGATCACCACCTGGTACGAGAACCAGGCGAACCTCGCGGACGCCCCGATCACCGCCTTCGCCGTCATCTCGGCGATCTACGTGGCCATCACCCTGACGTCCGGACTCCTCGCCGGGCGCATCGAGCGGAAGTTGGCGATCCGGCGATGAGTTCCAGCATCAAGGGCGCAAGCGACGACCTGCTCTTCGACGCGCCCGGTCCGCGCGGCAGGCGCCGGATCCGCATCGCCACCGGCATCTCACTGCTGGCCCTGACCGCTCTCGCCGCCTTCGTCCGGCACCAGTTCGACGTCAACGGCCAACTCGCCGCCGACCAGTGGCAGATGTACACCACCTGGCCGATCATCAACTACCTGCTGGTCGGCGCCGAGAACACCCTGCTGGTCACCGCCGTCTCCGCGGCCCTGGCCTTCCCGCTGGGCGGGCTGCTGGCGCTGCTGCGGCTCAGCCGCCACGCCCTGCCGCGTGCGTTCGCCCGCGGGTACGTGGAGTTCTTCCGGGCGCTGCCGCTGCTCCTGCTGCTGTACCTGTTCCTCTTCGGCCTGCCCCGGCTGGGGCTGACCCTGGCGCCGTTCTGGCAGTTGGTGGTGCCGATCGCGCTGACCAACGCCGCGGTCGTCGCGGAGCTGGTCCGGGCCGGCGTGGGCGCGCTGGACCGGGGCCAGGGCGAGGCGGCGCAGAGCCTGGGCATGACCCACTGGCAGTCCATGCGCTGGGTGGTGCTGCCGCAGGCCGTGCGGCGGCTGGTCCCGGCCCTGGTCAGCCAGCTGGTCCGGCTGCTCAAGGACTCCGCGCTGGGCTACGTGGTCAGCTACCTGGAACTGCTGCACCGCTCGCAGGTGCTCGGCGAGTACTACCACACCGTGCTCTCCTCCTACCTGGTCGTGGCGGCCGTCTTCATCCTGGTCAACGCCTCGCTGTCGAAGACCGCGAGCTGGCTCGAACGCCGCCTCTGACACTGCGTGCGACACCGTGCCGTCGGCCCCGGCCCGATCCCCACCCACCCGCTGTGCCCACGAAAGGCTCTTCCCGCATGTGCCGCCTGCTCGGCGTCGTCTCCCGTGGCCACCGGCCGCTGACCGACACGCTCTCCGGACTGCTCGACCCCTTCACCACGCTCTCCCGCGAGCACGCCGACGGATGGGGCATCGCCGCCTGGCGCGACGGCGAACTCTCGGTCGCCAAGGACACCGCACCCGCCCACACCAGCCCGGCCTACGCGCAGGCGCTGGCGACAGTCACCGACGCGGCGCTGCTCCACCTGCGCCTGGCATCCCCGGGCCTGCCGGTGGATCCGCGCAACACCCACCCCTTCACCGCCGGCACCCTGGCCTTCGCACACAACGGCTACTTCTCCCCGGTGGACGCCTTGGACGGCCTCATCGACGCCGAGATCATCGCCGGAGCCGTCGGCAGCACCGACTCCGAACGCTACTTCCTGCGGGTGCTCACCCGGCTGCGCAGCGGCGACCCGGACCCGGTGGACGCCATCGCCCGCACCGCCGCCGACATACGCGCCCGCGCCTCCTTCGGCAGCCTCAACTGCCTACTGCTCACCCAGGACACGCTGTACGCCTATGCGCAGGAGAACCCGGCATCGGAGGTCAGCCGACGCCGCGGCCCGGAGTTCTTCCAACTGTCGTACCGGATCCGCCAGGACGGCGTGGTGGTCGCGTCCAGCGGGATAGGCGCGGGGCATGACTGGCAGCTGCTGCCCTACGGGCAGGTCCTGGAAATCCGCCGCGCAGACCTCCGGGTCTCCACGCACGCCGTCCTGACCGACGTCTGACCCAAGGAGCCGCCGCCCGACGCAACCGCCGGCTGAGGCCGGCGAACCCGCCCTGAACGTCAGGGACTTCGCAACCCAGGTCACCTCCAGGCTGGCCCGGCAGTGCGCCCGGCACCAACTGCCGGTGCCGCGGCTGACGATCGAGCCCGGACGCGCCGTCATCGGCCCCGCCGGGGTCGCCGTCTACCGGGTGCTGACCGTCAAACACACACCCGGCGGACTCACGCTCGTGGCCGTCGACGGCGGCATGAGCGACAACCCCCGCCCGGCACTGTACGGCTCCCGCTACACCGCCGACCTGATCGGCCGTACCTCCGACGCGCCGCTTGCCGAGGCCCGCGTGGTGGGCCGGCACTGCGAAGCCGGCGACATCCTGGTGCCCTCGGTCGACCTGCCCGCCGACGTCCGCCCGGGCGACCTCCTCGCCGTCCCCGTCGCCGGGGCCTACCACCTGTCCATGGCCTCCAGCTACAACCTGGTCGGACGCCCGCCTCTGATCGCGGTACGCGACGGAGCCGCCAGGATGCTGATGCGCCGCGAGACCCTGGACGACTTCCGCCGCCGCGACATCGGGCGCTGACGCCGACGGCTCCGCCGTCACCCATGTGCTGAGTCGCCCGGAGCCGAGGACGCACCGGAGAGCGTGAGGTCAGCGCCCCTCGCTGTACCAAGGGGACGGCGGGTCGGACGGCCGGGTCGCCTTCGACCTCGACCCCGCCGTCGCCTCGACCTCTTCGAAGGACACCCGTGTCAGCCGGTGGCGCTGCCGTAGCGACAGTTCGGACATCAGGGCGGGCGGCGGGACGGCCAGCACCCGGCAGCCGGCGTGGGAAAGGCAGTACCGGCTGGTGCCGCCGTGGAACCAGCGGGCGGGCCAGCCGCGCTCGCCCGCACCCACCACGAGCAGATCGTCGGGACGGTCGGCGAGTTCGACCAGACCGTGCCCCGCAGCGGCACGCACGACCACGGGGCGTACCACCACCCCGTTCGGAAAGCCGCCGAACGCCTCGTCGAAGGTGTTCCGCAACTGCAGGCACGCCAGCTGCTCCCACAGCCGGAGCAGGTCGGGGCACGGCGCACGACGGTAACCCGTCTCGCCGCCCGCCGGGGTCCACGCGAGCACGGCGAGCAGTTCCACCTGCTCCCGCCGAGCCTCCTCCACCGCCGCGCGCAGCGCCTCCAGGCTGCTCACCGAACCGTTGACGCCCACCACGACCCGACCCACCGACACCACGACCACCCCTCAAGTCCGTCAGGCGGCGTGTGCCGCGTCGGTCCACCGGCGCGGCAGGGACATCGGGCCGCCGTCGCGGGCGGCCGCTTCCAGCGCCGCCAGCAGTTCGGAGGGCGGGGCCGCGGTCACCGCGCAACGTGCGTAGGCCAGGCAGCGGCGGCTGACCGAGCCGTGGAACAGGCACGCCAGCCGGCCGCGCCGTCCGGCGCCCACGATCAGCACGTCCGCGGCCTGGTCGGCGATCTGCACCAGGGCCCGCCCGGGCTCCTCGTCACGCACCACCATCGGGTGGATCCGCAGGTCGGCCGGGTAGCCGCCGAAGCACTGCTCGAACGCGGTGTCCAGGCGCTTGCGCGCGGCCTGCTCCCACACCGCCAACAGCGGCGGGCACGGGTGCGAACGGTAGGCGAACTCCCCGCCCACCGGGTGCCAGGCCAGCACCGGCACCAGCACCGCATCCAGCCTGCGAGCCTCCTCCACGGCGCGGTGCAGCGCCGCCAGACTGCCCAGCGATCCGCTGACGCCGACGATGACCCGAACGTTCCCAGCCATGATGCTTCGCTTCCCTCTGCCGGCCTACTGCGACCGCGCATCTTTGCTTCCCAGGGAGATCCATTGAAATCCCTCGAAATCAATGCAACATCTCCTGATATAGCCTTGCAAAGCTCCTTGACGGTTCCCATATACACCTGAACGTCCCCTTGACGCCGCCCTGACCGCCCACGGCACACGCCCTGTCGCCACGCACACCGCGACGCCCGGCCAAGACCCGTCCCACCCACCACCAGACCGGCACCAAACCCCGCCGGACCGGGTAGGCGCCGAGGTCCCGCCGTCGTGCGGTCCGACCCTGGCGGCAGACCGCCAACGTCGAGTCAGATTTTCCGCGGGAGTTACTCGCGGACTTGAGCGTTCACTGTGAGATGCGCGTCACCGCTGTCCGCGCCCAGGCCCGCGAGCAGGCGCAGCCCGTCCTCGGCGGGGCTGCCGGGGGCCGCGGACAGCACCAGCAGCTCCATGCCTGATTCGTCCGGTAGCGCGAAGTTCTCCTGGTGCAGTTCCAACAGTCCGACCAGCGGGTGCCGGTACGCCTTGCGTCCATGTGTGCGGGCGCGCACGTCCGCGCGGGCCCAGAGGCGGCGGAAGCGCTCGCTGCCCATCGCCAGCTCGCCGATGAGCGAGGCCAGGCGGGGGTCCTCGGGGTATGTGCCGGCAGCCAGACGCAGGTGCCCGACGCATCCAGGTGCTGCCGCCGTTCGTGCAGTACGGCACCGACCGGATAACCGGCGAGGACTACCCGGACGTCGCCAAGGCCTGGGAGCAGCGCCTGCTCACCCTGGAGTCGACCGAGCCAATCGCGTTCCGGCGGCAGAACTTCGGTGACTACGAGATCCCCTCGCTGCACCTGAAGAACGGGCTGGAGCCCACGGGCCGCACGGGTTTCGGGCTGCACGTGCGCGGCTAACCGCCGCGGCGGGGCCAGACCCGGGGGCTGACAACCAGCCAGGTCGGCGGCTCCGGCGCCCGACGTCAGCCTGCGGCCTGTTGTTCGGTGCGGGGGGGTTCAGGCAGAGGCTCTGAAGGCGTGCGGCCCGCTCAGCTGTGCCCTGTGGTCCAGTGGGCGATGCGGCGGAGGCGGTGGGCGCGTTCCGGGTCGGGGAGGGTGGTGGTGAGGGAGCGGCGCATGGCTTCTACTGCCTCGTCGAAGCGGTGCTGCTGGGCGAGGAGTTCGGCTCTGATGGCGTGCCGGCGGTGGTCGTGGTCGGTCGGTGGCAGGGCGTCGAGGGCGGCCAGGCCGGCGGCGGGTCCGTGCGCGTGGGCGAGGGCGACGGTGCGGCCGAGGGCGGCGGCGCTGTTGCCGGGCTGGACGGAGAGCAGCAGGTCGTAGAGGCGGAGGATCTCGGCCCAGTCGGTGTCGAGTGCTGTGGCGGCGAGGGCGTGCTGGGCGGCGATGGCGGCCTGGAGTTGGCCCGGGTCGGCCTGGCCCCGGGTAGCGTCCAGGGATGCGGTCAGCAGGGCCAGGCCCTCGGCGATCGCGGCCTGGTCCCAGCGGGTGCGGTCCTGGTCGGCGAGCAGCACCACCTCACCGCCGGGGCTGGTCCGGGCGGGACGGCGGGCCTCGGTGAGCAGCAGCAGGGCCAGGAGGGCCTGGGGCTGCGGCTGGTCGGGCAGCAGCCCCAGCAGCATTCTGGCCAGTCTGATCGCCTCGGTGCACATGTCCACGTCGGTCAGCCGGTCGCCGCTGGGCCGGGTGTGGCCGCTGGTGTAGAGGGCGTGGACGACCGCGCAGACCGCGGCCAGCCGGGCGGGCAACTCGTCGGCCGCCGGGATGCGGTAGGGGATCCTGGCCTGGCGGATCTTCTGCCGGGTCCGGGTGAGCCGTTTGGCCATCGCCGGCTCGCTGGTCAGCAGCACGGCGGCCACCTCTGCCGTACTGAGCCCGCACAGGGTGCGCAGGGCCAGGGCGACCCGGGCGTCGGCGGCCAGCGCGGGGTGGCAGCAGGTGAAGATGAGTCGGAGGTGGTCGTCGCGGACCACGCTCTGCGTCGGCTCGGGCGCGTCCAGGTCCATCAGTGCTGTCGCCTCCCGTTCCTTGCTCGCACGCAGCCCCTCGCGGCGGATGCTGTCCACGGCCTTGCGCCGCGCGGTGACCGTCAGCCAGGCCCGCGGGCTGTCCGGCACCCCGGAGCGGGGCCAGTCGCGCAGCGCGGCGATCGTGGCCTCCTGGACCGCGTCCTCGGCAAGCCGCAGGTCGCCGACGGTGCGGACCAGGGTGGCCAGAATGCGCGTCCCCTCGATCCGCACGGTCCGCGCCAGCGGGTCCTCGGCCGGTTCGCCGGGCTCGTCCTCGGCCTGCGGTTCGGGCTCCGACACCTGGGCGGCCTTACTGGTCCGGCCGACCCGGCCGGTCCTGCTGCGGGTCCGGGTGCTCGCGGTCCCCGCCCAGGTCCAGTACCGGGCGTACTTCGACCGCGCCGTGCCAGGCGGTGGGAATCCTCGCCGCGAGCGCGATCGCCTCGTCCAGGTCGGCGCACTCCAGCAGGTAGAAGCCGGTCAGCACCTCCTTGGTCTCGGCGTACGGGCCGTCGCTGACGACGACCTCGCCGCCACGGGCCCCGAGCACCCGCACCACCGTCGCGGTGGCGGTCGGGGCCAGTGCGTGGCCGCCGCGCAGCTGCGCGGCGGCCTCCTGGGCGAACTCGCCGTACTGGGGCAGCCACCCGGCCTGCTCCGGGGCGGACCAGTCGAGGTCGGGGGTGTAGAGCAGAGCGGCGTAGAGCATGACAGGGTCCTTCCGGTGGGCGGGACCAGGTGGGCTTCCTTGGCCCTCACCCTAGGGACGAACGGGTCTGGGCGCGCAGGACATCGGCTGGGGAATTTTCTCATCCGGTGTCCTTTTCGGCCTGCGGCTGTTCGTCCCCCGGGTGCGAGCGGGTTCGAGCGACCCGCTCCCGGACGAGGAGGCAGCGATGTCCAGAACCGACGCGCGGGTCGGCGCACCCGCCACAACCGCACCACCGGCCCGGGGGCCGACCGAGGCACCCGCGCCAGGCAGCGGCTGGGTGCTCGCGCTGATGTCCGCCGCCGCCTTCATGGCGGCGCTCGACGTGCTGGTGGTCACCACCGCGCTGACTACCATCCAGCGCTCGATCGGCGCCAGCGCCCAGGAGTTGGGGTGGACCGTCAACGCCTACACGCTGGCCCTGGCGGTGTCGATCCTGGCCGCCTCGGCACTGGGCGACCGGTTCGGCCGCCGCCGGATCCTGGTGGCCGGGCTCACTGTGTTCACGCTCTGCTCGGCGGCCTGCGCGCTCGCGCCCTCGATCGGCGTGCTGATCGCGGCGCGCACCGTGCAGGGCATCGGCGCGGCCACCGTCATGCCGCTGTCGCTGTCCCTGCTGAGCGCGGCGTTCGTGCCCGAGCGGCGCGGCCGGGCGATCGGGATCTGGGGCGGCCTGACCGGCCTGGCGGTGGCGGGCGGACCGCTGATCGGCGGAGCCATCGTCCAGGGCCTGGCCTGGCAGTGGATCTTCTGGGTGAACGTGGTGATCGGCGCCCTGCTGATCCCGCTGATCCTGCGCAAGGTCGGCGAGAGCCGGGGCCCGAAGGTGCCGGTCGACCTGCCGGGCATCGCCCTGGTCTCGGTCGGCGCGTTCGGCCTGGTCTGGGGCATGGTGCGCGGCAACAGCTCCGGCTGGGGCAGCGCCGAGGTGGTCTCCGCGCTGGTGGGCGGCGCGATTGCGCTGGCAGCGTTCGTCGGCTGGGAGTCCCGGACGGCCACACCGATGCTGCCGATGCCGTACTTCCGCGCCCGGGCCTTCTCCGCGGGCAACGCGGCCGGGTTCTTCATGATGGCGAGCCTGTTCGGGGCGGTCTTCCTGATGGCCCAGTACTTCCAGCTCGTGGCCGGGGCCTCGCCACTGGCCACCGGGCTGCGACTGCTGCCGTGGACCGCTACGCCGATGGTGGTCGCTCCGCTGGCCGGGGTGCTGGGCGACCGGATCGGCGAACGCTGGATCCTGACCGCCGGACTGGCACTGCAGGGCGTCGGTCTGGTCGCGGTGGCCCTGGTCGCCGACACCGGCACCGGCACGCCCTACTGGGAGCTCGTACCTGGGCTGCTCATGGCCGGAGTCGGAATCTCCATGGCGATTCCGACCGTGCAGAGCGCGGTCATCGGCGCCGTGCCGCCCGAAGGCATCGGCCAGGCCTCCGGCAGCAGCAACACCTTCCGCCAGCTCGGCGGCGTGTTCGGCGTCGCCCTCGCCCTGGCGGTCTTCACCCGCACCGGGAACCTCAACGGCCCGACGCAGTTCACCCACGGCTTCACCCCCGCGCTGCTCGCCCTGGGCGCACTGTCCCTGCTCGGCGCCACCGCCGGCGCCCTCGTACCGACCCGCACCCCGGCTCCCGCTCTCTGACGGCGACACCTGTCCACCCGTCAACTCGCCACCGCAACCAGCTGCCCGGGTCAGGCCGGCGGGTCGGTCATCCAGTCGTCGGGGCCGGGGTCTCGGCCCTCGGCGCGGGCGGTGAGGCGATCCAGGTAGTGCGACCAGCCGGCTTCGTGGGGTGCGCAGGCCTGAGTGGGGAGGCTGCTGTGGACCAGGCGCAGCAGGGTGCCGTTCCCGTCGGGTTGCAGGGTGATCTCCACGGTGCTGGAGCCGGGTGGCACGGGCATGGCGCCGCCTTCCCAGCCCCAGGTGAACACCACCCGCTTGGGCGGGTCGATCTCCACGAAGCTTCCGGCCGCGTGGTTGTCCGCGGCGACATTGGTGCGGAAGGCTCCGCCGGGTTCGAAGCTGAACTCGCCGTCCTTGCCCATCCAGGAGAGCCAACGCTCGCGATCGGTGAAGAAGGAGAAAACCGTCTCGGGGCGGGCGGCGATACGCCGCTCCAGGGTCAGCGTGTCGCCTGTCATGGAACCGATCCCTTTCCTTCTGCTTCCAGGGCCCGTTCAGCCTGTTCGGCGAGGGAGGCGAGAGCGTCGAGTCGGGTCGCCCACATCGCCCGCAGGTATTCCGCGAGTGGTCCCATGGCTTCCTGGTCCGCCTGGTAATAGCGCTTCCTGCCGTCCTGGCGGAGCGTAACCAGCCCGGCCTCGCGCAGCACCTTGAGATGCTGCGAGACGGCACCGAACGTCACCTCGAAGCGGTCGGCGATCTCCCCCGCGGACAGTTCGGTGTCCCAGACCAGGCGCAGGATCTCGCGTCGCCGGGGTTCCGCCACTGCCTGCATCGCTTCCATGGACGTCATTTTAGTCCCCGCTGCAATTTGCCTCGCCAGAGGATTCGTTTTAGTGTCTGCTAAAACAAGCGAGGCTGCCGTACGGCGCCGATGCTGGTCGCGAGGGCAACGAGCAGAAGGCCGGGAAACAGGGTGAGCATGATCGACGAGACAGCGGAGCGGATCGTCCCGCTCCCGCCGGCCCGGGTCGCGACGTACGCCATGGACTGGCGCAACGACTCCTCCTGGACCCAGGGCATCCGCGAGGCAGCACTCACCAAGGAGGCCGACCAGGGCGGCTTCGGGATCGGTGCCGAGGTCACCCGAACCGCGTACTTCCTCGGCAAGCGCATCGACTACGTGCTGCGCGTGGCCCAGTACGAACCGGAGTCGCTGCTGGACATGGTGTCGGTGGCCGGCCCCATGCCCATGCACGTCACCTACAGCTTCGAGCCGCACGCCCGCGGAACGCTGGCCCGCATCCGCGTACGCGGGGACGCCTCCGGCTACTACCGCCTCGCCGCGCCGCTGATGGCCCGCAAAGTCCGCGCCTCCATCGCCAAAGACTTGCGTGACCTCCAACTGAACCTCACCCCGTCCACCTGAACCAGCAGCACCGCACCCCAGCCAAGGAGCACCATGTCCGAGATCGCCTTCCAGGTCGACGTCGCCGCCGACCGAGCCGCCGTCCTCAAGGCCCTGAACACCCACGAAGGTCTGACCGGCTGGTGGACCACCGGTGTGGACCGCAAGGACGAGAGCCTGTTCTTCGACTTCCCCGGCGTCCCCCAGCCCTTCGAACTGCGCCGCGACCAGGCCACCGAGTCCACGGTGGCCTGGACCTCGATCGGAGCGTTCCCCCCGCACTGGTCCGGCACCACCATCACCTGGGAGCTCTCGGACAACCCCGACAGCCCCGGCACCCGGGTGCTGTTCCACCACCGCGGCTGGCTGGACGGCGACACCGGGCTGCCCCCCGCCGCCTACACCTGGGGCCAGCTGCTGACCCGCCTCAAGGACCACGCCGAGACCGGCACCGCCCAGCCGCTGTTCACACTCTGAGGGCCCGTCGTGACCATCGACGAAGGACTCGCGGAACGCGTCCGGGAGCGCCTGGGCGGTGATCCGGCGATCACGGAGAAGCGGATGTTCGGCGGCCTGGCCTTCCTGCTCCAGGGCAACATGGCCGTCGGCGTGCACGGCCCCGAACTCATCGTCCGGGTCGGTCCCGACGCCACGCAGGCAGCCCTGGCCAGGCCCGGAGCCCGCCTCTTCGACATCACCGGCCGTCCGATGAAGGGCTGGATCCTGGTGGACCCGGCCGCCCTGACCGAGGACGAGGCACTTGAGGAGTGGATCGCGCTGGGTCGCGCATTCACAGGAAGCCTGCCTGCGAAATAGCACAGCGAACAGGCTAGGGCGACAGGGCGATGCCGAGTGAGTCGGCGCCCATGGTCTTCGGGGTGCCCTTCTTGTAGAAGACGTCGAGGCTGGTGATGGTGAAGCCGGCGCGGGTCAGCAGGTCGACGATCGGCCGGGTCAGGTGGCACCCGTCGAAGAGTCGCTGCTGCAGAGGATCAAGACGCTGTTGCCAGCGCAGGACCTTCTGGTCAGGAGCCCGTCCATGCTCGACAAAGTGCAGGGTCCCTCCGGGCTTCAGCACGCGGCGCACCTCGCGTAGGGCAGCGTCCGGGTCCGGGATGGTGCAGAGCGTCCAGGTGGAGAGCGCGGCGTCGTAGGTCGTGTCCGCGAACGGCAGCGACTGGCCGTCCAGCCCTGCGCGCTGCACGCGTACGGTCGTCGCCGCGAGGCGCCTGCTCGCCAGTTTCCAGCCCACGTCGGACGGCTCGACCGCGTCCATCTTGCTGACGGCTGCCGGGTAGAAAGGAACGTTGAGGCCCGAGCCGAACCCGAGCTCCAGGACGTCGCCCTCCAGCCCCTCACAGACGCGGCGTCGCAGATGTTCCGCGTCCTTCATCCCGCAGGCGACGTTGATGATCCGCGGGACGACTTGCTCGGCATAGAACCCCATCGCATCCTTCGCCTCAGAGCCTCAGCTGTGCTCGACACGAGCCCACACGGCACGCAGCGATTCTGCAAGCCGTTCAGGCTCGATCCGGTGGGGCGGGTCGAAATGGTGACGGTCCTCGAAAACCTCCAGCTGGAAGTCCGGGAACACCTTCGCCAACCGCACTGCCACTTCCCCGTAGTCATCAGGGTTGCTCAGGCCGCCAAGAGCGAAGTACACGGGCCTGTCGAAGGCGGCGAGCCTGCCGCGGTCCAGGTCGTAGGTCTTGAACGTCTTCAGGAACGCCCGGATCCCAGCCGGCCGCTCGGCCATCCAGGGCGGCGGGGGGCCGGGCTGCGCCGGAGGCAGCACTACCTCGGGCTTGACACCCAGCCGCATGAACGCCGCCATGAACTCCTGCGGCGGCAGCGCTTCCAGCTCGTCGTACTGCGCCCAAACGGCCGTATGCTCCGGGCTCCAGTCCCAGCTTCCCGCCCACGCCGGCTCCAACAGAGCCAGACTCGCCAGTCGCTCGGGATGCCGCTGCGCAAAGGCAAGCGCCGCT
The DNA here is from genome assembly GCF_004365705.1 of Streptomyces sp. 846.5. Lineage (NCBI taxonomy): Bacteria > Bacillati > Actinomycetota > Actinomycetes > Kitasatosporales > Streptomycetaceae > Streptomyces > Streptomyces sp. 846.5. Next base: position 1,013,838 of record NZ_SOBN01000002.1, read on the forward strand.
GCGCCTCCACCCGAATAGCCTACGAGATGGAACATGTCCCACCCCCGTGCGTCGGCCTCGCGCACCACACCCGCGACCTCGTCGTCCAGGCTGTAGTCAGCCGGCGGCTCGTCGGCCGCATAGAGCTCCAAATCCTTGGCCACCGCGTCGACGTCCGGACCCAGAGTGGCGATCAGAGCACCATAGGCGAGGTCCGCCGGGAGCACGCTGCCGGGGAGCAGGACAATTCTGCTGGGGTTCATCTGGTTTCTTTCGTGGATACTTCCGGCTTCAGTCCGGGGAGGACGCGCACCCTGTCGACTACCGCTTGGCGTAGTCGGCGAAACCCTGCCAGTCGATGACGACGCACTTTTCGTCGCCGACGATCCAGGCGTCGTGGCCGGGCGGACAGATCATGAAATCGCCCGGACCGTACTCGTTCTCCTCGCCGTCATCCATGACGATCTTCATGCGGCCCGAGATCACGTAACCCGTGTGGGCGGCGAGGCAACTGTCGGTCTTGGCGATCGGCTTGACGTGCTTGGACCACTGCCAGCCCGGTTCGAAGGTCGCCCTACCCACGGCGCCGCCTTCGGAGTTCACGAGTTGAAGCTTTCCTTTGCCCTCCTCGAAGGGACGGGTTTCGTCGGGTGAGTCAAGGCTCTTGCGGACCAGACCGGACATGGATGCCTCGTGGGTGGAGTGGCAGTCGCCGAGGATTCCCGGCGGCTCGACGCTAGGCGATGGAGTGCGGTCGCGCCCCGCAGCAGGGCCGCCTGCCACGGGCAGTCCCACGAATCACCCGGTCGGCTCCGTGGCGATGAACCGGGGACGGCCAATCGGTTGCGCAGGGCACGTGACGACAGGTCAGCGCCGCTGCAGACTCTTCTGCCGGTACGGATCTTCGTAGCACTTCAGTAAGGTGCTCTTGCGGCATTTGTCCGCCTCCGTCTCATAGCGTTGGCTCATGACAGATTTCTCCCCGAGGTCCGCCGCAGTGGCCGTGGATGTAGTCCTGCCCTGCCTGGACGAAGCGGAGGCACTGCCGTGGGTGCTGGGACGCATCCCCCAGGGCTATCGCGCGATCGTGGTGGACAACGGTTCGACCGACGGCTCGGCCGAGCTGGCTCGTTCCCTGGGCGCGCTGGTGGTCACCGAGTCCCGGCGCGGCTTCGGAGCGGCCTGCCATGCCGGGCTGCTCGCGGCCACGGCCGAGTACGTGTGCTTCTGCGACTGCGACGCCTCGCTCGACCCGGCCGAGCTTCCCGGCCTGGTCGCCACCGTCAGCGCGGGCACCGCGGACCTGGTCCTGGGCAGGCGGCGGCCGACGCGGGGCGGCGCCTGGCCGGTTCATGCCCGCTTGGCCAATGCCGAACTGGCCCGCAGACTACGTGCTCGCACCGGCGCAGACCTGCACGATCTGGGACCGATGCGTGCCGCCCGCAGAGAACGCCTGTTGGACCTGGGGCTCGGCGACCGCCGCTCCGGCTACCCCCTGGAGATGGTCCTGTCAGGCGCCGCAGCCGGAATGCGCATCACTGAACGGGACGTCAGCTACCGGCCGCGCGCAGGACGTTCCAAGGTCACCGGCACCCTGCGCGGCACCCGGCAGGCGATCCACGACATGCGTGCGATCCTCGCCACCTCCTTGCCCACCCTGCTGGTCATCGCCAAATCTCCACAGCCAGGGCGGGTCAAGACCCGACTGTCGCCGGCCTGCTCGCCCGAGCAGGCCGCCCGACTCGCCGAGGCGGCTCTGCTGGACACCTTCACTGCCTTGGCCCGGGTCCCGGCCGGGCGGCGCGTGCTGGTCCTGGACGGGCCGCTGGGAAGCTGGCTGCCACCCGGATGGGAGGTCCTACCGCAGAGCGACGGCGGCTTGGACGCCCGGCTCGCCGCCGCCTTCGCCGCCGTTGACGAAGGCCCCAACGGCCCGCCCGCGCTACTGGTCGGCATGGACACCCCGCAGTTGGAGGCCCGCGTGCTCGCCCAGGCGCTCTCGGGGGCGGCCCGGATCGGCACCGACGCGTGGCTCGGGCCCGCCGCCGACGGCGGATTCTGGGCCTTCGGCCTGGCCCGACCGAATCCGGACCTGGCCCGCCGACTGCTGCTGGGCGTGCCGATGTCCCAGGCTTCGACAGGCGCGGTGCTGCGTGCCCGACTCGCCGAAGCGGGGCTGAGCGTCACTCCCCTGCCCGTGCTCAACGACGTGGACACGGTCGCCGACGCCGCCGAGGTCGCTTCACTCGCACCAGGTAGCCGCTTCGCTCGGACCTGGCACACCGTCACCGCTTCTGCCACCCGCACGGAGGCGGCGCAGCCCGCCCCGCAGGGAGCGCTCGGGTGACGACGCCGGTCCGGCCCCACCGATCCATTCCGAAGTCCTCCGCGCCCTGGACCCGGCCCGGGCATCACTAGCACTGGGAACGCATCTCCATGTCCCTCATCACCCTGCCCCGCTCCATGCCGGGCCGGTCCTCCCCGGGCGCTGCTGTCCGGCTGTGCCTCCTGGCGCTGGCCGCTCTGGTGGCGGCGCTGTGCGGGACCTTCACCAGTTCGGGCGACCTGGGGAACAAGGACCCGCTGTACGGCTGGTACGCGCTGGATGTCGTGCTGTTCGCGGTCGCGGTCGTGTCGGTACGGCGGGTCCCGGCCCGCCGCATCACCGCGCTGGTGCTGCTGGGCAGCCTCGCGGTGGCCCTCACCGGCCTGCTCGCACCGCCGAGGACCAGCGACGACGCCTACCGCTACCTGTGGGACGGCCAGGTCCAGGCAGCGGGCACCTCGCCCTACGCCGATGCCCCCACGGCTCCAGCGCTGGCCGGCCTGCGGGAGGCGAACCCGGCACTGTTCCCGGCCACCGGCGACTGCGCCGGCTGGGACCTGCACCTGGCCGCCGGAATCTGCACACACATCAACCGGCCCACCGTGCACACCATCTACCCGCCCGTCGCGGAGTTCTGGTTCCTCGGCCTGCACGAGGCGGGCCGGCTCACCGGCCGTCCGGGCATCGGGACGGCCCAGGTCGGCGGTGCGCTGCTGGCCGTGGCGACCACCGGCGCGCTGCTGCTGGTCCTGCGTCGTACCCGGGCCCCCGCGCACCGGGCCGCACTGTGGGGCTGGTGCCCCGGCGTGGCGGCCTGGGCCGTGAACGACGCACATGTGGACACCCTGGGAGTCCTGTTCCTGGTCTGCGGCCTCGGCCTGTCCCGTAGCGGTCGGCGGGGCACCGGCGGGGTGCTGCTCGGGCTGGCTGCCGGGACCAAGCTGATCCCGGCGCTGGCACTGCCGGGTCTCATCTCGGGCTGTCTCGCGAAGGGCAGGCGCCTGAGTGTCCGAGACATGATGCCGCCTGCCGCCGCCGGGCTGACCTTCCTGCTCTGCTACGCGCCCTACAGCATCGCCTCGGGCCTGGGCGTGCTCGGATTCCTCCCGGGTTACCTCCACGAACAGGGGTACGACCAGGGCAACGGCTTCGGCCTGCTCACCCTGCTCGGCATCCCCCAGCACCTGCTGCCCCTGGCCTTCGCCGGGGTGCTGCTGGCCGCCGTGCTGTACGTGCTGCGCGCGGGTGGTCCGGACGCACCGTGGCGCGGCGCGCTGACGGTCATCGGCACCGCCCTGTTCCTGGCCACGCCCGACTACCCCTGGTACGCGCTGCTGGTGGTGGCCCTGGTCGTACTCGACGGCCGCTGGGAGTGGCTCGCGCTGCCGGTGGCCGGCGAGGTCGGGTACCTGTCCGGCGGAGCCTTCCAGCAGCAGGGCTACACCGCCGCGCTCTGCCTGGTCCTGGCCGGCGCGGGGGTGCGCCGACTGGCACGCACCGCCCCGTCACCGCTTCCGTTCCGCGCGCTTTCGCCTGTGGGGCCCGCGGATTTCGCGGCTCCCGCGGGCCATGGCGGCCAGCAGGCACAGCCCCGAGGCGGCGAAGAGGACAGCGGTGATCAGCAGCCAGTGACCGAGGAAGCTGCCCGCAGATAGACCGGTACTGACGTGATAGCCCGGGACCCGGCGCAGGATCAGCGGATACCAGACGACCAGCAGCAGCAAGGAGACCAGCCCCGGGATCCGGACGTAGTTGACCCGGCCGTTCTTCGCCGGGGTCCGGCGGTGGTCCGGGGCGGGGAGCAGGAGTTGCAGGGCGCGGTCGGTCAGGGTGTAGAGCGGGAGCAGGACCAGGTCGTGGAGCAGGGCGGCGCCGACGAACCAGAGCGCCACCCCGACCGGGTCGCCCTTCAACAGCCGCAGTCCGGCGTACAGGGCCAGGGCGAAGGAGCACAGGACGAGCAGCAGGTGCAGCGGGGACGCGCCGTAGCGGTCGCGCAGTGGTGGCATCCGCAGGTGTGGCGTCTTCAGGTGTGGCATCCGCAGGTGCTTCATGAGGACGCCCCGAAGGTCAGTCGGGTCACCCATTTGGTGTTGTGCACCCCGGGGTTGGCCGGGACGATGATCCGTGCGGGGTATCCGTGGTCCGGCGACAGGTCGGCGCCGTTGACCCGCAGGGCCAGCAGCGAGCGCGGATCATGGACCTGATTGGCCCTCAGCACGGTGGAGCTGAACGATCCGCCGCGCTCCACGGACTCGACGAACACCTCCGGCGCCTGGCCGTGGAAGCCCGCCATGGCAGCCAGGTCCCGCAGCCGCACCCCGCTCCAGTGCTGGTCGTCGGTGGACCAGCCCTCCACGCAGGCGATGGGCAGGGCGGCCTCGAACTGGGGCAGTTCCAGCACCTGGGCCCGCGTCAGAGAGCTCTGGTACCCGGGGCCGCGGATCACCAGCCGCCACTGGGGCCCGATATCGGTCGCACGGATGCCGACGGCTGCGGCGGTCTTGTTGATCTGGAAGCCGTTGGGTCCCTTGCCGGGATCCTGGCCGTGCGGGGCCAGCAGGGCCGTCCGGCGCAGCGAGCCGCCGATGCTCTGACCGGCCGTCACCGCGAACAGGACCAGCGAGCCCAGACCCACCGTGCCGAGCGCGGCACGCCGGGACATCGTGGCCGGGGCCGGCCGCGGTGGGACCAGCCCGGTCTCATCCAGTGGCTCCGACCGGGTCTCCGAGGCGGGGAGGCGCAGTTCGGTACGCAGTCGGCGGCTGCGCAGAGCCCGGACCATCAGCGGGACGCGGAACGCGGTGTGGACCACGAAGGCCCCGATGAAGACCCACGCCCCGTACAGGTGCAGGGTGTAGAAGGAGCCGGGGAAGATGTAGTGCAGCTGCACGTTCAGCAGCCCGGTGACGAACTCGAACAGCGCGCCGCTGACCAGGAGCAGCAGCGACAACCGCTCCACGGCGTGGGCCACCGACCGGATCGGCGGCCAGGAGAAGAGCTTGGGGATGACCGACCAGAGCTTGGCCAGCAACACCGGGACCAGCACCACGCCGAGAGTGACGTGCACCCCCTGGTTGAGCCGATAGAGCCAGGACGGGTCGGTCGGCCAGGAGAAGAGATAGAAGCCGAGCCAGCCCTTGTCCGGGGTCTGGTCGTTGACCGCTGCCAGATCCGGGTTGTAGGCGGCGTACGACAGCAGGCCGGTCACGAACATGACCGGAATACCGAACAGCAGGACCAGCCCGAACACCGAGGTCAGCCACGGCCCCCGGAGCGGGCTGCGCCAGAACTCCGGACGGGCCGGACCGGGCGGCGCTCCGGAACCGAACACGGCCCGGAGCCGACGGCTCCTCGAGGCAGGACGCTGAGGCTTCGCATCCTGCTGACCCGGGGTCCGGCCCGGTGGAACGGGTGGCGGGCCCTCAGAGCCGGCGGGCGACCCTGCGGTGGCATGCAGCCCGGTGTCAGTTCGGTCGGGCGCAGAGGGCGGACCATCGTGATTGCGGTCGTCCGTATCCATGGGTCGATTCCTTGACGGGTGAGGCGCCGGCGAGCGGTCGGGCTGGCACGACCGTATGCCCACCAAGGAGATATCGGGGCGAAGCGACTCATGACGACACTCTCACCACTTGTTTGGCACAGTGCGACGTGATCGTCGGCGACGGATCGCCCTGGGCGCGCTGTCCACCCGTCAGCTCGTCACCGCAAGGTCTGCAGGGTCTGCTCGGAGAGCGACTGACGGGTTGGCTTGACAGTGGCTGTTCAGGGGCGCGGGTGAGGGCTAGCGTGAGTTCCGCAGCCCCGGTCCTCGGCAGCGTCGAAAGCCATTGTCTCCCCCGGGAGGCGCACACTGCGCATGGGTGCCGGTCTCTTCCCCGTCGATCTTTCCGGGGTCGTCCCGGTGCTTGCCGTCGACACGCGATCCTGGCGCGGCCTCTATGCGCACCCTGCGGGCGTGATCCTGCTGTTTGCCGGCGTCGCACAGATCCGACGACAGGCATTCCTGATGTTCGCGCTGATCATCCCCGCGCTGCTCCCCTTCATCCTGCTCGGCACCGTCATGGGCCTGTCGTGGTGGGAGGACCGCCTCCTGCCACCGACAGAGCCCGCGAACGTCCTCATGATCGCCCCCACGGCCGCAGACGTCCCGACAGCGCCGACGGAAATGGGCCTGGTTGACGCGGCGTAAGGGGGGTAGTCGCATCACAGGTCCCTTTCGCCCGGCCCCCGCGGAATGCAAGGACGCGCTGCTGCAACCGTCTGTTCGACAATCGAGGCTCGGATTCTTGGGGGCTGGGCAATGACCGTGACATCCCGACTGCCCGAGGCAGTCCAGCGGAACTGGCGGTGGCAGTTCGACGCCGCCTGCCGCGATGCCGACACCCGGATCTTCTTTCACCCGCCCGGTGAGCGCGGTTCCGAGTATGCGGACGCGACCGGGCGGCCAAGCAGATCTGCGCCGGCTGCCCGGTTCGCCGACCGTGTCTGCAGTTCGCGCTGGCGGCGCGCGAGCCGTACGGGGTCTGGGGAGGCCTGACCGAGGAGGAACGGCTGACGCTCACCGGCCCACTGCAGCGACCCCGCCGCCGCCGTCGCCACCCCCGTCCCGCGGAGCGTCCCCCGCAGGCCCTCGGCCGGTGTACTCGGGTGAGGACCGGCGCTTCGGGTAGGCGTACCCGCAGATGCGCCCGTATGCCCGGAGGGGTGAGGCTGTGCAACAACCTGCCGACTGGCTGCTCGGCCCCGGTGAGCGCGGCAATGCCGCGACCCGGCTGGAACACCGCCGACCCGACGGAGCGGCCTGGTCGCGCGGCAACCAGGTGCGCCCGCTGGTCCACGGAACCGTGTACTTCGCCGAGCTCCTGCACGCGATCCGGGCCCAGCAGGCCGGCGACCTGCTGCTGTTCACCGACTGGCGCGGCGACCCCGACGAACCGCTGGGCGACCCGGCGCGCTCGGACAGCGAGATCGGCAAGGTGCTCTGCGCGGCCGCCGAGCGCGGAGTGATCGTCAAGAGCCTGATCTGGCGTTCGCACCTGGACCGGCTCCAGTTCAGCGAGAGCGAGAACCGCCACCTCGGCGAGGAGATCGGGGCCGCCTTCGCCGACGCGGCCGCAGACCTCGACGCCTGGCACGCCGGCGGACGCACCGGCCCACGCCCGCCGGGCCGCCTGCGGGCCTACCGGGATCCACACCTCTCCCGGACCGCGAAGCTGCTTGCCACACCCCTCTACCGGTTCCTGGCGGACCCCGACGGCCGGCCCCTGGCCATGCGGCACAAGAACGCCTACTGAGACCGGTGGCGTCGGATCGCGGAACCAGGGCAGGCGACCCCCGCTGAACCATTCACCTGAGGGAGCCTCATATGCCCGTCCGATTCCACAAATCCATCCGGATCCTGCCCGGCGTGCGCCTGAACATCAACCGGCACTCGCTGTCGATCACCACCGGCGGCAAGCACGAACACACCACCGTCAACACGCGCGGAGAACGCACCGAGTCCGTGGACCTGCCCGGCCCCTTCTCCTGGCGCCACACCAGCCGCCGCAAGCGGTCCTGACAGGCACACGCGCGCGGCGTTTCGGGCCGCCGGAGCGCCGGTCACAGGCGTCCCCAGCGTGCGGAGGCGAAGGAGGAGCCGCCGAAGAGCGGGGCGAAGCGGACCGCGGCCACCAGCGTGAAGACGCCCACCGCGGCGAACACCACTCCGCGCGCCACGCCACCCGCGACGCCCAGTGCGGTCACGACCTCCCGCGTGCGGCGGCTCATCGCGCCGGTGTCCAGCTGCCGCAGGAAATGTCGCCGCGCCGCCTGGACGGCGAGCATCGCGCCGACACCGATCAGGACGCAGGCCACCACGCCCACCAGGATCCGCCCGCCCGAATACTTCATCGCCGACACCGGCCGGCCGACACCGACGGCTCCAGGCCGCCGTACCGGGCGGCCCCGCGAAACGAGGCGTCATGTCTGCTCCGCACCCAGGCACACCCAGCGTCCACCGCCACGACACCCCGACCTCCGCCCTGGTCACCCTGGTCGGCGACATCGGGCCGGACACCATGCCCCTGCTGCGCGAGGCACTGGAAGGACGTCTCCACGACGGCGTCCGCACCATCGACGTCGACCTCACGTCGATCACCGGCTGCGGCTTCAGCGGTCTCGACGCCCTCCTCAGCGCCTCGCAGCACGCGGGCATGGCCGGCGTAGCCCTGCGCCTGCACCTGCACCTGCCACCACCGTCCCTGGCCAGACTCTTCGACCTGACCGGAACCGGCTTCCTGGTCACCGGCCTGGCCTGCGGCCGCCTGCAACCTCTTACGGCCGACCCCGGGCACCGCACGCGCGCGTCGTGGTGTACCTGCTGCGAACCGGAGCGTCAGTACGCCACCCCACTCCAGCCCGTGCCCCTCCCCCCGCCAGTGCCCCTGCCCGAGTCCCTGCCCGTACCCGTGTCCTTACCCCTACCCGCGCCCGTGCCCCTGCCGCCGCCCGTGCCTCTGCCCATGCCCGTGGCTGTGGGCGGCATCTGGTGACCACATCGCCGCAGGACCCGATGCGGCGTCATGTGCTTGCCGCGCGCGTCCTTGACCGGGGATGGTTGCGGAGGACCTCGCGCAGCCGCTGGGGACAGGATTGCCTGGGGAGGTGGGGCCGGTGCGGTCGTGGTGGCGCCCGTGGAATTCCTCCTCGCGTGAGCCCGAGTGTCGCGACGAAGGCCGGGACGCATCGTCAGCACTACCTCTGCCTGCGTCGCTGGAGCGGCGGGTGGCCGCGGCCGGGCGCCGGGACGACGCCGCGCGGCGGCGAGATGGCAGGTACGTGCATCCTGCCCGGACACGCACCCACCGTCTGGTCTCCGGCCTGGAGCAGTCCGTGCGGCGGAGGTTGGCCGTTGAACTCCTGCGACGGCCCTACAGGGGGGAGGACTTCTGGCTTGAGACCGCGCTGACCGACCATGTCTGCGGCTGGTCCGCGGATGAGGCCGAAGAACTCTTCCAACTGGCCCTGCGCGACCTGGATCTGTCCCGGCCCTGGTCGGCCCCGATCCGCGCCTGGGGTGTGCCGGTGGCCGCCGTCGCCGAACTGGATCCCTTCCAGCGCAACCGGTTCGCGCCCTACCTTCGCTCCCTGCTCGTCGTCGAACTGACCTACCCCGCCTCCCTCAGGGACGACCGGCGCTTCCGTCGGGCCGACATCGCCGCCCTCCTCGACACCGAACGCGAACGCGCGCTGCCCGCCGCAATCCTGCACCGCTTCCCCTTCGGGCACGACCTTGGCGACACCGTCCGTTGCGCCCTGGGCATCCTGCTCTTCGAGCCCGGGGTGCTGGAGCTGGTCGCCGTCTGCGCCGAGGCCGACCACCCCCGCCCCTCCGCCTCCTGGCTCGGCCGGGTACGTGGGCGGCTCGAAGAAGCGCCGGCGGCACCGGACGCGCTGCGCGCGCTGCTCAGCCATGCCGCCGGTGTCCGCCAGTACGCCCCCGGCCCGGTATCCCCGCAGCCCATCCGGCCCGAGGTCGGGCGGCTGTTCGCCGGTGTCGGCTGGGCATCGTGTCTAACCGGTGACAGCGAGTTGATCGGTCTGTTGGGTACCGCCCTTCTGCGCTTCAGCGCCCCGTTCGACCAGGATCCCCGCCTGCTCGGCCATGTGCTGCTGGTGCTCGGCGCAGCCGCGGCGCTGTCGGCAGCGGCGGGCGATCCCGGTGCGGGGACCCGCCGCCGGGCACTGCCTGGGCTGAGCCCGGAGGCGGTCGCTCGGGCGCGCCACGCACTCGCGGCGATCGGTGCCGACGTACCGCAGGAGGGCATCCGCGATCTGCCGATCGGCCGCTACACGGCCTCCTTCGCGGTGCGCCCGCACGGATCCGTCGTCCTGGAGTTCCGCGACCCGCAGGGCCGCGTACTGACCCGAGCGCCGAGCAGCCTGCACCAGGTGTACGCGGGACGGCTGGTGGCGCTGCGCAGTCGGCTGCCGATGATCCGCGCGCAGGCGGACCGTGCGCGTGGCGCTCTCGCGGAACTCCTCGCCACCGGCGCGGACCTGACCGGCGAGCAGTGGTGCGCCGAGTGGCTCGATGAGGACATCGCGGGCCCGATGAGCCAGGCACTGGTCTGGCAGGCGCGGTCCCCGACCAGGGTCGCCACAGGCCTTCCGCTGCGGACCCCGGGCGGCTGCTGGCTGTTGCGCGACCTGCGAGGCGGCGCCCATGAGGTGGCGCCCGGCGACACCGTACGGCTGTGGCAGGCCGGGCTGGCGGAGCCCGCGCAGGTGGGGGCATGGCGTGCGCTGTTGCGGGAACAGGGCATCCGCCAGCCGGTACCCCAGCACTCCGGATCCGGCCGACGCCTGGCCCAACGAGACGACTGGCCGACGACATGATCCGCCCACATGCAGGGCGTTCAACGCTCGCGAATATTCAACAGCCCGCTCTCGGCACTGCCTTACGGACACAGACCGCAGCTGCTTTCCTGGAGAGGGGCCGGCCACCGCGTGCCAGAGAGGCTCTGGTCCATGTACCCGTTCACGTGCGAGAAGGTCGACGACGAGTTCGACATAGTCGTCGTTGGGGCCGGACCGGCCGGGCTCTCGAAGTGCTCGACCACGACGGGGTGTACGGCACCGGTCCTTTCGCCGACATGGACGTCGAGACGGCGCGGGGCCTGCTCCACGAGATGGCCCACCTGGCCGAGGACCGGCTGGCCGACTCCTTCGTGGACGCGGACCGCAATCCGCCGGTCTTCGACCCCGAGACCGGTTCCGCACCACTGCCCGACTCCTTCAAGAAGAGCTACCAGGCGTACATGGACGCCGGTTTCTGGCGCCTGGGCATGGCCGAGGAGCTCGGTGGGACCTCCAGCCCCAAGGTGCTGCACTGGGCCATGGGCGAGCTGGTGCTCGGCGCCAACCCCGCCGTCTGGATGTATGCGACGACCCCGGTCTTCGCCACCGTCCTGCTGGCCGAGGGCACCGCCGAACAGGCCAAGGTCGCCCGGCCGGCCGCACCAAGGCCGTCCGGCAGGACGACGGCTCCTGGCACATCCAGGGCGTCAAGCGCTTCATCACCTCGGGCGAGCACGACATGTCCGACAACATCGTCCACATGGTGCTGGCCCGCCCCCGGGTCACCGTCCTCCTGAGCCGGGTCAGGCCAGGCCGGTCACATCTGGTCCCCGTCGAAGCACAGGCAGAAGGGGTGGCCGGCCGGCTCGAACAGCACCCGGACGTGCTTCTGCAGCTGATGCTCCGCCAGAGTGGCACCCAGAGTGACCGCCTCGGCGACCGCCGAGTCCAGATCGCCGACCTGGAAGTCGAAGTGCATCATCGGGCGCTGTTGCCCGTCGACCGGAGGCCAGACCGGAGCCCGGTAGCCGTCCGCCTGCTGGAACACGAAGAACGGTCCTTGCGGCGAGGCGGCGACGACGGCCGTTCCCGGCTCCTCGTGCCCGATGTGCCAACCCAGGAGTTCGGCGTAGAACCTGGCCAGGCCGCTGGGGTCCGGAGCCTCGATCGTCGTGCCCCACCACATGCCACCGGTTCGTGATTTCATTCCGACAGCCTGCCGCATGATCACGTTCTTGTCGCGGGCTCTAGCGCTCGAAGAGCTTCCAGTGCCCCTCGGAGACGACCTCGACGGTACCGTCCACCACCGTGACGGCCGTGTCGTCGTCGATCGCGTACCCCGGCACCGGCACCCGCGCGGCCCACTTCTCGGCGTCGGCCATGGTGTTCTGCGGGCACATGTCGTTGTCCAGATGCGGGAAGACCGAGAAACCGACCATGCCCAGCGCGCTGTCGCCGCCGGCGGCCGGCTTCCAGCCCACGAACTCCTCGCCGACGTGCGGGGCCATCACCATGCTGCCGGCGCTCAGTCCCACATAGACCGTCTCGCTCAGCGACGGGAACAGCTCCGCCAGGCCGGACTCACGTATCCAGTGGTGCAGATACAGCACGTCGCCGCCGCACACCAGCAGGGCATCGGTCTCCCGGACCAAGGGGACCCAGCTCTCCTCGTCGATACTGGGCAGCGCGGTCAGTTCCAGCATTCCCACGGATTTCCATCCCAGCTCGACCAGGGGCGTGGACGTCTGCCCGGCGATCTGCTGCCACGTCGTGACCGCGGTCCCGGGCAGCATGCCGTACATCGCGGTGGGGATGCACAGGGCGGTGGACTCGGCGATGGGTTTGCCCAGCATGTCGACGAGGGCGTCACGGATGCTCCGGTTGCTGACGCCGCCGGAGGTGAGGAGAAGCTTCATCGCGCCTTCCTTGTCCATCACGGTGCACTGACTCGTACGAGTGTACGAGCAACTGGCCGGCTGGGGCCGGGGGTTGCCTCCACGGTCAGCCGTTCATCGCCCGGTGAACTGCGTCCTCGGCCGTGGAGGCGAAGTCGATGCCGCCGATGGCATTGCCTTCGCTGTCGCTCAACCGCCACCCGTCCAGGCACACCACCGGGATGCCGCCACGGCGCTTGGCCAGCGCAATCTCGCTGAGCGTTCCCCATGACCCGCCGATGGCGATCACCGCATCGGCCGACCATACGAGCACTGCGTTGCGTGCCTCACCGAGGTTGGTGAAGACGACGGCTGACAGCTCGGGGGATGCGCCGGCGCGGTCGTCGTCCGGCCGGATGCCGATGACGAGACCCTCGCGGGAACGGACTCCCCGGGCCACCGCGGCCATGACTCCGACACCACCACCACAGAACACCACTGCACCTTCCTCAGCCAGGAGTTGGCCGACGCGGTAGGCGTTGGCTTCGTCCTGCTCGGTGCAGTCTCGGGGTCCGCAGACGGCAACCTGGTGCGGCACGCTCGTCCTCCTGGCTCGTCGGCGACTCGGGCAGTACAGCCCTACAGCGGCAGAGGCTAGTCGGGGATCGGGAAGCCGGCGTTGTCCAGGTCGAGCGAGTCCGGGTCGGGGCCGCCGCGCACGCCTGTGTCCAGGGCGTCGATCGAGGCCACTTCCTCCGGGGTCAGGGCGAAGTCGAAGACGTCGAAGTTCTCCGCGATGCGGTGGGCCTTGACGGACTTGGGAATCGCGGAGAACCCGTGCTCCAGGTCACCGTCGCCGCCCAGGTCGTCGACACTTCGCCGAGGCGCGTTGGTCATCTCCTGATCCAATGTCACGAGACACAAGTCAATCCCGATGCACACGGAGGACTGCACCAGTTCTCGGATGTGCACTTTGTTGTTCGCAACATGAACTTCCGTTCTACGAGTCATCGCAAACCAATGCCCTCCGATGAACAGGGAGTCCGCAATCAGCAGAAACACCCCCCATCTCAATGCAGTTCGGTGGAGAATGCTGAGAGTTCACAACTCGGGGGGCGGAATGGGAGTCACGAGTACCGGAGCAGGCGGGGGCGGCGCCGGCAGCGGGGGCGGCGGCGGGCCGAGCAATGGAGTACTCGCCGCCATCGTGACTGCGGCAGGCGCAGTATTGGCGGCGATCGTCGCCGGGATCTTCGTACTCGTTTCCGGGGGCAGTGGGTCAACCACGACTCCCAGCCCACCTCATGGCTCGACTCCCGTCGCACTTGCTGACCCATGCCATCTGACCGAACTGCCGGGCTGGTCACAACCGGCGATTCGCGAGACCGGCCCCAACGTGAAGACCGGCTCTCCGAAGCCGGTCGTGTATGCGACTGTTTCTCCGGATCAAAACCCACATACGAGCGTGCATGGGCAGATCAACGTCGAGATCCCCGAGGGACAGGTCCTGTTCCTGATCACACACCCCGACCCGAATAGTAGAGATACGTTCGGGAATCCAGGATCGAACCGGTACTACCCGGCTTTCCCGGTGACCCCCACTGCTGCCGGGTGCTGGGAGGATGATGACCATCCACTGGGATACTCTGGATCTCGGGGAATCTCCGAGGATTACTATCTTGTCCTGGTTGCAAAGCAGCTGGCCGAGCAGTTCCAGGGGGACAAGAAGGCCAAGGGTTGGGACGGATACTCCAGCAAGGTGTGGAATACGTTCGACAGGACAGTCGTCATCAGCTTCGTGGTGCCCACCGGATAGCGCCCAGCCAGGTGGCGATGGAGTCGTCCCGTTTCCCGACCTCGCTGCGCCAGGTTCACTGGGAGAGCGCACTTCCCGCGCCGGGAGCAGGGGGGCAAGCCGTTGAGCACCGACACCACGACGAGCGGAAGCAAGGACAGCGGGGCACCGGACGACACCCGAGCCGAGGAACTGCGCTGGTCCTATGCCGGGAGCGACAGCGACGAGGTTCCCGACCACATCAACGCCGCCGGCATGCGCAGGCGGCTGCCCCGCCTCGTGCGGCACTCCTTCACGCTGGCCTGGCAGATCGACCGCCGCGCCACCACGGTCCTGATCGTGTGTCAGGTCCTGTCTGGCCTGCTGTCCGCACTCGGGCTGTTCGTCACCACGCAGGCCCTGCAGAGCGTTCTCGCCGCAGCCGCAGCTCCGTCCCGGCTGGACCGGGCACTGCCGTCCGTGATCGTTCTGGCTGCGTCCGCCGGGTTACGGGCCCTGCTGGGCATCGTCATCCAGGCCCTTTCCCAGCGTCTGTCCCCGCGCATGCAGCGGGAGGTCGGCGAACGCCTGCTCGCGGCCGGCACCCGCACGGAGATGGCCACCTACGACAGACCCGGCTTCGCCGACCAGTACGACCAGGCCGAACGCGGAGTGGAGTACGCCCAGGTCGCCGTCGGCCAGACCCAGAACCTCATCTCCTCCGCAGCCACGCTGGTCTCCGCCTCCGTGGTCATCGGCGCGCTGTACCCGTTGCTGCTTCCCCTGCTCGTCCTGGTCGCGCTGCCCCAGGCAGCCGCGTCTCTCCGGGCCGAGCGCGTCACCTACACCGCCACCGTCGCCACCTTTCGCGACCGGCGTGTGCTCTACCTGCTGCGCTGGTTCATGGTCGCCAAGGAGCAGGCCGACCAGATCCGGACCGACACCATGGCCCCCGTCCTGCTGGGCCACTACCGCGCGGCCGGGAAGCGGGTCGAGCGCACCGCCAACCGTGCCGTCGCCCAGCGTGCCAGGATCACCCTGACCGGTGCCCTCGCCACCGGCATGGCCTCCGCTCTGCTGTGGGCTGTGCTGTGGCTGCTGCTGGACACCGGGCGCATCAGCACTGCCGTCGCCGGAACCGCGGTCTTCGCCCTCCGCAGCGCCTTCAGCGGACTGCAGGGCATCGTCGGCTTCGGCAGCGACCTGCTGCGCACCGGCTACTACCTGGACGACGCCGACCGGTTCGTCCAGGAAGCGCAGCGGGAGCGGATCGACGCCGTTCGTGGCACCGTCCTACCCGCCCGCCCCCAGGCCATCGTGCTGCGGGACGTCACCTTCTGCTACCCCGGCTCGAATGAGCCCACGCTGCACGGAATCGACTTCCAGGTCCGACGCGGCGAGGTGGTCGCGGTGATCGGCGAGAACGGCTGCGGCAAGACCACGCTCATGAAGCTCCTGTGCGGCCTCAACCTGCCCACCTCGGGCACGGTCACCTGGGACGACGTGCCGGTCCAGGATCTGGATCCCGACGCGATGTGGCGCCTGACCAGCGTGGTCCCCCAGGAGTTCGCCCGCTGGCCGCTGACCTGCCGCGACAACATCACCCTGGGCCAGCCCGGACCGGAGGGCGACGCAGCCGTACACCGGGCCGCAGCGGCCAGCGGCGCTGACGACGTGATCACCTCGCTGCGCTCGGGCCTGGACACCCTGCTCGCTCGTGAGATCTGGGGCGGTCAGGCCCTGTCGAGCGGCCAGTTCCAGCGCCTCGCCGTTGCACGGGCGATGCACCGCGACGGCGGCCTGCTGGTCATGGACGAGCCCACCAGCGACCTGGACACCCGTGCCGAGCACCGGATCTTCACCGGTCTGCGGGACATCGCCCGGGATCGCGCCGTGGTTCTGGTCACCCACAACCTCGGCAACACCGCCGTCGCTGACCGCATCGTCTGCATGGACAAGGGCCGCATCGTCCAGCAGGGCACGTTCGCCGAACTCGTCCAAGCCGACGGGCCCTTCCGCTCGATGTGGCTGCTCCGAGCCGACCGTGGGATCCCCGGGCCACGGCCCCAGGGTTGACCGATTGTCAGTAGACGTTCTCTCGCGGCGGGTTACGCTGATCACCGGCGATCACGACACCACCGCGAGAGGAAGTCCGGCCCCCGTGACTGAGAAGTGGATGACCGAAGTCGGCGAGGACTTCACGGAGCCGACCAACCTCCACCCCGAGGTGCCGCACCCGGCGCGTGTCTACGACTTCTTGCTCGGCGGCAAGGATCATTTCCCGTCCGACCGCGAGGCCGGCGAGGCGATCCTGGCCATGGGCGAGGGCGGTCGCACCGCAGTGCGCGCCAACCGGGCTTTCCTCCAACGCGCCGTGCGCACGCTCGCGGAACTCGGAATCGACCAGTTCCTCGACATCGGCACCGGCATCCCCACCGCAGGCAACACCCACGAGATCGCCCAGAAGGCCAACACCGACGCCCGGGTCGTGTACGTCGACAACGACCCGATCGTGCTGACCCATGCCCGCGCGCTCATGTCCGGACCAGGACACGGCACCACCCGGGTCCTGCAGGCCGACCTGCGCGAGCCCGAGAAGATCCTCGGCGCACCGGAGGTGACCGAGACTCTCGACTTCACCCGCCCCGTCGCCCTGCTCCTGGTCGCGGTCCTGCACTTCCTCAAGGACGGCGAGCAACCGGGCGAGATCGTGGCCAAGCTCATCGACGTGCTGCCCTCCGGCAGTTACCTCGTCCTCAGCCACGTCACCGGCGAGGTACTGACGGACGACGAGGTGGCCGGCGTCGGTGTGGCCTACAGCAAGGTCCCCACCGGGATGAACCTGCGCACACGCGAGCAGGTGTCCCAATTCCTGGCCGGGCTGGACCTGCTGGAACCCGGCCTCGTACTCTGCCCGTTCTGGCGCCCCGAGGGAGGCGAACCCGCACCCGACGGCGACCGCGTCAGCATCCTCGCCGCCGTCGGCAAGAAATCCTGAGCCCGCCACACAAAGCGACATCCATGGTCTACCCGGCACGGCGGGCCCCGGGATCCGATCCCGGGGCCCGCCCGCAGGAGGTCAGTTGAACGGGTCGAGGGTGATGTAGGCCTGTTGCGGGTTGCTGTCGTTGACCAGGGACTCGAAGTTGCCGACGTCGTCGAAGGCGAAGGCGTAGGCCTTGCCGTCGACCATCTGGGCGTGGATCTTGCGGGCGTACTGGTTGCTGACCACGTCCTGGTAGAAGTCCGCCGCGTTGGTGTCCGGCTGGTTGGAGTCGGTCAGCAGCGTGGCCCTGTTGTAGCCGGCGCACAGGGTGCGCGAGATGGGGCCGCGGACCAGGTCGTTGGGGGCGTCCAGCAGTTTGTAGCAGCCGAAGATGCTGTCGGAGTCGGGCTTCTGGAAGCTGGTGACGACCGCGCCGGAGCTGTTGGTGAAGCTCATGACGTTGCCCGAGACCCTGCCGTAGTACTTGGTGTTCGGCTGGTCGGCGAACGGCGTCACGGTCAGGGTGGAGCTGGCGTACTTCGTCCAGACGCGGTTGACGTAGTCGTTCATCACGGTGGCGGGCAGGGCGCCGTTCTCGATGCCGTGGCCGGGCGCCAGGGCGCGCAGGACGGTGCCGTCGGAGCGAGTCTGGATCAGGTTGCCCCAGCCGCCGGGCTGGCCGCGCAGGGCGTTGAAGAAGCCGGTGTAGCCGCCCGACTTGAGGTGTCCGGTGCTCTTGGTCGTCCCGTCGGGGAGTTTGACGCCGACCGCGTAGGGGGCGGAGAACATGTCGACCTGGGTGCTGTTGATCCACAGACCGGACGGGTTGAGGGTGTACTCGGTCCAGTTGAACAGGATGTTCTCGTTGGGGTCGCTCGGGTTCTGTACCGCGGGCTGGACCAGCCCGCCGGTGGTGAGCTTGAAGACGAGCTTCTGCCCGTAGGAGAAGTACACCCGGCCCGAGAACTGGGGCATCCGCAGGGTCAGCGAACTGCCGTTGGCCGGTCCGGCGATCGACGCGTCAGGGGCGGCGATCGGCGGCTGCGCGCCGGCGGGCCAGGCGTGGAAGGTGCCGTTGGCGTCGGCCCAGCCCTGCTGGCCGGTGCTGAGCAGGGTGCCGATGTCGTAGATGTAGACCTGGTCGCTGCGACCGGAGTGGTTGGTGAACGTCAGCGGGATGGTGGTGGGGACCGCGGCGTCCGCGCTGGAGCCCACCCCCGCCGCTACCAGTCCCCCGGCGACCAGCGCTCCCGCGACGGCCGGGATGAGTACCTTCTTCTTTCGCCTGGCGTGCATCTGCGTCCTCCTGTGGGGGTGAGGGACATAGGGATTTCAGCCTGTTTGGGTGCCTTGAGGCGATTCTTGAGAGCGCTCTCAGAATCAGCCAATGGACTGGACCTGTCAATGAATCTGCACAACTATCCTGACGGGAGACGGTCAGTGACGGGCTGTCACGGACTTCGTCGCCATCGTCGCCTTCGTCACTGCGTCGCGAAGGCCTGGTTGCTGCCGACCGCGGAGGACTTGCAGGTCCACTGCTCGAACTGGGTGTTCGCGCTGGTGGAGTTGCCGGTCATGTCCAGGCACAGGCCGCTCTTCTGGTTCTTGAACTGCCAGGTGCCGTCCGAGAGGGCGATCGGCTGCCACAGGCTGTTGGCCGTGCCGTTCTGCGTGTACTGGATCACCGACGCGCCTGCGGCGGTCGAGGCGCCGAACACCGCGATGTCCGCGCCGCTGTTCTGGTTCTGCAGTTCGCCGTAGCCGCCGGAGACCGGGTTGAACTGGAACTCCTGGTTCGCCTGGCCGCTGGTCTTGCAGGTCCACTGGTCGATCGCCGCGCCGTTGCTCACACTGGCTCCGGCCACGTCCGCGCACAGCTTGCTGCTCTGCACGACCAGTTGGTGATAGCCGGTCGGGTAGCTCCCACTGCTGGTGGAGCCGCCCGCGAAGGGCTCGAACGCGGAGGTGAAGGCGCCGGTGCTCTGGCTGACACCGCTGCAGATCGACGACGCCGTCGTCGATCCGACACACCCGCCGTTGTCACGGCCCTCCGACCAGAACGAGAGCTCCGCGATGCCTTCGGCCGCCGCGTGGGACTCCACCAGGGAGGCGTCGGACAGGGTGAAGACCTCACCCGCGCTGTCGTTCTGACCGATCATCGGGGTCATGCCCAGCATCGCGTAGCCCTGGGCGAGGCTCTTGCCGTAGGTCGAGGCAACCTGACTGGCGTCCGCGTCGAGCGCCTGGTTGGCGGCGGTGCCCATCTCGGTGCCGGAGGTACCGTAGTCCATCGCCATCACGTTGACGACGTTGGGCGTGAACCCGGCGCTCTTGCCGCTGCTGAGCACGTACTGGCCGTCCGAGCTGAGTCCGCTGGGGAAGGTCGGAAGCGTGTACGAGATCGACAGCGAGCGTCCGGCCCCGGCCGCCCAGGAACGCACCAGCGCCAGCGCCTGGTTGGTGCGGTCGACGTCGGTGTGGTTGCTCAACGCGACCGCCTCGATGTCGAAGTCGATGTGCGTGAGGTTGAACGTGGTCACCACGTTCTCCATCTGCGTGGCCGCGGCGGCCGCCGACGAACAGGTGTTGCCCAGGTCGGTGCCGCCGTTGTCGGTGGTCCAGCCGCCGAAGGAGACCGACACGTCGCCGCCAGCGGCACGCAGGTTGGCGATCTGCGTCTGCCAGCCGGCGGTGTTGTACATCGACCAGCTGCAGTTCGCGCCGTCGACGAACGCCAGGGTGAAGAACTTGTCACCGGTACTGCTCGCGACGCTCGTCAGCGTGGTGTTGCTCAGTCCGGCGTCCACGTAGGGCGCCACGACGTGCACGGGCCAGGCGGTGGCCGCGGAGGCCGGAGCGGCGACGGTGAGACCGATGCCGGCCGCGCCGAGCGCGAGCGCGGCGGAACAGGAGATCGAACGGGCAGCTTGGGGCATGTGGGATCGCCTTCTGTGGGGGGCTGCTGTCGGGAACCCGGGCCCGGCGCACCGTGGTGCTGCGCCGGCCCGGTCCCGCATGGGGTCCCAGAATTGGGCTACACCAATCAAGGCGTCAATGGTCTAGACCGATATTTTACGATCAATCAGGTCACCGCTGACAGATGCCCCGAACATGCCGGATACCGTCCCGATTTTGCGCAATCCCGTCACCCGACGCCGCGCCGGACGGTCAGAGCGGGATGCCGTCCCCCGAGGGCAGGGAGGCGAGGTACTGGGTCGTCGCCTCGGGGGTGCCGAGCCAGCGGGGGTAGTCGGCCGGGTCGGCGTAGGTGTCGGCCAGGCGGGAGGCGACCTGCGGATGGGCGGCGGCCTGGGCGAAGGCGAGCCCGATGTGGTCGGGCAGCGGTCCGAGCATGGCGGTGGTGAAGTCCACCGTGTGACGGGCGTGTTCCCAGTACCGTGCGAACAGGGCGTGCATCCACGGCTCGTCGAAGGGGCGGTCGGCGCGGTCGGTCACCGCGTCGGCGTACAGGCTCGCGCAGCGGGCCGCGCTGTTGGCGCCCTGGGCGGTGATCGGGTCGTTGAGGACCAGCGTGTCGGCCATGCCGAGAACGGCCGTGCCGTCCCCGCCGGGGTGCGCGACCGGGTGGCGCACGGTCGGGGTGATCGCCCCGACGAGCGCGGCCCCGGCGTCCGTGGGCTCGGCCCCGAGCACCGCCTCGTACTCCCACGGGACATGACGGCGGATCAGCTCCAGGGAGCGGGCCAGCGTCTCGGCCGGGGCGGGGCTGTCGCCGAAGACGTCCAAGGGCCCTCCGGGGACGGCCTCCCAGAGCAGGATCACGCACGTGCCGCTCAGGGTCAGTCCGGGCTGCAGGACGAGCTCGCCCGCCCCTGGGAGGATGTGGATCCGGGCCGGGTCGCCCGCACCGGTGGGCGCGCCCACCCCGTGCAGGTACACGCAGGCGAGGGTGCGCTGCGGAGCCTCGAACCGGCTGCGTGCCCCGTCCCTCGGGAACACGGAGCCGAGCTCGCCGCGTCCGGCCGCCACCACCGTCAGCTCGTTCCGCTCCGCGAGCCGGACCAGGTCGTCCGGCTCCGCCCGGCGGTACTCCACCCGGCCGCCGCGCTCCTCGAACAGCTCCAGCCAGGCGGACGTCTTCACCCGCTGGTCCACCGAGTGGGCCGGCTCCCCCGGTAAGGCGTCGATCGTCAGCACCGGCTTCGCGTCGACGCCGACCACCACGTGCAGCGCCCCGGTGTCGGGAGCCGTACCGTCCCACAGCGCGAGCCCCGCGGCTCGCTCGATGGCCCGGGCCGGCCCGAACATGGCCTGCGACGACAGCACGCGGCCCGCCCGGATCTGCTCCGGCGTGCGCTCGGAGACGACGGTCACCCGATGCCCGTCCGCTTGCAGAGCCAGTGCCAGGTGCAGCCCCGACTGCCCCGCCCCGACGACGGCGACCTCACGCATCATCCCCCACGCCCTTCCCCAGCTCCCACGACGATGTGCTGATCCACCGTCAGCTCTTTATCCTCGCGGGCCCGATGCCTCACGACAAGGCGGTCAAGGGCCGCCGACGGTCGAGCCAGGTGCCAACGGCGGCGTAGGCGCGTTCCCGCGGCTCGGCCTGGGAGAGGAACACGTCGTGGCGGGCGCCCGGGATCGGGACGACGGTGGTCTCGGCGCCGAGGCAGCCGACCCAGCGGGCGATCTGGGCGACGTCGAGCACGGCGTCGGCGCGGTCGCTCAGTTCGGAGTAGACCGTCTCGTAGTGCGTGCGGTCGGAGCGCAGCACCAGGGAGGGGACGCCGATGTCGAGGCCGAGGTGCAGGCGGGCGTGGCCCCGGCGGATGGCGTTGAGCCAGCCGGGAGTGACCGGGAAGCCCTCCAGCGGCTTCATGGCGAGGTCGAACTCCCACTCGCCGCGGGCGTCGACGTGCAGCGTCTCGCCGTACACGCTCGGCGGCAGTGTGAGCGGGCGCAGTGGCACGATCTTCGCGACGACGCGCAGCGCCTGCGTGAGCGGCCCGCGCTGCACCGGTGTTCCCTGGAGGTCGAACCAGGGGCTGTTCAGGACCAGCCCCGCAACCGGCGCGACGCGTCCGGCCGCGCGTCGGCGGTCCAGCCACAGCGGCAGGACCAGGCCGCCGGTGGAGTGCGCGGCGAGGATCACGGGCAGGCCGGGGTGCGCGTCGGCGACCACGGCCACGGACTGTTCCAACTCGGCGTCGTACAGGGCGAGGTCAGACACGTAGTGCGGGGTCTGCCCGGGGCGCCTGGCGCGGCCGCACTTGCGCAGGTCCAGTGCGTAGAAGGCGAGGCCACGGGCGGCGGCGAAGTCGGCCAGCTCGGTCTGGAAGAAGTAGTCGGAGAAGCCGTGCACATACAGCACCGCGCCCCGCACGGCTTCGTCCGCCCGGGGCTCGCGCCGTACCAGGACCGCGGCGACCGCTCCCTCGCCGTCCGGGTCGACGCCCAGGTCGAGCGTGTGGCTTCGGTAGCCGTCGCCGAGGATGTCCGGCTGCCAGTCGGGGTCGTGCACGGGGCCGCCTCCAAGAAAGTGATCGTGGTTCACTTTCGCGGACGGGCGCGCTTGAGGACAAGTGCCGGCAGAGGACGTGGCGGGCGGGCGCGACGCGGGAACCGCCGCGCCACACATCGGCCAGGAATTCACGCAGAATTCCTGAATCGCACGGGGCCGCCATTCTGCAGTATCCCGGAACTCCCAGGAAACCCCCGAGAGGTGGGTACGCATGCGTCACTCGGGGGATGGACAGACCGAATAGGGGGGCGCAGTCCCGGCCGGCCCCGGCCGAACCGGCGGTCACGGGATCATCATTGCAGGCAGGAGCCGATTTCCAGGTTTTCTGGCGACACCCCCGACTGGTGGGACACGGTCCGCCGCACACGGCGCGACAGGCCGGATTCTTACCCCGCTCCTCCCTTTCCGCCCCATCCACCCACGGATATGCGGATTATCACAAAACACTTGCCCGGGCATTCCATCCGCGTGTACATATCAGCACGGATGTCCGCACCCGGAATTTCATCGCAGGTGGTAGGTCATCCTCGCCCTCGTCGTGAACTCATCCTTGGAGTCGTCATTTCCGACGCCCTGCCCTCGCGCAACCGCCGCCGCCGGATAGCGGCCATCACCTCCGTTTCGCTCGCCATGGTCGCAGGCGCGATGGTCCTGGCCCCGTCCTCCCAGGCCTCGGTCGCCGCCCCCTCCGCACGGACCCTGCTCGGCACCAGCCCGCAGTGGGCCGCCGCCTCCGCCGACAAGGGCGCGACGCCGTCGAGCGCGCAGCTCACCGCCCGTGTCTACCTGGCCGGACAGGACCCGGCCGGGTTGGCCGCCTACGCCAAGGCCGTCTCCACCGCCGGCAGCGCCCAGTACGGGCAGTTCCTGTCGCCCGCCCAGGTGCAGCAGCGCTTCGGTGCGACCCCGGCCCAGATCGCCGCCGTGCACGCCTGGGCGACCGGTGCGGGCCTGCAGATCACCGGCAGCAGCGCCCACTACGTCGACGTTCACGGCACCGCCGCATCGGTGAACCGGGCCTTCGGCACCCACCTGCACGAGTACGCCGTCCAGGGCGAACTGCGCCAGGCCCCCAGCAGCGACGCGGTGCTGCCCGCGTCCGTCGCGAGCGCGATCCTCGGTGTGACGGGCCTCAGCCAGAACGCCCCGCGCAACCGTCCGCAGTCCATTTCGGTGAGCGCGTCCGAAGCGCTGACCGCCGACGGCAAGGCGAAGCCCAAGCCCGGTCTGCCGACGGTGGCGACCTGCTCCGACTACTGGGGCCAGAAGACGGTCAGCGGAGCGCCCAAGGGCTACACCGCGAAGACCAGCTTCGACCAGTGCTCCTTCGTCCCCGCCCAGTTGCGCAAGGCCTACGGCGTGACCGCCTCCGGCCTCACCGGCAAGGGCGCCAGGGTCGCGGTCGTGGACGCCTACGGCTCCTCCACCATGCTGGCCGACGCCAACCGCTTCGCCACCGCCCACGGTGACAGTGCCTTCCGCAAGGGCCAGTACACCGAGATGGTCACCCCTGCCGCGTGGACCAAGACCGGCCCCAAGGACGGTTGCGGCGGCGCTGCGGGCTGGGCCGGCGAGGAGTCGTTGGACGTCGAGATGGTGCACGGGATGGCCCCGGACGCCGGTGTCGTCTACGTCGGCGCCAACTCCTGCTCGGACCAGGACCTGTTGGCGGCGCTGAGCACGGTCGTCGACAAGCACCTGGCCGACGTGGTCTCCAACTCGTGGTCCGGTCTGATGCACTCGACCTCTGGCGACGAGACCCCGGCGCAGGTCGCCGCGTACGAGCAGATCTTCCAGCAGGGCGCCATCGAGGGTATCGGGTTCGACTTCTCCTCCGGCGACTGCGGCGACGAGTCCCCGGCCGCCGCGGCCACCGGGGCCAACTGCGACCCGACCAGCACCCGCGCGCAGACCGGGTTCCCGTCCTCGGACAGCTGGGTGACCGACGTCGGCGGAACCGCCCTGGCCGTCAGGAACAAGGCCGGGGCGTACGGCTTCGAGACCGACATGGGCACCCAGCGCTCCGTGCTGAGCGCGGACGGCAAGTCGTGGACCCCGTTCCCCGGCACGTTCTTCTTCGGCGGTGGCGGCGGCACCAGCGAGGACTTCGCCCAGCCGTGGTACCAGGGCCCGGTCGTCCCCAGCACCCTGGCGCACACCCTGATGACCGGCGCGGCCAGCAAGACCGCGCAGCGGGTCACCCCGGACGTCGCCATGAACGGCGACCTCTACACCTCGGTCCTGGTCGGCATGTCCGACGGCGCCCCCTACAGCGAGGGCGGCTACGGCGGCACCAGCGTCTCCGCCCCGGAGTTCAGCGGCATCCAGGCCGACGCGATCCAGGCCCGTCACGGCCGCCCGATCGGCTTCGCCAACCCGGAGCTCTACGAGCGCTTCGGCAGCAAGTCCTTCACCGATGTGGTCAACCGCACGCTGGGCAAGGGCCGGCAGCCGCTGAACGCGGTTGCCGACATGGGCGTCGTCAACGGCACTCTCAAGGTCCGCCTGGTCGACTTCGGTCGTGACTACGGTCTCGCCGCGACCAAGGGGTTCGACAACGCCACCGGGGTCGGCTCGCCGACCGAGGCGTACCTCAATTCCTTCCGGTAGCAACGCCGGTAGCGGCGGGGCCGGTCTGCTCACTCGGGCAGGGACTGCTCCGCCCAGATCGTCTTGCCCCTGGCGTGGTGGCGGCTGCCCCAGCGCTGGGTGAGCTGGGCGACCAGCAGCAGGCCGCGACCGCCCTCGTCGGTGGTACGGGCCCGGCGCAGGTGCGGCGCGGTGCTGCTGGAGTCGGAGACCTCGCAGATCAGGGTGGCGTCGTGGATCAGGCGCAGCCTGATCGGCGGGGCGGCGTGCCGGATCGCGTTGGTGACGAGCTCGCTGACCACGAGTTCCGTGGTGAAGACGAGTTCGTCCAGCTGCCAGACGGCGAGCTGGTCGGTGACCAGGTGGCGGATCCGGGACACGGCCGCGGGGTCGGGCTCGACCTCCCAGTCGGCCACCCGGGACGCGTCCAGGACCCGGGTCCGCGCCAGCAGGAGGGCGATGTCGTCGCGGGCTCCGGACGCGGGGCACAGTTTGTCCAGCACCGTCTGGCAGATGCTGTCCAGCGTTCCGGCCGGGCGGCCGAGCGCCTCGGCGAGCGCGGCGCGGCCCTCGTCGATGTCGCGGAGCCGGTCCTCGATCAGCCCGTCGGTGTAGAGGGCGAGCAGGGCGCCTTCGGGAAGCTCCCGTTCGACGGCTTCGAAGGGCAGGCCCCCGACGCCCAGCGGCGGGCCCACCGGGATGTCGACGAACTCGACCGTGCCGTCGGGCAGGGCGAGCGCGGGTGTGGGGTGCCCGGCTGCGGCCATCGCGCAGATCCGCGAGATCGGGTCGTACACCGCGTACAGGCAGGTGGCTCCGACGTCGCCGGCGGGCCGGCCGACGTCGGTCTCCTGGGACAGCCGGATGACCAGGTCGTCCAGGTGGGTGAGCAGCTCGTCCGGGGGCAGGTCGACATCGGCCAGGGTCCGTACGGCGGTGCGCAGCCGCCCCATCGTCGCCGACGCCTGGATGCCGTGCCCGACCACGTCGCCGACGACCAGGGCGACCCGCAGGCCGGACAGCGGGATGACGTCGAACCAGTCACCGCCGATGCCGGCGTGCGGCGCGGCCGGCAGATAGCGGGACGCCACCTCGACCGCGGCGGGGCGGGGCAGGGACTGCGGCAGCAGGCTGCGCTGGAGGGCCAGGGCGGTCCCGCGCTCGCGGGTGAAGCGGCGGGCGTTGTCGATGCACACGGCGGCCCGGGCGGTGATCTCCTCGGCGAGCAGCACGTCGTCGGGCACGAAGGGTTCGGGGTGCCGGTGCCGGTAGAAGACGGCGACGCCGAGGGTGACCCCGCGGGCCAGCACCGGCACGGCCATGACGCTGTGCAGTCCGTACTCCTCGACCACCAGGGCCCGCGGCGAGCCCGGCTCGGGCCAGCCGTGCGCGCCGTGCTTCCCCAGCGCCTGGATCACCGGTCGGCCGGCGGCCAGGCAGCGGGCATGCGGGGAGGACGGCGAATAGGCGCCCGTGCTCCCGAGGTCGATCGCGGCCTCCGGGCAGCCGGGAGTGACGGACAGCTGGGCCTCTCGTCTGAGGACGACGTCCACCGACGGCGGCAGAACGTGGGCCTCGCCGACGTCGTCGCGGTCCAGCAGGTCCAGTAGATCCACGGTGACGAAGTCCGCCAGATGGGGCACGCAGACCTCGGTGAGCTCCTCGGCCGTGCGGGTGATGTCCAGCGTGGTGCCGATGCGCACGCTGGCGTCGTTGACCAGTTGCAGCCTGCGCCGACCGAGATAGGTCTCGGTGATGTCGTGGGCGGTGAGGCAGACCCCGTGGACGGCGCCCCGGTCGTCGACCAGCGGCGTCAGGTGCGCCGACCAGGCGTGTTCGCGTGCCTCTCCCCCGGTGCGCATGAAGGTCTCCACGTCGAGCCGTTCGCCGGTGGCCAGGACGCGCAGCATCTGCTGCTCGAGTTCAGCGCTCTGCGGTTTGCCGCCGATCTCCGGGATCCGCAGACCGCGGATCTGCTCCTCGGGCAGCCCGATGACACCGGCCATCGCCGCGTTCACCGCGAGCAGCCGCAGTTCGGTGTCGTAGATCGCGACCGGGCAGGGCGAACGCGCGAACGCCCACCGAGGGACGTCCTCCGGCGGCCGGACGTCGGAACCGGGCCGCGGCAACGCGCTGACCAGCAGCCATGTACCGCCAGAGGTCGTTCCCGGGTCGGTGCGGTGGGCCAGCAGCTGCACCGGTACCTCACGGCCGTCGCGGTGGCGCAGGACGACGGTGCCGTCCCACCGGGTGGCGCCCTGCGCCGGCGCAGCGGCCTCCTGGCCCTCGGCCAGCAGGTCGACGGCGGGCCTGCCGACGATCTCCTCGCGCGTGTACCCCAGGAGCTGCCGGGCGCCCCCGTTCCACTCGGCCACGGCTCCGGACACGTCCACCACGGCGCGGGCGGTAGCCGTCTCGTCGAACGGGTACTCCGGCTGCCGGACCGGGCTGTCACCGCTCTGCGTCATGGCTCGCCGTCCCTGTCACCTCGTGCGTGTCGCGGAGTCACCCTCGGCCTCTGGGGGCATGCTCCCCAAAGAGAGCTTTGCCCGTATTTTTACTGTTATCAACCTGAAATGCGAGAACAAGGGCGCCCGCGAGCCGGTCCGGGCTCGCGGGCGCCATGGCGCAGGGGCGCAGGGGTCGGTGCCTGCGTGGGTCAGCTGCGCAGCAGCCGCAGGTCGATCGCGTCGGCCAGTACCTTCATGCCGATGTCGTTGGGGTGGATGTGGTCGCCCGAGTCGAACATCGGGTTGAGGGCGGCCGGGTTCGCGGGGTTGCGGATGGCCTGGTCGAAGTCGATGACGCCGTCGAAGGCGCCGCCGGTGCGGATCCACTGGTTGACGCTCTGGCGGATGGCCTCGGCCGCAGCCGTGTAGTACCCGTTGCCCTGGTCGGGCGTGAGGGTGCCGCCGATGACTCTGACGTGGGCGGCATGCGCCTGGGCGATCAGGGTGCGGTAGCCGCTGATCAGGTCCGCCGCCGTCAGCGGCGCGCCGTTGGGGCCGGCGCTGTTGCCGATGTCGTTGATGCCCTCGAAGAGGATCACGTCCTTGACCCCTGGCTGGCCGAGGGCGTCGTGGCCGAAGCGCTTGAGGGCGCTGACGCCCTGCCAGAGGTTGGGGACGTCGGTGAGGACCCGGTTGCCGCCGATCCCGGCGTCCACCACGCTGAGCTTCTGCGAGGTGCCGGCGCCCAGCCGCCGGGCGAGGAAGTCGGTCCAGCGGGTGTAGGTGCCGGTGGACGAGTGGTAGCCGTCCGTGATGGAGTCCCCGAAGGCGACCACCGTTCCCTTCGCGGTCGGCGACACCACGTCCAGCGCCGCCAGGTAGTACCAGGAGGTCGTGGTGGTGCCGAAAGCGTCCACGAGGTCGTCGCCCGCATGGTTGCCCGGGGCCGTGTAGGTGGTGTCAAACGCGTCCGAGTGCCAGGTGGACGCGCCCGTGCTGCCGGGCACATAGAGGCTGACCAGCACGTTCTCCCCGGCACTGAGCGAGATCGGGACGACGTCGCTGATCACCTGCCCACCCGCGGGGACGGTGACCCGGCCGGACCGACCGAACGTCACGTTCACGGTGGACCCGCGCACCGCGTATCCCCCGCCCCCGCGCGCCTGGACGGCGACGTCCACGGTGCCGACGTCGAGCGCGGTGCTGCTGTACCGGTTGGAGAGGGTGATGCGGACGCCGGAGCCGGCGACGCTGCTGTGGACCACCATCCGGATGGTCTGGTTGTCGAAGGCCGGGCCGGCCGTGGTCATGCTGGGCGACCAGGCGCCGACCCGGGTTCCGGTGCCCTGCGCCGCGTGCGCGGCGCCGAGCGGCGCAAAGGACAGGGCTGTGCCCGCCAGCACGGCGACCACGGACATCAGTGCTCGGCGACGTGTCCTGGGGAACATCATGGTCTTCTCCTCTCTCACAGGTTCCGCAGCGTGACGGACTGACCGGGCGTGATGCTGACCTGTCGTGAACCCCCGTTGGCGAGGAGAGTGGTGGCACGGCCGCCGACGCTCCGCAGCGTGGCCCGGGTGACCTTGCCGTTCTTCCAGCCGATGTCGGCGACGAAGCCGCCGCGCACGCCCACGCCGGACACCGAGCCCGAGGCCGCCCAGGCGGCCGGCAGCGCCGGCAGCAGTTCGATGATTCCCGGCCGTGAGTAGATCAGCATCTCGATGACAGCTGAGGGGGTGCCGAAGTTGGCCTCGATCTGGAAGATGCCGCGGCCCGTGCTGACCTCGTAGATGTCGAAGAGGTTCATCGCGCTGCCGTTGCTGCCGTTGACCGACGGCTTCAGATTGTTGACGACGAGCTGGTACGCCTTCTCCGCGTTCTTCAGCCGCGCCCAGCACAGGCTGCGCCAGGCGTTGGCCCAGCCGAAGCTGTTCATGCCGCGCGCGGTGAGCAGGGCGGTCGCTCCGGCGAGGATGTCCGTCGGCGTCGAGCCGTCCGGACGGATCCTGTCCCCCGGGAAGAGGCCGATCAGCGGGGAGAGGTGACGGTGGGTCGTCTCGCCGAGGTTGTCGGGCGACATCCACTCCTCCAGCCAGCCGGTGGTGGGGCTGACCACGGGCAGGTAGAGGCGGTCACGCAGACCGTCCACGGTCGCGCTGTAGGCGGCGTCCTTCCCGAGCGCCGCCGTGGTCGTGTGGTAGTGGCCGAACAGGTTCCACACCAGCTCCTGGGCGTAGGTGATGCCCTTGGCGTCCAGCGGGCCCTGCTCCGGCGACCAGTCGCTGTCGGCGATCAGGACCTCGCGGGAGGCCCCGGACGCGTCCTTGACCGTGGTGGTGATGAGGCGCGCCTCCCAGAACTCCACGGCGCCCTTGATGAGCGGGTAGATCTTCTCCAGGTACGCGGTGTCCTGGGTGTACTCGTAGTGCTCGAACAGGTTCAGGCAGAGCCAGGCGTTGCCCGCCGGGTGCCACCACCAGCCGCCTCCGCCGTACGGGTTGGTGGAGATGGCGACGGTCCAGCCGGCGATCTTTCCGCTGGAGTTGCGGTACCTGTTGGTCGAGCTGTTGAAGAGCCGCTGGGTGGTGTCCGTCCAGGAGGGCAGCTGCGCCAGGCAGTAGTCCGTGAAGGCGTCGAAACAGGGGGACAGGCCCGCGCGGTCGGCCATCCAGTAGTTCATCTGGATGTTGATGTCGGTGTGGTAGTCGGCCATCCAGTCGGGGTCGTTGCCGTCCAGCCACAGGCCCTGCAGGTTCAGCGGCAGACTGCCGCGCGAGCCGGAGACCATCAGGTAGCGGCCGAACTGCACATAGGCGGCCTCGAGTTCCGGATCGGGGACGTTGTCCCGCCAGCGGGCCTGCACCCGTCCCCAGGTGTCCAGCGCCCGCTGCGCGGCGGAGGAGGCGCCCAGGTCGAGGGCGAACTGGCCGAACGCGGCCCGGAAGTCGGCGACATGGGTGTGCAGCAGGGTGGTCGCGGACTGGCCGGACGCGGCGAGGACCTTGGTCCGGGCGAGGTGCTCGGGGTCGACGGTCGGGTCGCGGAACTTCGCGGCGGCGTCGGGCGCGTAGTCGGTGCCACCGCTGACCACGACGGTGAGGTCCTTGCAGCCGCTGAAGGTGATCGAGGTGCCGGCGACGCCGACCCTGCCGCTGCTGCTGTACGCGGTGACCGCGGCGCCGTACTTCAGCCCGTTGGCGAGGGCGGCCCCGAACGAGACGGCGGGGCCGGCGCTGTTGGCGGTGGACTCACCGTGGGTGCCGGCGAGCGAGACGGTGCCGGTGTAACTGCCGCCGCCGCTCTGGGAGAAGTGCAGGACGATGGCGTCGTCGGGGCGGCTGGCGAAGATCTGCCGCTGGTAGCCGACCCCGGAGACCTGGTACGAGGCGCCGACCAGGCCCTGGGCCAGGTCGAGGGTACGGCGGTAGTTGTCGACGGAACCCAGATCGTGCCCGGGGATGTCGACGGTGAGCTGGGCGAGCAGGGTGTAGGAACCGAAGTCGTCCCGGCCGTACGGGAACTGACCGTCGCTCTGCAGTCTGTCGTTGAGACCGCCGGTCCACAGGGTGTCGTCGGTGATCGTCAGGAACTCGCTGGCGGGGTCGTTGCTCGCGAGCGCTCCGAGCCGCCCGTTCCCGACCGGCAGGCCCTGCTGGATCATCGAGTTGGGCGAACCGGGGGCCTGCCACCACAGCTGGCTCTTCGCGGCGTCGGCCGCCGACAGCATGGGGGACACGGTGGGGCGGAGGGGGGCCGCCGACGCGGTGAAGGCCGACATGGGGCCCAGGGTGCCGACCACGCCGGCAGCGGCGGCGAGGGCGAGGAAGTTCCTGCGGCTGGGGCGGTTGTTGTCTGTTTCGGCTTGCTGGATGTCCACGGCTCTGCACTCCACGGATCTGGTGAACGGCAAGGGTGGGAAGGCCGGTTGGGCGCAGGGCCCGGGTGGTGTCGCCGGGCCCCGCGACGCGGGTCAGACGGTGGAGGGGACGTCGATCTTGTCGATGTCGGGTGCGTATCCGCCGCTGCCACTGTCGAAGGTGATGGTGTTGGAGCCCGCCTTCAGGGCCAGCTGGACGCTGACGGTGTCCACCGTGTTCCAGTCGCCGGTGGACGGGAACGGCAGGCTGGTGCCGTTCCCGCTGTTGGAGAAGACGGTCACCGAGCGGGGGTCGCCGCTGACGTAGGCGACGTTGACGGTGTAGATCCCGTCCTTCTTCACCGTGATGTCGTTGAACTGCAGCTTGCCGCCGAGGTAGAGGTTGCCGACCTTCAGGTTGTCCGAGCAGGCGGCGCAGCCCACGATGGAGGCGCCACCGCTCAGGGTGTTGTTCAGCGACTCGGCCTCGTAGGTCGTGGTGGCCAGCCGGCTTCCAGTGGGCTTGACGGTGAACAGCCGCGAACCGTGCGCGGGCAGCGCCTCGGTGATGCTGCCCTGGTGGGAGCCGAGGTCCTGCTTGTTCCACAGGTCGCGCACGGAGGCGCTGCCCTTGAAGCCGAACGACGCCCAGTCGGCGGTCACCGAGGCCGGCGAGTCGGCGAGGTTGAACAGGGCCACGGTGTAGCTGCCGTCGGCGTTCCTGGTCCCCCAGACCTGCTGGTCGCCGACCGGGGTGACCGGACGGGCCACCGGCGAGCTGTTCTGGTCGACGGCGATGACCTCCCGGTTGGTCAGCAGCGAGACGCCGTAGCTGTCCAGCTTGGTGAGATCGTCACCGGTGAACAGCGGCGACTTGTTGATGGCCCACAGGGTCATGTAGCTCTGCCGCTCGGCGTTGGTGATCCCGTCCATCTGCCCGTTGCCGACATCGAGCGAGTCGAGGTCGTTCCAGCCGCCCGGGCCTGCCTTGTCGCTCCACGCGGGCGCGTCGTTCCAGCGTCCCTTCACCGAGTTGTTCCAGGTGACCAGGGTGCCGCAGTAGCACTCGACGTCGGTGTCGATGCGCCAGCCGTTGGAGTACTCCTGCCAGTCGGCGGCGTGCCCGATGTCCAGGGACCACGACAGTTCGAAGTGGATCGGCCGCCCGGTGGCGGCGATGGCCTGGTGCCAGGCGGCGACGTCGGGGACGTTGTTGTAGTTGTCACCGGACTTGTTCGAGCCCGGGCCCACGCCGTCCAGCTTGAGGAAGTCGTAGCCCCAGCCGGCGAGCAGCTGCGCCTGTGAGTCGATGTACTTCTGCGCGCAGGGGTTGCCGAAGTTCAGCTTGTAGGCGCTGTCCCACCCGTTGGTGGTGCGCAGGTCCGGGTAGACGATGTCGGCGGTGGTGCAGCCGGGGGCGTTCCAGACCGGCACCTTGCCGCCGCCGTACGCACCCTTCTCCAGGCCGACCGGCAGGTAGATGCCGGCCTTGAGGCCCTTGGAGTGGATGTGGTCGGCGACCGCCTTCATGCCGTCGGGGAAGCGGGTCGAGTCGGGCGTCTGTCGGCCGTACTGGTCGTACCCGGGCGTCCAGTTGTTGTCCATCCACCAGCCGGCGTCGATGTTGACGTAGTCGTAGCCGGCGCTCTTCAGCGTGGTGGCCAGCGCGTCCGTCTGTTTCAGGACGTTCGCCTCGGTGAGGTAGCTGTAGCTGCCGTTCGGGTTGAGGCCCGGGTACGAGGAGGACTGCATGCTCCAGCTGGACCAGCCCATGTAGGGCGTGGCACCGACGGCCGAGGTGGCGTTCGGCGGGGTCGCGGGGGCGGTGGAGGGGGTGGGCGTGGAGGCGGCGGGGTGGGCGTTCGCCTGGGCGGCTCCGCCGACGGCGGTGGCGAAGCCGGCGGTGAGGGCCAGCGCCAGCATGGCTCTGGCCGTGCGGCGCCAGGTGCCGGCCGGGTTTTTGGGCAGGGGTGAGTACGAGGATGACCGCATGGGCCGAACCTCCAGTGGTGGGGTCATGGGGGGTGCGCAAGAAGCCGAGCAGGGCACGTGGGGGGGCGTTCGGGTCTGCGGCTCAGCCCGGTGCCGGGGGAGGATCTGAGAGGGTCTGCAGGGCGCGGCTCTACGGCGTCATGGCTGCTCCTCGTACGTGTCTGATCCGATGAAGGACTGGATCGCGGTGGCCGCGGCCCCCCGCGCCCACTCCTCGAAGGGCAGCGGACGTGTCATCACGTCGCACTGCGCGGCGGTGCCGAAGGCGGACGCGGCGAAAGCGTCGCGGACACCCCCGGCGAACAGGTCGTAGGCGGCGAGTCCCTCGCCCGAGATGATCACTCGCTGCGGACCGAAGAGATTGACCACCGAACCGATCGCCCTGCCGATGGCCTGGCCGGCCCGCGCGTACACCTCCCGTGCCCCGGGGTCGCCGCCGCGGGCCAGGTCCAGCGCATCGGCCGCGGTGGCCACGGGTTTGCCGGTGACCTCGCGGACTTCCCGCAGGATCGCGGGATCCGCCGCAATGGCCTCGACGCAGCCGTTGTTGCCGCAGTGGCAGCGCGGACCGAGCGGGTCGATGGACAGATGTCCGATCTCGCCGGCCACCCCGTGCGCGCCCGACACCACCCGGCCGTGCACCACCAGACCGCAGCCGACTCCGGCGCCCACGGTCACCAGGGCGAAGCTGGAGAGTCCCACTCCGGCTCCGAACCACTGCTCGGCGACGGTGAGCGCCCGTACGTCGTTGTCGACCGTGACCGGCAGTCCGGTGGCGGTCCCGAGGATCTCGGCCAGCGGCAGGTCGCGCCACTCCAGGAACGGCGAGTAGCGCACCACGCCGTCCGCGCGGTCCACGTCACCCGAGACGGCGACGCCCAGACCCCGCACCGGCGCACCGAATCCGTCGGCCTCCGTGAGGAGTTCCTGCACCAGTGCGGTGATCGAGGGGAGCACCGCCTCCGGCTCGCGGTTCGCCAGAGCGAGGTGCCGGGCGACCCGGACCCGGCAGCACAGATCGGCCAGGACGGCGATGATCTCGTCGCCGGTGACCTTGATCCCGATGAAGAACGCCCTGCCCCCGTCCACCCGGACCGGATTGGCCGGACGCCCGAGGGCGGACCGTGCGCCCTCGTTGGGGTCCTCGACCACATAGCCGAGCTCCATCAGCGGGCGCACCGCCTTGGTCACCGCGGCTGCGGACAGCCTGGTCCGCCGCGCTATCTCGGCCCGGGTGAGCGGGCCGTGGGAGAGCACGGTGGTGAAGACCAGGGATGAGGGCATGGCCGGAAACCTAGGTTCGTTCTTTTCCGCTGTCAATGAAAGAAACATGATCCCTTTGAACTTCCTGAGGACAGGGCATCAGATCGGTAAAGCCAAGCCAAGTCCCGCCTATTGACAGCTGATCAAAGGAACGCTTGGCTGCTCCTTGCTCAGACCTGCGGAGAGGACCTCACTCCATGCCCACCACCACCGCGCGGATCGTCTCCCTGCGCGCGGCCGGCGCCGCCCTCGTCGTGGAACTCACCGAGCCGGTGCCCCGAGTCCTCCACTGGGGCGCGGACCTCGGCGTCCTCTCGGACGCGGACCACGCCGCGCTGAGCCTGACCGCCGAGGCGGCCGCCCTGCACAACTCCCTGGACACGCCGCGCCGGTTCACGATCTGGCCGACCGAGGCGGACGGCTGGGCCGGCACCCCCGCCCAGCAGGGCCACCGGGCGGGCACGGCGACCACCCCGCGGCTCGCCACCACCGGTGTCGACCACCGCGAACTGCCGGGCGGCGGAGCGGAACTGGTCGTGGAGCTCCACGACAGCGTCGCGGAGCTCGACATCGCCATGACCTTTCGGCTGGAGCCGTCGGGCGTGCTGGGCGTGCAGACCCTGCTCGCCAGCCGGGCCGACGCTCCCGGTGCGGCACCGTACGATCTCGCGGGCCTGCAGACACTGCTGCCGCTGCCCGAACGGGCAGCCGAGGTACTGGACTTCACCGGGAAGTGGAGCCGCGAACGGTCGCCGCAACGCCGCCGGCTGGGCTTCGGCACGTACAGCCGGGAGGTGCGGCGCGGCAAGCCGGGTGTGGACTCGCCGTATCTGCTCGCGGTCGGCGTGCCGGGGTTCGGCTTCCGGGACGGCGAGCTGTGGGGGCTGCACGTCGGCTGGAGCGGTGACCAGCGGTACGCGGTCGAGCGCCTGCCGGAGGGCGCCGGCACCCACGCCGCCGTTCTGGGCGGCGGCGAACTGCTGCGGGTCGGCGAGGTCCGGCTCGGCCCGGGGCAGTCGTACCGCACGCCGGTCTGCTGGTTCGCCTGGTCCGGGCACGGCCTGGACGGACTCGCCGATCGCTTCCACACCCTGCTGCGGTCCCGTCCGTCCCACCCGACCGGTCCGCGCCCGCTGCTCCTCAACAGCTGGGAGGCCGTCTACTTCGACCACGGCTTCGACCGGCTGCGGCAGCTAGCCGACCGGGCCGCCGCCGTCGGCGTGGAGCGCTTCGTCCTGGACGACGGCTGGTTCCTCGGACGCCGCGACGACACCGCCGGCCTGGGCGACTGGACGGTGGACGAGAAGGTCTGGCCGGATGGCCTGTCACCCCTGGTCGACCATGTGCGCTCGCTCGGCATGGAGTTCGGGCTGTGGGTCGAGCCGGAGATGGTCAACCCCGACTCCGAGCTGGCCCGCAGCCACCCCGAGTGGATCCTCGCCCCCTCGCAGGGGCTCGGCCCGAGCGCCCGCCACCAGTACCCGCTGGACCTGGCGAACCAGGACGCCTGGCAGTACCTGCTGTCCCGGCTGGACGCCCTGGTCGGGCACTATGCGATCGACTTCCTGAAGTGGGACCACAACCGCGAACTCCTGGAAGCCGTGCGGCGCGGGCCGGACGGCGTGGACCGGCCGGGCGGACACGAGCAGGTGGTCGCGCTGTACCGGCTGATCGACACCCTCAAGGAACGGCACCCCGGACTGGAGATCGAGTCCTGCGCCAGCGGCGGCGGCCGCATCGACCTCGGCATCCTCTCGCGCACCGACCGGGTCTGGCCCTCCGACTGCAACGACGCCCTGGAGCGCCAGTCGATCCAGCGCTGGACCGGCCAGCTGCTGCCCCCCGAACTGGTCGGCAGCCACGTGGGCCCCTCCCCCACCCACACCACCGGCCGCCCCGGGTCCGACACCTTCCGCCTCACCACCGCCCTGTTCGGACACGCGGGCATCGAACAGGACCTCACCCGCTGCACACCCGAGGAGTTGGCGCGCCTGACCGAATGGGCCGCGCTCTACCGGGAGTTCCGCCCGCTGCTGCACAGCGGGCGGGTGGTCCGGGCGGACCTGGACGGCGAGGCGACACTGCTGCACGGCGTGGTCGCCGAGGACGGGGCGGCCGCCCTGTTCTGCTGGGTCCGGCTGACCACCTCCGCCGAGGGCCAGTCGGGCCGGATCCGCCTACCGGGCCTCGCCCCGGACGCCGCCTACCAGCTCCGCCTCCGCACCGAGCTGGGCCTACCCTCCTTCCACCAGACGACCGCCCCCGCATGGGCCGCCCGCGCCCTGGACGGCTGGGTCGACCTGCCGGGCGCGGTCCTCACCCTGGCCGGACTGCCGATGCCCACCCTCAACCCGGAACAGGCCATGCTCATCGAGCTGCGCCTCCGGGAAGAGCCGGAGACCCGGGCTCCTGGTTGCGAGGTGCCAGGAGGACTGGTCTGAAATCTCAGACGTCCCGGTCCCCGACGTGATCACAGCCCGGCACCGCGCCGGACGCAACCGCATCCGGGAGCGATCACGGTGGACGAACGACAGTGAACGTTCCAGCTGCGACGGAATCCGTCGCAGCTCCCGCGGGAGTGGTCACCGCCGGTTCACTTCCCGCACGTCAACTGCTGCGCGCACTGGGCACTTCCGCGGACGAGGGTCTGAGCGGCGCGGAGGTCACTCGACGGCTGGTGCAGTTCGGCCCCAACGCCGTCTCCTCCCACCGGGCGCGGGTACTCCCGGTGCTGTGGCATCAACTGCGCTCCCCCTTGCTGGGTCTGCTGCTGATCGCCGCGATCGCCTCCTATCTGGTGGGCGAGCGAAGCGACGCTGTGATCATCGGCGTGATCGTCGCGGTCTCCGTGGGGCTGGGTTTCGTCAACGAGTACCGGGCCGAGAAGGCTGCCGAGGCCCTGCACTCGCAGATCCATCACACCTGCGTCGTCACCCGTGACGGCAAGCCGGCCGACGTGGACGTCACCGCCCTGGTGCCCGGTGACCTGGTCGAGCTCCATCTGGGCGACATCGTCCCGGCCGACATCCGGCTGCTGGCGGTGACCGGCCTGGAGTGCGACGAGTCCGTGCTGACCGGCGAGTCGCTACCGGTCGACAAGACCACCGCGGCGGTCCCTGCCGGGACACCCCTGGCCGAGCTGACCGGATGCGCGCTGATGGGCACGATGGTACGGGCCGGCAGCGCCACGGGCGTCGTGGTGGCCACCGGGGCCAGGACCGAGTTCGGCAAGATCGCCGCCGGCCTGAACACTCATCAGCTCGAAACCGCGTTCCAGGTCGGCCTGCGCCGGTTCTCCATGCTGCTGGCGTATGTCGCCGGAGCACTGACCACATCGATCTTCGTGATCAACGTGGTTCTGCACAAGCCGATCATCGACGCGCTGCTCTTCTCCATGGCGATCGCCGTCGGCATCACCCCGCAACTGCTCCCCGCCGTGGTCTCCACCAGCCTCGCCGCCGGCTCCCGCCGGATGAACGCCCGCAAGGTCCTGGTCAAACGGCTGGTGTGCATCGAGGACCTGGGCGACGTCGACGTCCTGTTCACGGACAAGACCGGAACCCTGACGCTGGGCCGCATCGACTACATGCGCGCGGTGGCGACCGGTGACGAGAAGCGGGGCACTGTCCTGCGCTGGGGACTGCTGTGCACCGAGAACGCCACGGGGGACGGCAAGGCCGTCGGTGGGAACCCGCTCGACCAGGCCCTGTGGCGATCACCCGCCGCCGCTGCGGAACGCTCCGCGGTCGCCGACTACACACGGCAGGCGGAACTGCCGTTCGACCACGAGCGCAACATGGTCTCTGTCCTCGTCCGGGACGCCAGGGGCACCACGACCCAGGTCACCAAGGGGGCGCCGGAGACCGTTCTGGAACGCTGCAGCAACGTGCCCGACGCAGCGCGCCAGGCTCTGGCGGCCGAATTCGCCGCCGGCAATCGTGTGATCGCCGTGGCCACCCGCTCCGTTGCCGCCGACACAGGCAGCCTCACCACCGAGGACGAACAGAGGCTGAGCCTGGCCGGGCTGCTGGACGAGGCGGACGCGATCCGGGGGCGGCGCGCCCGGATCGACCACGTTCTGAGCGGCGTCATCGACTTCATCGTCCAGAACCGCCACTACGCGGTGATGGCCTCCAGTGACCCCGCCGCCAAACGGCACGACAAGGACGAGCACGCCACCCAACTGGCCATCCGCGCCCGCACCCTGTTCTTCGGCGAGCGCCCGACCGCCGCCGAGCGCATCTCCTTCACCGCGGCCTTCTCCGTCGCGGAACACCTGCAGGAACTGGTCGACCTGACCGACGAGGAACTCAGGGAAGCCCTGCACACCACCATGCTCCGCATCCTGCGCACCCCCTGAGGGCTGCCCCGGGATCAGCGTGTCAGGTCGGCCCCGAGGGTGGGGTTCCGGGTGTTGCTGAGGAACGGAGTGGAGGGCAACCGCCCGTCGAGGCCGCGCGGGGCGGTGGTCGCGGGCGCGCCGGTGAGGTTCAGCACTGCCGTCGTCCAGCCGGACTGGTCCCAGGAGTTGCCGGTGTGCTGCGCCCGGCTGCCCAGCCAGGAGTCGGGGTGGTTCGCCAGGGCGAGGTCGTGCTGCAGGGTTGCGGCGGAGGAGACGAAGGCGAAGCCGGCCGCCCCGTTGCGGAAGGCGGTGTCGTCGGTCAGCCGGGCGGTCCCCGCGCTGCCGGTCTCGGTGAACCCGAAGCCGGCGTTGTCCCAGGCCGCGCTGTTCGAGGCGGTGCTGGCGACCGGGGTGCCGGTGTTGCCGCCGAGCTTGAATCCGCTGCCGCCGCCCGAGAAGGCCGTCATCCCCCAGCGGTTGACGCCGTTGCCGAACGACCAGGTGTGGTCGACGGCCACCGCGTCGCTGAATCCGCTCAGGTCGAGACCGTCCCCCGAGTTGTCGTAGATCCGGGTGCCCTGGATCCGGTTCCCGGTGCCGGAGCCGTCCCTGAACACCAGGCCGTCGACGTAGCCGCCGGACGACCCGGATTCGTGGTTGTCGAAGAAGTCGCTGTCGAGCACCAGGTTGTCGTGGGTCCCGGCCCCGTGGAGCAGCAGTCCGATCTGGCCGTTGCCGTGGACGCCGAGCCGGGCGAAGACATCGTCGTGGCAGGACTGGCAGACGTAGGCGTGGTCGGGGGCGTCGGCGATCTCGATGCCCTGCACGGTGAGATATCCGCCGCTCTGCGCCACGAGCGTTCCTGCCGGGAGCCGGGAGCCGTCGAGCACGGGGTGCTCGTCACGGTAGTTGCTCACCGTGATCCGGCGGTCGGCAGTGCCGGAGGACGCGAGGGTGATCGTTGCCGCCGGGTGGTAGCTGCCGCCGCGGAGGGCGACCGTCTGGCCCGGCCGGGCCAGGGAGACGGCCCGGGTCACGGTGGCGAAGGGCCGGGCGAGGGTGCCCGGATTGGCGTCGTCTCCGCCGGGGGCGACGTAGTAGTCCGCCGTCGCGACCCCGGCGTATGCAGGGGAAGGGGCCGTCGGGGTGGGCGCGGCCGTGGTGGTCGTGGCCGCAGGGGTCGGGCCCGGCAGCTGGGGGGCGGTCGCGGTCGGGGCCGCGCCGCGCGTCGACGGAGCGCTGTGCGAGTGGAGCAGTGGTGTCTGGTAGACCGTGAGGCCGATGACGGCGGCAACCGTCCCGGCGGCACCGACGGCCGCGATCGGCTTCGACACGATCCGGTGCAGACCGTTCCGGAGGGCGTGCAGCAGTGCGGACAGCGGTCCGGCGGCCAGGCCGTGCCGACCGACCAGGGCCGGGATTCCGGCTACCAGCACGGCGGGGACCGGCAGGGCGCGGAGCCGGATCGGCAGGTCGTCGATCGACCTGCGGACGACTGCCGCCTCGCACTGCGGGCATCCGGCCACATGGCGGCTGAGCCTGGTCAGCAGCCGTCCGCCGGCCGCGGCAGGGCCGCTTCCGTCGGCCGCAAGCGACGCGAGTTCGGGGCAGCGGGGCCGGGCCCGCCAGGCGGCCAGCACGTCGGTGGCGAGTTCGAGCCTGGCCTTCATCCGCTGGATGCGCACCGCGGTGTGCGGAAGGCTCAGTTGCAGGGCGTCGGCGACCTCACTGCGGGTCAACTGCCCGGCGGTCTCCTGCCACCAGAGCGCCAGGGTCTCGCGCTGGTCCTCGCTGAGCCATCGACTGGCCTCCAGCAGATCGTCGCCGGCCCGGGACAGGGCGTGCCGGTCGACGGCCAGATCGGCGAAGTCACCTGCCGGATCCGGGACTTCGGCAACGTCCGCCAGCGGCAGACGGCGGGCCGTCATGGCCTTGCTGCGCCGTCCGTGGTCGTGCATCTGCCGGATCGCGATGGCCAGCAGCCAGGAGCGGAACCGCTCCGGTTCGCGGAGCCGGGGCAGCGCCCGCATCGCGCGCAGCATGGTCTCCTGCACGACGTCGTCCACGTCCGGGTGCCCGTGCAGACCCCGTCCGACGACGTTGTAGACCAGCGGCAGATACTCCCGGAACAGGGCGCCCCGGGCGTCCGGGTCCCCGGAACGGGCGGCGTCGACCAGGTCGGTTCCGGTCAGCTGGGCCGCCGGGTCGGCCATGGGGTGTGCCGGGACGTTGCGCAATGCACCCTCGCAGAGTGGGCCGTCGGTGGGAGGCGCTCATGATGGCACACCCGCTTCCGGAGCGGCCAAGCTGGGCCGGGCGGTAGCTGCCCGCGCGAAAATTCATGGCCGGAACCGTGTTATCGACTTCCGGGGTGGTCCGTCTCCACTGTGACAACGGAGAAAGGATGGGGATGCACCTCAGTCGGCACAAGCGGGACAGGCGCCCCAGGCGGTCCATCGCGGCGGCGGTCATAGCGGCTGGTCTCGTCGTGGCGGGACTCGGCGTCGCGGCGGCTTCCACCGTCGCGGGATCCGGCGCGCAGGCGACCGTAGCGGTCGCCGGCACCTACAACCTCGCGGTCGCCAGAAGCGGGTTGTGCCTGGATCTGGTCGGTGCCAGTTCGGCTCCCGGCGCGCTGATCCAGCAGTGGGGTTGCAGCCCAGGGCAGAGCGACCAGCAGTGGATCCTGGTCGACCAGGGATCGGGCCGGTTCGCCATCAGGTCCGCCGCCAGCGGGTTGTGCCTGGACGTCCCGGGCGGCTCCACCGCGAGCGGAGTCCGGCTGCAGCAGTGGGGCTGCGCGACCGGGCAGGCCAACCAGCTGTGGACGCTGAAATCGACGCGGGACGGCACCTTCCAGATCGTCAACGCCAACAGCGGTCTGTGCGTCAGCGACGCGCAGGCGAGCACCGCGCCCGGCGCCGCCGTGACCCAGGAGACCTGCTCCACCAACAGCAACAAGCGCTGGTCACTGACCCCGGTCGGCACCACCGCCCCGAGCGCCTCGGCCTCCGCAACCGCCGCCCCGGGTACGACGATCACGGTCGCCGCGGACGGCTCCGGCGACGTCCGCACGGTACAGGCGGCGATCGACAGGGTCCCGGTGAACAACACCAAGCCGGTCACCATCGCCATCAGGAAGGGCACCTACCGGGGCGTCGTCTCCATCCCGAGCAGCAAGCCCTATGTGACGCTCAAGGGTCTCGGAGCGACCTCCGCCGACGTCGTGATCGTCGACAACATCTCGGCCGGCACCCTGAAGGCGGACGGGACGACGTACGGGACCTTCGGCAGCGCGACCGCGTTCATCGACGGCCACGACTTCTCGGCCTCGAATCTGACGATCTCCAACGACTACGACTACGCGGCCAGCCCGAGCCA
This sequence comes from Streptomyces sp. 846.5, assembly GCF_004365705.1. Lineage (NCBI taxonomy): Bacteria > Bacillati > Actinomycetota > Actinomycetes > Kitasatosporales > Streptomycetaceae > Streptomyces > Streptomyces sp. 846.5. The sequence goes on from NZ_SOBN01000002.1 coordinate 1,056,478, forward strand.
GGCGCTGGCGCTGAGCCTGTCCGCCGACCGCGCGGTCTTCAGCAATGTGCGGCTCCTCGGCCACCAGGACACCCTGCTGGTCAACGACTCGGCCCGGGCCTACTTCGTGCAGTCCTACGTGGAGGGCACCGTCGACTTCATCTTCGGCGGCGGGACCGCGGTCTTCGACCGCAGCGAGATCCACGAGCTCGGCGGCGGATTCGTCACCGCGGCCAGCACGCCGACGACCAGGGCCTACGGTTTCCTCTTCTACCGGTCGAGCATCACCGGCGCCGGAACCGCCGGCACCGGCAGCCTGGGCCGCCCGTGGCGCCAGGGCGCGCAGGTGCTCTACCGCGAGTCCACCCTGGGCGCGTTCCTGAACACCGGTCAGCCCTGGAGCGACATGTCCGGCGCCACCTGGAAGAGCGCCCGGTTCGAGGAGTACAGGAACACCGGGGCCGGGGCGACGACCAACTCCAATCGGCCGCAGCTGAGCGACGCCCAGGCGGCGAACTACACCCCGGCCGCGTACCTGGCCGGCTCGGACGGGTGGAACCCGACCACGAGCACCGCCTCCGGCACGGTCTGCAAGCCCAGCAGCTACGGGGCGAAGGCCGACGGACTGACGAAGGACACCGCGGCCATCCAGAAGGCGATCAACGCCTGCGCCGGTAACGGCACCGTCGAACTGACCAGCGGCAGCTACCTTTCCGGCGCGCTGACCCTGGCCGGCGGCCTCACCTTCACCATCGACTCCGGAGCGACCCTGCTCGCCTCGAAGGACGCGGCGGACTACCCGCTCTCCGGAGGGAAGTTGACGCCGCTGCTTGGGGCGTCCGGGGTGAAGGACCTCACCATCAGCGGCGCGGGCACCATCGACGGCCAGGGCGCCCCCTGGTGGGCCCTGATCAACAAGGAGAAGGCGGCCGGCCAGACCCTGTCGTCCCGACCCGGCCTGGTGTCGATCAGCGACGCCTCGCAGGTGAAGCTCACCGGGATCACGCTGAAGAACGCCCCGAACGTGCACATCACCTTCAAGAAGGTGACCACGGCCGCCGTCGACCGGATCACGGTCTCCTCGCCCTCGAACTCGCCCAACACCGACGGCATCGACGTGTGGTCGTCCTCGGGCGTCGCGGTCACCGACAGCACCTTCGACGACGGCGACGACAACATCGCCATCGACTCCTCGTCGCAGGACGGTCCGTCCCACGACATCTCACTGAGCGGCTGCACCGTCCTGCACGGCCACGGCCTGTCCATCGGCAGCTACACGGCCGGCGGCGTCTACAACATCGACATCCATGACGACACCCTCAACGGCACCACCGCCGGGGTACGGATCAAAACCGCGCGGGGTCGGGGCGGCGAGGTCCACGCCATCACCTACAAGAACCTGACGATGACGAACGTGACCACCCCGATCCAGGTCGTCGGCTACTACCCGACGGTTCCGGCCGACGGCGACGCCGCCCAGGCGGTCACCAGCACCACGCCCGACTACCACGACATCACCATCGCCGACATCAACGCGACCGGCGCCACCACGGCCGGGCAGATCGTGGGCCTGCCGGAACAGCCGATCACCGGGTTGACCCTGACCTCGGTGACGATCGCCGCGAAGACCGGGCTGACCGTGCGCAACGCCACGGTGACCACGACCTCCACCAGGATCGAGCCGGCCTCGGGCCCGGCCTCCCTGCTGCAGAGCAGGGCCACCCTCAACTAGCGGCACAGTACATCCCCCACCGGTCGGGGCCGCCCGATCCCGGGCGGCCCCGACCGAACCGGCCCACAATGGGGCCATGCCGCTTCAACAGGTAGCCGCGGCCTCGCAGGCCACCGCTGCGGAGCCGGCCCGCAACGCGAAGGTCGCCCTGCTCGCCGACCTGCTCCGCGGGCTCGATCCGGCGGACCGGCACGCCGTCGTCGTCCTGCTGTCCGGCGAGTCGCGCCGGATGCGGGTCGGTGTGGGACCGGCGGCGCTGCGCGACCTGCCCCCCGCCGCCGAGCAGCCGCAGCTGGGCGTCGCCGAGACCGAGCAGGCCCTGCACACCATCGCCGAACTGCAGGGACCCGGCTCCCAGGCCGAACGCCACCGGTTGCTGGACTCCCTGCTCTCCCGGGCCACCGCCGAGGAACAGGTGTTCCTGCGCGCGGTGCTCATCGGCGACCTGCGGCAGGGCGCGCTGGACGCCGTGATGGGCGACGCCGTCGCCAAGGCCGCCGGGGTTCCCGTGGCGGACGTCCGCCGGGCGCTGATGTTCCGCGGATCGGCAGCGGCCGTCGCCGACGCGGCGATGACCGGCGGCAGGGCCGCACTGCAGGCGTTCGGCCTTGAGGTCGGGCGACCGGTACGGCCGATGCTGGCCGCCTCCGCGCCGGACGTCGCCGCCGCCCTGGACCGCGTCAGACCCGCCGCACTGGAGTGGAAACTCGACGGCATCCGGGTTCAGGTCCACCGCGACGGGGACCGGATCGGTGTCTTCACCCGCAGCCTGGACGACATCACCGCCCGCGTCCCCGAGGTGGTGGAGGCGGTGCGGGCGCTGCCGGTGCGTTCGGTCGTCCTCGACGGCGAGGCCCTGGCCCTGGGCCCGGACGGACGCCCCCAGCCCTTCCAGGTCACCGCCGCGCGCACGGCCTCCCGCAAGGACACCGAGGCGCTGCGCGCCAAGGTCCCGCTGAGCGTCTTCTTCTTCGACCTGCTCCACCTCGACGGCGCCGACCTGCTGGACGCGCCCGCGCAGCGCCGCGTCGACGCGCTGGCGGCGACGGTGCCTCCGGAGCTGCGGGTGCCCCGGCTGGTCACCGCCGACGACGGCGACGCCCGTGCGTTCCTCCGCGACTCCCTCGCCCACGGCCACGAGGGAGTCGTCGTCAAGGACCCCGACGCCCCCTACGCGGCCGGCCGCCGCGGCGCGGGATGGATCAAGGTCAAGCCCCGGCACACCCTGGACCTGGTGGTCCTGGCCGCCGAATGGGGCAGCGGACGCCGCCAGGGCTGGTTGAGCAACCTGCACCTGGGGGCGCGGGCGGACGGCGCGGAAGGGCTGCCGGAGGGCACGGGCGAATGGGTCATGCTCGGCAAGACCTTCAAGGGGCTCACCGACGAGATCCTCGCCTTCCAGACCCGCGAACTGCTGCTGCGGGAGGTCCGCCGGGACGACTGGGTGGTCCACGTCCGCCCCGAGCTCGTGGTCGAGATCGCCATCGACGGCCTGCAGCGCAGCCCCCGCTACCCTGCAGGACTGACCCTGCGCTTCGCCCGGGTCCTGCGCTACCGCGACGACAAGGGCCCGGCCGACGCCGACACCATCGCCACCGTCAGAGAGCTCGCGGCCGAAGGGCTGTGACCGCCTGGGGACGGTCAGCGGACGACGTCGAAGACCTGCTTCTGCAGCCCGTTGGAGTACGCCTCGTGCTCGACCAGCTTCAGCTTCTGGGCGTCCTTGTCCGTGGCGCTGAACAGGCGCTTGCCGGCGCCGAGGAGCAGCGGATAGACCAGCAGGTGGTAGCGGTCGATCAGGCCCGCGTCGGAGAGGGCCTGGTTGAGGGTGGCACTGCCGTGGACGATGATCGGGCCGCCCTCGGTCTCCTTGAGGGCGGCGACGTCGTCGAGCGAGCGCAGGATGGTGGTCTCGCCCCAGTTGGAGACGAGCTGGTCGTCGGTGAGGGTGGTGGAGACGACGTACTTCGGCATGGTCCGGTACTGGGCGAACTCCGCCATGTCGGGCCAGACCGGGGCGAAGGCCTGGTAGCTGACCCGGCCCATCAGGATCGCGGTGGACTCCTGCTGCTCGCGTCCCTTGATCTCAAAGGCCTCGGGGACGAACTCGACCTCCTTGAAGGTCCAGCCGGAGTTGCGGTAGCCGGGTTCGCCTCCCGGCGAGTCCACGACGCCGTCGAGGGAGATGAAGGCGGTGCTGATGAGAGTGCGCATGGGGGGCTCCTTGGGTGTCTCGTGGGGGCGCTTCACCTCAGCTACGAACGGCGCGGGCCCGATTCGACATGTGGCGACGAAAATATTCTTGGCTACTGTCCGAGCGCCCGCCAGGCGGCCGGCGGCAGGTCCGTCGCGGCCCAGGCGGTGGCCGAGCGCGCCTGCTCGGCCGAGCGGACGCCGGCCACGACGCAGGCGACGGCCGGGTGGCGCAGCGGGAAGCGGATCGCGGCGTGCGGAAGCGTGGCACCGTTCCGGTCGCAGGCCAGGGCGAGCGCACGGGCCCGCCGGAGCAGCGCCGCCGGCGCCGGACCGTAGTCGAAGCGGGCGTCGTCCGGGGGCCAGGGGTGGGCCAGCAGACCGGAGTTGAAGGGCGCGGCGGTACGGTCGGCCAGGGTCCATCGGCCCGCCACCATCACCACGTCCAGGTCCGTCTCGGCGACGATCCGCAGCAGCGGGGCGACGGCGTTCATGCCCGCGCCGATCGCGCCGACGACCCCCTGCTCGCGCAGCTCGGCGACAGCCGGGATCGCCTGGCTGATCGCGGCGTCGAGATGGTCGTCCGGGTCGTGGACGTAGACGACGTCGATCCGGTCCAGGCCGAGTCGCCGCAGGCTTGCCTCCAGGCTGCGCAGGACCCCGTCGCGGGAGTAGTCGGCGCGGCGCAGCAGGGTGTCGGGGACCGCGAAGCCCCCGGCCGCCAGGTCCGACCCGGTCGGCGCGGGGCGCCGCCACCACCGAGGCGACCAACTACTCCGTCGCCGCCACCGCCGTCACCGGCCGCTACCTACGGCTGACCATCACCGGCTCGAACTACAACGGCGGCAGCGTCTACGCGTTCCAGGCCTACTTCACGCCCTTGCCGCCCAGCACCGACACCACGCCGCCGACCGCCCCCGGACAGCCGGTGATCACGCCGCGGCTGCCCAGCGTGGCCGACCTGAGCTGGCCGGCGGCGACCGATGACGTGGGCGTGACCACCTACGCGGTGTACCAGGACGGCAAGCGGATCGCCGTCACCGACCGGACCAGCAACCGGGTCACCGGCCTGAGCCCGCAGACCGCCTACACCTTCACCGTCGTGGCCCGCGACGCGGCGCTCAACGAGTCCCCGGCCGGCCCCGCGGCCACCGTCACCATGCCCGCCGACGGTTGGCGACACCAACTCGCAGGAGTCCTACTTCTGGTCCAGCCAGTGCCCGGCCTTCCAGCTGACCCAGCCGGACACCCTGCGCACCGACCTGGCCAGCCCCGACTGCACCCGGATGTCGACCCTGCTGGACACCCTGATCGCCGACAAGTCCGTCTCCACCCAGGGCTTCTTCAGCCAGGGCTTCGCCAAGGACAGCGGCAGCAAGGTGCTGATGGCCAACGGGCCCTCCTGGTACGGCCAGTACCTGTTCAACGCCGCCTTCAAGGTCCCGGCCGGGCAGATGGCCGCGGCCGCGCCGCTGACCTGGAACGGTGAGACCACCGCGGCCACCGGCAATGTCGGCGGCGGGGTGTGGATGGTCTCCTCGCACAGCACCAACCTCAAGGCCTCCACCGACCTCGCCACCTGGCTGACCACCTCCGACGCCAACCAGGCCAGCGCCCCCACCTACCCGGCATACGTACCGGCGGCCGATGCGTGGCTGGCCAACCCCGACAACCGGAAGTACTTCGCCACCGACGTCAGCAGCGCCTTCAAGACCGCCGCCGACGAGGTGTGGACCGGCTGGTCCAACACCAGGTTCAGCGACGCCACCGCCTGGTCCAGCGTCGTGCTGCCCGCGCTGACCGCCGGCAAGACGCTCACCGCGACCCTGCCCGCCTGGCAGACGGCCATCGCCGACCAGGCGAAGTCCGTGGGATACCAGGTGACCACCCAGTGACGCTGCTGCAATCGCGGCGCGTCACAGCTCCCGCCCGCCGCCGCGGTCTTCCGCGGCGGCGGAGCGGGGGCCTCGCGGGTTACCTCTTCGTCGCCGGCTACGCGGTCCTGCTGCTCGCCTTCGGCGTCTTCCCCACGGTGTACGCGTTCTACCTCTCGCTGACCAACGACCGGGGCCAGTTCACCGGCGTCAACCAGTTCGTCAAGGTGGCCCAGGACTACCGGTTCGTCCCCGCCTTCACCGACATGCTGCTCTACCTGGCCATGTGGCTGGTGGTGCTGGTGGTGCTGACCGTCCTGGTGGCTGTGGTGCTCCGCGGCCGTATGCGGCCCGGCCTCTCGGCGCTGTTCCGCTTCCTGTTCTACATCCCCGGCGCGCTGGCCGGCGTGGCCAGTGTGCTGGTCTGGCTGTTCATGCTCGACCCGGCCGTCAGCCCGGTCTCCTGGCTGCTGGACTCGCTCGGACTCCACACGTTCGCAGCCGTGCTGACGCCCGGAAACCTGCCGGTGATCTTCGTCCTGATCGCCTTCTGGACCGGCGCCGGCGGCTGGATCGTGGTGATGTACGGAGCCCTCAACAACATCCCCGACGAGGTCCTGGAGGCAGCCAGGATGGACGGGGCCGGACCGTGGCGGACCGCCTGGCACATCCAGATCCCGATGATCCGGCAGTGGATCGCCTACATGGCGATCCTCGCCTTCGCCGCCGGCACACAGCTCTTCGTCGAACCCCAGCTGCTCCAGACGGCGAGCCTGGGCCGGGTCACCCCGACCTGGTCCCCCAACCAGCTCGCCTACGTCTTCGCCTTCCAGCAGGGCGACTTCAACGGCGCCGCCGCGATCTCCGTCTTCCTGCTGGCCCTCGGCCTGGTCGGAGCCGGCGTACTGGTGCGGCGCTCGGACATGTTCAAGGTGGATGACGCATGACGGACACTGCCCTCGACTCGCGCGGAACGCCCGGACGGGTGGTGTCGACGCTCATCGTCGTCGTCCTGCTCGGACTGCTGCTGGTCTTCTTCGTCCTGCCGGTGGTCTGGCTGCTGCTGGCACCGACGAAGACCGCCGCGCAGATCGTCAGCGACCCGCCGCTGTCCTTCGGCTCCTTCAGCCAGATCGGCGCCGCCTGGCACCACCTCACCTCGTTTCAGAACGGCGCGCTGCTGGTGTGGCTGAAGAACTCCGCGATCTACTCCGGCGCCTCACTGCTGCTGACCCTGGCCACCAGCGTCCCGGCCGGCTACGCGCTGGCGCTGACCCAGTTCCGCGGCCGCAGGACGCTGCTGACGGTCACCCTGGTGACCATGCTCATGCCCTCCGCGACCCTGGTGCTGCCGATCTTCCTGGAGCTCAACAAGTTCCACCTGATCGGCACGGTGTGGTCGATCGTCCTGCCGTTCTCGTTCTACCCGTTCGGCGTCTACCTGGTCTACATCTACTTCGCGACCAGCCTCCCCCGGGACATCCTCGCGGCGGCCCGGATCGACGGCTGCTCGGAATGGCAGATCTTCACCCACATCGCCCTGCCGCTGGCCAAACCCGTCATCGGCCTGGTCGCCTTCTTCAGCTTCGTCGGCAACTGGAACAACTTCTTCCTGCCCTACCTGGTGCTGCCCAACAGCAGCGAGTTCCCGATCCAGGTCGGACTGAACCAACTGCTCTCCTCCACCCCTTCGTTCAACCCCGTCGCCGGCGCGGGCCTGAACATCACGATCCCCGAACTGGCGCTGGCCATCATCATCGCCATCCTGCCGGTGCTGGTCCTGTTCCTGTTCTCACAGCGGACCCTGGTCTCCGGCATGGTCGCCGGCGCGACGAAGGACTGACGTCCCAGGTCGCTTCACTTCACGTCACGCCGGCAGCCATAGCGACGAGTTCGCCCATCACCTCGCGCTCGATGTCCAGGAACGACCGCTCCTCGCCCGGGGCGATCCACTTCCCGAAGGCCACGCCGAACACGGTCACGCCGGATTCCGCGGCGAGCGTGGCCGTCGCCTCGGGAACCCCCCGCGCATGGAGTGCGGCAGCGATCGCGGTGGCCAGCCCCGCCAGCTTCAGCAGCTCCCGCTCCTGCAGCGCGGGGTTGGCGCCGATGATCATCTGCCGCCGCCGTGAGTGGTCGCGGCGTTCGGCCGGGAAGAACGCCGCCGCGGTAGACAGGGCGGACTCGACCGTCCTGAGCGGTGACGCGTCCGGCGCGGCGGCGGCCAGCCCGTCCAGGAACGCCTGCTCCAGCAGTTCCTGGCCGCTGAAGAGCACCTCGCGTTTGTCGGCGAAGTGGCGGAAGAACGTGCGTTCCGTGAGGCCGACGGCCTGGGCGATCTCGGCCGCGGTCGTCCTTTCGAAGCCGCGAGCAATGTAGAGGTCCATCGCCGCCGCCTGCAGTCGCTCCCGCGTCCCGGGCTCCCATCGCACCATGACCGCCACTCTAGCGATGACAGTGGCCGACATAGCGGCTACAGTGACAGCAGTCACTGACGTCAGTCACTGACATGGCTCATCGAAGGAGATCATTCCCATGCGCGTCTTCGTCACCGGAGCATCCGGGTGGATCGGTTCGGCCGCGGTCGACGAGCTGCTCGCCGCCGGTCACGAGGTGGTCGGGCTCGCCCGCTCCGACACCTCGGCCGCATCCCTCGACGCGAAGGGCGCCCAGGTCCACCGCGGCGACCTGGACGACCTCGACAGCATCCGGCAGGGCGCCGCGACCGCCGACGCCGTCCTGCACCTCGCCAACAAGCACGACTTCGACCACCCCGCCGTCTCCAGCCTGGCCGAGCGGAACGCCGTGCAGACGATCGGCGACGTCCTCACCGGATCGGGCCGTCCGTTCCTACTGGCCTCCGGCGTCGCCGGCGCGGCGCAGGGCCGGCTGCTGACCGAGGACGACAGGTCGCCGTTCCACGGCCTGGAGTCCCCCCGGGGCGGCAGCGAGAACCTGGCGCTGGAGTACATCGACCGCGGTGTGCACACGGTGGCTCTGCGGTTCGCACCGACGGTGCACGGCGCCGGCGACCACGGCTTCATCGCGGCCCTGGTCGCGATCGCCCGTGAACACGGGGTCGCCGGCTACGTCGGCGACGGCGCCAACCGCTGGCCGGCGGTCCACCGGTCGGACGCCGCCCGGGTCACCCTCCTGGGACTGGAGAAGGCCCCGGCGGGCGCGCTGCTGCACGCGGTGGGCGAGGAGGGAGTCCCCACCCGGGAGATCGCGGAGGCCATCGGACGGGCACTCGACGTTCCGGCGACCTCGATCGAACCGGAGGACGCCCAGAAGCACTTCGGCTGGCTCGGCCGCTTCTTCGCCCTGGACGTCGCCACGTCGAGCGCTCGCACGCAGGAGCTCCTCGGCTGGACCCCGACCGGGCCCACCCTGCTCCAGGACCTGGACTCCGGGTCCTACGCCCACGCCTGATTCGAAAATCCCCCGCTCCGTGACCGTTTCCGCTGTTCAGAGCACTCCGATGGGTTGGAGGTTGACTTGGTAGCCGAGTTGGTTGAGTTGGCTGATGAGCCGTCGGGTCGCTCTGGTCTTGCCGGTGCGTTCGAGGAAGTAGTCGCCGCCGAGGTCGGCGTACTCGGCATCGTTGGTGAACATGTGCCAGATGGCGACGAGGATGGAGTGCTCCAGAGCGACAAGGGCTCTCTTCTTGCCGCGGCGTCCGACCAGGCGCCGGTATCGGGAGGCGAGGTAGGTGTCCTTGGTGCGGGAGGCGGCGACGGCAGCCTGTCCGAGGGCGGCCTTGAGCCAGGGGTCGCCGTGCCGGGTCTTCCCGCTGCTGCTCTTGCCGGCCGATTCGTGGTTGCCGGGGCAGACGCCGGCCCAGGACGCCAGATCGCCGGCGGTGGGGAACCGCTCCATCTGGGCCCCGATCTCGGCCAGGATCACCTCGGCGGCGCGGGTGCCCACTCCGGGGATCGTGATCAGCAGGTCGATGCGGCGGCGAAAGGGCCGCACCTGCGCGTCGATCCGCTCGCTCAGCCGGTTCTCCATCGCCGTGCAGGCGTCGATCCGGTCGAGCATGGCCCGCAGCAAGAACGCGTGGTGGTCGGTGAAGTTGCCGGTCAGTGCCTCGACGAGGTCGGCGGTCTTGCGGCGCATGCTGCCCAGCGCCAGGTCCGCGAGCCGTCCGGGGTCACGTTCCCCGCCGATCAGGGCCTCCAGCATGGCCCGGGCCGACTTGCCCGTCAGGTCGGAGACCACGCTGGACAGCTTGATCCCGGAGTCCTCCAGCAGCTTCTCCGTCCGCTGGATCTCGCGGGTGCGCTCCCGGATGACCTCGGTGCGGTAGCGGGTCAGGTCCCGCAGCTGCCGGATCGGCTCCGGGGGCACGAAGCTGGCGCGGACCAGCCCGTACTCGACCAGCCGGGCAATCCACTCGGAGTCCTTCACGTCGGTCTTGCGGCCGGGCACCGACTTCATGTGCCGGGCGTTCAGCAGCCAGCACTCGATGTCGTGCTCCAGCAGGTAGAACACCGGCTTCCAGTACACGCCGGTGGCTTCCATGCCGACCACGGTCACGCCCTCGGCCAGCAGCCAGTCCCGCATCGCCAGCAGTCCGCTGGTGACCGCGGGGAAGGTGCGGACCTCGCTGCGGCGCCGCTTCCCGGTGCTGGGCGCCCTCACGCACACCTTCACGTCGACCTTGCTGATGTCGATCCCCGCACACCGTTCGTGGATCACGTCCATCGCCCCGGCACCTCCCTCCCTCGACAGCCGCGAGCGCGTGGCCGTCCAGCGGGGGTCCGCAGGCGTAAGAGTCTGATTCGCGTGCTCGGAGCAACATTTCCGGGTGCCTGTCGGTGGACCCCCAGCGTCCTACTGAACCGCGGGCTCGGAACGCGCCAAGGCGAAACGACGTCGGCCAGACGGCCACCAACCAGATTTTCACCCACTCAGGGTCTGCCCGTAAGGGCTTCGGACTACTGAACCGACACGCGACAAACGCACAGCTTTCCGGACACAGGGTGACATAATCACCACTCAGCGTCACCAACCACTGACTGTCTGGAAGGTCTCCGTGAAGAAGACACTGCTGCGCACCGCCGTCGCCGCCACCATCGCCCTGGCCGCCCTGTCCGGCACCGCCCCCGCCTTCGCCGACGCGCCGCCGAGCGTCTCCACCTCCAGCACCACCTCGGACAGCGCCGCTCTCACGTCCGGCGAGGAGGGCGGCTCCGTGACGACCTCCAGCACCACCTCGGACAGCGCGAACGTCGTCGGCCCCGTGGTCCACGACTTCGACAGCTGCTACGACCACTGGACCGAGATGAGCTGGAAGGCCCAGGACGCCTGCGACGACAGCTTCGACGACTGAGCGGTCCGTACCCGCTCCACCGGGGACGGGCGTGAGCCCTGCGCCGGCACAATCCCGCCGGCGCAGGGCTCACGTTGCTGGAGAATGCCGACGTGACACACCTTCGACACCTCTCCCTCCGCGCGGGCCGGCGGGACCTCGGACTGGCCCTGCTCGCGCTCGGCGTCCTCGCGGCGAGTCTGGCGCGTTTCGCGCACGGCGAGGTCAACCTGACCGGATACTCCATCGATCTGGACGTCTACCGGTTGGGCGCCCAGGCGTGGCTGTCCGGCCGCGATCTGTACGGCGGACTGCCCCCCACCCAGAACGGGCTGCACCTCGGCTTCACCTATCCGCCGATCGCAGCTGTCGTCCTGGCCCCCCTGACGCTGGTCCCCGCGCCGGTGGCCGCGATCCTGGTCACCGCGGCGTCCCTGGGCCTACTGGCCGCCACCACGGCCCTGATGCTGGAGCGTTCGGGCGTACTGCCGCGTGCTGCAGCGATACGCCTGGCGGTGGCGCTGATGCCGGCGGCCGTCCTGTTCGAGCCGATCCGCTCGACGCTGGGCTACGGACAGGTCAACGTGGCGCTGATGGCCATGGTGGCGTTCGACTGCCTGTCGCCGCGGGTGTACTGGCCCCGCGGCGCCCTGGTCGGCCTCGCCGCGGCGATCAAGCTCACCCCGGCGGTCTTCGTACTCTACTTCCTGATCCACCGTCAGTGGCGCGCGGCTGCCACCGCCGCCGGGTCCTTCCTGGCCGTGGGGGCCCTGGGCGCCCTGCTGGCGCCGCGGGACTCGGTCCGGTACTGGACCACTGCGGTCTTCGACACCGGGCGCGTGGGCTCGGTCACCCTCGCTGCCGACCAGTCGCTCAACGGTGTCCTCGCCCGGGCCCATCTCTCCGGCCTCGCCCTGCACCTGGCCTGGCTGGGTGCCGCCGCGGCCGTCGGCTGCCTCGCGCTGGCCGGGGTGGCCCGCGCGGCCCGCGCGCGACGGCCGGTGCACGCGCTCGCCCTCACGGCGTGCGCGGCGCTGCTGGTCTCCCCGATCTCCTGGTCGCACCACTGGGTGTGGGCGGCCCCGGTTCTCCTCACCGCCGCGGTCGCCGCCCATCGCGGCGGTGACCGCCGTACCCGGGCGCTGGTCTACAGCGGTGTCGCGCTCTTCGTGGTCGGACCGCAGCGCTGGCTGCCCGGCGGCGGAGGCGGGGAGCCGCACTGGTCCTGGTGGCAGCAGATCATCGGCAGCGCCTACGTCTGGGCGGCCCTGGCCACCCTGCTCACCGCGCCCGCAAGGCCGGGCAAGCCGCTCCCCCAGGTGTTCAGGAACGCGGATCGGCGTCGCGGGCCAGCAGCGCGGCCTGAACCCGGTTCTCGCACTCCAGCTTGGCCAGGATCCGGCTGACGTACGTTTTGACGGTGGCTTCGCTCATGTGGAGGCGCTGACCGGCGTCGGCGTTGGAGAGCCCCTCCCCGAGGAGCGCGAGGACCTGACTCTCCCGCTCGTTCAAGGTGGCGATGAGCCGCCGGGCCCGTGCTTCACGGTCGGTGGCCGACGCCGTCGCGGCCAGGGACTCCGCCGCGTAGCGGGCGGCGACCGGGGAGAGGAACGCGTCGCCCGCGGCCACCGCCCGTACCGCCGCGATCAGTTCGGCCGGTGCCGAGTCCTTGAGGACGAAGCCCGCCCCGCCCTGGCGCAGCGCGCGCAGGACGTTCTCGCGGTCACCGAAGGTGGTCAGGATCAGCGCCCGCACCGAGGGCGCGCAGCGCTTCAGTTCGGCGAGCACGGTGAGCCCGTCCATCAGCGGCATCCGGATGTCGACCAGGGCGACGTCGACCCGGTGGGTGCGGGCCTTCTCCAGTGCCTCCTGGCCGTCGGCCGCCTCGGCGACGACTTCGATGTCCGCGGCCGAGGTGAGGATCATTGTGATCCCGGCCCGGATGAGGGGTTCGTCGTCGGCGATGAGGACCCTGATCACCTGGTCTCCCGCCGGTCAGTTGGTGACGTCGATCTCGCGCTTGCCGACCAGTCTGCCGCCCTGGAAGCAGAATCGGAAAACCGTCTGGACCTTTCCGAGCAGGGGCTTCGCCGGTGTGCCTTCGGCCATCAGGTCCAGGCAGGTCTGACCGGGCGGATCGGCCGGCAGTTTCCCGTCCAGTGCTGTGATGAGCAGCGACCTGCCCGAGGGCAGTTCCTGACGCACCGCGGTCTCGCTCTGGCCGAGCTGGACCGAGTCATAGGTGGTACGGGAGACCAGGTTGCTGCCGACCTGGCTCACCACCTTGCTGACGCCGAAGAACCCCGCTACGCCGATCACCAGCAGCACGGCCAGGGCGACTCCGCATCCGGCCAGGCAGCCCTTGGCCTTCTTGCCCTTCCTGTTCTTCTCGGTGGGCGCGAACCCCTCGTCGGGATCGCTTTCGCCGGGAAATTCCTGCGGCGCATGGACCGCGGGCGCCGACCCGCCGGCGGCTGCGGGCTGGTAGGGCAGCACCCCGGCGAGCCGGAAGCCGCCGTCGCCCGTCGGACCGGTGTGCAGCATCCCGCCGGCCAGCCGGATCCGCTCCTGCAGCCCGGTCAACCCCTGGCCGCCGCCCGTGCCCGCCAGGCCGTCGCGGTCCCCCGGCGGCACCGGTCCATTGCCGACCTCCACCAGCAGCGCGTCCGGTTCGTAGCAGAGCCGCACGGCTATGGCCGCGCCCGGGGCGTGCTTGTACGCGTTGGTCAGCCCCTCCTGCACGATCCGGTACGCGGCGTGGCTGGAGGCGGTGGACATCGGCCGGGGCATCCCGGACTCCTCCATCCGGACCGGTGTGCCCGTCGTGGCCGCGACCGCCACCAGTTCCCCGATGCCGCCGACCCCGGCCGAGCCGTTCGGTGACGGCGCGGCCCCGCTCCCGGTGGGCAGCGCGAGCATGCCGACCACCGAGCGCAGCTCGTCCATGGCGGCGGCCGAGGCCTTGCGCACCACACCGGCGGCGGTGTGTCCGGCCTCACCCAGGGTCGGGTCCACTTCCAGGGCCCCGGCGTGCACCGCGATCAGGACCAGTTGGTGGCCGAGGCTGTCGTGCATGTCATGGGCGATCCGCTGGCGCTCGCGGATCCGGGCCTGCTCCGCCACCCAGCCGCGCTCGCGCAGCAACTGCGCGTTGTGGTCCCGCAGCGCCTTCAGCAGCAGCCGGCGCTGGGTCCGGTAACGGTTGACCAGCCCGGGCACCAGGGCGAGCACCAGAAAGGTCAGGGCGCTCCCGGTGAGGTCGAGCCGCACATTGGACCAGTCCGGGGCCCCGAGGGTGGAGAGCAGCGTCAGGCAGAGGAAGGAGCCGCCGAAGGCAGCGGCCGTCCTCGGCATCGCCTCGATCCTGCGTCCGGCCGACCAGCTGACCACGATCAGCAGCAGGCCCCCCTCCCCCACCCCGCTGAGAACGCCCGCCGCGACCAGCGCGGTCGCGGGCATCGCCCGCCGCAGCAGCGAGACCACGGCCACAGCCAGCCCGATCCCGGCAGCCGCCGGCCACCCGCCGCTTTCGCTCAGCCGGAACACCGCCGCCGTCAGCGCCAGGAACGCCGACAGCGCGGCCTCCCCTACCGTCTGACGACGCGTCCAGTCAGCAGGATCGGCCAGCCGCCGCCCCAGGCCCAGCACCCGTGATCGGATATTCACACCGGCCACCCTAGGCAGCCGCCCTCACCCGGCACATCCGCCGAAGGTCGCCCACCTGTCCACGAAAGGCGCGACCACACTGCCGGGGCGGAAGCCGCCGGTCACTCGCGCGCGGTGGGCCGGTCCTCGGGTCTGGCGTCGCGTTGCAGGTCGGCCCGGCCGTCCGCGGCGCGGATGAAGCGGGTCATGCCGAACTGGCCCGCCGCGGGCGACCCCGCGGGGGCGCCGTGGGCCGGCTCCGGGGGGCGGGGGTCCGAGGGCAGGACGTAGGGGCGGCGCAGCACCTCGTCGAGGATGATCACGGTCTCGGTCGCCCGCACCGCGGGGACGTTGGCGAGCCGTTCGGTGACCAGGCGGTGCACTGCGCCGACGTCCGGCACCCGGATCTGGATCATGGCGTCGTGCTGACCGGTGGTGATCGCGCAGTACTCCACCTCCGGCATCTGGGCGAGGGTCGCCCGGAACTGGTGCCACATGTCCTGACGGACCGTCACGAAGACCAGGGCGCAGATGTCGAGGCCGACCCGGGCCGGGTCGATCCGCGCGGTGAAGCCACTGATCACTCCGTCCGCCCGCAGCGCTTCGAAGCGCGTGTAGGCACTCGCGCGCGAGACGCCGACCCGCTCGGCCAGGGCCGCGACCGAGATCCGGCCGTGGGTGCGCAGCACGCCGAGGATCCTCAGATGCACCGAGTCCAGGGCGAGTCCGATGCCGATCCGTCCAGCCCGTCGATCACCGGATGACTCGTGGCTGGATATATCTCCCATGTCGAGGCCTTTCCAAGAATTTCCGTCTTGCTGTGATCTCGCAGGCAATCAGCATTGGCTAGCTTCGCCCCACCCTAACGAGGAATCGTCCAGGGGCCCCTGCCGGCAGTAGAAGCCACTGTGCCCGGCTTGCTCCCGTTCTGCCCCTACCACGGAGGCACGCATGTCCAGATCGCAAACCGGGTCGCACCCGGCGTTTCTCCCGCTCCTGGCTGTCGCGGCGCTCGCCCTGAGCGCGTGCTCCGGCGGTACGAGCAGCACTGGTTCGACCGGTTCCTCGGCCGGTGGCAGGACCCTGGTGGTCGACACCTCCTTCAACCTGAAGACAGCCGACCCGGGCCGCGAGTTCGAGACCACCGGCATGGTCGTGGACAAGGCGCTCTACGAGACGCTGCTGACCTTCAGCGGCGGCGACGTCACCAAGCCGCTCCCCGGACTGGCGTCCTCCTACGAGGAGTCCAAGGACAGCCGGACGCTGACGCTGCACCTGCGCCAGGGCGCGACCTTCTCCGACGGGACCACGGTCACCGCCGACGACGTGGTGTTCTCGCTGAGCCGGGTGATCGCGCTCAAGGGCAACCCCTCGTTCCTGCTCGACGGCGTCACCGTGACCAAGACCGACGCCTCCACCGTCACCCTGGTCTCCAAGCAGCCCAACCCGGCACTGCCCTACATCCTGCCCAACCCCGCGCTCGGCATCCTCAACTCGAAGACGGTGCAGGCCCACGGCGGCTCCGCGACCGCGGGCGACCAGGCGGAGACCTACCTCAACACCCAGTCGGCCGGCTCCGGTCCGTACACGCTGACCGCGTTCAACGCCAACACCCAGGTCGTCCTGACGAAGAACCCCAAGTACACCGGGTCGGAGAAGGCCACGTACGGCAAGATCGTGATCCGCAATGTGCTGGCCCCCACCCAGAAGCTCAACGTCCAGCGCGGCGACAGCCAGCTCGCCCTGGACCTGAACTCCGACCAGGCGTCCGGGCTCGGCGGCGGGCTCCAGGTGCTCAGCGGCGCCTCCTCGGATGTGATCTTCCTGCTGCTGAACCTGAACACCGCGGTCAGCAGCGCCACCGCCAACGCCGACTTCCGCACGGCCGTGCGCAAGGGCATCGACTACAAGGGCCTGCTGCAGCTCGCCGGCGCGGGATCGGTCCAGCCCGCCGGGGTCATCCCGTCCACCTTCGTCGGTGCCCTGCCCGCCGGACAGGCGGCCGTGCGGGACCTGGCCGGGGCGAAGGCGGCGCTCGCCGCCAGCGGCATCAAGAACCCCTCGGTGACCCTCGGCTACGCGAGCGACCTCAGCGTCGACGGGCTGTCCCTGCAGACCCTCGCCGAGCGGGTCCAGTCGCAGCTCAAGGAGGTCGGCATCAACGTCACCCTGGCGCCGGCCCCGACCACGACCGAACTGGACAACTACCGCAACGGCAAGGAGCAGCTCGGCCTCTGGTACTGGGGTCCCGACTACCCGGACCCCAGCGACTACCTGGTCTTCCTGCCCGGCAACCTGGTCGGCCTGCGGGCGGGCTGGAAGGCCGGCGCGGACCCGCAGCTGACCAGTGCCGCCGCACTGGCCCCCACCACTACGGATGTGACCACGCGCCAGAAGCTGTACGAGCAGATCCAGACCCGGATGAACCAGGTCGGCCCGTTCATCCCGCTGATGCAGCCCAGCCGGGACATGGTCGGCGCGGCCTCGGTCACCGGCATCGCTTACAACCCCGTGTGGACGATCGATGTCGCCGCGCTGGGTGCCAAGTAGCAGGGCGGGCGGGCGGCAGCAGCCGTCCGCCCCCGTCCCCACCGGCACGCGCACCCGCACCGGCATCCGCGGGCGCCACCCGCTGGCCTGGTTCCTCGCCCGCCGGACGGCCACCGCCGTGCTGCTCGCCTTCGGCGTGACGCTGGTGACCTTCGTCCTCACCAATCTGGTCCCCGGCGACCCCGCGGCGGCCAACCTGGGCCAGCGCGCCATCGGCGATCCGACGATCGTGGCCCAGTTCCGGCACCACTACGGCCTGGACAAGCCGCTACCGGTCCAGTACCTGACCTATCTGGGCAACCTGTTCCACGGCGACCTCGGCGAGTCCCAGCAGAGCCACCAGCCGGTCCTGACCGACCTGGGCGGTGCGGTGCCGGCCACCCTGGAGCTCGCGGGCGCCGCTATCGTGGTGTCCCTGGTGGTCGGCGTGGCCTTCGGCGTCGTCGCCGCGCTGCGGCGGGACCGGTTCACCGACCAGCTGCTGCGGGTGGTCAGCCTGCTGGGGGTGTCCGTGCCCACCTTCTGGCTGGCCCTGCTCGCCTTCTACCTCTTCTTCTACCGGTTCGGCATCGCCCCCGGCAGCGGACGGATCGCACCGGACCTCACCGCTCCCCCGGACGTCACCGGCCTGTACACGGTCGACGCGGCGCTCGCCGGGCAGTGGCAGGTGTTCTGGAGCGCAGTCGGCCACCTGGTGCTTCCGGCGCTGGTGCTCACCGCCTACACGGTCGGCCTGCTCACCCGGTTCACCCGCTCCGCGGTGCTGGAGGTGCTGGGCCAGGACTACGTCCGGGCCGCCCGGGCCAAGGGCCTGCCCGGCCGCACGGTGCTCTTCCAGTACGTGCTGCGCGCGGCGTCGGTGCCGATCGTCACGGTCGCCGGGCTGGCCTTCGGCAGCCTGCTGTCGGGCACCGTCCTGGTGGAGTCGATCTTCGCCTGGCCAGGGCTGGGTGCCTATGCCTACCGCAGCGCGACCACGCTGGACCTGCCGGCCGTGATGGGCGTCGGTCTGGTCGTCGGGATCGTTTACCTGACCGTCAACCTCGCCGTGGACGTGCTCTACGGCGTGATCGACCCGAGGGTGAGGGTGCAGTGAACGACATCGCCGACGACCGTACCGATACCACGCGCCCCATCGCCCGGGCGCTCGCGCGGCTCCCCCAGGTCTGGCGCGGTCCGCTCGCGGTCACCGGCGCCGCCCTGGTGCTGTTCTGGCTGGTCATCGTCCTGGCGGCGCCGCTGATCGCCCCGCACGACCCGCTCGCGCAGAACCTGCCACGTCTCGCTCCGCCCGGCGCCGGGCACTGGTTCGGCACGGACGAACTCGGCCGCGACGTGTTCAGCCGGGTCCTGTACGGCGCGCGCGTCTCCATCCCGCTCGCGCTGCTGCTGGTGGTGATGTCCCTGCTGGTCGGCGGCGTACTCGGCGCGTGTGCCGGATTCTTCGGACGTTGGGTGGACGAGACCGTGATGCGCCTGGCCGACCTGGTCTTCGCCTTCCCGACCGTCATCCTCGCCATGGTCGTCGCGGCGGCGCTCGGCGCCAGCCTGCAGAACGCGGTGCTGGCCGTCCTGGTGGTCGCCTGGCCCTCCTACGCCCGGGTCACCCGGGGGCTGGTGCTCGGCCTGCGCAACCGCGAGTTCGTCCTCAGCGGCCGACTGCTGGGCTTCTCCGCCTGGCGCTCACTGCGCGTGGACGTGCTCCCGAACGTGCTCGGGCCGATCCTGGTCCTCGCCACCCTGGACATCGGTACCGCGACGCTGCTGCTCTCGGGGCTGTCCTTCCTGGGTCTGGGCGCCAAACCACCCACCCCGGAGTGGGGCGCCATGGTCGCGGCCGGTACCCAGGAGTTCGACAAGTGGTGGGTCGGTGTCTTCCCCGGGCTGGCCATCCTCACCGTCGTGCTGGCCTTCAACTTCCTCGGCGACGCGCTGCGGGACGCACTCGATCCCACCACCGCGCGCTCGCTGGGCGTCGGGGCGGGCGCGCCCCGGTCGGCCCGTCCGGAAAGCGTGCGTGCCACATGAACGCAGTGGACACCGACAACGTGCTGACCATCCGGGACCTGACCGTCGACCTGCCCTCGGCGGGCGGTCGCACCCGGATCCTGCACGGCGTGGACATCGCCCTGCAGCCCGGCCGCATCCACGGACTCGCCGGGGAGAGCGGCTCGGGGAAGACCATGACCGGCCTCGCCGCCCTCGGCCTGCTGCCGCACGGCGCTCGCATCGGCGGGGAGATCCGGCTGGGCGACACCGACCTGCTCGCACTGACGCCGCGTCGGCTCAACGCCGTCCGGGGCCGCGAGCTGAGCATGGTCTTCCAGGACCCCTCCTCCAGCCTGCACCCCATGCTCAGCATCGGACACCAGCTCACCGACCACCTCCGCCATCACCTGCGACTGGACCGCAGGGCCGCACGGGTACGGGCGGCCGACCTCCTCGCGCAGGTCCGCATCCCCAACCCGCAGGAGGCGCTGGGCCGTTACCCGCACCAGTTCTCCGGTGGCATGCGCCAGCGGATCGCCATCGCCATCGCACTGGCCTGCGAGCCCAAGGTCCTCATCGCGGACGAGCCGACCACCGCGCTCGACGTGACCGTCCAGGCCGGTGTGCTGCGGCTGCTGCGCCGACTGTGCGACGACCTCGACCTGGCGGTCCTGCTGGTCACCCACGACCTCGGCGTGATGTCCGCGATCGCCGACGAGGTCAGCGTGATGCGCGAAGGGTGCGTCGTGGAGACCGGAGCCCGTGCCCAGGTGCTGACCAACCCTCAGCACGCCTACACCCGCACCCTCCTGGACGCGCTCCCCGGAGCGAGCACCGGAACGGGACCCCAAGCCACCGGGAGTACCCCATGACCTCGCCCCTGCTCTCGGTCACCGACCTCGTCGTCCAGTACCGCCGGCCCGGCGCGCCGCCGACGCGCGCGGTCGCCGGAGTCAGCCTGGACGTGCACCCGGGCGAGGTCGTCGGACTGGTCGGCGAGTCCGGCTGCGGCAAGTCCACCCTGGCCCGCGCCGTCTGCGGCCTCACCCCGGCCGCTGCCGGCGGGATCACCTTCGACGGCGCCCGCGTCGAGCCGCTGCGGGTGCGCCGCCGCGATCCGAACCTCACCAGCATCCAGATGGTCTTCCAGGACCCCTACGGCTCGCTCAACCCCCGCCGCCGCGTGGGCGCACAGATCGCCGACGGCATCCGCACCGCAGCACAGCGCGGCGAAGCCGCCGCTGACGACCGGGCGGAGCACTTCCTTACCCAGGTCGGTCTGCCAGCGACCGCCGCGGAGCGCTATCCGCACGAGTTCTCCGGCGGCCAGCGGCAGCGCATCGCCATCGCCCGCGCGCTCGCCGCCCGGCCCCGGCTCCTGGTCGGCGACGAGCCCATCTCCGCCCTCGACGCCTCCACCCAGTCGCAGGTCGCCACGCTGATGCGGGCCCTGGCCCTGGAGTCGGGCGCGGGACTGCTGTTCATCAGCCACGACCTGTCCGTGGTACGCCTGATCGCCGACCGGATCGCGGTGATGTACCTCGGCCGGATCGTGGAGACCGGCCGCACCGCCGAGGTCTGGGACAACCCGCGGCACCCGTACACCCAGGCGCTGCTCGCCGCGATCCCCAAGCCGGACGGCGCGGGGCGGCTGCCCGCCGAACTCCCGGGCGACGTCCCCGATCCCGCGGCCCCGCCCAGCGGCTGCCGCTTCCACCCCCGCTGCCCCCGTGCCTTCGACGGATGCGACCGCGAGGAGCCCCAGCTGAGCGACGACGGCGTGGCCTGCCGACTCTACGCGGCCTGACCGGCCGCGACCTCGTCGCCGTCCACTGACCACGCCGCACCCTTTCCAAGGACCAGCCATGCCCGCTTCACCGTCCCGTCCCACTCCGCCCGCCCCCGGCGGCGCACGCCCCGGCGGCGCTCCCGCGGACCTCGCGGCGGTGTGGGCGGTGATCACCGGGATGTACCTGGCCTACACGGCGGGCGACCGCGAGCACACCGACTCCTACCTGGACCCCGAGGCCACCGTCTGGGACTCGGCGACCCCTCGGCTGGCCTGTGGGAGGACCGAACTGGACCGCGTCCGGGACCGCCGTCCCGGAGCCGGCGAAGCGCCCAGGGAATCCGGGCTGACGGCCTACGACCATGTCATCGACGTCTTCGGGGATCTGGCCCTGGCAAGGTACTGGCTCCGGGTCGACTTCCACGCCCCCGCGCCGGATACCGTGCACCCGCCCGCGCTGGTGCGCAACACCGCGGTGCTGCGGCGCACCGGAACCGGCTGGCTGATGGTGCATCTGCACGAGGACGTCCAGCGAGCCGGATGACCTACTGGCTGACCGGCGGGGGCGCCGTCGACCGGCGTACGACCAGGCGGGAGCCGACGCGGATCAGCCGGCCGGTGGGCTCCGGGCCGGTGGCGTCATGGTCCCCGCCGGTGTCCGGGCGGCTGTTGACGCGGCGCAGGATCTGCTCGGCGGCGAGTTCGCCCAGATCCTGGGCGCCGGTGTCGACGACGGTGACCGGCGGGTGCCAGTGGGAGAGCCAGGGCGCCGCCTCGTGGCACACCAGGGAGAGCTGGTCCGGGACCTGGACGCCGAGTTGGACCAGGGCTCCGAGGACACCGAGGGTCGCCTCGTGGTTGGCGCTGTAGAGGGCGGTGGGCCACGGCGCGTCACCGCCCATCAGCCGCATCACCGCCTCGGCGCCGAACGGCACCGTGTACGGGCCGCGGGCGCACAGGTCGGGGTCGGGCCGGAGCCCGGCGGCGGCCAGCGCGGCGGCGAAGCCGGCGTAGCGGTCGCGTCCGGAGTCGACGGTGGGCGGGCCGCCGATGAAGGCGATCC
Source organism: Streptomyces sp. 846.5 (assembly GCF_004365705.1). Taxonomy (NCBI): domain Bacteria; kingdom Bacillati; phylum Actinomycetota; class Actinomycetes; order Kitasatosporales; family Streptomycetaceae; genus Streptomyces; species Streptomyces sp. 846.5. The sequence goes on from NZ_SOBN01000002.1 coordinate 1,078,606, forward strand.
GGCGGTGCCCCAGGTCCAGCAGATGCCGGGTGGCCAGCTCCGCGCCCTCGTGGTCGGCGGCCATCACGGAGTCCCCGGGGGCGCCTTCGGGCGAGCGCATCAGATTGACCACCGGGATCCCGGCCGCGCTCACCTCCCGCACCATCGCGTTGTTGTCGCCGGTGCCCACGATGATCAGGCCGTCGACGCGGTGGTCCAGCAGCATCTCCAGATAGCGGCGCTCGCGCGCCGGGTCGGCGTCGGTGACGCACAGCAGCACCTGGTAGCCGAACTCGTCCAGCCGCTGCTGGAGCACCCCGGTGATGGTGTGGAACGAGGCGTTCACCAGATTGGTGATCACCAGGCCGATGAGATTGCTGCGCCGGGTGCGCAGCCCGCTGGCGATCCGGTTGGGGCGGTAGCCCAGGCGCTCCGCGGCGGACTGCACCGCTTTCCTGGTCCGGTCGCTGACCCGGCCCGAGCCGCTCAGCACCCGTGAGGCCGTGCTCTTGGAGACCCCGGCCGCGTCGGCCACCTGGTCCAAGGTGACTGCCATCGGTCCACCCCGATCATGAAATCGATCCCATGTCGCTGCCCTTCAAGCTCGGGCGGCAGTCGCCATCATGGCAGATGATCCTGAGTCGCCGACGTAAATACTCTGTTTCACCAGCCATTCACGGGCAGTGCGGGGTTGACCTGATCTCCGTCCGGCTGCAACCGTTCTGCGCAATCGATCCCACAACGAAGCCGATCGGAGCGCACCATGAGCCCAGCCGCCGTCTCCTGGCGCGGGTACTGGCCGGCCGCACCCACGCCCTTCACCGCCGAGGGCTCGCTCGACGAGGCGGCCTGGCGCGCGCTGCTCCGGCTCTACGTCGGACAGGGCGTCCACGGGGTGCTGGTGAACGGCACCACCGGCGAGTGGTTCTCGCAGACCCCCGACGAGCGCCGCCGGGTGGCCGAGATCGCGGTCGAGGAACTCGCCGGCCGGGTGCCGGTGGTGATCGGCTGCGGCGCGTTCACCGCGGCCGAGTGCGCTCGGTACGGCGAACACGCCCGTGCGGTTGGCGCCGACGGCATCCTCACCACCCCGCCGCCCTATGTGCACCCGAGCCAGCAGGAGATCTACGCCTTCTACCGCAGCCTGGCCGAGACGGTCGATCTGCCGCTCATGGTCTACAACTGGCCGCGCGGCACCGCGGTCGACATCACCGTCGACACCCTGTCCAACCTTGCCGATCTGGACAACGTCGTTGCCGTCAAGGACAGTTCGGGCGACGAACTCAAGGTCGCCGACACCTGCGCGGCGCTGGCCGGCCGGGTCCAGGTCTTCGGCCGCTTCATCCACCGCCGCGGCATGGCCGTGATGGCCGAGTTCGGCGGCGCCGGGAACATCGACGGCGGCGCCCTGGGCGCCCCCTTCGCCGTCCCCTTCTACGAGAGCTTCTGGGCCGGTGACCTCGACCGGGCCAGGGAATGGTCCGCCCGCTACGAACGGCTCGTGAGCCTGCTGGTCAACGGCGACTACAGCTCCAGGTTCGCCTCACCCACCTCGCAGCTCAAAGCCGCCATGCGGCTGCTCGGGCAGCCCGGAGGGCATGTGCGCCCCCCGCTGCTCCCGTTGCAGGACCCGTCCGATCTGCGCCGCCTGTCGAAGGCGCTCGACGAGGCCGGGCTGCACCCCACTTCCTGCACCGCCGAAAGGTGAACCGACCATGCAACCGACCATGCGCAGACTGATCCTCGCCGCCTCCGCCTCTCTGCTCCTCACGATCGCGGCCTGCGGCAGCAGCCAGACCTCCTCCTCGTCCGCCGGCGCCGCGTCCTCGGCCGCCTGCACACCGAAGCTGGGCAAGGCCGACCTGGTCACGGCCGGCACGCTGACCATGTCGACCAACGCGACCCTGCCGCCGATGCAGTACCTCGACGCCTCCGGCAACGTCGTCGGCATGCGGGTCGAGCTCGGCGACGAGATCGCCAAGGTCCTCTGCCTCACCCCGCACTTCGTCAACATCCCCTTCGACGCCCAGATCCCCGGTGTGGAGTCCGGCCGCTGGGACATGATCGACACCGGGATGTTCTACACCCCGACGCGCGCCAAGACCATCAAGCTGGTCCCCTACGAGATCCAGGGCGTCTCCGTCTCGGTCACCCAGGGCAACCCGAAGAAGATCGCCTCCGAGGCCGACCTGTCCGGGAAGACCATCGCCGTCGAGGCCCCCGGCTACGAGTTCGACACCCTCAACGCCCTCAACACGCAGCTGAAGGCGGCCGGCAAGCCGAGCGTCACCGTCCGCACCTTCACCACCACCGCCGACGCCTACCAGGCGCTGGCCGTCGGGCAGGTCGACGGCGTGGCCATCGTCGCCGCGGTGACCAGCTACTACCAGAAGGACGGCCGCTTCCAGACGGCGGTCGACGGCATGAACCCCGCGCCGCTGGCCCTCGGCTTCGGCAAGCAGACCGCGGCCGAAGCGGTGGCCGGAGCCCTGCAGACGCTCCGCCAGAACGGCTTCCTCGCCACGCTGTTCAAGAAGTACAACGTCACCGCCTACTCCGGCGCACTGCAGGTGACCACCGGCGCCGTCAGCGCCAACTGACCCCGCGACACCTCCGCACGACGGAAAGGGCGAGAGCCATGTGGTCCTGGGAAGCGTTCTTCTCCTTCCTCCACAACCCCCAGCTCATCCAGGGAGCCTGGACGACCGTCTGGCTGACGGTGGTCAGCATGGCGCTCGCCCTCCCGCTCGCCGTGCTCGTGGCCCTGGGCCGGGCCTCCGGGTTCACACCCGTCCGGCTGGTCACCGGCTGCTACGTGTGGCTGATGCGCGGCACTCCGCTGCTGGTGCAACTGGTCATCATCTACACCGGGCTGCCCCAGATCGGTCTGCGCCTGGGCGTGATCAGCTCGGCCCTGAGCGGCCTGGTCCTCAACGAGGCGGCCTACCTCTCGGAGATCGTCCGGGCGGGGGTGCTCTCCGTGCCGCACGGCCAGGCGGAGGCCGCCCGGGCGCTGGGCATGTCCCCCTGGCGGGTGCTGCGGGTGGTGGTCATGCCGCAGGCGCTGCGGGTGATGGTGCCGCCGCTCGGCAACAGCTTCAACGGCCTGCTCAAGACGACCACCCTGGTCTCGGTGATCTCCGTCGAGGAGCTGCTGCGCCGCACCCAGTTCGCCGTCCAGACCAACTTCCGGGTCCTGGAGGGGCTGACCGCCGCGGCCCTGTACTACCTGGCGATGACCACGCTGTGGGGCTTCGCCCAACGGTGGCTGGAAACCCGCGTGAGCCGCGGCCACCGGACCCGGCCGACCGGCCGGCGCGCGGGCGACGCCAAGCCTCCCGCACCGGACGGCACCCTCGCCGCCACCGCACCGGACCTGGGAATGGAGACCCGATGAGCACCGCAACACCGTCCCCGCCCGTGGTCGTCGAGGCACGCGGGATCCGCAAGTCGTTCGGCGATGTCGAGGTGCTGAAGGGCATCGACCTGACCGTCCGACGCGGCGAGGCGGTGCTCGTCCTCGGCCCCTCCGGCGGCGGCAAGAGCACCTTCCTGCGCACCCTGAACCACCTGGAGCGTCCGGATGCGGGCACCGTCAGCATCTGCGGCGAGCCGCTCGGCCATGTGGAGCGGGCGGGTCGGACAACAGCGTTGCGGGAACGGCGGATCGCCGTCCAGCGGCGGCGTACCGGCATGGTCTTCCAGCAGTTCAACCTGTTCCCGAACATGACGGCCGCGGACAACGTGGCGGCCGGCCCGGTGCATGTGAACGGCGTCCCCCGGACGAAGGCCCGCGCCGACGCCCGCGAGCTGCTGGCGATGGTGGGCCTCGCCGACAAGGCCGGCTCCTACCCCTCCGAGCTCTCCGGCGGCCAGCAGCAGCGGGTGGCCATCGCCCGTGCCCTGGCGATGAGCCCCGACCTGCTGCTCTTCGACGAACCCACCTCGGCGCTGGATCCGGAGATGGTCAGGGAGGTGCTCGACGTCATGCTCCGGCTGCGGGAGGAGGGCATGACGATGATCGTGGTCAGCCATGAGATGGGGTTCGCCCGCGCGGCGGCCGACCGGGTGGTGCTCATCAGCGACGGGGTGGTGGTCGAGGACCAGCCCCCGGACCGCTTCTTCTCCGCCCCGCAGCACGAGCGCACCCGCCAGTTCCTCGGCCGGATCCTGTGAGGGCACCCATGACCACCGGCCGACGCGCGTCCCGGACCCCCGAGAGCGTCACCGTCACCATCGACGGCGTCCCCGGCCGGGCCTGGGCCGGCCAGTCGGTGTCCGCGGTCCTGGTCGCGGCGGGCATCTGGCCGCTGCGCCGCAACCTGGTCAACGGCGGACTGCGCGGACCGTTCTGCGGCATGGGCGTCTGCATGGAGTGCGAGGTGACCATCGACGGCCGCCCGGACTCCCGCAGCTGCACCGCGCACGTCGCCGAGGGCACCGACATCCGCACCCACACCGAACCCGGAACGGAGTCCGACGTATGACCGGCGACCTGGAGGCGGACGTCGCGGTGGTCGGCGGCGGGCCCGCGGGACTCCACGCGGCACTGGTGCTGGCCCGCGGCGGACTGCGGGTGGTCCTGCTCGACGAGTCCGAGACGCTCGGCGGCCAGTACTACAAGCGCCGGGCCGCGCCCCTGGCCACGGCCTTCGGCGACTTCCGTCCGCACGGTACCGAACTGATCCGCCGGGTGCACGCGGCGGGCGTCGACTGCCGCACCGGCACCCTGGTCTGGGGCGCGGAGGACGGCGGACGCACGCTGTTCACCAGCGACGTACGGACCGGCGCCGCGGGACGGGTCCGCGTACGGGCCACGCTCGCCGCGACCGGCGCTTACGAACGCACGCTGCCCTTCCCCGGCTGGACCCTGCCCGGCGTGGTCACCGCCGGCTTCGCGCTGCACCTGGCCACCATGGACCGGGTGCCGGTCGGCCGCCGCGTCGTGCTGGCCGGGACCGGGCCGTTCCTGCTTCCGGTCGCCTGCGCCCTGCTGGAGGCAGGGGCGAGGATCGAGGCGCTGGTCGAGCTGAACCACCCCTACCGACCCGGGACAGCGGCGCTGGGGGCGCTGCGCCAACCCGCCCGCCTCGCCGAGGCCGCGGGCTACCTGCTCACCCTCGCCCGGCACGGCGTCCGCGTCGAGCAGGGCACGCGCGTGCTGGCCGCGCACGGGGACACCCGGGTCACCGCCGTCGACATCGGCCCCGCCGAGGTAAGCGCGAGCGGCGCGGTGCGGCGGGTGGAGACCGACGCGCTCTGCGTGGGCTTCGGCTTCCGTCCCAGCACCGAACTGCCCCTGCTGCTGGGCTGCCGCAGCACAGCGGAGCTGCCGGCCGTCGACCCGGACGGCGCGACATCGGTGCCGGGACTCTACGTCGCGGGTGACTGCGCCGGCATCGCCGGGGTGCACGCGGCCGGGGTACGCGGACAGCTCGCCGCCCACGCGATTCTGCGCCACCTCGGCGCGGACCGCCCCGCCCGCCCGGTGGATTCCCGACGGGTGACCGCGCTGCGCCGTCGGGCCCGCTCGCTGGACCGGTTCGCGGCGCTGAACGACCGGCTCTTCCCGTTGCCCGCCGCCACCGTCGCGGGCATCGCCGACCACACCGAGGTGTGCCGCTGCGAGGGCGTGACCGCGGGCGAGGTCCGGCAGGCCGCCGACACCGGCTGGAACGACCTGCACGGTGCCAAGGGCGCCACCCGGGCCGGCATGGGCCTGTGCCAGGGACGCGAGTGCGGCCACATCGTGGCGGCACTCGCCGCGCGCGGCGGACCGGGCCGGGAGTCGCAGACCTTCGCGGCCCGGATGCCGCTGCGGCCGGTGCCCGTGGCCACCGTGCTCTCCCTTACGTCGACCGACCCGACCGGTCGGCAGGAGGTGACGGACCGTTGACCGCCCGGGAGGACGGCACGGGCGCCCAGCCCGACGTCATCGTCGTCGGAGCCGGGATCCTCGGCGCCTGCACCGCTTTCCAGCTCGCCGAACGCGGCTACCGCGTGGCGGTGCTGGAGCGCGGCGCGCCCAACCGCGAGGGCTCCGGCACCACCGCCGGCAACCTGCACATCCAGGCCATTCACACCCGGCGCCCAGGTCAGCCGGTACCGGTGGACAACGCACGCCTGCTCCCGCTGCAGCGCCGGGCCTCCGACCACTGGTCTCAGGTCGAGGACCGGCTCGGCACCGGCGTCGAGCTGCGGCGCAACGGCGGATTCATGGTCGCCGAGAACGCCGCCCAGGAACAGGAACTCCGGGACAAGCACCTGCTGGAGCGTCAGGCCGGCATTCCCACCGAGCTGCTGACCGGCGACCAGGCGCGCGAGCGGCTGCCGCTGCTGTCGGAGCGGGTGCGCGCCGCCAGCTGGTGCCCGCTCGACGGCTACGCCAATCCCCTGCTGATCACCCCGGCCTACCTGGCCGCCGCCCGCCGACACGGTGCGCGGCTGCACCCCTTCACCCCGGTCACCGGCATCCGCCGGGTCGGCGCCGACTACCAGGTGCTCTCCGGCGACCGCAGCTGGACGGCGCCGGTGGTGGTCAATGTCGCCGGGCCGTGGATCAGCGGCGTCGCCGCGCTGGCCGGGATCCCGATCCGGATGTCCCCGGTCGCGATCCAGATGCATGTGACCGCGCGGGTGCCTCCGGTGATGCGCCATCTGGTCCAGCACATCGGCGAGGGCATGTCGGTCAAGCAGGTCAGCGCGGGCAACCTGCTCGTCGGCGGCGGCTGGCCCGCCGCCGATCTGGACCTGGACGGCCGCAGCACCGTCAGCCCGGCGAGCATCGCCGGCAACCTCACCCAGGCCGCCCGCGTCCTGCCGTTCCTCGGCGGGCTGCGCCTGCTGCGCACCTGGGCCGGACCGCTGGCCGCCACCCCGGACGAGATGCCGGTGATCGGCGAGGTCCCCGGGCACCCCGGCTTCTTCGTCGCGGGCGGTACCTACGCGTTCACCCTGGCTCCGGTGTGGGGGGAGACCCTGAGCCGCCTGATCGCGCGGGAGCCGCCGGCCGACCCGGTGGACGACCTCGGCCCCGGCCGGCTGCTGCCCGATCCCGTCCCCGCCCCCTGACCCGTCCGTCCCCCGTCCCGAAAGGCCCCACACCGTGACCGTCCTGAAGATGTTCGTCAACGGCCAGGCGATGTCCGGCGGCAGCCTCAACCACGCCCTGCACGGCGCCCGCCCGCTCGGCCCCGCCCGGACCGCCCCGGCCTACCGGTTCTTCTCCGTGCGCGACGAATTCCCCGGGCTGCACCCGGTCGACGACGACGGCGCCGCCATCGTCGGCGAGGTGTACGAAGTGAGCTACGAGGTCCTGCGGGACCGGCTGCTGCCCGAGGAGCCGTCCGAGCTGGAGCTGGGCGTCATCACGCTCGACGACGGATCGGGGTCCTTCTCGATGCGTCTGCGCGCCTCGGCGCTGACCGCGCCCGGCGTCGTCGACATCACCGCCCACGGCGGCTGGCACGCCTACCTGGCCACTCGCTGACCCGCCCTCACCCGCCCCTCGTCGACCAACTGGAGGCACCCCCATGTCCCACCCCGAACCGATCGACCTCGTGGTACGAGGCGGCACCGTCGTCAACGCCGACTGGCAGGGCGTCGCGGACGTCCTGGTCGGGGGCGGGCGGGTGCTGGGGGTGGTGGAACCGGGCTCGTACCGCTCCGCGCGCGCGAGCGGCGCCACCGAGATCGACGCCTCGGGACGGCTGGTGCTGCCCGGCGGCGTGGACCCGCACTGCCATGTCGGCTTCACCTCGGGAGACTTCACCTCCCTCGACGACTACCGGCAGGCCACCACCGCCGCCGTCTTCGGCGGCACCACCACCATCGTCGACTTCGCGATCCCGCGCCCCGGCCAGAATCCGGCCGACGTCGCCGCCGTCCAGCGCGCCAAGGCCGGGCAGGGGCTGTGCGACAGCGCACTGCACGCCTGTGTGGTCGAGTGGGACGACACCGTGCCGGAGCAGCTGCGGTCGCTGACCGCAGACGGCATCGTCACGGTGAAGATGTTCACCACGTACCGCGGCGAGACCATGGCCGACGAGAAGACCATCCTCAAGGTGATGACAACGCTGCGGGACCTGGGCGGGATGGTGGTCGTCCACTGCGAGGCCGACCACATCATCTCCGACGTCCAGGAGCGCGGCGAGGCGGCGGGTGAGATCAGCGCCGGCCACCATGCCGGCACCAGGCCCGAGCTGGCCGAGAACGCCTCGGTCGCCGAGATCCTCGCCATCGCCGAATCGGTGCACGCCCCGGTGTACTTCGTCCACCAGTCCACCCCCGAGGCGGTCGACCTGGTGGCCCGGGCCCGCGGCAGAGGGGTGCGGGCCTTCACCGAGACCGTCGCCCACCACCTCGTCCTGGACGACACCGCCTACGCGGGCCCGCACCCGGAGCGCTTCGTCTGCTGCCCTCCGCTGCGGGCCGCCGAGACGGTAGCCGGGCTGCGGTCGCGGGTGCTGATGGGCCAGGTCGCCACCATCGGCAGCGACCACTGCTGCTACGACACGGCCCAGAAGGAGTCGGTGAGCCACGATGTCCGGGCCATGCCCAACGGCCTGCCCGGGGTGGAGACCCGGATGCCGGTGGTCTTCAGCGACCTGGTCGTCCGGGGCGGGCTGCCGGTCGGCCGCTTCGTCGAGCTGATGTGCGCCAACCCGGCCAGGCTCAACGGCCTGTATCCGCGCAAGGGCGTCATCGCCCCCGGCTCGGACGCGGACCTGGTGGTCTGGGATCCCACCGCCACCCGGGAGATCCGCAGCACCGCCCTCCATATGGCCACGGACTACACCCCGTACGAGGGCAGGCGGGTCACCGGCTGGCCGGAGACCGTCGTGGTCGGCGGCCGACCCGTCGTCAGCTCCGGCCGGCTGACGGACCCCGAGCCCCGCGGCCGCCACCTGCGCTCGGGGCCGCTGAGCCGGTCCCTGGTCGTCTGAGCGGTCGTCAGGCGCGCGGCGGGCGGTCGGCGCGGACCAGGCCGGCCTCGTAGGCGATGATCACGGCGTGCACCCGGTCGCGGGCGCCGGTCTTGGCCAGCACCCGGCTCACATGGGTCTTGATCGTCGACTCGGACAGCACCAGACGCCGGGCGATCTCGGTGTTGGTCAGGCCCTCCGCCACGGCCTGCAGGACCTCGCGCTCGCGCTCGGTCAGGCCGGCCACCCGCGGGTCGTTCGGGCCGTCGGCGCCCTCGGGGTCGGGGACGTGCTCCAGGAAGGTGTCGAGCAGGCGCCGGGTCAGTGCCGGGGCGACCACGGCGTCCCCCAGGGCGACGGCGCGGATGCCGGCCAGCAGCTCCTCCGGCAGGGCGTCCTTGAGCAGGAAGCCGCCGGCCCCGGCGCGGAGCGCGCCGTACGCGTAGGCGTCCAGGTCGAAGGTGGTCAGCACCAGCACCTTGGAGCGGCTGCCGGAGGCGACGATCCGCCGGGTGGCCTCGATGCCGTCCATCCCGGGCATCCGGATGTCCATCAGCACCACGTCCGGGCGCAGCTCGGCGGCCATGCGCACGGCCTCGGCGCCGTGGGCGGCCTGGCCGACGACGCTGGTGTCGGGGTTGTTCTCCAGCAGCATCTTGAAGCCGAGCCGCTGCAGCGGCTGGTCGTCGACGATGAGCACGGTGGTCAAGGCCGGTCCTCTTCCGTTGCTGGATTCGGTGATGACTGAGGTGCGGGCTTGCGGTCGAGCGGCAGGACGGCGTGGACCAGCCAGCCGCCGTCGCCGGTCGGGCCGATGACGGCGGTTCCGCCGGCGAGGGCGGCGCGCTCGTGGATGCCGACCAGCCCCTGCCCCTCCTGGTCGGCGTCCGCCAGCCCACTGCCCGGTCGCGCGGGGGCGCCGTCCGGGCGGCCGGTGTCCTGGACGCGCACGTCCACCTGCTGGTCGCCGACGCGCAGCACGACCTGGACGCCGGTCGCGGGCCCGGCGTGCTTGAGGCTGTTGGTCAGTGCTTCCTGGACGATGCGGTAGACGGTGAGCTGGACCCCGGGCGGCAGGGCGTCGAGGTCGCCGGCGGTGCGGTGCGAGATCCGCGGTCCGGCCGCCTGGATCCGCTCCAGCAGCGGGGCCAGGTCGGCGAGTCCGGGCTGCGGGGCCAGCTGGTCGGCGGCCAGCGGCTGATCGGCGCGCTCGCTCAGCGCGCTCAGGGTGCGGCGCAGTTCACTCAGCGCCTGCCGGGCCGTGCCGGCGATGACCGGCAGCACCTCGGCGCCTCGGGCGGGGTCGTTGGCGGCCGCGGCGCCCGCCCCGTCCGCGAGGCCGATGATGACGGCCAGGTTGTGGCCGATGATGTCGTGCATCTCGCGGGAGACGCGGGAGCGTTCGGCGAGGGTCGCCAGCTGCACCCGCTGCTCGCGTTCCACCTCCAGCCGGTGCGCCCGGTCGGCCAGCGCGCCGAGCTGGGCCCGGCGCACCCGCACCACCAGGGCCAGGGCCGCGGCGGCGACCGAGGTGGCGCAGAGGAAGAACAGGCTGTACAGCGGCTGCTGCTCGAAGGGCTTCACCCGGAACGCGGACACCGTCAGGCCCGCGAACAGGAACGGCGCGGGCCACAACAGTCGGTCCAGCCGTTCGTAGCGGGCCAGCGAGTAGATCGCGATCAGCAGGCCGGTGACGCTGCGCTGCGACTCGCCCCACCACGCCCACTGCACGACGGAGGCGGCCAGGACCACCGCCAGCACCGCCATCGGCGCACGCCGCCGCCAGACCACCGGCAGCGACTGGCCCAGCACGGTCAGCACCAGCGCGGCGGTCGGCGTCTCCACCGCCGTCTGGCCGCTCCCGGTATGGTGCGGGGCGACCAGGCCGGACGTGAGCAGCAGCAGGGCCAGCACCGCGTCCAGCAGCAGCGGCCGGCGCCGGACGCTCCGGCGCAGCCGACGGCCCCGGCGCACCGCCCGCCGGGCCAGCGGGCTGCCCCACATCTCCTCGAACTCGGGAGGGAACACCTCCCGCGACGGCGGGCTGCCAACGCTCACGATCTCGACACCTGCTCCTCCGGGTTCCCGTCCTTCACCTGCGCAAGGGCCCCACGGCCACTCTAGGGCGGCCGTGGGACCCCGGCGTGCTGCGCGAGCTCCTACGCGTCGGAGCGCTTCAGCCGCCAGGCGGCTCCGGCGAGCGCCAGGGCCACCCATCCGGCGAAGACCGCGAGGCCCGCGCCGGGGCTGAGCGTGTTGCTCGCCTGGTGCAGCGCGTAGATCGAGCCGCCCGCATTGCCGGGCAGGTAGGGGCTGATGTCGTTGCCCAGGCTGCTGGGCAGTAGCCCGGTCAGCACGTCCAGCAGCATCATCACGGCCACCAGCAGCCCGATCCCGCCGGCCACCGAGCGCACCAGCGCGCCCAGGGCCACCCCCAGCACGCCGACCAGCGCCAGGAAGACGCCAGCCCCCAGCAGGCTGCGCACCACGCCGGACGAGGACAGGTTCAGCGCGATCGCCTGGCCGCTGAGGAAGTGCGCCCCGGCCAGGAAGGAGGCGAAGGCGCCGACGGTGCCGACGGCCAGGGCCACCACACCGAAGACGGCGGCCTTGGACCAGAGCACCGGGAGCCGCTTGGGGACGGCGGCCAGGGTGGACCGGATCATGCCGGTCGAGTACTCGCCGCCGGCGATCAGCACCCCGAGCACGCCGATGGCCAGCTGGGCGAAGCCGATCCCGCCCAGGGCGACGGCGACCGCGTCCTTGGCGTCCGCCCCGGGGCCGCGTCCGGTCCCGGACGGGGAGTAGTTGCTCGCCCCCAGCAGGCCGGCGGCGACCAGCAGGAACACGGCCACGCCCAGGGTGATCCAGGTCGAGCGCAGCGACCAGGTCTTGGCCCACTCGGCCCGCAGCACCCGCGGACCGGTGACCTTGTAGACCGGACGGGGCCGGGACGGACGGGACGTTTCCGGGCTGCCGGGGGTTGCGGGGTCTGCGGTCAGGGTGCTCATGCGGCGCTCCTCACGGGTGCGGGTGCGGTGGAGCCGTGGTACTCGACGGAGTCCTCGGTCATGGCCATGAACGCCTCCTCCAGGGAGACTGCCTGCTCGGTCAGCTCGTAGACCGGAAGCCCGTTCTCGAAGGCCGCCGCGCCGATCTGACGCGCGGTCAGGCCGGAGACGGAGAGCTCCTCGGAGCCCGGGGCGCCGGTGACCTCCACCCCGGGACCCGCCAGCAGGTCCCGCAGCCGGGACGCCTCCGAGGTGCGGACCTTGACGCTCTGTCCGCCCGCGTCCTGGATGAACTGCTCGACCGTGGTGTCGGCCAGCAGCTTGCCGCGTCCCACCACGACCAGGTTGGTCGCGGTCTGCGCCATCTCGCTCATCAGGTGCGAGGAGACGAAGACGGTTCGCCCCTCGGCCGCCAGCCCGGTCAGCAGCCGGCGGATCCACAGCACGCCCTCCGGGTCCAGGCCGTTGACCGGCTCGTCCAGCATCACCGTCTGCGGGTCGCCCAGCAGCGCCGCCGCGATGCCGAGCCGCTGGCCCATGCCGAGCGAGAAGGCCCCGGCCCGCTTGCGGGCGACCTGGGTCAGCCCGGTGAGCTCGATGACCTCCTCGACCCGGCGGCGCGGGATGCCGTGGGTGAGGGCGAGGGCGTTCAGGTGGTTGAAGGCGGAACGGCCCGGGTGGATGGACTTGGCCTCCAGCAGCACGCCCACCTCCTGCAGCGGGGCGGTGTGCCGGTCGTAGCGGCGGCCGTTGACCTGGGCCGAGCCGCTGCTCGGCGCGTCCAGGCCGACGATCAGGCGCATGGTGGTGGACTTCCCCGCGCCGTTGGGGCCGAGGAAGCCGGTGACCACGCCGGGTCGCACGGTGAAGTCCAGGCCGTCGACGGCGGTCTTCTCGCCGTACCGCTTGACCAGCTGATGAATCTCGATCATGGATGCGTCCTCGGGTTCCGGTGCGGAGGCCGTCTGTCGACGGTGCCGCCGACGGTCCTGCCGCCGGCCACATCCCCACCGTAGGTTCGCGCCGGGGCCCGACCCCCGGTACCGCGGGCGGAACCGGGGGCGATGGGCGGTACCCGGGTACCGCGCCGCCTCAGCCGCAAGAAGGAGCCCCGACCGCCCCGTGTGAGAGGCATTGGCGGGGCGGGGTGGGCGAGTGCAGGATGGGAGGAGGCGTGAGGCAGCCGTGGCGCTCGCGCAGCGAAGGGACAGGGCGGTTGTGCTCCGACGGCCAGGAAACAGCGGGCGGGCGGGCCGCCATGCGGCGACGCGCGGGCGAAGACACAAGCTGTCCGCGCGGATCCTCGTCGCCCTGCTGTCGATCCTGGCGGTGACCAGCGCGATCGGCTTCGGGCTGCTCGCCCTGGCGCAGCGCGCCCAGCTGGACCGCGACTACGAGCAGCGGGCCGCCTCGATCGCCCGGACGGCCGCCTCCGATCCGCCGATCCGCCGGGCCATGGCGGCCGGCGAGCCGCCGGGCCCCGGCAGCGTCGTGCAGACCGAGGCGCAGCGCATCGCCACCGCCTCCGGCGCCTCCTATGTGGTCGTGATCGACCTGAAGCAGGTCCGCCACTCCCACCCCAATACCGCCCTGATCGGCCAACCGGTCGAGGAACCCATCGCCGTGCTGGACGGCAAGGCGCACGTGGGCATCGACAGCGGCGCCACCGGCCGGTCGGCCAACGGCAAGGTCCCGCTGTACGGGCCCGACAACCGCCTGGTCGGCGAGGTCTCGGCGGGCATCCCAGTGGCCGGGCCCGGCGGCGAGCTGCTGCGCGAGCTGCCGACCTTCGGCCTCTACGCGGGCGTCACCCTGGCGCTCGGCGCGGCCGCCTCGCTGCTGCTCGCCCGCCGCCTGAAGCGGAGCACCTTCGGCCTGGAGCTGGACGAGATCGCCGGGCTGCTCCAGGACCGCGACGCGATGCTGCACGGCATCCGCGAGGGCGTGGTCTGCTTCGACGCGCAGGGCAGGATCACCGTGGTCAACGGCGAGGCCAAGCGGCTGCTCGGCCTGGACGGGCAGGTCGACGGGCAGGTCGAGGGGCAGACCCTGGTCGAGCTGGGTGTGGAGCGCGCCGCGACCGAGCTGCTGACCCCGGGACGGGTGGTCACCGACGAGGTGGTGACGGTCGGCGACCGCCTGCTGGCGGTGAACAACTGGCCGACCGACCGCGACGGCGGTCCTCCCGGCAGCGTGGCCACCATCCGTGACTCGACCGAGCTGCGGCTGCTCTCGGCCAAGGCCGAGGCGACCCGACGACGCCTCAAGATCCTCTACGACGCCACCGGAGCGGTCGGCAGCACCCTGAACGTCACCCGCACCGCCGAGGAACTGGCCCAGGTGTCCGTCCCGCACTTCGCCGACTTCGTCACCGTCGACCTGGTCGACAGCGTGCTGCGCGGCGAGGAGCCGCAGCCCGACGGGGCGGTGGTGATGTGCCGGGTCGCCGTCCACGGCATCAGCGAGGGCCGGGTCCCCTTCTTCCCGTGCGGCACGATCTTCGAGATGGTCCCCACCACGCCGCAGGCGTGGGCCTTCGGCCACGGGCAGCCGGTGCTCGAACCGGACCTCACCGCCACCACGGAGTGGATGGCCCAGGACCCGGCGCGGGCCGAGGCTGCCCTCGACGCCGGGATCCACTCCCGGATCGCGGTCCCGCTGGGGGCTCGCGGGGTCCTGCTCGGCATGGTCACCTTCTACCGCTCGGAGGAGCCCGGACCCTTCGAGGACGAGGACCTCTCCCTGGCCGAGGAACTCGTGGCCCGGGCGGCCGTGTCCATCGACAACGCCCGCCGCTACACCCGCGAGCACGCCATGGCCGTGGCCCTGCAGCACAGTCTGCTGCCGCGCGGGCTGCCCGAGCAGAACGCCCTGGATCTCGCCTACCGCTACCTGCCGGCCCAGTCCGGGGTCGGCGGTGACTGGTTCGACGTCATCCCGCTGTCCGGCGCCCGGGTCGCGCTGACCGTCGGCGACGTCGTCGGTCACGGCCTGCACGCCGCGGCCACCATGGGACGGCTGCGGACCGCCGTGCACAACTTCAGCGCCCTGGACCTGCCCCCCGACGAACTGCTGTGGCACCTGGACGACCTGGTCGCCCGGCTCGACCAGGAGTCGGCGGCCACCGGCGGCGCCACCGCGATCACCGGCGTCACCTGCCTGTACGCCATCTACGACCCGACCACCCGGCTCTGCACCATGGCCAGCGCCGCCCATCCCCCGCCCGCGGTCGTGCACCCCGACGGACGGGTGGAGTTCGCGGACGTGCCCCCCGGACCGCCGCTGGGCCTGGTCTCCTCGCTCCCCTTCGAGATCCTGCAGCTCCAACTGGAGGAGGACAGTCAACTGGTGCTCTACACCGACGGGTTGATCGAGGACCGGCACCGCGACGTCGACGAGAGCATGGCGCTGCTGCGTGCCGCGCTGAGCGGTGATGCGCTGAACGGCGGCCGGCGGCCCCCGGAGGAGACCTGCGCGACCGTGCTCGACGCCCTGCTGCCGACCCACCCCACCGACGACGTCGCCCTGCTCGTCGCCCGCACCCACGCGCTGGCCGGGGACCGGATCGCCGAATGGGACGTGGAACCGAACCCCGAGGCCGTCGCGGGCATCCGTGCCCTGGTCGTCGCACAGCTGGAACGCTGGCACCTGGACGAGGAAGCGTTCGCCACCGAACTGATCCTCAGCGAGCTGGTCACCAACGCGATCCGCTACGGCGCCGCCCCCGTCCACGTACGGCTGCTCCGGGACCGCACCCTGATCTGCGAGGTCTCCGACGCCAGCAGCACCTCCCCCCACCTCCGCCACGCGGCCACCACCGACGAGGGCGGCCGCGGCCTCTTCCTCGTCGCCCAGCTCGCCGAACGCTGGGGCACCCGCTACCTGCCCGCGGGCAAGGTCATCTGGGCCGAACAGACCATCCGGTCGGTGTAGCAGGCCCGGAGGGATTCCCGTACAGTGATCCGCCAGGCGCGCAGGGCGCCCCCGGGTCCGCGGGAAGGGCAGAGCCCACCTGGTTCACCCGAGCGTGTCATCGTGGGCTACCGTCCTTCGGCCGGCGTGGCGGACCACCGGTTCACCGGAGGAGACCCTGTGCCGTCCACGCCGCGAACCCTCTCCCTGCCCGAGCGTCCCAGTGCGCAGCAGCTCAAGAAGCGGGCGAAGGACCTGCAGCGGGCCGTGCGGTCCCAGTCCCCCACCGCTTTGGCGCTGGTGGCCCGGCACGTCCCCGACAGCGTTCAGGATCCGGCCCGATTCACCCTCGACGCCGCCCAGTTGGTGATCGCCCGGCTCTACGGGTTCCCGAGCTGGCCGCGTCTGCGGGAGCATCTCGCCGCGCTCCCGGCAACGCTCGGCGGCCGGCCCCGGACCGGCAGTCGCACGGTGGAGAACCTCTACCGGCTGCGGACCGGCTGGGCCGACGCGTCGGACGTACGCCGGTGCGCCGCGGCCGCGACCGGCGCGCATCCCGATCCGGCTCAGTGGCTGCCCCTGCTCACCGCGCGGTACAACGGCGTCAAAGTGATCGCGTTCGACTCGCCGGCCGGGGCGGTGTTCGCCGAACTCACTCCGAAACGGGTCACCTTGTCCTCGCCCGGCGGCGCGGCCCCGGCGGGCGAAGGCGTGTCGGTGACCTTCCACAGCGCGTTCGGCACGATCGCGGGCGTTGTCGGGCTCGATGTCACCGGCCTGGCTGTGGAACCGGTCGCGGACCGTCGCCCGCTCGGCTGGGCGCTAGTCGCCGACGGGGTGTTCGTCGCACCCAACGCGTTCCTCGTCGGCCCGGGCGGGCTGGTCCTGCGGACCAACGGCAGTCCGCGAGGTGCGGTCGTGCCCGTCACGGCCCTGCCACCGCGCTCGGCCGCCGTCGTGGACCGGCCCGCACCGGCGGCCGAGGCCGACGCCGATCTGACGGCGGTCCTCACCGCGGCCGACGCGCCTCCGATCGTCGATCCGGAGCAGTGGCGTCCCGGCGTCCGCGCCGACCTGACACCGACCGAGCAGCTACGGCTCGGCCGCTACGGCAGGCTGCTGGTCTGGCACCGGACCGGGGAGCGTCAGGACGCCGAGGATCCCTTCGTGTTCGACTTCACTCCCCAGCCGGGCCCGGTCCGGGACTTCGCCGTGGTCGGCAGGGGCATCGCGTTCACCCGCATGTACTACGACTTCGCCGACGGCGCCAACAACACCATCGCCGTAGTGGGCCTGGTCGACGACGCCGACATCGCCTCCGTGGTCCTGCGCCGCGCCAACCTCCCCGACCTGCCGGCCCGAATCACCGGCGGAACCTTCCTCATCGCCGGACCCGACCTCACCCAGCTCCCCGAACGCGGCCCCGCCGCGGCCGTCCTGGTGGCCCGGGACCGTGCCGGGAACGTCTGCGAGGAGCTGCCCTACCTGGAGCAGGACTGAGTGCCGGGTGATCGACTCCGCAGGCGGCGTGGCAGAATCGGCTCCGTGGTGGTGTGCCGCGGAGCACGCTGCGGGCGATCGAGGAGAACTCTGTGCCGCTGACCTCGGAACCGTTGCGGAAGCTCGGGTTTCTGACCATCGGTCTGTTCGACGGGAACGACCCCGGTGCGGGACACGAGTCGACCCTGCAGATCATCCAGCTGGGCGAGCAGTTGGGCTTCGACAGCGCGTGGGTGCGCCATCGGCATCTGCAGTACGGCATCTCCTCGCCCGTCGCCGTGCTGGCGGCGGCCTCGCAGCGGACCAGCCGGATCGAACTCGGCACCGCGGTCATCCCGTTGGGGTGGGAGAACCCGCTGCGGCTGGCCGAGGATCTGGCGACGGTCGACATCCTGTCGGGGGGCCGCCTCAACCCCGGTCTCAGCGTCGGTCCGCCGATGCACTACGACCAGGTGCGCGGCGCGCTGTACCCCGGCACCGCCGAGGTGGAGGACTTCAGCTACGACCGGATGCAGCGGCTGCTGGACTGCGTGCGCGGCGAGCCGGTCACCGACTTCAGCGGCGTCGAGGGCTTCGAGGTGTTCTCCGACCGCGTCCAGCCGCACTCCCCCGGCCTGGCCCGGCGCATGTGGTACGGCGGCGCGAGTACGCGCTCCGCGCAGTGGGCCGGCGAGCACGGGATGAACTTCCTGACCAGCAGCGTGGTCAAGGCCGAGGAGTCGGAGGACTTCGCCGCGATCCAGCTGTCGCACGTCCGGACGTTCCGCGCGCACCACCCGGACGGCGACCGCGCCCGGGTCTCCCAGGGGCTGGTGGTCATCCCCGTCGACTCCGCCTCGCCGGAGCAGCGGGCGAAGTACGAGGCGTTCGCCGCCAAGCGCAGCGCGCGGACCGCTGTGCCGCAGGGGCCGACGCGACTGCTGTTCGCGCCGGACCTGGTCGGCACTTCCGCGGAGATCGCCGAACGGCTCTACGCCCACGCCGCGTTCCGCGAGATCGACGAGGTCGCCTTCGCCCTGCCGTTCACCTTCGAGCACGAGGACTACGTCCAGATCCTCACCGACATCGCCACCCGCCTCGGGCCGGCCCTCGGCTGGCGCCCCGCTGTCTGACCTGAGCTGCCTACACTCGGGGCTGTGAAGGGACTACTGCTGCGGTTGTCGGCGCTGGACGCGGACGCGGCCGCCGCACTGCGCGTGATCGCCCACTTCGAGGCGCTGCTGGGCAGCCGCCTCGACGCCGAGTCGCTGGTGCGGTCGACGGCGGGGCTGGCCGAGTGCGCAGCGGGGCTGGAGCTGGCAGGACGGACGGTGCGGTTCGGCCCGTCGGGATCTCTGCCCCTGGAGCCCGTCGCCGAGGCGTCCAGCAGTGTGGAGCTCGGCGCGGGCGGGCGGGTCTGGCTGGAGCGGCCGGGCGAGCCGGAACCCTTCGACGACCTCGTCCTGGAGTGGATGGCCATCGCCGCCGGGGTGCTCGACAGCCGGAAGCCGGAGGCCCGGGCGCCGCATGTGGCCGATCCCGCGCTGGTGGAGCTGGTGCTCTCGGAGCGGGAGGCGGTCGAGGACCGGGCCAGGGCGCTTCGACTGCTGGGCCTGGTGCCGGAGCAGCCGCTGCGGGTGGTGGCGGTGGCCGGGATGGCCGCGGTCGCCCTGCTCGGCCGGGGCAGGCTGTGGCCCGCGGTGCGGGTGGCCAGCATGGGGCCGCTGGTCGTGGCGCTGGTTCCGGCGCTGCCCGGCAGTTCGTCGCCCGCCGCCGAGCTGCGGGCCGTGGTGGGCGAACACGGCTCGCCGGGCATGCGGATCGGGGTCGGCGACAGCGCGTCCGCGCTGGACGCGTGGACCTCGTGGCGCCAGGCCCGGCTGGCCCTGCGGTTCGCGGTCGAGGGGGTGCCGGAGGAGTCCGTGGTCGACCACGCCGCCCTCGGGCCGGTGGCGCTGCTGGCCGAGATCCCGGTGGAGCGGCTCCGTACGCAGCCCGAGGTGCGCGCCCTGGAGCAGCTGGCCGACGGCAAGGGCGGCGAGCAGAGCATCGCCGCCCTTGCCGCGTTCTGCCGCGCGGGCTCGCTCCGGCAGGCCGCCGCGGAGCTGCATCTGCATCACAGCTCGGTCGCCGCCCGGCTGGCCCAGGTCGAGCGGGCCATGGGATGGACGCTCGCCGATCCCCAGGACTGCTTCAACGCGCGGCTCGCGCTGTACGCCCTGAGGCTCGCGAGAGCGGGCTGACTTCCCGTCCACGCGTCCTCAGCGGCGCAGCGCCCGGCTCAGGACGGCGACCGCCTCGGCGGTCTCCCGCCTGGAGACGGCGGCGAAGGGAACCATGCTCGACCCGTGGAAGGTGCCCGGGAAGAGGTGCAGTTCGGTGCTGACCCCGGCGGCCAGCAGGGCGGCGGCGTAGGCGATGCCCTCGTCCCGCAGCGGGTCGAACTCCATCACCGAGATGTAGGCGGGCGGCAGGCCCGCCAGCTCGGCGGTGGTGGCCCGGGCCGGGGCCGCGTACGGTGACACGGCGTCACTGCCGGGGACCCCGGCGCCCAGGTAGGCGTCCCAGCTGATCACGGCGTTGGGCCGGTTCCACACCGGGGTGTCGGTGAACGCCAGCATGCTGGGCGTGCCGAGCCGGTCGTCGAGTTCGGGGATGCCGAGGTACTGGAAGCGGATCCCCGGCCCACCGCGGTCCCGGGCGAGCATGGCCAGGCCCGCCGCCAGCCCGCCGCCGGCGCTGGCGCCGTGGATCGCGATCCGGTCCGGGTCGATCCCCAGCTCCGCCGCGTTCTTCGCCACCCAGGACAGCCCTGCGTAGCAGTCCTCGAGCCCCGCCGGGAAGGGGTGCTCGGGGGCCAGCCGGTACTCCACCGAGAAGACCGCCGCCTGGAGTTCCCGGCTCAGCAGCACGTTGTGGCCATGGTCGAGCTGCGCGGTGCCCAGCAGGAAGCCGCCGCCGTGGATGTCGTAGACCAGCGGCAGCGCCCCGGTGACGCCCTGCGGCCGGTAGGTGTGCAGGACCACGTCCGGCGCCCCGTCCGGACCGGGAACCACCAGCTCCGCGACATCCACCCCTTCGGTGTCCACCTCGGCCGCGGCGGCGGCCACGCCCTGTGCCATCTCCGCCCTGGCGCCGGCCAGGTCGGTGAGGTCCGCCCTCGGCATCATCGAGAGGACGGCGGCGAGCTCGGGGTCCAACGCATACGTCATGGCCTTCTCCGATCGGACGCTCCGTCGCGTCCTCAGCGGAATCGTCCCAGTCGGCATCCGGGCAGGTCATCCGACGGGCGTCGGGAGAAATGCCCGGTCTGCCCGACAGCGGGGGCCGTCAGTGGGGGCCGTCAGTTCTTGGCCGTCAGTTCTTGATGGTGTAGCTGTCGCCGTAGGTCTTCCAGGTGAGCGGGGGGTTGAGGTCGAGGTTGCCGGCCTTGAGGAAGACGCGCTGCTCGGTGTCGACGCGGCTGGTGTCGTCGTGGGCGGCCTCGGTGAGCATGGCGGCCTTGCGGGCGTCGAGGAAGGCGTTGAGGTAGGTGGTCTCGTCGCCGCCCTGGGCGGGGGTCCTGGCCTTCTGCATGGCGGTCTTGCGGATGCCGCCGAAGCTGGTGGGGTCGTCCCCGGGGCCGTGCATCACGATGGCGTCGTAGTAGATGAACTGGCCCAGTGCGCGCAGCCCGTCGGCCTCGGCCTGCTGGACGGCGGGGTCGAAGTAGACCCGGTCGCGTTCGTTGTTCTGCGCGGTCTGGAAGACGGTGTCCTTGGCCGCGGTCTTCCAGGCGTTGACGAAGGCGCTGCCCAGGCCGCTGTGCGAGGCGGTGCCGTTGACCTTCTTCAGCGCGGGCAGGTACTTGGCGAGCACGTTGCCCGGTTCGGCGGCGGTGTAGGCCTGGACGAGTTCCAGCATGTCGCCGGTGCCCGAGCAGAACCCGATGATGCCCGCGGTGTAGCCGCGGCCGTCGCCGATGTCCTCGATGTACGTGTACTGCGCCTTCCAGTCCAGCGAGGAGTTCTCCGCGCTGGAGACGAGCTCCATCGCTATCTCCTTCTTGTGCGCGTCGGTGAGGTTCACTCCGCCGGCGGCCGCGACCCTGGGGGTGGTCGAGGCCATGGCCTGGACGCCCACGAAGGTGAGCGCCCCGGCGGCGCCCAGGGCGGTGGCGGCGAGGAGGGTCCGTCGGCCGAGGTGCTGGGAACGCCGGTGCTGGGACTGCGTCATGAGCGGTCTCCTGAGATCACAACCAAGTTAGGAAGGTTTCCTAACTTGGTTGATCCTGCCGTTCTGAACCGGTCCCGTCAAACCCCTCGACCCCAGTCCATACAGGCTTGCGGTCGCGCTAAGGCCCCCTTAAGAAAGAGCCGGGCAAGAGGGAATTCATCGTCATCCTGTACAAAGCAGGCAACTCCGCCGACGCGCCCGTCGTCCTTGCAGACATGGCGAACGATGCGATCCAGGCGGAGCCCCGACCCGGCGCCGACGTCCGGTACCGGTGGGTGCTGGTCGGATGGGCGCTGTTGTGGTTCCTGGTGGACCTGCCCGGGGGCGGGTACTCGTGGCACTACTTCGCCCACGGGAGCGCCCTGCTGTTCGACGGTTCGGCGGCCTCGCCGCCGGGCGGGATGCACCTCTACGCCAACTACCCCGACCTGCAGATCGGCCCGGTGGCCATCGTCTGCGCCCAGCTGCTGCGGATGATCGGCCCCTCGAACGGGGTGGTCGCCGGGCAGGTGGTGATGTCGGTCTGCGGACTGCTGGTCCTGTTCCTGCTGGAGCGATCCGCGGTCCTGCTCCACCCGGAGCTGGCGCGCAGGCCGCAGGCCCTGCGGCGCACCGTGGTGCTGGCCGGCGGGGTCTTCCTGGTCCTGTGGGAGTCCCTGGCCGTGCACTACGGGCACCTCGACGACGTGCTGGCGCTGCTCTTCGCCGCTCTCGCCGTGCGCGCCCTGGCGGCGGACTCGCCGGCGCTGACCGGCCTGTGCCTGGGGCTGGCCGTCGACTCCAAGCCCTGGGCCCTGGTCTTCCTGCCGCTGGTCCTGGTCGCAGGCCGGAGCCGGTGCCGCTATGTGGCCGTCTACGCCGTCGGCACCGTACTGCTGGTCTGGCTGCCCTTCGTACTCGCCGACTTCGGCACGCTGGGCGCCGCCCAGTACGCCATCGTCAACGAACCCTCCTCCGCCCTCCGGGCGCTGGGTGTCGCCACGCCCGGGACGCCGTCCTGGGACCGGACCGCCCAGCTGGTGCTGGGCTGCGCGCTCGGACTGCTGGCGGTGGCGCGGCGGCGGTGGCCCGCGGTGCTGCTGCTGGGCATCGGCGCGCGGATCGTGCTGGACCCCGGCGTCTACGACTACTACACGACCGGAATCCTCTTCGGCGCCCTGTGCTGGGAACTGCTCGGGCTGCGGCGGCCGGTCCCGTACTGGTCGCTCGCCTCCTTCCCCGCCCTGTACCTGGCGCCGCGGATCACCGACGACGCGGCGCTGCTGGGGAATCTGCGGCTGTGGCTGGTGCTGGCGCTGGCCGCCGGGGTGCTGCTGATGCCGCAGCGCTGGTGCGCCGAGCTGCAGGGCCCCGAGCCCGCGCGGCCGGGATTCGAGGGGCTGCGTGCGGAGCCGGGAGGGCGACTGTCTACATTCATGTAGACGTCATAACCAAATTCAAGATCCCGTCACATGTTCGACCCTTAGATTGCTTGCGGCGAGCACCCGCCTGAGCTGAGCTGAGCCGCACCCGCCCCTTCAAGCATTCGGAGCAGAGCCACCCGTGGTGACCATCAGCAGAGAGCAGGGCGCGGTCACAGCGGCCCGCCCCGGGACACCGCCCGGTCCCCCTCCCCCTCGGACTCCCGCTCCTGGTCCCTGGTTCCTCCGCGTCCTGGCGACTCCTGCGTGCGCGGTCTCGGTGTCCGTGCTGGGCATCCTGCTGATGGCGCTGGTGGGAGCGAGCGCGCCGAACGACCACACGGTCGCGGTGCGACTGCCGCTCTCCGTGCTGCCGCCCCTGTCGGCGAGTACCTCCACGCTGGTGATGATCGCTGCGATAGCCGCGCAGGCGCTGGGACTGCTGGGCATGCTCACCGCGATGGGCCACGGCTGGCGGCCCGGCGTGCCCCGGCTGTTCGCGGCCGGCGCCGCTGCCGTGGTGCTCTGCAGTTCCCTGGCCCCCATCGGCTCCGCGGACATCGCGAGCTATGCCGCCTACGGTCGCATCGCCGCCCTCGGCGGCGACCCCTATCGCCTGAGCCCGGCCGACCTGGGCGGCGGCTACGCGCAGTTGGTCAGCCCCAGCTGGTTGCACGCGCCCTCCGTCTACGGGCCGCTGGCGACCTGGATCCAGCAGGCGGCCGCGGCGGTCGGCGGCGACCGGCCCTGGCTGACGATCTGGCTGCTGATGCTCGCCAACGCGGCCGCGTTCCTGGCCACCGGCCTGCTGCTGGTGCGGGTGGCCAGGGACGGAAGCCGCGCCGCCCTGCTGTGGGTGGCCAACCCGCTGCTGATCGGGCTCCTGGTCGCCGGCGGTCATCTGGACACCTTCGTGGCCCTGCTCGCCGCGGCCGCCCTGGTCGTCAGCAAGCGGGTCGGCAGCAGGCGGGTCGTCAGCTGGCGGGCGGATGCCTGGTACCGGGACGCGACCGTCGGCGTGCTCCTCGGGCTGGCCTGCGGTCTCAAGGTCAGCACCGGTCTGGTGGTCGCGGGGGTGGTCTTCGCGCTACTGCTGGAGCGCGCCTGGGCACGGGCGCTCCGCCTGTCCGCCGCGGCGGCTCTCACCGTTCTGGTGCTCTACGCCGGTTACGGCATGCACGCGCTCACCCCGCTGGGGGCGGCCGCCCATCTGGTCTCCGTCCCCTCGCTCTGGCAGGGCGTGCACCTGCTCGGCAACTCCACCGTGGGCGGCGCCGTGACGGATGCCGTCATCGGCCTGGCCTGGCCGGTGGTGACGGTCGCCGTCGCCCGGTGGCTGCGTCCCCGGCTGCCGCGGGCGACCCCCCTCGTGCTGGGGATCCCGTTCGTCCTGTCGCTGGCCTGGGTGCTGGCCGCCCCGTGGTCCATGCCCTGGTACACCGCGGTCAGCTGGCTCTGCGCCGCGGTACTGCCCCGCAACGCGCTGGTCGGCTGGCTGCTGGCGGCCACGACGTTCCTCGCGCTGATGCACAACACCGGTGGACGGGGATGGGCCTGGTGACAAGTCCCCTTGTCGATGTAGCCATCATCCCCGGCCCGCGCCGGCCGTACGCCGCCCCGGCGCTCGCTCCGGCCCCCGGGTCGGTCGGCCGAGGACCGGCTCGCTCCCGGCGCTGGGCGTGGCTGCGCCATCCGGTCGTGGCGGCCGTGCTTCTGGCGGCGACGGTCCAGGCCGGATGGGCGCTCTGGCTGGCGACCAACGGCGGCGACATGGCCGCCCAGTACGCCTGGGAGCAGTTCGCCGCGGCCCACCCGGGGTCGGCCTACGATCTCGCCTGGTACGGCGGGATGCACCCGGCCTCCTACAGCGTGATCACCCCCTATCTGATGGCCTTTCTGGGGGTGCGCGCCACCGGGGTGATCGCCGGGACGCTCGCGGCGGCACTGCTCGCCCGGCTGCTGATGCGCGCCGCAGTCCCCCGCCCGCTCCTGCCCGCCCTGTGCGGCGCGGTGGCGCTGGCCTGCAACACGGCATCCGGACGGATCACCTTCGCGGTCGGCACCCTCGTCGCCCTTGCCGCGGTCCTGACCGTCTACGAGACCCGCGGGGCGTCCCGACCGCGGGCCGCGGTGGCCGGCCTGCTCGGCGTCGTCGCGACCCTGGCCAGCCCGGTGGACGGCCTGTTCCTGCTGGCCATCGCCCCAGCGCTGTTCCTGACCGGAAGACGCGCGGCCGCCGTCGTCCTGGCCGCCGGACCACCCCTGGTGGTGGGGGTCACCGCGCTGCTCTTCCCCTTCTACGGCGTGCAGCCCTACATCCTGCTGCAGCTCGCCCTGGTGCTGGCCACCACCCTGCCGCTGGCTCTGCTGGCCCCGGCGTCCTGGCGGGCGGTACGGATCGGGGCCTCGACCTACGCGCTCGGCAATCTGTTCACCGTCCTGATCCCCTCCCCGATCGGCAGCAACGTGGAGCGGCTCGCGCTGCTGTTCGGAGCGACCCTGCTGCTGGCCGCGGCGCGGGCGGCAAGCGGGCGCCGGGCACGCGCCCTGTGGATCGCCTTCGGGATCGCCCTGTCCTGGCAGACCATCCAGCCGCTGACGGACATCGCCGTCGCCGCGCCCGCCGCCGGATGGACGCAGTACGCCAAACCGCTGGCCGCCGAACTGACCAAGCTGGGGGCCGAGCAGGGCCGCGTCGAGGTCGTGGGAACCGCCTCGCACGTCGAGGCGTCAAGCCTGGCGTCCACCGTGGAGCTGGCCCGGGGGTGGAACCGGCAGGCGGACCTCACCCGCAACCCGCTCTTCTACAACGGCACCCTGGACGACGCCAACTACCATGCCTGGCTCAGGAACTGGGCCGTGGACTACGTCGTGCTCCCGGACACCGGATTCTACGACTACGCCTCGACGGCCGAGAGCCGCATCGTCGCCTCCGGGCAGCCGTGGCTCGATCCGGTGTGGAGCGACGCGCACTGGAAGGTCTACCGGGTCGCGGACGCGCTTCCGCTCGCCGACGCCCCGGCCACCGTGGTCGACGCGGGCCAGGTCTCACTGACGCTCCAGATGTCCGCACCCGGAACCGTGCTGGTGCGGATCGCCTGGTCGCCCTGGCTGACCGTACTCGGCACCGGGACGGGATGCCTCACCCCCGACGGCGCCTGGACCCGCCTGACCGTACAGACCCCGGGCATCGTCCACATCGGCACCGCCTACGCCCTCCCTCGGGGCACCCCGTGCCCCGAGGCCGCCACGACCGACGGCTGAGGCGCCGTCCGGCCCGTACGGGCACCCTCACCAGGCCGGGAGCAGCATTCCCGATTTCGCTACAAGTTCCGAAATTATTCCGGACGGGGCTCGCCACGCCGCCGAAACACACCCTTCATACCGTCACTGTCAGCCACAAGGGCCACATGAGGCCCATCAGGCCAAAAATGCTACTTTCACCGGAAATCACCCAGGAGCCCCGAGTGCCCGACCTCTCCAGACGCGGCGCCCTCCGGCTGACCGCCGGCATGGCCCTCAGCTGCACCCTCGCTGCCTGTGGGCGCGGCGGTGCCACCGCTGCGCCGACCGCCGCCAAGTCCGTCGACGCCTCCCCGGCCACCGGAACCATCAGTGTCTGGGCCCCGCAGGGCGACGCGAACGTGCTCGACTCGGTCATCAAGCCCTTCAAGGCCCAGAACCCGGGCGTGGACGTGAAGTTCACTCTGATCCCGAACGCCGAGTACTACACCAAGCTCCAGGCGGCGATCGCGGCGGGCAAGGGGCCCGATGTCGCCCAGTTCTTCCCCGAGTCGCAGGCGCAGTTCCTGGATCCGTCGATCCTGCAGGCCGTTCCGAGCGGCCTCGTCGACTCGGGCAGCTTCTTCAGGAGTCTCTGGGATGCCGGTGTCGCCAAAGGCGTCGCCTACACGGTGCCCTGGTACGCCTACACCTACGCGCTCGTCTACCGCGCCGACCTCGCCAGGAAGGCGGGCGTCAAGGCGCCGACCAGGTGGGCGGAGATGGTGCCGTTCTTCAAGGCGCTCCAGGGTGCCGGAGCCCGGCACGGCCTCGGCGCGGACATCGGCTGGGACATCTTCAACGGCCAGGACGTCGCGATGTACGCCTGGCAGGCCGGCGGCTCGCTGCTCTCCGCCGACGGCGCGTGGACCCTCGACACTCAGGCGATGGCCGACGCGATCGCCTACAACGCGTCGTTCTTCACCTCGGGCGCCGCCGACACCGCCGGGCCCACGTTCCTGGACGCGCAGCCGTACTTCGTCGCCGGCAAGACCGCCTCGATGATCACCGGCCCCTGGGTCATCGGGCAGCTCGACACCGCCGCGGGCAAGGCCGGCTGGACGGCGTCCCACGTCGCCACCGCGCCGCTGCCCGCCGGGGCCTCGGGCAGTACCTCCTTCTCCGCCGGAGGCAGCTGGGGTGTGCTCGCCGACAGCCCGAACGCGGACGCGTCGTGGAAGCTCATCCGCTACCTCTCCAAGCCGAGCACCCAGGTCGCCCAGTACAAGGCGTACAGCTCGCTGCCGGCCGTCGTCTCCGCCTGGGGCGACCCCGCCATCGCGGGCCAGCCGCTGCTGGACGCCTTCCTCGCGCAGCTGAAGAACACCCGGGCGTTCCCGCAGGTGAGCAACTGGCAGCAGGTCGCGACCCGGCTGGGCAAGGAGATGGAGGCCGTGGCCAAGGGCACCGAGACGGCCGCGAAGGCCGCGGCGAACGTCCAGTCGTACGCCGGCAGCCTCGGCACGGGTGCGGGGTGATCCGCGGATGACCACCACCCTGCCGGGTACGGCACGCAGGGCGCGTCGCTCCCGGGGCACCCGTCGGACGGCGGTCGCCTGGCTGTTCCTGGCGCCGTTCACGCTGGTGTTCCTGCTCTACACGGCGATCCCCGCCGCCGCCGCGCTCGGGTTCAGCCTCACCGACCTGCGGGGCATGGACCTGCGTCATCCGCTCGCGGTGGACTTCACCGGACTGCAGAACTTCCTCCGTCTGTTCCAGGACCGGACGTTCCTGCGGGACATCCAGAACACCGCCGTCTTCGTGGTCTTCGGTGTACCGCTGACCATGGGGATCGGATTCGCACTGGCCGTCGCGCTGAACTCCGGCATCCGGCGGATGCGCGGGGTGTTCCGCACCGTCTTCTTCGCGCCGGTGGTCACCAACGTCGTGGCCGTCGCACTCATCTGGCAGTACGCCTTCAACGCGGACGGCACCGTCAACAAGGTCCTCGGCGCCGTCGGCTTCGCCGGACCGAACTGGCTGGACGACCCGAACCTGGCCATGCCCGTGGTCGTCCTGCTGGGCGTCTGGCGCAACTTCGGCACCGCGATGGTGCTGTTCCTGGCCGGCCTGCAGGCGGTGCCGGAGGACGTCTACGAGGCCGCCGCCCTCGACGGGGCCGGCCGCTGGCGGCAACTGAGGCACATCACCCTGCCGTTGCTGCTGCCCACCACCCTCATGGTGTCGGTGCTGCTGACCGTCTTCTACCTGCAGGTGTTCGACGAGCCGTACCTGCTCACCAACGGCGGCCCGTTGGGCTCCACCGAATCGGTCTCGCTGTACACCTACCACCAGTTCGGGGCCGGCCAGTTGGGGATGGCCTCGGCCGCGTCCCTGGTGATGCTCCTGCTGGTGCTGCTGGTGAGCGTGGTCCAGTTCCGGCTGCTGCGGCCCCGCGCATGACCGTCCTCGCCGCGTCCTCGAAGGACGCCCACACGACCACCGACCGGATCGTCCTGCGCCGCGGGTCCGTGGCCCGCCCCGTGCTGTACGGCGCGCTGGTGCTGTGCGCACTGCTCACCATGCTGCCGTTCCTCTGGGTGATCAGCGGTTCGCTGCGCAGCCTCGACGAGATCCGCGCCGACCCCGGCGCCTGGCTCCCGCTCCATCTCACCTTCGACAACTTCGTCCGGCTGTTCCGGACCGAGGGTTTCGCCCGGTTCCTGACCAACAGCATCGTGGTGGCGACCATCGTGGTGGTCGGCAACATCGTGGCGGCGTCGGCCGCCGGCTACGCACTCGCGAAGTTCGAGTTCGCGGGCAGGCGGATCGCCTTCGGCGCGGTCATGGCGGCACTGATGGTGCCGTACACCACCGTGTTCGTCACGCAGTTCGTGATCACCGTCGACCTGGGCCTGGCGGACACCCTCACCGGTATCGCACTGCCCGGTGTGGCGCTGCCGATGTCGGTGTTCATCATGCGGCAGTACGCGCTGTCGATCCCCGACGAACTGCTCGAAGCGGCCCGGATCGACGGCGCCGGTGAGTTCCGGATCTTCTTCCGGATCTTCCTCCCGCTGGCCGGCCCCGCCGTCGCGACGATCACGATCATGTCCTTCCTCAGCTCGTGGAACAACTTCATCTGGCCGCTCATCGTCGCCCAGAGCACGTCCAGCTACACGCTGCCGGTGGGCCTGGCCGCCACCAGTCAGGCGGCGTCGCACGTCACCGACTACGGCTTGATGCTCGCCGGTGCGATCGTGGTGATGCTGCCGGTGCTGGTGCTCTTCCTGTTCCTGCAGCGCTACTTCGTGCAGGGCATCTCCGGATCGGGAATGCGGTGACCGCGATGGACCCACTCGACGCGCCCGGCGAGCCGACTGCTGTATCTGCTCCCGTGGGCACGGTCATCGGCCGTCGCGACGGCCGGGTACGGCGCTTTCTCGGCATCCCGTTCGCCGAAGCACCCACCGGAGCACGGCGGTTCGCCGCGCCGGTCCCCCGCAGCCGGTTCACCGAGCCCTTCGACGCGTCCCGGCACGGCGCCACCTCGCAGGCCGTGCCGCTGTTCGCCACGACCACCGTGCCGGAGCCGTCGGTACCGGGCGAGGACGTGCTGAACCTCGGCATCGTCGCCCCGGACTCCGGCGACGCCGGCGCGGCGTTCCCGGTCCTGGTGTGGATCCACGGCGGCGGCTTCCAGGCCGGGAGCCCGGCCAGTCCGTGGTACGACGGGCGCGCCTTCGCCCGCGACGGCGTCGTCTGCGTCACCGTCGGCTACCGGCTGGGCGTCGACGGATTCGCCCTGCTGGACGACGTGCCGCCGAACCTCGGGCTGCGTGACCTGCTGCTCGCCCTCGACTGGGTACAGCAGAACATCGCCGCCTTCGGCGGGGATCCGGACCGGGTCACCCTGGCCGGGCAGTCGGCCGGGGGCGCGGCGGTGCTGGCACTGCTCTCGTCACCCGAAGGCACCGGCCGCTTCCACCGCGCGGTCAGCCTGTCCGGCGGTCTCTTCGACGTAACCGCAGACAGCGCACGCGACTTCGTCGAACGGCTCGGGGAGAGGCTCGGCGTACCGCCGACGCGAGCCGGGTTCGGCAGCCGAACAGTGGCACAGCTCCAGCAGGGTGTCATCGACCTGCGGAGCGAGCGGGGCGACGACACGCTCGCGCTCGGGCCGATCGTCGGAGACGACATCCTGCCGGTGCCGTTCGCCGCCGGGCTCGCCGTGCACGGACACGGCATTCCGCTGCTGCTCGGCGCGACCGGCGACGAATTCGACGGCGCACCCACACCGGAACTCGCCGCGGCCCGAGCGGCCGGTACCCGCGTCACCGACACCCTGTTCCGCGGCGCCTGCACGCGCACAGCGGTGTCCCGTCGCGACGCCGCTGCCGGCACCTGGCTGTACTCCTTCGAATGGCCCTCCCCCGAGACCGGCGGCGCCACGCACTGCGTCGACCTCCCCTTCTTCTTCGACGTACTCGACGCGCCGGGCGTCGCCGAGGCACTCGGGCCCTACCCGCCCGCGGAACTGGCCACGGCGATGCACGCCGACCTGGTCGCGTTCGTCCACGGCCGGACGCCGACCTGGTCGAGGGCGACCGGGACGCCCGGCGATCCGGCCCGTGAATACGGCCGACCAGGCGCGGCGCTGGCGGCCGACACCACGGGCGTGTTCGATCCCGTAGTACCGGCCGACTCCGAGGCATGGAAGGCATGCTGATGACCGGGATGAATCAGAGTGCGGTCCGGCGGGTCAACACCGCGGTCATCCTCCGCGCGCTGGCGGTGTCGGCCGGGCCGATGACACTGACGGTGCTCGCCGAGCAGACCGACCTCTCCCGTCGGACCATCGAGGTCGTCCTGGACTCGCTCGTCACGGCGGGCTGGGTGAGCGAGCTCGATCGGGTGCCGACCAGCGGCTCCGCCGGGCGGCCCGCCCGGCGGTACGAACTACGGGCCGAGTACGCCCTGCTGGCGGCCGTGCGGATCACCACCCTGGACGCGTCCGCGGTCGTCGCCGACGTGCGGGGCCGCATCCTCGGCCGGGCGCACCGCCCGCTGCGCGCCTACCAGGATCCGGGTGCCACGCTCGATGACGCGGCGGCCCTGGTCCAGGAGGCGCTCAAGGACGCGGGCGGGTCGGCGGACCGGCTACGGGCCGGCGTGGTCGCGGGCGGCGGTGCGATCGACGACGACGGAGTCGTACGCCGCCTGGTGCACACGACCCGGTGGGAGGGTGTGCACCTGCCCGCGGAACTCACCCGGCGGATCCCCGTGCCCTGGTTCGCCGACAACGACTCCAACCTCGGTGCACTGGCCGAGCGTTGGCGGGGCGTGGCCGCCGACCACGACAACGTCGTGTGGGCGGTGCTCGGGAACCGGACCGGTCTGGGCATCCTCATCCGGGGCGCCGTGCACCGCGGACTCGACGGCGCCGCGGGCGAGATCGTCGAGGCGGAGTCGATGCCGACCGACTCGGTCGAGCACCGCCCGGTGGCCTGGCTCACCTCACCGGAACCGGACCGGCGGAGAGTCGCGCTGGAACGCTTCGACGCGGCCCGCGCCGGCGATGCGACCGCGCTCGCCGAGGTCGACGAGTTCGTCGCGAACATCGCCTCGATCCTCACCACCCTGTCGTGGACGGTGGCACCGTCGCTCATCGTGCTCGGCGGTGGTCTGGAGGACGCGGCCGACGTGCTGCTGCCCCGCGTCCGCGATGCATTGCACAAGGCCCGCACCCCCGCGGTCGAGCTGCGCGTCACCGGCCTGGGCCGCGACGCCCCGCTCATCGGCGCCGTCAAGCTGGCGCTCGACCGCATGGACACCGAGCTGTTCGGCCCGCTCGTCCCGAGCGCGTGACCGCACACAACACCTGGAGAGCCCCACCGTGACCGACACCACCCGCGCCGACGTGCTCATCGTCGGCAGCGGCATCATGGGATCCGTCGTGGCCCGACTGCTGCGCGAGTCCGATCCAGCCCTGGCGATCGCCATGGTCGACGGCGGCAGCGCCATCGGCACGGTCCCCGGCCTGCACCTGCACGACGTCGACGACCCCGTCCTCTGGTCGCGCCACAACGAACGGGCCGGCACCGGCATCCAGGGCATGTACACCGGCGCCGAGGTGGTCCGCGACGTCGCCGACCGCCTCACCGATCTCCCGCCCGGCATGGTCCACGCGCTCGCCCTCGGCGAGGACGCCGAGGCGATGCCCGCGACGGCGCTCGCCTGGAACGCGGGCGGCATGGGGGTGCACTGGACCGCCGCGACGCCGTGGCCCGCCGGGGACGAGGTCTTCGACTTCGGCGACCCGGCCCGCTGGGCGGCAGATCTCGCCACCGCGGCCCGGCTGCTCGCGGTCACGCCCTCCGCGATCGGCCCGACCGAGGCCGGCCGGATCGTGCTCGACGTCCTGCGCAGGCGCTTCGACGGCGTCGGACCCGACGACCGGCGGCCGCAGCCGATGCCCATGGCGGTCACCGCGACGGAATCGGGTCCCATGCCGCGCACCGCCCCCGGCACGATCTTCCCCGCGATCGCGACCGGCGCGGACCCGTCCTTCACCCTGGTCACCGGCACGCTCGCGACCTCGCTGATCGTCTCGGGCGGCCGGGTCGCCGGCGCCCGGCTGCGTCGTGTCGCCGACGGGGCCGAGTCGCAACTCCTGGCGGACGCCGTGGTGGTGTGCGCCGATGCGCTGCGCACCCCGCAGCTGCTGTTCGCCTCGGGCATCCGGCCCGAGGCGCTGGGCCGCTATCTCAACGAGCACGCGTTCATCACCGCCCGGGTGCTGCTCGACCTCGACCGGTTCGGCATCGACCTCGACTCCCTGCCGCTGCCCCGGGCCGGCGAGTTCAGCACCGACTCGCTCTGGCTGCCGCAGAACGGACCGGCGCAGCCGTTCCACGGTCAGATCATGAACCGGACCTTCGTGGACCAGGACGGCCGCCCGCTCGCGCACTCCGTGGGCCTCTCGCTGTACGCCCCCGTCGAGTCCCGCCCCGAGAACCGGCTGGTGTTCTCGGAGACCGCGACCGACCTGGCCGGAATGCCGCAGATCGGCGTCGAATTCGACTACTCCGACGCCGACCGCGCGCTGATCCGACAGGCACTCGACGAAGTCGGGGCTGTCGCCGAGGAATTCGGCTCGTTCGATCCCGCCGGCGAACGCGCGCTGCTCCCACCCGGTTCGTCGCTGCACCAGACCGGCACCGTCCGTTCCGGCGTCGTCGACGACGGCACCAGTGTGTGCGACCCGGACGGCCGGGTGTGGGGATTCGACAACCTGTACCTGGCCGGCAACGGCGTGATCCCCACGGCGATGGCCGCCAATGTCACCCTGACCGGCGCGGTGACCGCGGTACGGGCCGCCGCTGCCGTCGCCGCACACAACGCCCGCGGAGGCGCCGTATGACACCACGTCTCGCAACCGACATCGTCACCTTCTACCACCCGGAATTCTGGGGACTCGACTCCGCCGACGCCTTTCGCGACTGGGCCTTCAGGAATCCTGCGGCCTTCTGGGAGCGGGTGATGGACGCGCTGGTCCAGGCCGGTGTCACCGGCATCGAGCTGACCTTCGCGCCGGGCGACATCGACTCGGTTCTGCGGGCCTTCGGCAGCGCACCGGCGTTCCGCCGCGACCTCGCGTCCCGGGGCCTGTCCGTGGTGAGCGCCTTCGTCGCCGACAGCGAGAGCCCCGACTGGCGGCACGGCGGGAACCTGCCCGCGATCGTCGCCGACGCCGAGGGGCGCGCAGCCTTCCTCGCCGACGTGGGGGCGGATCTCCTCGTCACCGGACTGCCGATGCGCACGACCTTCGGGACCCGCCCGCCCTTCTTCGTCGACGCCGCGTACATGACCCGGATGGCCGACATCGCCCATGTGGTCGGTGAGGCCGTCGCCCAGCACGGCGTGAGGCTCGCCTTCCACACGGAGTCCAACAGCACGCTCTGGTACGAGCGGGACATCGACCTGTTCATGGCCCTGACCGATCCGCGCTACGTCTGGCTGTGCCCCGACTCCTGCCACATCGCACTCGGCGGAGGAGACCCCGTCGCCGTCGCGCGCCGCCACACCCAACGCATCGCGCTGGCGCACTGGAAGGACGCAGTCAAACCGATCGAGGGCGAACTCACCATCGACGAAACGGTCTTCGCCCAACAGCAGCCCTACATGACCGAACTGGGCACGGGCATCGTCGAGTGGAGCGGATGGGCCGACGCGATGGCGCTCACGCCGGGCGCCGGCATCGTGCTCATCGAACTCGACGAGGCGGCCGATCCCGTCGCCGCGCTCCGGGCGGGGACGGCCGTGGTAAGGGAGACCCGCGGTCGCTGAGCCGTCCTGCTCCGCGTCAACTCGCGTGGCGGGCCCGGGATAAGACAGTTCCTCAAATCGGAGCCGTCCGGTCCGCCGTCAGATCGTGCGATGATACGATCACCTCGCTTGCGGGGCGGGACGGGTCCACCCTGCTGTGGCGGGGAATCAGCAGTCGGCCGTCTGTCGCCTGATAGAGAGTCTTATGACGGAATACACAGAGAACCCAGTACTCTGGGGTCTTGTCGTGCTCCTGCTCATCGCAATCGCCCTCATCGTCCGCCAACGCAAGGCGGCCGTGGCGTTGCGGCAGGAGACCGACGGGCTCAGGGAGTACTACTCCAATCTGGAGCACCACTACACACAGTCCGTCGCAGCGGCCCAGGAGCAGGGCGAGGAAGCGACGAAGACCGTGCTGAAGTCCGCGATGCGGACACTGCAGGGTCTGGCCGCCGAACAGCAGCTGATCCTCTCGCGGCTGCAGAACAAGTACGGCGAGTCGGTCATCCTGCAGGACCTGCTGGAGATCGACCACACCAACTCGCAGTTCGGCCGGCGCGCCCAGTCCATCGCCGTACTCTGCGACGGCTGGCTCGGCCGGCAGCGCGACATTGCCTCGGTCTACGACGTGGTCCGCAGCGCGCAGGGCCGGGTGCGGCACTTCCGGCGGGTGGAGATCCTCTCCCAGGTGGACTTCGGCGTCTCCAGCCGGGCCGTCGAGCCGGTCTCGCTGGCCCTGGCCGAGCTGCTCGACAACGCCACCAGCTACTCCAGCCCGGACACCGTCGTCGAGATCAACATCCGGACCGTGCCCAAGGGCGTGGTCATCGTGGTGGACGACGCCGGCGTCGGCATGAACGACGAGGAGCGCGCCCGCGCCGAGAGGCTGCTGAACAGCGAGCGGGTCTCCGGCGTCGCCGGGCTCGGCAATCCACCGCAGTTCGGCCTGGCCGTGATCGGCGTGCTTTCCGAGCGCTTCGGCTTCGAGGTGTCGGTGGACTCCACGTCCCCGTACGGCGGGGTGCGCGCGGTGGTGCTGCTGCCGCACGAACTGCTCAGCAGCATGCCCGAGAAGAAGGTGCCTGCCCCAGCCATGTCCACACCGGTACCGGCACCGGGCGAGCCCGAGCCCGCACTGAACGCCCCGCTGACCGCCGACGGACTGCCTCTGAGGCGGCGCAAACGGCCGATGGCGATCGTGCAGGGATCGGCGCCCGCTCCGCTCGGCTCGGCCCGCACCGGCGCGGAGACCGCAGCGATCATGGGTGCCTTCCAGCGGGGCACACGGTCCGGCCGGGCCACGCGTCCGGACGACGCGGACCAGACGAGCGGCACACGTGCTGCCAGCAGTGAAGGGCAGGAGTTCTCGTGAACGACGATCTGTCATGGATGCTCGACAGCGCTCTGGAGATCCCCGGAGCCCTGCACTCGGTACTGATCTCCGCGGACGGTCTGTTGATGGCCCGGACGAAGGACTTCGACAGGGACGACGCGGACCGGGTCGCCGCCGGAATGAGCGGGGTGCAGTCGCTCAGCCGCTCGCTCGCGTTCTTCTGCGAGGACACCAGCCAGCGGTGGCGGCAGACCCTGGTCGAGTTCGACGGCGGCTGGGTGTTCCTGATCTCCGCCGGTGAGGGCGCGTATCTCGGCGTCTCCGCCTCCCCGGAGGTCGACATGCAGGACATCAGCTTCCGGATGCAGCAGCTCGTCGGCCAGTTGGGCAAGGTTCTGTCGGCACCGCCGCGCGAGAACCTCGGGGCCCACTCATGAGAGATTCCGAGGACTGGGATCTCGAGGCTCCGGAGTTAGTGCGACCGTACGTCATCACCAAGGGGCGCAGGCTGCCCGACGACGACAAGCTCTCGCTGATCACGCTGGTGACGGCGGCGCTCGAACAGGGGCAGCGCCCGTCGCGGCTGTCCCCGGAGGAGCACCGGCTGCTCGACATCTGCTCCGCCGGCTACCTCTCGGTCGCCGAGGTCGCGGGGCACACCCGGTTGCCGCTGGGTGTGGTGAGGATCGTGCTGGCATCGCTGACCGAATCCGGCTATCTGCTCACCCGGCCGCCGGTGGCCCGCGCCCGCCTTGCCGACAAGGAGCTCCTGGAGGAGGTGCTCAATGGTCTCCGGACCAAATTTGGATGAACGACCGAGCCTGAACGAGCGTGACTACGTCCAGGGCGGAGCAACGCAGACGGCTGTGAAGATCCTTGTCGTCGGACACTTCGCGGTGGGCAAGACCACGTTCATCGGTTCGATCTCGGAGATCCAGCCGCTGTCCACCGAGGAGACGATGACGCGGGCCGCGGAGGCGGTGGACGACCTCAAGGGGGTCCGGGGGAAGACCACCACCACCGTGGCCATGGACTTCGGCCGTCTCACCATCAGCGACCGGGTGGTGCTCTACCTGTTCGGCACGCCCGGCCAGTTGCGGTTCGTGGAGATGTGGGAGGACATGGCCCGCGGCGCTCTCGGCGCGCTGGTCCTGGTCGACCCCGAGCGGCTCGCCGACTCCTTCGCCGTGATCGACCTCATCGAGCAGTACGGCCTCGACTACGCGATCGCCGTCAACCACTTCGACGGCAGCCCGGAGCGCGCCGAGGCGTCGCTGCGGGAGGCGCTCGACCTCCTCGACGACACCCCCGTCGTCACCTGCGACGCGCGCGACGAGAAGTCGTCGGCCGCCGCCCTGACCACCCTCGTCAGCTATCTGCTGGCCCGTGCCGGCTAGGAACCTTCTGAAGATCTTGGGAGGGGGCTACCCGGTTGCAGGCCGGGCAGTCCCCTTCTGTCATGCGGTGGCTGTGGTGATCGTCCAGGTGTCGTTGTCGTGGTCGAGTCCGAGGTTGATCAGGCGGCGGAGGTCGAGGGCGGCGGCGCGGTTGTGCAGCCAGGCGTCGTTCTTGAGGACCCCGCGGTGACGCAGGCGCCTGCTGCCGCGGGTGAGCCAGGCAATGCCGCGTTCGACCATGGGGCGCCAGGCGCGGTACTCGTGCTGCCAGGTGGGGTCGGCGGCTTGGTGGCATGCCTGGGCGCTACCACGCAGCTCGCGAGCACCAGCGCCTCTACTCCGACTTCGACCGGCACAATTTCGACCTCACTGCTTGACGCCGGGCAAGGTCACACCGCGTACACCGAGCCGTTCTCTGCAACGTAATGGTGTCCATCACCAGCCATGCTGAGAAAGCGCCAGTCTTCTCGCCCTTCGTGCCCTTCCGGGAACACCTCCAAGGACACGCCGGACGACAGCGTCAGCTGGAGGTCGAACGCGTCGCCGATGCGCACATGCTCGACTACCGGGACTTCAGCGGCGATGATCCGCGAGACGGTCTCGACACGGTCGTCGAACCTGGACGTTCCGATCTTGGCCCCGGTATCGAACGCAGCTCCAGCGCGGGCTCCCGGAACATAGAGATCGCCCTTCTGGACCAGCGCCGTGGCTCCGCGGACCAGTCGCCAACGGCATTGCAGGTGAAGAGCCAGCTCTGGACGCGTCGTGTGCTCGCCGCGATAGTTCACCCACGGCACCTCGTCGCCGAATGCGAACCAGGCAAGCGTTGCGGCGCGACCGACGGCCGTGAACGGGCGCCCTTCCAGTGCCCCCAAGGCGCTGCGGGCTGCCACGAGGCTCGTCACGGAAGCCTCCCCTTCTCTGACGACCACGTCTCGCACCCAGGAGGACGACAGCATCAGGGGATCAGGATACGAGCACCGCCCCAGCGACCAGGGGAATTACGGAGGCGTCCACACTTACGACCTTCACTCGAAGCGAACCGCACCCACCAGCGAAGGCTGTACGGCGAGCTCGGCACATCACCCCCGCAGAGCACGAAGCCGCCCACCACGAACCCCCTGCGTCACTCCAGAAAACCAGCTGACCCACTCTCCACACGAAACCCGGGGCTTGCCACGGGGGTTCCGTCCAGCGATGGCGCGAGGCCGGCGCAGACTATGCCTTGAGCCAGTTGAGGAACTGGCTCCAGCGACCTCCGCCCTCCTTGGTCCCCGCAGCGACGGGATTCGTACCGGGCGCGGGTGCCGGAGCTGGTGCTGAGCTGGTTCGGTGTGTGATCTTCACTGGGGTGAAGCGGGTCGGAAGGGCGACCAAGCCGCGACTGAACGGCCCCGGGCGCCACGACAGGCTCTGCTCCGGAACAGTGAGGACGACGTCGGGGACCTGCTTGAGCAGGTTCTCAATCGCGGTGACCGCGATCTGGCGGGCTGGGTCCTTCGCCGGGCAGCCGTGGGGCCCCGCGCTCCACGCCAGGTGTGCGCGACTGTTCGTCTTCCGAGCCATGGCCAGGTCCGGTCCCGTGTTCGCGGCACCGATGCTGACAAGCAGCAGATCGCCCGCCCGGAAGTGCTGGCCAGCGAACTCCATGTCTGTAGCGGGGTAGTGCGCCATGAAGTTCGCCATGGGCGGGTTCTCCCAGAGCGTGTGATCGATGGCCTCGTCGATGAGCCCGCCCTTGCGGGCGTACTCCTCGTCGGTGAGCACCCGGTGCAGCGTGTTTCCGATGAGGTTGCGCAGCGGTTCGGAGCCGGAGGCAAGCAGAAGCGCGAGCTGGTAGACCATCTCCTCGTCCGTCAGGTTGGCAGGGTGCTGCAGCAGCCACGAAGTGACGTCGTCGCCCGGCCGGCTACGCTTGAGCGCCACCAGCTCGCCGCAGGCGCCGAACAGCACGCCGACCGCTTGCTCGGCGTTGACGCCTTCGAACATGCCGGAGGTGCCGAACATGACCCGGTCACCGATGTCGGCGGGGCAGCCGAACAGCTCGTTGAAGACCATGAGCGATAGCTGCTTGGCGTAGTCACCGAGCAGGTCCGCCGAGCCGCGCCCCCCGAAGTGGGCGATCAGGAAGTTCGAGACCTGCTCAGTGCTGCGCGCGAGACGGGGCATGTCGATGCGGGCCAGGCTGTCCGTGATGGCCTGGCGCAGCCGCAGGTGCTCGGCACCGTCGCTGAACAGGGCATTCGGCCGGTAGGTCAGCGTCGGGACCACCGGACTACCCACGGGCAGCCTGCCCTCCGCCTGGGCGCGCCACCGCCGCGAGTCCTTACGAAAGTTCACCGGGTCCTGCAGCATGCGCAAGGCAGCCTGGTAGTCGGTGACCAAAGTCGCTTCGACACCGGGAGCGAGCTCGACCGGCGCGGTCGGCCCGAAGTGGCGCAGGTAGGCGTAGTAGGCGTGCGGATCTGCGGTGAACTCCGGCTTGAAGAGCGGCACACGGCCGCCGACGGAGTGAGCAGGGCAGCCGGGCGGGGGCACCGGGGCGGAAGAGCGAACGTCCATGTCTGCCTGTGGCTCCTAAGCCGGCGGGCCAGCAAAACGCTGACGAGACTAGTCAGGGGCCAGGTGCTGCATCCCCAGAACTTGTGGGGTGGAACCACCTGCTCCGCAAGATTTGTGCGATTGTATCACCGCATCTGGGGCGCCCCTTCCCGTTCCACGGAAGGCGGTTGACGGTGCGACAGGGCACCGACGTGCAGTTGAAACTTCACAGAACGCCGCGATGCCGGACGCTGAGACCGCCCGCCCAGCCGTGCCCGCGTTCCGCCCGTCGAGCTCTGTGCCGCCAAGGTTCGGACGGGCATCAGTGCTGCCAAGCAGGCAACCTGGCCAGGCCCTCTGAGCGTCGGGATCGACGGGTTCCGCTGAGGCGTGCTGTGGCGCGTCTCCAGAGTGGCTCCTGTAGCAGGCTCCGGGCCGCCAGTGTCATGAACACTCCGACGAGCAAAGATCCCCATGCCAGAAGCCACTACGGGGCATGGAAGGAACCGCTTGGGCATCTCACGGAAATGGTGGGTGAGGACAAT
The DNA here is from genome assembly GCF_004365705.1 of Streptomyces sp. 846.5. Classification (NCBI taxonomy): domain Bacteria; kingdom Bacillati; phylum Actinomycetota; class Actinomycetes; order Kitasatosporales; family Streptomycetaceae; genus Streptomyces; species Streptomyces sp. 846.5. The sequence continues at coordinate 1,118,892 of NZ_SOBN01000002.1, forward strand.
CCGGCACGGTGCAAGGCATTGCACGTGTGCGCAATGTCGCACCTGGACACCTGCTCAAATCCGTTTGCTCTCATTCCGGTTGGGCATGCCTGCAGGGTTTGCTGATGGCGATCGCGCCGGCCCCCATGGAGGCCTCCTGCACATCGTCCGGAGCGACGGGACTCGTCCCGATCGTGAGGGTCGATCAAACACCAGGAGGTGAGGGGACGGCGCGCTTGGAGATCGGAAGGGTGAGTGGACAGCAGCTTCTCCTGCGAAGAACGCTCCATCGGTGGATTCCTACGTGAGCGCTGGGCCGACATGTGCGACGGGCTCGGCCTGCAGCAACTCATGACAGAGTCTGCGGCGCGCCAGCTCGGTGCTGTCCTGCGGCCCTGGGGTGACATACCCGTCGGGCGATCGAGCCCGTTCCCCTCCTATGTCGCCGCCGACGGCTTCCCCGCCGAACTGTCGGTGAAGTGGTCACGCGGGAGACCAGAGCTTCGCATCCTGTTCGAGGCGCTGGGCACCTCCAGACCGATCACTGCGGCTTCCAATCGGACCGCCGCCACGGACCTGACGAACCGGCTGGCTAGGGAACCACTGGTCAGCCTGGACCGCCTCCAGAAGGTGGCCGACGTCTTCGCGCCGAGCGCCGGCCAGGCGGCAGCGCCGGTTCCCGTCTGGCATTCGCTGGCCTGGCTGCCGGGGCATCCACCGGCCTTCAAAATCTACTTCGGGCTGTACTCCCTGGCCTTGCAGGAACGTTACGCCAGGGTGGGCGAGGCGATGGAACGCCTCGGGATGGGCACCGCGTGGACCGACACTTCTGCGGGAGTATCCGGGGGGGCGCAGATTGACGGCGTAGAGCGCGAGCTGGAGTTCTTCGCCCTTGACCTGGACGACAGTGCGCGGAGCCGGGCCAAGGTGTACTTCCGCAACCACAGCAACAGCGTCGCGGTGCTGCACCAGATGGCATCGCTCGCGCTGACCCATGACCCGGTCCGGGCTCGCTCGGCCTACCGGACTCTGCTCGGCGACGCCCCAGATGCCGCGGGAAGCACCCCACTGACTTGCTTGGCTTTCCGGCCCGATGTCCCGCGCGCCGACGAGGCGAGCACCTACTTCCGGGTGTCGAGCTTCACCGCGTCCGACGCGGAAGCCGCGGCCAGAATCGGCGCGCTGCTGGCACACGAGGGCATCGACCCGCAGCGCCACCACGCGCTGCTCCACGCTGTGGCGCCTCGGCCTCTGAACCAGAGCCGGGGGCTCCAGGAGCTGGTCAGCTACCGCTCGCTCGCTGATGGCGGCGACGTTTCCGTCTACTTCAGGTTTCCGGTGTACCCCTCACCGGCTGTTCTGCCCAGCCCGCCGTCACAGCAGTCGCGGCGAGTCCTCCGGGAGGAGAACGTATGACCACCATGACCGCGCCGCTCGAAGCAGTCGCCGCCAGGAACGATCAGCACGTCCGGGCGTACCGCTCCAGTTCCTTGATCGGTCTACTGCAGGACCCCGCGACACCGGGACCCGTCAAGGACGCCGTGATTGTGTACGTAACACCGTGGTCGAACGCGTTCCAGCGGATGATCAACGCCCGTGCCGCTTTCGAGACCGACCCCCAACTCAAGGCGCTCGCGATTGAGCACCAGCAGGAAGAGGTCGGCCACAACGAGATCCTGGCGGAGAGCCACGAAAGCGCCCGGACCTCAAGCTGGGATCCCGTCGTCGAGGCCGGAGCCGCGTGGTTCGTCGAGCAGCTCCGCACCCTGCCCGGCGTGCAGCGCGTCGTCCTGGCCCACCTCGTACTGGAAGCCGGCAGCCTGACCTTCAGCAACGCCGGGTCCCTGGCCTTTCCCGGAAACAGCTACTTCGCCCTGCACGACGAAGCCGACCTGGAGCACATCGAGATGGGCTACCGCCTGCTCGCCGAGCGCCAGGACTGGCAACTCGACGACGTCCTCGTTCTTCTCGACCGCGCCTGGCAGATCATCACCATGGTCTCCGACAGGATTGCCGAGCTGGCCCTGCACGACGCGGCAGGCCAGGCATGAGCACCCTCCCCCAGGAGACCCTCGACTCCGGTTCCGCCACCGGAATCGCCGAGCGCTGCGCGAACGCGTTCCAGCAGACCTTCACCGACCGACTCGTCGCGGCCTACGCCCTCGGAAGTCTGGCGCACGGCGGGTTCGCGCCCGCCGTCAGCGACATCGACCTCGGTCTCGTGCTCAGGAACTGCCGCCAAGACGACGAACAGACCATCCACCGCGTCACCATCGACCTCCACCAGACGGGGGGTGACTATCAGCGCCTTTCGGTGTTCTGGAGTTCCCTGCCCGCGCTCCGCGCGAACCAGGACGACGGCAGATTCCCGGCCGTCGACCGACTCGACCTCAAGAACAGCGGCATACTGCTGCTCGGCACCGACGTACGCCGCGACGTGGAACAGCCAGATGCCCGCGTGCTGCTGATCGACAGCATCGGCTTCGCGCTGGAAGTACTCGCCGCGGGCCCCGTGGTGGCCGACTTTCACAGGCCAGAACGCCTCGTGAGCGACATCAGACGGTTCACGAAAGCCGTCCTGCTCCCCGTCAGGTTCCTCTACACCGCCGCCCATGCCGTGCCCGGATCCACCGACGACGCAATCCAGTACCACCTAGGGCAGTCCCCCCCGGCCGCGGCAGAGCTCGTCCGTGCCGCGACCCGGGCGCGTCACGGACAGCCAGACTCGGCAGAGCGCCTGACCGAGCTCCTCCACGCTGAGCTGATCCCGCTCTACCTCTACTACATCGAGAGCTGTCTGATGAGGCTGACCCCCGCCGACAGCGACCTGGTGCAAGGCCTCACCCACTGGCGATCACAACTCATGGAGTAGGAACGGGAACCCCGCAACCCGGACCTCAGGCTCCCAGGAGCCGGACCGGCGCCATCGTGATCCCGGCCAGCAAGGCCGCGCAGAGGCGCGGACGGAACCCCGTCCGTGCCTCCTGCTGGTGAGCACACTCCACCGTCTCGACCGGCCAGGTGGGCAGAGCACCCACCGCGGACGGGCACAGCCGAGCGACGGTCGTCGGTGGACACGGCGCTGGCAAAGGCATCTCCGGGGCCCGGGCGCCCGGGTCCGGGAGGGTGGTGCCTGGTGCTGGCGCGACGGTCAGGTGGTGCTGGAGGCCTCGGCGTCTCCGAACAGGTAGTCAACACACCGTCCCTGGTCCACCATTCGACGGTCTCCGGGCTGACGTCGGCCAGCGATGCGATCTGCTTGCGGGTGATCCGTGCAGGCAGGGTGGCAGGGCGTTGGATGAAGTCGTCGATAGCTGTAGCGGCTATAGCGCACCATCATCGCGTATCCAATCCCCATCTGCCTGCACCAGTCCCGTTCCTCGTCTGATTCGGGCTGCAGGAGGGTGCGCGTCCGAAGCCCGGTAGCGGTCCTGCGGCGAAATACCCAACCCCGGAATTTGACCTCCTGGAAGGCGCCCCGTCCGTGGCGGGGCGCGACCGGCGTCGATGGTGGAGCGCTGGGACCGGGCCCCGCCCTTCGGGTCGCCCGCGCAGCCGAAGCGGGAGGACTGGGGCATGGGTCGTGTCCGACGGCGGTCGGCCGTGTGGGGCGCGGATGTGAGGGCGTGCGGTGCCTGCCGCGCGCGGTCGCGGCCTGTCCGGGTGCTTTCCGGGTCGGGGGCGGTCGGGGTGGCGGTGTCGCCGGTGGCCGGTCGGGCCGTCGGGGTGTGGTTCGGCGTGAGGATTAGGTCGCAGGTGGCGGCTGGTGAACCGCGTCGAACAGGCCCTGGAAGGCGTCTCGCCAGGGCCAGTGGGACCAGGTGGGCGCGCAGGGTGGCGGTGGTGGCTTTGGCGTGGAAGCGCGAGGCCAGGGCGCCGGCGGCCCGCAGCAGGTTGTGGGACATCGCGCACAGGGTCAGCCACGCGGCGTTGGCCTGGAAGCTCCCCGACGGCAGGTGGGCCAGCGGTCCGGACTTACCGTCGGCGATCGCCTGCTCGACGACAGCGTGCCGGCGGTGGTCGAGCTCTGCGTCGAGCATCGGGAAGGGCCTGTCGGTGAAGACGGGGTGGTAGCGCCAGGTAGTGAACAACTCGCCCTGCCCCTGGGTGACTTCGGTGTTCAGCCGTCGCACCCGGCGCACGATGAGGCGCGCGGTGACCTGCTCGGCCTTCTTGCGTCCGGTGAAGGCGGTGTATTCCGTCTCGGCGACCTGGGCATCGGAGACCGTCTCGCCGGTGTCCGGGTAGCGGATCGCGGTCCAGGATTCCTGCGGGATGCGCGAGATCGCGGCGGCGATGGAGGGGTTCATGCCGGTGGCCAGGGAGAAGCGGGTACCGGCCCGGCGGCAGGAGGCGACCACGTCGGCGGTGTAAAACTTGCTGTCCGCGCGCACCAGGCGGATCCCGGTGCCGCCGGCCTCCTTTGCGACGGCCAGGGCCTCGGCGACGAAGCTTTCCGCGCCGCGGACGTCGGCGGCCTTGCCGCGGCGCAGGCGTACCGCGCCGATCACGGGCCGGGCGATGGGGGTGGAGAGGGTGGCCAGGATCGGGTGCAGGGTGCGCTGGCCCTTGAGGCGGCCGACCTCGGCGCCCTGCTTGGCGTGGCCGTAGACGCGGCGGTGGGTGGGGTCGATGTCGATGAACATCACCTGGTCGGCGCCGGGCAGCAGCGGTGCGTGTCGGGCGAGTTCGGCGAGGAACTGGCGGTGCACCCGGTGCAGTTGGCGGTTGTGTCCGTGGGTGAAGGACCGCAGGAAGGTGCCGAGGGTGGACGGTGCGCGTATGCCGCCGAAGGCCCGGGCCATCGCGCCGTGCCGCAGTCGGGCGTCGTCGTCGATGCTGTCCGCTCCGGCACACATGGCGCCGAGCAGCGACATCACCTTCGCGGCAGGGTGGGCGCCGCCGCTGTTGGCAGCCCCGTCAATGCGTATCGCGGCGGCCAGGTCCGGCAGTCCGGCCCGCTCGGCCAGGCGGACCAGCGTCAGCAGTCCGGCGTCGGCGATCAGGTTCGGCTCGTCGAACGCAGCGCGGACCGCCGTGGCGGCATGGGAAGATTGCATCTCGCTGATGTTCTCTCGATCTGTGGACCTGGAACCGTAGGAAGTCCCATCGTCCCAGGTCAGAGGACATCCGCGTCATCATGTCCAGGCCCCGACGGATCATTCATCGGTGGATTCGGGCTCAAAGTTCCCCCCGAAGGACATATGCCATCCGTATTCGATCGCTCACGGATCCTGACTGCCCAACACGTCGGCGGCTCACACCAGCAACTCCCTGCGCCTGCCTATTGACATGATTCGCACAACGGCGGGACAGTAGCGCCGTCCTGACGCACGTCCGCACGATGTTCGGTTCTGCCGGGCTTCGCCCGCCCCGATGGCGGACGTGCAAGGGGTCTTGTTCCGTCGCACCCCTCCCCTGGTGAACCGATGCCCGGGCGTGCCCAAATCCCGGAAGGGGAGCGGAACATGTCCCTGGCATCACTACTCCTGCGCCTGGTGAGACCCGGCGTGGTGACGGCGACGCTCGCCGCCGCCGCGCTGGCCTTCACCACCGGAACCGCCACCGCGGCTCCGGCACTCACCCAGATCAGCGCCGACCCCTACACCAACACCACCAGCCAGCACGCCACCGAGGTCGAGCCGGACACCTTCGCCTACGGCTCCACCGTCGTCTCCGCGTTCCAGGTCGGCCGGTTCAACGACGGCGGCAGCTCCAACATCGGCTTCGCCGTCTCCACCGACAGCGGCGCCACCTGGACCAACGGATTCCTGCCCGGGATCACCACCCAGGCGGGCGGCAGCTACGCCCGGGTCAGCGACCCCTCAGTGGCCTACGACGCCAAGCACAACGTCTGGCTGATCTCCAGCATCCCGATCACCGCGTCGGTCACCGTGCCCGCCGTCTTCACCAGCCGCTCCACCGACGGGGGTCACACCTGGAGCAACCCGGTGACCACCGCCACCGGCTCCGGCCTCGACAAGAACTGGATCGTCTGCGACAACACCGCGACCAGCGCCTTCTACGGCAACTGCTACACCGAGTACGACAACAACAGCAACGGCGACCGCATCCAGATGACCACCTCCACCGACGGCGGTCTCACCTGGGGCGCGTCGAAGACCACCGCCAACAACGCCACCGGCCTCGGCGGCCAGCCCGTGGTGCAGCCCAGCGGCACCGTGGTGGTCCCGATCGCCAGCGCCTCGGAGACCTCGATCCGGGCCTTCACCTCCACCAACGGCGGCAGCAGTTGGACCAGCGCCACCACCGTGACCACTGTCAGCACCTACACCGTGCACGGCTCGCTGCGCAGCGGACCGCTGCCCTCGGCCGAGATCGACGCCGCCGGCAAGGTCTATGTGGTCTGGCAGGACTGCCGCTTCCGCACCAGCGGGGGCTCCTGCACCTCCAATGACATCGTGATGTCGACGAGCACCAACGGGACCAGCTGGTCGACCGTGGTCCGCATCCCGATCGACGCGACCACCAGCACCGTCGACCACTTCATCCCCGGCCTCGCAGTCGACCCGGCGACCTCCGGCAGCACCGCGCACCTGGCGCTGACGTACTACTACCACCCGGTCGCCAACTGCACCGCCAGCAGCTGCCAGTTGGACGTCGGGTACGTCTCCTCCACCAACGGCGGCAGCACCTGGACCACGGCGACCCAGCTGGCCGGACCGATGAGCCACTCCTGGCTGCCGAGCACCACGCAGGGGACCATGGTCGGCGACTACATCTCGACCTCCTTCTCCGCCGGAACCGCGCACCCGGTCTTCGCCGTGGCCACCGCCCCCGTCGGTTCGGTCTTCAACGAGGCGATGTACACCCCGACTTCGGGGCTCGCCGCAGCGGCCGGCACCGCGGCCGTGACACCCGCCACCTTCGCGCAGAACATCGCCTCGGCCCGGCTGGCCGTGATCGCCTACGCGCAGTGGCTGGCAGCCGGCGGCACCTCGGGGAGCGAGGACAGCCCCTGACCCGGCCGGTCCAACGGGACAGCACGGCCTGCGACCCCGGAGCCCCGGGGTCGCAGGCACGTCTGCCGGAGATCAGGCGACCAGCCGGATGGTCCAGAAGTCGGAGGAGAGCCCCGACTCCGTCAGATACGCGTAGGGCAGGGTGAAGTAGCCGCTCTGGCCCCACCCGGTGCCCCAGGAGTTGCGGACGATGAAGCGCTGCAGGTCGTCGTCGTAGCCCACCGCGAGCACCGCGTGCCCGCCGAGGACCTGTTCGCCGACGGCGGGCAGTTGGGCCTCGCCGGTCTTGGCGACGTCCGCGCTCTCGAAACCGGAGTAGACGGTGAAGCCGAAGGCGAAGGGGTAGCCGTCGGCCAGGCAGCCCTTGAACTGGTTCAGGTCCCGGGTCACCCGCCGGTACACCGTCGCGGTCCACTGCCGGGCGTCCTTGTAGCAGCTGTCGGACGGCTTCTCCCCCGCCGGGGCGCCGGGCGGGAAGGGCCCGCCGTCGGTGACCGCCGGGGTGTCGTCGTAGGGCCACTCGGTCTCGGGGCAGACACCCAGCGTCGCCACGCTCTTGATGCCGTCGCGGATCTGCGCCCCGGAGTCGGTGCCCGCGTGACCCTCCATCAACCGCTCGTTGTAGTAGATGAACAGGCGCGAGGGCGTCCACGAGGGCAGCTGCTGCCGCATCAGCTCGAACTCGAACGCGCCGGCCAGCGCGTTGGCGGTGCAGCTCCCGATCCGGCCCTGGTCGTAGACCGGCGGAAGGCCGGCCCGCAGATCCATCTTGGGCGGCGGGTTCACCAACGCCAGCCGCGGTGCGGCGTAGACGTGGTCGCGGGCGTCCGGCAGGTCGGGGACCCAGCCGTAACGGGAGACCTTGCGCGGCGTAGGACTTGTCATGGTGTTCCTCCCTGGGTTCGGTGACTACTCTATGCGATCGAGTCGTTACTCTGTGCCGATACTGTCAATTGTCGGCGCCGATGTCCATGCGCGGATCGCGTCCGCCAACTCCCCTACGCCGTACTCCTTGAGGACGCTGTAGTGGTCGCCGGTGAGCGGCACCACGCGGGGCGGGGCCGCGCTGTATCCGGAGCTGTTCTCGATGAAGGAGTAGTCGTCGCCCGCAGCCTTGAAGATGGTCACCGGGGCGTCGAGGCACCGCTCCGCGAGCTCGGCGAAGGTGTAGTCGAAGGCATAGGTCTCGGCGACGATCCGGGTGATCCGCTTGATCAGCGCCTCGTCGAGGTCGGGCAGCAGCCGGTGGACGAAGGCCGTGAAGCCCGCCTCGTCCCGGGCCGCGCGCAGGCAGTCCCGCAGCTCGGGGCCGGTGACGGAGCCGGTGAAGACCGAGAACAGGATCGTCACATAGGCGGGGTTCCGCCAGTCGGCGTCACGTCCGAACCGGTCCGCGCCGGCGGCGCGCACCGTGGGGTTCCCGGGGCAGATCAGCAGCAGGTTCTCGACCTGCTCGCCGAGCCGCTCCAGTTGCCAGGCGGTCTCGAACGCCACCCGCGCTCCGAAGGAGTACCCCCACAGCGTGTAGGGGCCGTGCGGCTGGACGCGCCGGATCTCGGCGACGTCGGCGGCCGCCATGGCACGCACGGTGGGGTGGGGCGTCTCGCCCGCGTTGATGCCGCAGGCCTGCACCCCGTAGAAGGGCCGCCCGTCGGCCGTCTCGCGCGCCAGCGGGCGCAGGTTCATCGGGTAGCCGCCCAGGCCGGGCCAGCAGAAGACCGGGGGCGCCGAACTGCCTGCCATCAGCGGGACCAGGCGGGAGGCAGGCTGGCCCGAGCCGTCCGCGATCGAGTCGTCCGCGATCCGTGCTGCCAGGTCGGCCAGCTTCGGGGTCTCGAAGACGATCTGGAGCGGCAGTCCGGTCCCGAACTCCCGGTTGATGCGGTTCACCAGGGCGACAGCGGTCATCGAGTTCCCTCCGGCGGCGAAGAAGTCGTCCTCCACCGAGACGTCCGCGGCGTCCGGGTACTTCAGCGCCCTGGCCCAGGCGTCGGCGAGCCAGCGCTCGTGCGCGGTCGCCGGGGCCACCCGCGCGGTGCGGGTGTCCGCCGAGCGCACCGCCTCGGAGCCGGCCAGCGCTTTCACGTCGACCTTGCCGTTCGCGGTGAGCGGCAGGCTGTCCAGGACCAGGATCCGGTTGGGGATCATGTACTCGGGCAGGAACTGCGCCAGTTCGTCCTTGATGATCTCCGCCGGGCCCCGCATGTGGACGGCGTCCTCCCGCATACCCTCGCTGCGGATCTGCTCGTCGCTGACCTTGCCGCCGAGGAAGAAGTAGGACGGTCCGGAGGCGATCCCGCACGCCGCCAGGATCTCGTCGACACGCCGGGCCGACGGCAGCGGACTTCCGCTCCTGGAGCTGTACCCGGAGGACATGAACCCCAGCCGCAGGCCGTTCCGCTGCAGCCGGTGCAGCGTGGCGCCGAGGCCGATGTACTGCAGCCAGTGCTCCTCGGCGCGGCCGACGGCGGTGATGCCGAAGGCCGACCGCTGGTACACCTGCTGGTTGATGGCGATGACGTGCCTGGACAGTACGAGTTCGTCCGAGAGCCGGTCGAAGTCGCCGTCCCGCCAGCGGTACTGACCGGCCGGCAGTCCCTCGACGCGCCCGGGGTGGGCCTGGACGTAGATCTCGGTGGCGTCGGCGGCGGGCGCGCCGTCGTTGCCGCGGATCTCGAACGTGCCCAGGTAGAAGTCGTCGTCCGCGACCTGGAGCCGGTCCTTGACGGCGGGCCGGTGGGCCGAGGCGCGGATGGCCAGCCCGTAGCCGGGCAGCACCTCCTCGAAGACGCCCAGCATGTGGCCGGTCTCGAACTCCAGCACCTCCTGGATGTTGTTCCTGTAGACCGGCTCGATCGCCGCTCTCCGGCCGACGAAGTGCACCTGCAGCGCACCCGGCCGGGCCTCGGCCCAGTCGGAGATCCGCACCAGTGCGTGTTCGACGGGGTGGTAGTAGTACACACCGGCGCCCAGGCCGTCCAGGCCGCCGGTCTCCAGGTAGAACTGGGTGGCGTAGAGCGCCCCGGGCGAGGCGTACGCGTACTTCGGCAGCAGCCGCTCCGCGCTGTGGAACTGGCCGAACCACCGCAGCAGCTCGCCCAGTTCGGCGAAGGTCAGCTCGTCGGGGCGGCGGGAGCGGGCGGACACCGGGGCCGGGGTGAGCAGGGCCCGCAGGTCGTCGCGGCTCACCTGGCCGCCTTCGTAGAACCGGTAGGTCTTGCGGGCGAAGACCTCGCGGCGCTGGTACGCGTTCTCCTGCCCGCCGGGCAGGGCGAGGGCCGGGCGCGCACGCAGGTCCTCGGGGGGTCGGAGTCCCGGGTTGGACAGCTGGGCCCGCACCTGCAGCCTGCTGCCCTTGGACTGGTGATGGGCGCCGTGGTTCCCCTGGTCCATCAGCGCCGCCTCCTTCGGGTTCAGTTCCACGCAGGCGACCAGGGACTGGAATCCCGTCCGCTGGTCGTCGGTCACGACCGCGGCCGCGCGGCGCACCCAGGTGTGCTCCTCGACGGCGAGCGCGATCTCGTCCAGCTCGACGCGGTAGCCGCGCAGCTTGACCTGGTTGTCGCTGCGCCCGGCGAACTGGATCGTCCCGTCCGGGTTCCAGGACGCCAGGTCCCCGGTGCGGTAGAGGCGCTGGGTGGGCAGGAAGGGGCAGGGGACGAAGCGTTCGCTGGTCTGCTCCGGCCGGTGCAGATAGCCCTGGGCCAACTGCACCCCGCCGATGTACAGCTCACCGGTCTCCCCGATGCCGACCGGGGCGAGCCGGCCGTCCAGGATGAAGCACTGGGTGTTGTCGACCGGTGTGCCGATGGCCACCGCGCCGGTGCCTTCGCCGAGCGTGTCCGGGTCGACCACATGGGCGGTCGCGTTGATGGTGCACTCGGTCGGCCCGTACAGGTTGACCAGCGTCGCCCACGGCAGCGCGTCGGTGAGGGCGCGGGCCAGCGGCCGCGAGAGCGCCTCGCCGCCGGAGAAGAGCCGCCGCAGGCCGGTGCAGGACTGGAACCGCTCGGTGTCCAGCAGCGCCTGCAGCAGGGTCGGTACGCACTGCAGGGTGGTGACGCCGTGCGCGGTCACCGTGTCGATCAGGGCCTCGGGGTCGCGGTAGACGCCGGGCGCGCCCACGACCACCGTGGCGCCGGTGGCCGGCGCCAGGATCTCCCACTGCGCGGCGTCGAAGCTCATCGGGGTCTTCTGCAGCACGGTGGCGTCGGCTCCCAGGTGCCCGCAGTTCTGCAGCCACCGCATCTGGGAGACGATGCTGCGGTGCCCGATCACCACGCCCTTGGGCCTGCCGGTGCTACCGGAGGTGTAGATGACATAGGCGAGGGAGTCGGGCCGGGGCCCGGGCGGGACGGCGCCGGAGAACCCCGCGGCCTCGGTGAGGGTCACCACCCGGGTCCCCCGGGGTACGAGCCGGGCCGCGCGGGCCCTGAGATGGTCCTGGGTCAGCACCATCCGGGTACGGCTGTCCTCGACCATGTACCGGACCCGGTTCTCGGGGTACTCCGGCGACAGCGGCAGATACGCCGCCCCGGCCTGCAGAATCCCCCAGGCCCCCACCATCAGTTCCAGGGAGGGCTCGACGTACAGGCCCACGCTCTGGTCCGGCTGCGACCCGAGGTGGTGCAGGTAGGCGGCCACCTCCCCGGCCTGCTGCCGGAGCTCCCGAAAGGTCAGCCGCCGGTCGCCGAACTCCACGGCGACGGCGTCGGGGCGGATCTCCGCCCGCTGGTCCAGCAGCCCCGGCAGGCAGGCGGTCGGTTGCAGGGTGCGGCGGTTCAGAGTGGTCAGAGTGGTCGGTGCGGCAGTCATGTTCATCCTCCGCTGACGGGCGAAATGGGGACGGCCTCTGATCTGACGGTGTGATCCGAAGGCGCCCTGAAAGACTGCGCCGCCGCCACCCTCGGGCACGTCAGCCTCTGCCCCGATCTACCGGGTCGCCCGGCAGTGCTACGACCTGGGTCGTACGCGAAAAGTCAGACTGAGCCCCGATGTGCGGCACCAGGGCGTGCACGGACAATCGGAGGGAATGCCGGAACAGGGCTCCCCGTCCATGACCGAAGCACCGCATCTCATATGGCTTATGCGGCTGATCGGGTGACGACCGGCCCCTGTCGGGAACAGCTGTGATTCGATCGTCGAATCACATGGAATTCCTGCCGGCGCCGACACGACCCTGGAGGTTCCCATGCAGAATCCGCAGTCACCCGTCGAGGCCAACGTCGTCGTGGAAACCGCCGCAGCGAACGGGGGAACACCGCTGGCGCTTGCGAGCGGAATTCTCCTCAGCGAACGCACCGTGCTGGTCCCGGATCCGCCGCGCCGACTGCTCGAACACCAGGGCGGCCTCCATGTGGTGGTCACCGCCTTTCCGCCGGAAGGGCGGTACCACGAGACGATTCCCGTGGTCCGGGTGGAGCGCTCCATGCTGACCACGCCGGAATTCCGCTCGTCGGGCGCCCTGCTCTCGCTGGCGGCCGGCGCCCCCTACGCCGCCACCGGCCCGCAGTACACCCTGGGCCAGTTCGCCGAGTCCCTGCAGCGGAACCGGGGAGACCTGTGGAAGACCGTGTCCGACCGCGGCCACACCGTCCCGGCCTCCCCCAACACCACACTCCCGGAGCACGAGCCGGACCCGGCCGGGGACGCCCACCTGTGGGACCTGCACACGGATTCCGCGATCAGCTTCATGACCGGGATCTGCGACGTCTGCCCCAACTGCGTCCGCCCCGCGCCCCCGACCGAGTGAGCGCCGATGGCTGACGTGCTGGGACGGTCCGCGGAGCAGGAGGAAGACCTCGTCGGGCCGCCCGGCCGGTACCACGCCCACGCGCTCAGCGTCGGGGTCCTGCTCCCGGATCTGCTCTTCTTCTCCAACGTCGTCGGCCGCGAGTCCAGTTGGTCGCAGAAGCTGCTGGAGATCGGCTGGACCGCCGTCGGCTACCTGGCGCTGTCCTTCCGCAGCTCCGCTCCGCCCGTCGCCTACGGCCTGGCCTGGCTGTACGCGGTGGGCGGGACGCTGCTGACACTGGCCGGCGTCTTCGTCTTCACGCCGTTCTTCGTGCTGCTGGTCGCGCTGTACGCGATGGCGAGCATCCGCACGGTGCGTCAGTCCGCCGTCGCGCTGGCGCTGGCCTCGGTTCCCGCCGCCCTGGCGGTCTACCACGACGCCTGGGTCCAGGCCTCGCCGATCCATCGCCTGCCGGCGTTCATCAGCTCCCTGCTCTTCTACACCGTGCTGATCGTCGAGGCGTACGCGGTGGGACGGTGGTCGCGCGCCGCCAGGCTGGCCGCCGAGCGCCACCGCCGCAGGCTCGCCGAGAGCCGGGCGGCGATCGTGGAGGAGCGGCTGCGCATCGCCCGCGAGCTGCACGACATCCTGGCCCACACGGTCACCGTGATAGTGCTTCAGGCCAGCGGCGCCCGGCGCGTCCTGGCGACCGACCCCGAGCGGGCCGAGGACGCGCTGCGGCACATCGAGGCCGTCGGCGCGGACGCCATGGGCGAGCTCAAGCACCTGCTCGCCCTCATCCGCTCGCCAGGCTCCCGCGTCGAGGGGTCCCAGCCGGCCGGCATCGCCGATCTCGGACGCATCCTCGACGACGCCTCCCAGGCCGGGGTCTCCATCGACCTGGAGGTCGAAGGAGCGCCGGCCCCGCTGCCCGAGAGCATGGACCGCACGCTCTACCGCGTCGTCCAGGAGGCGGTCACCAACATCACCAAGCACGCCGGTCCCGGCACCGTCGCGAAGCTGCGCCTGGCCTGGACCCGGGAACTGCGCATCGAGATCACCGACGACGGCTCCGGCACCCCGCCGCCGAGCTCGGGCCGCCTCTCGACCCGGCACGGACTGCTCGGGCTGCGGGAGCGGATCCAGTTCTTCGGCGGCACCCTCAGCGCCGGCCCGCACGGCAGCGGGTTCCGCGTCACCGCGACGCTGCCTCTCCCCCTCCCGATCGCGGGAACCGCCGTCCCGGAAGGAAGCGCACCATGATCCGTGTCGTAGTGGCGGACGACCAGCCGCTGGTCCGGTCCGGCATCGCCATGATCCTCAGCGGCGAACCCGACATCGAGGTCGTCGGCGAGGCCGACGACGGCGAGAAGGTGATCGCCCTGGTCGCCGAACTCCAGCCGGACATCGTGCTCATGGACGTCCGGATGCCCGGGACCGACGGCGTGGAGGCCACCCGGACCATCACCGCCGACCAGTTCGCCCGCAACCCGGACGCGCCGGTCAAGGTCGTCATGCTCACCACCTACAACGTCCAGGACTCGGTCCACCAGGCGCTGCGGGCCGGCGCCTCCGGCTTCCTGCTCAAGGACGCGGTGCCGACCGAGCTGGTCCGCGCGGTCAGGCTGGTCGCCGAGGGCAACGCCTGGCTGGACCCGGCCGTGACGGCCGAACTCATCGAGGAGTTCGCGGCCCGCCACGATCCGCTGCGGCCGACGCCGGACCGGATGTCCGCGCTCACCGCACGCGAACGCGAGGTCCTGGTCCTGGTCGCCCACGGCCTGTCCAACCGGGAGCTCGCCGAGCACCTGGTGATCAGCGAAGCCACCGTCAAGACGCACTTCGGCCGGATCCTGATGAAGCTGCAACTGCGCGACCGCGCCCAGGCCGTGGTCGCCGCCTACCAGAGCGGCCTGGTCCAGCCGGGAGCCGCTCCCCGGCCCCGACCCGGCCAGGCCGCCTCCGGACAGACCGGCCGCTGAGGATCAGCCTGCCGCCGGGGAGAGGTCGGCGACCAGGGCGGCCGCGATCCTGCCGGTGCGCTCGCGCTGCGGGAAGGCGCCGACGGGGACGCGGGCGACCTCCTTCGCGGTGGCGTAGTCGATCACCGATACCTGGTTGAGGCTGCTCAGCGAGACAAAGCAGAGCGTGCCGTCCGCGCTGCTGGTGGCCCAGTACGGCAGGCTGCCGGTGGGGTAGGTGACGGTGCCCCTGGTGCTGTAGTCGGCGGTGTTGACGACGGCGGCGTAGTCGTCGATGGTGCCGGAGTCGCAGATGGCGGACCCGTCGCCGGAGACGGCGAGGCCGTGGTGGGCGGAGTTCTTCGGGTAGCTGTCCGGCTTCAGGGCCGCGCCCGCCGTACTGAACGGCATGGTCACGGTCTTGACGATGCGGCTGCTGGAAAGGTCGTACTGGACGAAGCCGTTGAGGTAGGAGAGGTCGGTGTACATGGTCGTGCCGTCCGGCATGACCACATTGGGCCGGATGCCGTGCGGGAAGGTCCAGGTCTGCACGGTCTTCAGGGTCTGCGCGTCGACCTTGGTGAGGCGGAAGGAGCCCTTGGCCCACTCCAGGGCCTGGGGCAGCGAGACGACGCCGATGCTGGAGTTGTAGATGTACTTGCCGTCGGCCGAGTAGTCGTTCTGGTGCGGGTAGGTGCCGGTGGCGAAGGTTCCGGCCACCGAGCCGTCCGCGGTGTTCAGCACCTCGGCCTCGTCGGCGGTGGTCGCGGAGACCACATAGCGGGTGCCGTCCGGGGACAGCGCGGCGTGGTCGGCGTGGAAGCCGGCCAGCCTGGTCCGCCACAGCTGGGCGCCGGTGGCGACGTCGTACGCGGCCACGTCGTCCAGGGTGCCGCGGGAGACGTAGAGGGTGCGGCCGTCCGGCGAGAGCGACGCGTCGTCGACCCAGCGGATGCCGCCCTCCACCGAGGTCACCGTCTCGTACCCGGCCCACTGGATCGGGTCCATGGCGGCGATGCGCTGCTGGGCGTCGGCGGTGACGTTGATCGAGCCGAGATTGGCGAAGGTGTGCGCGTCGACGAAACTGACGGTGCCCGCCTGGCTGTTGCCGACGACCAGGACGTCGCGCAGGCCGTCGGCGGCTGTCGCCCCGGTGGCCGGCCCGGCGATCGTCCCGGCGAAGAGCACCGCTGCGAGCGCGCATAAGCGGGTGGTGCGACGTGTTCCCATGACCTGCCTCCTGCTGTCCCTATGACATGTCCACACTTCTTACTGAAGGGTAAGTAGTGCGGCGCGAGGGGCCAAGAGGCGTGCAGGGTCAATTCCACGGGGCGGCATGCCCTGAGTCAAAGTCCGTTATGTCCGATATATAACGCTATGGTGAGAGAACAGTGAACTGAAGCGACCCGACGGCTGCGAGGTGAGCGACGATGGCGCATCGCGGCCGTGCCGTTCTGGAGCCACCGCACGGTGACGGGCGTACGGACGGACTGGCAACGGTCACCATGAGTGTGCAGGGCATCGTGACGGGGTGGAGCGAGGGCGCGCGACGCGTGCTCGGCTACTCCGCCGGCGAGGTGGTCGGGCGCGTCGCCGCCGACCTGCTCGCCGCGGACGCCTCCCCCGCGGGCTGGGGAGCCCTGGCCGGCACCGAGGGCTGGAGCGGGACGGCCGCCCTGCGCCACCGGGACGGCCGCCGGCTCGACGTCGGACTGTTCGCCTGCCCGTTGCTGGACGGCCGGGGCAGGAGCATCGGGTACGTCGTGGCCATCGCTCCGAATCCGCCCGACAACGGGTCCGGAGCTGAGCACGGAAACGGGCACGGGAACGGGCAGATCGCTCACTTGCTGGAACGGGCCTTCGCCCACGCCTCGGTCGTCATGTCCACCTTTGACACCGAGCTGCGCTACCAGTGGCTCAACCGTCTCGCGGGCGACACCGCCGAAAACGGCGGCCGGCTGCTGGGCCGGAAGTACGCCGACACCGTCCCCGACGACGCCACCAGCCGGGGCTTCCTGCAGCAGCTGCGGCAGGTGGCCGCGACCGGGAAGCCGACGCGCTTCGACAGCCACACCGGCAAGCGCGCCTGGATCGTCGAGATGTGGCCGGTCAGGGACTCCGCCGATCAGGTGTGCGGCGTCGGCATGGCCGCCTTCGACAGCAGCGAGCAGTACGGGGCCCGGCAGCGGCTGGCCCTGCTGAACGAGGCCGGCACCCGGATCGGCACCACCCTGGACGTGGTGCGCACCGCCGAGGAGCTGGCCGAGCTGGTCGTGCCGCAGCTGGCCGACTTCGTCAGCGTGGACCTGCTGGACTCGGTCCTGCGTGGGGAGGAACCGACCGCGGAGCGGGTCGACGCCGCGGTCGTGCTGCGCCGGGTCGCGCACCGGTCCGCCGTCGAGGGTCACCCGGAGATCGCCGTCGCCCTGGGGGACGTCGACACCTATCCCGGCTTCTCACCGCCGGCCCGGTGCCTGGCGGCCGGGACAGCGCTGCTCAGCGGGGTGGACGATCCCGACTTCCTGCGCTGGGTCGCCCACGACGACGTGCGCAGCGGCAACGTCCACCGCGACGGGGTCCACTCGATCATGGCGGTGCCGCTGCTGGCCCGGGGGCTCACCCTGGGCGTGGCCGTCTTCGCGCGGCTGCGGCGCCCCGACCCCTTCCAGCCCGACGACCTCGTGCTGGCCGAGGAACTCGCCGGCCGGGCCGCCGTCTGCGTCGACAACGCGCGCCGCTACACCCGCGAGCACACCACCGCGCTCACCCTGCAGCGAAGCCTGCTGCCGCGCGGACTCCTCGGGCAGACCGCCGTCGAGGTTGCCTTCCGCTACCTGCCGGCCGGCTCCCAGGCGGGTCTGGGCGGCGACTGGTTCGACGTGGTCCCGCTGTCGGGGACCAGGGTCGCCCTGGTCGTCGGCGACGTGACCGGGCACGGCCTGCACGCCTCCGCCACCATGGGCAGCCTGCGGATGGCCGTCCGGACCCTGGCCGACGTCGACCTGCCACCCGACGAGCTGCTCACCCACCTCGACGACCTGGTCTCCCACCTCACCAGCGACGACGGCAACGACACCGCCCCGGCCGCGGAGGACGCCGACCAGATCAGCGCCACCTGCCTGTACGCCGTCTACGACCCGGTGTCCCGTCGCTGCACCGTCGCCAGCGCCGGCCATCCGCCGCCCACCGTGCTCTACCCGGACGGCATGGTCACCACCATCCGCCTGCGCCCGGGCCCTCCGCTCGGCGTGGGCGGCCTGCCCTTCGAGGCGACCGAGCTGGAGCTGCCCGAGGGCAGTCTGCTCGCCCTGTACACCGACGGCCTGATCGAGACCCGCGACAACGACATCGACGCCGGTCTGAACCGGCTGCGCCTGGCCCTGGCCGCTCCCGGCCCCTCGCTGGAGAACACCTGTGACACCCTGGTGCGGACCCTGTTGCCGGACCATCCCGCCGACGACGTCGCCCTGCTCGTCGCCCGCACCCGTGCCCTGCACGCCGACCAGGTCGCCACCTGGGGCCTGCCGGCCGATCCGGAGATCGTCGCCGACGCCCGGGCCCAGGCCTCCCGCCAGCTCGCCGTCTGGGGGCTGGACGAGGCCGGGTTCGTCACCGAACTGGTGGTCAGCGAACTGGTCACCAACGCCATCCGCTACGGGGCGCCCCCCATCCAGCTGCGGCTGATCCGCGACCGCACGCTGATCTGCGAGGTCTCCGACGGCAGCAACACCGCCCCGCACCTGCGCCGCGCCCGCACCTTCGAGGAGGGCGGCCGCGGCCTGCTGCTGGTCTCCCAGCTCACCCAGGCCTGGGGCACCCGGCAGACCACCACCGGCAAGACCATCTGGGCCGAGCAGCCCCTGCCGACGGGCTGCCCATGACCGAGCGCACCCGCACGCTCGGGATGGTGTTCCCGCCCTCTGACCGTCACTACACCGGGATGCAGCTGGACTTCATCGGGAGCGTGGCCGAGGCGGCCCAGGCGCACGGCTACGACGTGCTGCTCACCGCGGGCAGCGAGGTCGGTGACGACGCGTTCCAGCGGCTGCTCGACCGGCGCCGGGTGGACGGCGTGATCCTGATGGAGATCCGGCTGGAGGACTCCCGGGTCGACCATCTCACCGAGCGGGGCTTCCCCTTCGTGACCATCGGGCGGACCAGCGACCTCGATCGGACCTGGTGGGTGGACCTGGACTACGGAGCGCTCGCGAACAGCTGTGTGCGGCACCTGGCCGACCTGGGCCACAGCCGGATCGCCTTCGTCAACCGTTCCGAGCAGCTGTTCCGGACCGGGTACGAGTCCGCGCACCGGGGCCTGCAGGGGTTCACCGAGGGCATGGAGGCGCTGGGGCTCACCGGACGGACGTACCTGTGCGGCGACGACGCCGCCTCGGGCGAGGCGTGTCTCGAACGGATCCTGGCCGAGGAGCCGGCGACCACCGCGGTGGTCACCATGAACGAGGCGGGTCTGGGCGGCCTCTACCGCGGCCTGACCAGGGCCGGCCTCGTCGTGCCGCGCGACTTCTCGGTCGCGGGCGTGGCGGCCGGGCCCTGGGCCGAGCGGGTGACCCCGCAGCTGACCGCGGCCGATGTCCCGGCCGGTGACATGGGCCGGGGCGGCGTCGAGCTGATGATGGCTCGGCTGGACTCCCCCGATTCCCCTCCCCAGCACGTACTGCTCAGACCGCTGATCTCGATCCGGTCCAGTACCGGTCGCTGCCCCTCGGCGCCGGACGCCGACTTCTGACCGCACTCTGACCGCCCTCTGACCGCCCCTGATTCCCGACCCCTTCCCCGACCGCCTCTGGAGTGGACCGTGCCGCACACCGTCGACCGCCGTGACTTCCTACGTCTGACCGGCGCGGGGGCCGTGGCCCTGGGCCTCGGCGAGGCACTGGCCGCCTGCGGCTCCGGCAAGTCCGGCAAGTCCGCGACGGGCCCGGCCACCCTCACCTGGTGGGACTACTGGGACCAGCCCAACTTCCAGCAGGGCGTGAACGCCGTCATCGCCGACGTCCAGGCGCACGTCCCGGGCGTCACGATCCGCCGCACCGTCTTCCCCTTCGCCAACCTCACCGACGCCCTCACCCGGGCCGCCATCACCGGGACCCTGCCCGACCTCGCCATCGTCGACAACGTCGCCATGAACACCCTGGGCGGCAACGGGCTGCTGGCCGACCTCACCGAGCGGGTCCAGGCCTGGGGGCAGGCGGGCGACTACTACGCGGGCCCCTGGAAGGGCTGCCAGGTCGGCGGCAGGACCCTGGGCATCCCCAACAACAGCAACTGCCTCGCCCTGTACTACAACACCGAGCTGCTGCAGGCCGCGGGCGTGGAACCGCCGCGGACCTGGGACCAACTGGCCGCCGCGGCGCAGCGGCTGACGTCCGGGAACAGGCACGGACTGGCGCTGAGCGCGGTCAACACCGAGGAGGGCGTCTTCCAGTTCCTGCCCTTCCTCTGGCAGACCGGCGGTGACCTGAAGACCTTCGCCACCGACGGCGCGACCGCGCTGGCCTTCCTGCACGGCTTCGTCAGCAAGGGATCGCTGTCCCGCGAGTGCGTGGGCTGGACCCAGCAGGACGTCAACGCCCAGTTCCTCGCCGGACGGGCCGCCATGCAGGTCAACGGGCCCTGGCAGGTCCCATCGCTGCGGAAGTCCTCCCTGAAGTGGAGCGTCGTCCCGCTGCCGGGCGACCGGACCTCGGCCACCTGCCTGGGCGGCGAGAACTGGATCGTGCTGAAGACGAGCAAGCACGTGGACACGGCCTGGCAGGTCATCGAGCGCACCCAGCGGGCGGGCTCGCTGGTCCCGTACCTGGAGGCGCTCGGCGACCTCCCCGCCCGCAAGGATCTGGCCACCGCCGGTACCTGGGCCAGCGACCCAGCGCTCAAGGTCTTCCTCAACCAGCTCCCCATCGCCCGGCCGCGCCAGTACGGGCCGCACTACCCCGACATCTCGCTGGCCGTCGCCGAGGCCGTGCAGGCCGTCCTCACCGGAAGCGCCACACCCGCGGCAGCAGCCGGCAGCGCCGCATTCAAGATCACCAAGGCGCTGGGGCAGTAGGTGGACAGCCGCCGGCCGGTCCCCCTCTCGCTCCGCAGGCAGCGGACCGGATACCTGCTCTCCCTGCCCGGCCTGGCCTTCCTCGCCCTGCTCGTCGTCTATCCGCTCGGCTACAACGTGTGGACCTCGGTCCACGACGTGGGCCTGGCCGGGCTGATCGGCAACGAACCCACCCCGTTCGACGGCGCCGTGAACTACCGCGCCGTCGTCGCCGACCCCGCCTTCTGGCACGCACTGCGGGTGTCGGCGGCCTTCACCGCCGGGTCGCTGGTCTTCCAGTTCACCATCGGCTTCGCCCTGGCCCTGCTCTTCGTCAGGCCGTTCCCGCTGAACGGCCTCTTCCAGTCGCTGATCCTGGTGGCCTGGGTACTGCCGCCGGTGGTCAGCGGCACCCTGTTCCGCTGGATGCTCGACGCCGACTCCGGCGCCTACAACGCCCTGCTGCGCGGGGCCGGCCTGGGCGCCCTCTCCCACGACTGGCTCACCGACCCGTCAACCTCCCTGCTCGGCGTGGTCTTCGCCAATGTGTGGGTGGGCGTGCCCTTCAACATGGTGCTGCTCATGGCCGGGCTGCAGGGCATCGACCCGGTGCTCTACGAGGCCGCGGCCGTCGACGGCGCGAGCGCCTGGCAGCGCTTCCGCCGGATCACCCTGCCGCTGATGACGCCGGTGTCCGCGACGGTGCTGCTGCTCGGCCTGGTCTACACCTTCAAGGTGTTCGACCTGGTCTTCGTGATGACCGGCGGCGGTCCCGTCGACACCACGACCGTCCTGCCGCTCTACGTCTACCGGGTCTTCTTCGAGCAGTTCCGCTTCGGGCAGGGTTCCGCGGCGGGCCTGCTGCTGCTCGCCGTGCCCATGGTCGCGGCGGTCCTCTATGTGGGGCGGCTGCGCCGGGAGGGGGAACGCGGATGAGACCGACCCGCCGTCCCTGGCTGCTCACCGCCGCCGCCGCGCTGACCACCGCCGCGTTCCTGCTGCCCGTCTACTGGATGGCCGCGACCAGCCTCAAGAAGCCCGACCGCATCCTCGCCGTGCCGCCGCAGTGGGTGCCGGCACCGTTCACCGGCGAGAACTACACGTCGGCGTTCGCGGGCGGCCTGCTGCTGCGGGCGCTCTTCAACAGCCTGGTGATCTCCTGCAGCGTGGTCGCGCTCACCCTGCTGCTCGCCGTCCCGCTGGGCTACGCCCTGGCCCGGTCCCGGATGCGCGGTTCGGGGACGATGGTGCTGGCCCTGCTGATCGCCCAGGCACTGCCCAGCATCGTGCTGGCCGCCCCGCTGTTCATCCTCGAACACCGGGCCGGGCTGACCGACTCCTACCTCGGCCTGATCGTCGCCGACACCACGGTCACCCTGCCCTTCGCGGTGATCGTGCTCCGGCCGCTGCTCCGTGCCGTCCCCACCGAGGTGGAGGACGCCGCGCTGGTCGACGGCTGCGGAGTGCCCAGGGTGCTGCTGCACGTGGTCCTGCCGGCCGTGGTTCCCGGACTGGTCGCCGTGGTCGGGCTCTCCTTCGTGCTCGGCTGGGGCGAGTTCGTCTTCGGCCTCACCCTGGTCCAGAACCGGGACGTGCAACCGGTCACCGTCCTGCTGAACAGCTTCGTCGGCCAGAACGCCACCTCCTGGGGACCGCTGATGGCCACCTCCACGCTGATCAGCCTTCCCCTCGTCTGCGCCTTCGCCTTCTTCCGCCGGTTCGTCGTAGGCGGCCTCAGCGCCGGCCGGAGCCCCCACCGGAGGACCTGACGATCCATCCGTTCCCCTCCGTCCCCTGGAGAGCCATGTCGACCGTCCACCCCCGCGCCTACCTCCCCTTCGTCGCCCCGCCCGCGCCGCTCACGCCCGCCGGACCCGGCGCCCTCGACCCGCTCGCCACCGCCTCCGTGGTCCGGCTCGGTCCGGACGGCGTCCTCCTGGACGTGCGCAGCACGGCCGGACGCACCGGCGCGCTGTGGCTGCGGCCGGCTGCGGGCCGGGCGGTCCGGGTCACCCTGCGGATGGCAGGCGTGCCGACCACGCCCAGGGTCGCGCTGGTCCGGGAGGAGGCCCAGCACGGAGCCTGCACAGCCTCCCGGGCGGACGACACCGTCGTCCTCGAACTGGCGGGCGGCGCACGGCTGCGGGTGACGCTGGATCCACTGGCGCTGGAACTGTCGGACGCCCGCGGCCGGGTGCTGCGGCAGGCCACCGACGAGCGCGACTCCAGCGGGACTCTGACCGTGCTGCCGCTGGGCGTCACCGAACTCGACGACGGCTCTCTCGCCTACCACGACAGCTGGTCCGTCGAGCCCGACGAGCACTTCTACGGCCTCGGCGAGCGCTTCACCGGCCTGGACCTGCGCGGGCAGCAGGTCCAGTGCTGGGTCCTGGACTCCATGGGCTGCACCGGTACCCGCTCCTACAAGGCCAGCCCGTTCGTCATCTCCAGCCGTGGCTACGCCGTCCTCGTCGACACCACCACCGCGGCCGACTTCGACCTCGCCCACAGCAACACCGGCGCCTGGTCGATGGTGGTCCCCGACGAGGAGCTGGACTACTACCTGATCACCGGCAGCCCCGGCGAGTGCCTCAGCGCCTACCGGGACCTCACCGGACCGGCGCTGCTGCCGCCCGCATGGGCCTTCGGGCCGTGGCTCTCCGGCGGATTCGGTCAGGAGACCGCCGGCAGCGTGCGTGAGCGCGCACGCCAGGTCCGCGAGCACCGCTTCCCCTGCGACGTGCTGCACATCGACACCTACTGGCAGCCGCACGGGTCCTGGTCCGACATGCGCTGGGACACCGACGCCTTCCCCGACCCGCCGGGCCTGCTGCGCGACCTGGCCGACCAGGGATTCCGCACCTCGCTGTGGATGAACCCCTACCTCGGCGTCGACAGCCCGTACTACGCCCAGGCCGAGCAGAACGGCTGGTTCCTGCGCGACGAGCAGGGCGTCACCTGGACCGGTCAGCTCTGGGGCGGGCACCACCCCGACACCTCGCTCCTCGACCTGACCCACCCCGGGGCCGTCGCCTGGTTCAAGGGGCGGATCCGGGAGGCTCTTTCGAGCGGGGCGTCGGTCCTCAAGACCGACTTCGGCGAGGCCGTCCCGGCCGGGGCCGTCGCCCACAACGGCATGACCGGCGAGCGCCTGCACAACCTCTACCCGCTGCTCTTCAACGACCTGGCCGCCGAGGTCACCCGCGAGGTCGCCGACAGCAACGGCCTCACCTGGGGGCGCTCCTCCTGGACCGGCGGCCAGCGGCACGGCGCCAAATGGACCGGGGACCCGAACTCCGACTGGCGCGACCTCGCCTCGACCCTGCGGGCCGGCCTCTCCCTCGGGCTGACCGGGCACCCCTTCTGGAGCCATGACATCGGCGGCTTCCACGGCACGCCCACCCCCGAACTCTTCGTCCGCTGGGCCCAGTTCGGCATGCTCTCACCGCTGAGCCGGTTCCACGGGATGACCTCCCGGCTGCCCTGGGACTTCGGCGACGAGGCCTACGCAGCCGTTCTGCACGCCGCCCGGCTGCGGATGACGCTGCTGCCCGCGCTCTACTCCGCCGCCGTCGAAGCCGTCCGCACCGGCGAACCGCTCACCCGCCCGATGGTCCTCGACCACCCGGACCGGCCCGACGCCCATGCCGCGGACCTGCAGTACCTGCTCGGCCCGGACCTGCTGGTCGCACCCGTCTACGCCCCGGGCGGCCGCCGACCCGTCTGGTTCCCCCCGGGCGAATGGCTCCCCTACGCGGGCGGCGAGCCGGTCTCCGGACCCGCCTGGCGCGACGTCGAACTGCCCCTCGCCACCGCGCCGCTGTGGATCCGGGCCGGAGCACTGGTGCTCACCACCCGCCCCGCCGAACGCGCCGGGGACGCACCGTTCGCGGAGGTGACCGCCGTCTGGACGATGCCGCAGGCCACCGCCCGGGCCGTGCTGCACGACGAGGACGGCAGCCGCACGGTCGTCACCACCGCCCTGGACGGCCGACGTCTGCATGTGCACACGGAAGGCTCCCCTCTCGAACCACGGCTGAGGATCGCCATCCTCAGCTCCACCGACGCCACTCCGCCGACAACGGACCTGGGCGCCGCCGCCATCGAGGTGAACAGCATGCTGGACCTCATGGCGGAGCCGCCGACAACCACATAGTCCCTGCCGCTCAGCGCACACGCCACCGATGCGCAGCGCTGCTCGGGCGGAGGGGATCGCGAGGGCGGCGATCAACTGGGCAGCGACGACCATGGGGCCTCCGATTCGGTTGCGGGCAAGGTAGCGCGAGGGGCTGACATCGCCTCCGATGTGAGGCCTGCCGCAGGGCCTCGAAGCACGCAGCAGGGTCTCCCGGCTGACGCCCCGTGAGACGGACGTCCTGGCGCAGCTGGCACGTGGCGATTCCAACGCGGAGATCGCCGCGGCGCTGGGGATGCGCGAGAGCACCGTCAAGGCACACGTCAGCCGCGTCCTCAGCACCCTCGGCGCCGGCAACCGCGTCCAGGCCGCTCTCCTGGCCCGCGACGTGGGGCTGGGCGGACCCGGATGACCGGTTCGTCGCGACGCGGGCCGTGGACCGGTGCCGGGTCAGTTGATCCGGCGGACGGTCCAGAGTTGGTCGGAGCTGTCGAGTTCGGTCCAGGAGACGGCCTTGGCGAGGTCGCTGGAGGAGCCCTGGGCGATGGTGACGAAGCGGCCGGTGGACTTGGACTGGATCAGGTACTGGTTGCCGTGCGGGACCAGGGTCCAGACCTGGGCCGCGTTGCCGGAGGCGGCCGGGGTCTGGGTGATCGCTTCGCTGGAGGCCGGGCTGGTGTCGGTGAGCGCGAGCCCGGACTGGCCGTTGACGATCTGGTAGCCGCCGCTCACCGCGACGAAGCGCCACAGGTGCCAGTTCTGGTTGGCGTACCACCACTGGTCGGCCTGGGTGCCCGAGGTGGTGGAGCCGCCGGGGATCTCCAGGTACTCGCCGAAGTTGTTCTGGATGGAGAGGAGCCCGGAGGTCAGGTCGGGGAACGCGGTCTGGGTGAGGGTCCAGTGCTGGTTGCCGCCGCCGGTGCTCTCCCACTGGTCGACGGAAGATCCGGAGGTCTTGGCCCACTGGTAGTCGTCGAGCAGCAGGTTGCTCCTGCGGTTGGTGATCGTGAAGCTGCCGTCCGAGAGCTGGGCGACGGCCCAGTCCTGGGCGGCGGAGCCGGGCGAGGCGGTGTCCAGTTCGACGGTGGCTCCGTCGGTGGTGGAGCCGCCGGTCGCGGCGAGCCGTAGGCCGCTGGCCGCGTTGGTGAGGGTGAAGTAGCCGTTGGCCTGGCGGTTCAGGGTCCACTGTTGCTGGGCGGAGCCGGGCGAGGCGGTGAGCTGGACCGCGCGGGTGCCGCTCGTCGTGCCGGTGGCGCCGGCGTTGAGGCCGGAGTAGCTGTTGCTCAGCGTGTAGGTGGCGCCGTTGGAGATGCCCGGGGCGATGTTGTCGAAGGCGAACTGGACCTGGTTGAGGTAGTTGCTGTCGTGGTAGCCGCCGGTGAGCGTCAGCACGGTGTTGCCGTCGGGCATCAGCATCAGCGAACGGCTGTAGCCGCCGGGTGCGTTGGACGCCTGGGACTTCCATGCGCTCGGGTCGCCGTTGGCGGTGTTGACGGCGAGCGCGGTCTGGCCGCCGTCGCTGACGACGATGGTGCCGTACTGGCCGCCGCTGGGGGTCCAGACGACATAGGGCTGGCAGCAGGGCTTGGTGCCGTCGTTGAGGACGATCTGCTGGCCGGTCGCGGAGGCGAAGCTCTCGGGGTCGGCGGCGATCCGGTAGTAGGCGGGGCAGCCGCCGCCGGGGGCGTTGCAGTACTCGTAGGTCATGATCCAGCGCCCGCCGCTGATCTGCGCGACGGTCGCCATGCCGGGGCGCGCGGTCTGCGCCGGGTAGACGACGTCGTCCACGACCGAGCCCCAGGTGGTGCCGTCCGTGGTGGTCTGGTGGACCAGCATCTGGGAGTGGACGGAGTTCTGCCGCTGGTCGGAGTAGTAGACGATCAGCTTGCCGTTGTTCATCAGCAGGAACGGTTCCCACACCGGGGTGTTGGGGTCCTGGACGTAGGCCGCGCCGCCCTTGGCCACCGAGCTGAGGAAGTGCCAGGTCTGCCCGTGGTCGGTGCTGTCGAAGAGCAGGATCTCGGTGGAGCTGCGGTCCGAGGGCACGGACAGTCCCGACTCCAGCAGCGTGCCGGCGGGCAATGCGCCCAGGGCGGCCGGGAGTTCGTAGATCTGTGGGTTCCAGCGCATGCCGTAGCCGTTGACGGTGTCGGTGACCTGGGAGAGGTAGCTCCAGGTGGATCCGCCGTCGGTGCTCTTGTAGACCGGGAACACCGGGGTGGTGTTGGTGTATACCTCGAAGGTGCTGAGCATGGTGCCGTTGGCGTCGCCGGCGTGGCGGAGGGTGACGCCTCGGGCGTACATGGCGCCGGGGTTGACGTAGCCGGCGCTCGCGGTCGGGGTGAAGATCGTCTGCACCCCACTGGTCTCGGCCCGGGCGGTGGGGCCCCAGACCAGGCAGAGGGCCACGGCGGTGAGTACCGCCAGCGCTGCTGCCCAGGGGGATCTCGCGGCTCTGGTCATCGATCCGTCCTTTCCTTTCTCGGAACGTGCTGGGTGGGGACGGCCGGTCGGGGAGCGGGTCAGCCCCGACCGGCCGTCGGCAGTGGGCGCCTCAGTGCGAGGCGGGCGTCTGCGGCGATGGCCCGGCCGTCGAGGGCGTCGGTCAGCGGGAAGTGGACGGTCACCCCGGTGGGTTCCCAGTTGAAGTGGTGCAGGGTGTGGACCCGGTGCTTGAGTCCGCGGTGCTCGTCCGGCCGTGCCCGGCAGTTGCTGCACCTTGACTTCTCCGGCCTGGTCCTCGCCGCCGGCCGGGTGGTCCAGCGCGCGTGCGTCCGACCGGTGGCCCGACACCGGGAGGCGTCAGCGCCGGAGGAGCTTCCACTCCTGGGAGCCGTCCGAGGCCGCGTACTGCAGGGTCAGCGGCGCACCGGCGGAGGCGCCGGTCAGGTACAGGGCCGTGTTCTTGACCGCCTGGAGTTCGTAGTACCCGTGGGCGCTCTTGACGAGGTTCCAGCTGCCGGTGGCGCTGTTGTCGACCCACTGGCCGAGCTGCTGGCCGACCGTGGCGTTGCCGGTCCAGATGGCTGCCGCGCGGCCGCCCGCCTTGTTCAGCAGGGTGACGCCGCCCTGCGGCTCGGTGGCGATGTGCCAGTACTGGGTGTCAGGGTTCGAGGTGGCGCCGGCGTTCTCCAGCACGACGTCGGGAACGTTGCCGTTGCCGAGGTTCGCGTCGTTGGTGTGGCCGCCGGTGCCGATCACCTGGCCGGTCTTCCGGTTGACCAGCTGGTAGTAGGCGCCGGTCGAGTGGCCGAGGTCGACCTCGGCGTACGCGAGCGTGGAGACGCCCTGGTTGCGCAGGATCACCAGGCGGCCGGTACCGGCGACGTACTGCAGGTCACGGCTGTACCCGGCGCCCAGAGGCGCCTGGTACTCCGTCCAGGTGCCGTCGCTGCGGCCGCTCCCGTCGACCCAGATGTCGCCACTGCCCGCGGCGTTGTAGGCCAGGCGGCCGTTGGGCAGCCTGATGATGACCGGGCTGCCGCCGGTGGCGAGGGACTGCGAGCCGGCATCGACCGGCAGCGAGGTGACGGCCTGTCCGGCGGAGGTGTCGCGGCGGAAGTCCAGCGGGCTGTCGGAGACCTTGTACCTGACGTTGGTCCCGCCGCCCCAGTACTCGTAGGTCAGCAGCCACTTGCCGTCCGTGGTGGGGACGAGGTTGGCCATGCCGGGCCGCCCGCCGCCGATCTCCGTCTTGCCGCCGCCCGCGTCCTGAGTCGACCCAGCCTGGGTCAGCCCCGCGACATCGACGACCGGGGCGCTCCAGTTCGCGCTGCGGCCGTCCCAGGTACGGTGCGCGAGAATCTGGCCGAGCGAGTCCTTGGCGGTGCCGTTGGCCGGGTCCGGAGTGGGGATGCCCGTGGTCGGGTCGTATCCGGTGTAGTCGTTCTCGTCCGAGTAGTAGCAGATGAGCTTCCCCTGATAGACCATCAGGTACGGCTCCCACAGCGGGTCCGACTGCCGGTAGGTGTTCGCTGTGGCGATGTTCTGGCCGAGCGCGCCCGCGCTGCCGCCCTGCCAGCCGCCGGTGGCGATGATGCCCTGCACCTTCCAGGTCACGCCCTGGTCGGTGCTGGCGTACAGGGCGATGGCCAGGTTGCTGCGGTCGCCGTCGTTGGACGGCGTCCAGTTGGGGTCGGCCGCCTTGTGCTCGAGGTAGTAGGAGTCGTCGCCGGACACCACGCTCGCCAGCAGCAGCGTTCCCCGCTTCAGCGTCCCGACGTTCTGCGGGAGCGTGTAGAGGTAGGGGTTGGTCCAGTTGCTGGTGTACTTCGCGTACTTGGGGTCGGTGGAGAGGTACGCGGGGGCCTTGACCTCGGACAGCGGCTGCCAGGACGTGCCGTGGTCGTCGCTTTTGTAGACGGGCAGGGTCTGCCCGTCCGCGCTGCCGCTCGCCGGCACCACGGTCGACTTCTCGAACGAAGCGACCAGTCGCCCGCTCGGCAACTGCGCCGACTTCGGGTAGATCGCGCAGTTGCCCAGGCCCTTCAGGCACGACTGGCTGCCGAGCTGGTAGAGGATGCCACCGGTCGGATCGTACGCCCGCGCACTGGCCATGGGGAACGCCAGCAGGGCGACGGTCGTGGCGAGGACGGCCAGCGTTCTGGCCGGTCGTGCAGTGAGCATGATTACTCCTTGATGGTGGGTCAGGAGACGAGTACGCGAACGTCCCAGGCACCGAGGTCGATTGCGGCGCCGACGGGGATGGAGCTGCCGTCCAGGACGTCGGACAGCACCACAGGGGCCTGTACCTGGGTGGGTTCCCAGTTCCAGTTGTGGACGATGTGGACCCGGCGTCCGTCCGGCGCGGTGCCGGTGGTGGCGGTGACGGAGGCGGGCAGGTCCGTCCAGCCGCCGACCGGGGTGGGGGCGAGCCATCCGGCCAGGGCCTGGGCCAGTTCGCGCCCGGGGACGGTGCCGACGCAGGTGACGCGGCCCCGGCCGTGGCGCCGGGTGGTGACGGCGGGCCAGCGGCCGAAGTGCGGGTGGTCGTAGCCGGCCAGCACCTCGGCGTCCTGGACGGTGAGGGCGTCGACCCAGCGGGTGGCGGTCGCCGTGGACGGCAGCGACAGCGGGCTGCCGGCGGTGGCGCGTACCGGCAGTGGGGCGGTGAGGTTGCTGAACTCCTCGTACTGCGCGCCCGCGGCCTCGGTGAGACGTCCGGGGGCCGGTTCCTGCCGGGCCCGGGCCTCCAGGTCGGCGTACCCGGTGCGTGGTCCGAGCACCAGGTGGCCGCCGGCCTCCGCGTAGGCGGCGAACCAGTCCAGCGTGGTGTCGTCGGCGAGGTAGAGGGCGGGGGCGACCAGGACCGGGTGCTTCCGGGCCGCCTCGTCCGGGCTGAGCCCCGGCCGCTCGCCGGTCGGGTCGTGCAACTGGCGGGCGTGCACGATGCGGACCTGGCGGCCGGAGTCGAAGGCGCCGCGGTAGAAGGGGTCGAAGATCCGGTGGTAGGAGGCCGGGTCGGGGTCGCCGTCCGCGGTCGACAGCGGCGGGTACTTCTGCATCAGCCACTTGCTCGGCGTCGAGTAGACCAGGGTGATGTCCGCGTCCGGCTCGATACCGGCGACCAGGGTCCCGGCCGCGTCCAGTTCCGTGCCCAGGCGGGCCAGTTCGGCGTAGGTGCGGCCGGGCCGGCCGCTGTGCGGGAGGATGCCGCCCCAGTAGGTCTCCGCGCCGTAGGGCAGGGTGCGCCAGTGCCAGTACTCGATCATCTGCGCGCCCCGGGCGACCAGCGCCCAGGCGGCCTGCCGCCACTGGCCGTCGAAGCCGGGCCGGTTGTCCCAGGGGAAGCCGATGCTCTGGGCGTTGGTCTCGGTGACCAGGAACGGGGCCTGGCGGGAGGAGAACATCCAGTCCGCGGTCTGGTAGAGCGCCCAGGTTCCGGTGGTCTTCCAGACCTGTTCGTGGTCCTCCGGGGTGGGGTCGGGCAGCGCCAGGCCGTCCTGCATGTCGTAGTAGGGGTTGCCGGTGGCGACGTCGAGGCTGTCGGTCAGCTCGTCGTCCTCCACCGCGCGGCGGGTGTAGGAGATGCAGGTGGTGACGAACTGCTCGGGACGGGCGTACTCGCGCACCAGGCCCGCCTGCCAGGCGATGAACTCGGTGGTCTGCCGGGCCTGGAACTCCCGCCAGGCTACGTCGTACTGGGGCTGGGCGTTGCCGTCCGGCGTCCACAGATCGGCCCAGGTGGACAGCCGGTGCGACCAGTAGACCAGGCCCCACTCGCGGTTGAGCGTCTCCACGTCGCCGTACTCGGCGCGCAGATGGTCGGTGAAGCGCTGGAACACCCCGTGGTTGTGCAGCAGTTCGAAGCCGGGTTCGTTGTCGACCTGGAACCCGATGACGGCCGGGTGCGTGGCGTAGCGCTCCAGGATTCTGCGGATGACCCGTTCGGCGTGGAAGCGGAAGGCGGGGTGGGTGAAGTCGACCTCCTGGCGCGCGCCCCAGCCGATCCGCTGCCCGGTGGCCCGCTCGCCGGCGATCTCCGGGTACTGGCGTGCCAGCCAGGGCGGCACCGCGTAGGTCGGCGTGCCGAGGATCACGGATATCCCGCGCTCATGGGCCCCGTCCAGGACCGGCTGGAGCCAGTCCAGGTCGAAGCGGCCGTTCTCGGGCTCCCAGGTGGACCAGACCGACTCGCCGACCCGGATCACGGTGAAGCGGGCGTCGGCCATCAGGTCCAGGTCGGTCTTGAGGCGCTCCTGGGCCTGCTGGTCCTCCGGCAGGAAGTCGTGGGGCTGGTACTCGTGGTAGTACGCGGCGCCGAACAGGACGCGGGCGGGCAGGACCGCCATGAAGGCAACCTCCGAGGGGAGTTGAACGGGACAGGGCTCAGTGTCACTGCTTGACGGAGCCGGCCGACAGGCCGCTCTGCCAGTAGCGCTGGAGCATCAGGAAGGCGATGACCAGCGGGATGACCGAGAGCATGGAGCCGGTGACGACCAGCGAGAGCATGTCGCTGCTGGCGCCCGAGCCGCCGTTCTGGGCCTGCGCGGCCCAGGAGGAGAGACCGACGGTGACCGGGTACAGGCGCGGGTCGTTCAGCATGATCAGCGGCAGGAAGTAGTTGTTCCAGGTCGCCACCAGCGTGAACAGAATGACCGTCACCAGGCCCGGGGCCAGCAGCCGCAGCCCGATCTGGACGAAGATCCGCAGCTCGCCGGCCCCGTCGATGCGGGCGGCCTCGATGAGGCTGTCCGGGACGGCCTCCTCGGCGTAGATGCGCATCAGGTAGAGGCCGAAGGGGTTGACCAGCGAGGGCAGGATGATCGCCCACGGGGTGTTGACCAGGCCGACCTGCGCGAAGAGCAGGTAGGTCGGGATCGCCAGCGCCGTGGCCGGCACCATCACCGCGCCGAGCACCAGGTTGAACGCGGCTCCGTGGCCCCGGAAGCGGAACTTGGCGAAGCCGTAGCCGGCGGCGGCGGCCAGCAGCGCCGCGCCGAGCGAGCTGGCCACCGCGTACATCAGGGTGTTGAGCAGCCAGTCGACGAAGACCCCGTTGTCGTGGGTCAGGGTCTGCGAGATGTTGGTCCACAGCTGCGGGGCGTGGGAGAACCACAGGCCGAAAGTGTTGAACAGGTCCTGACTGCTCTTGGTCGAGGCCACGGCCAGCCAGAACAGCGGCAGCAGGAAGTAGGCGAGCGCGGCCAGCATGGCGATGGTGAGCGGGGTGCTGCGTCTGCGGGTCCTCGACCGGCGCCGGGGCCGGGTCTCGGTCTCGCGGCTCGTGGTGGCGGTAGCAGCGGGGGTTTCGGTCATGGTCGTCACCTGTTCCTCCGGCGGTTGGCGGTGAGCAGGAAGCCGTAGGAGACGATCACGATGATCAGCCCGAGCAGGAAGGAGACCGTGGCCGCGTAGTTGACCTGCTGGCCGGTGAAGGCGAGCGTGTAGGCGTAGAGGTTGGCGGTGTAGCCGCTGTCGATCACGCTCGGGGCGATGCGCATCATCAGGTTCGGCTCGTTGAACAGCTGGAAGCTGCCGATCACCGAGAAGAGCAGCGTCAGCGTCAGCGCCGGCCGCAGCGCGGGGAGTTTGATCGACCAGGCGATGCGCCAGGCCCCGGCGCCGTCCACCGCGGCGGCCTCGTACAGGTCCGTCGGGATGGTCCGCAGCGCCGCGTACAGGATGATCATGTTGTAGCCGGTGAACTCCCAGGTGACGATGTTGCCGAGGCTGCCGAGCATCCAGCTGTCGCTGAGGAAGTTCGGCACCGGCAGGTGGAAGTGGCGCCCCAGTTGGGCGAACGGGCCGAAGTCCGGCCCGTAGAGGTAGCCCCACATGAGCGTGGCGACCACGCTCGGCACGGCGTACGGGACGAAGATGCCCAGCCGCACCACCAGGGCGAGCCGCATCAGGCCGCTGTCCAACGCCAGCGCGAAGAGCAGCGCCAGGACCAGCATCACCGGGACCTGGATCACGAAGAACAGTGCGACCCGCAGCACCCCGTGCAGGAAGAGGGGGTCCTTGAGGGCGGTGGCGTAGTTCTGCAGTCCGACGAAGGAGGTCCCGCCGATCAGCCGGTGCTGGAACAGGCTGAGGTAGGCGGCGTAGCCGAGCGGGGTGAGGAAGAGCAGCAGGAAGAGCACCAGGAACGGGGCGACGAACAGCGGTCCTGCCGTGCTGGGCCTGCGGCGCCTGGACGGTACGGGATGCGCGGTAGCGGCGGACGTCATCGTTTCCATCCGCGGTCACGAACCCTGGACGGTGAAGCCCTGGTTCTTGGCGTACGTGGTGATCCGCGACTGCCAGGTGGACAGCGCCGTGACACTGTCGGTCCGGTCCGCCAGCGACTTGCCGACGGTCTCGGTCCAGTCCGTCACCACCTGGTCCAGGAACGGAGGCCACTGGAAGGAGGTCGGGACCGTCGAACTGACGTCGGCGAAGACCTGGTTGACCTTCTGGCCGCCGTAGAAGGCGGGGGTCTGGCCGGTGAAGGACGCGTCGGCCAGCAGCGCCTTGGTCGCCGGGAAGAAGAACTGCTCGGTGGTGAAGAGCTTCGCGCTCGCCGGGTCGCTGTTGAGGAACTGCGCGAACATCGCGGCCGCGATCGGGTTCTTGGAGGAGCGCATGACCGCGGTGGTCGAGCCGCCCCAGTTGCCCGAGCTCGGCGCGGAGGCGTCCCACTGCGGCAGCGGGGCCGCGCGCCACTTGCCCGAGGTGGACTTCGCCGACCCGGAGAGGAAGACCGGACCCCAGGCGGCGGTGATCCAGGTCGCGTATTTCCCCTGGTTGAAGCCCGCGTACCAGGCGTCGGTGAAGTCCGGGTCGCTGCTGATGACGCCCTCCTTGGCGAGCCCGCCCCAGTAGGCGCCGAGCTTCTTGGAGACCGCGTCGTCGACGCTGATCGAGACCGTGCTCTTGCCGGAGGTGGTGTACGGCTTGCCGCCGGCCTGCCACAGCAGGCCGTGCCAGGCGGCCGGCTCGTTCGCGGAGAGGTTGGTCAGGTAGACGCTGGGGTCGGCCGCATGCAGCTTGCGCGCGGCGTCGGCGAACTCGTCCCAGGTCTTCGGCACCGCGATGCCGTGCTTGTCGAAGATGTCCTGCCGGTACAGCATCCCCATCGGGCCGGTGTCCTGCGGGATCGCCCAGACCTCGCCGCCGGCGCCGCTGACCTGGCCCCAGGTCCAGTCCACGAACTTGCTCCGCAGCGCGGACGCGCCGTAGGGCCGCAGGTCCAGCAGGCTGTCGGTGATGGTGAAGGTCGGGATGTACTGGTACTCGATCTGGCACGCGTCCGGGGCGCCGGTCCCGGCCTGCAGCGCGGTGCGCAGCTTGGTGTACTGCGCCGCGCCCTGGCCCGCGTTGACGACGGTGACCTTGATCGCCGGGTACTTCTGCTTGAAGAGGGCGACCTCCTTGTCGATGTTCGGCACCCAGCTCCAGAAGGTGAGCTCGGTCGGGGTGGACATGGCCTTGTCGATGTCGGCCTGGCTGACCGCCTGTGCGGCGGCGGTGGAACCGCTGCTCGCGCCGCTGCCTCCGCTGCTGCAGGCGGCGAGTGCGGTGCCGGCGGTCATTGCGCCGGTGACTGCGAGAAAGCGACGGCGGCTCAGCGAGGCGGCCTGGTCGGAGAATCTGGACATGGGTGAACTCCCTTGTGGGTGGGAAGAGTTGCCGACGTGCCGGTGCGGCAGGCCGGAAAACGGGATGGGTGGATCCGGGGCATGGCGGCCGTCGGTCAGGGCCGCGGGAACGACACAGGTGCTGCGCGGAGACGGCAGGACTGTGCGAAGGGGATGTCGTGGAGCGGGGTGGGGGTGGGATACGGCCCGGTGACTACGACCGGGACGACGGAGCTGCGGTCGAATCGCGGACGACGAGCTCGACCGGTGGGTCGTTGGCCGGCGTCAGGTCCACGTCCGGTTTCTCGATGGCGTGCACGAGCAACCGGAGTCCTTCCCTGGCCACGGCGTCGAAGGGTTGCCGGACCGTGGTCAGCGAGGGAGTCACATAGGGGGCGAGGGGTATGTCGTCGAAGCCGACCACGCTGACGTCCTCCGGCACCCGTCGGCCGGCCTCCGTCAATGCTCGGACCAGGCCTATCGCCATGTCGTCGTTGGCGGCGAAGACCGCCGTCACCGAAGCGTCCGCGGCCAGGACGCGGCCTGCCGCGTAGCCGGAGGCAGCCGACCAGTCCCCCGCCGCGACGGCCGGCTGATCCCGTCCGTGCGCCGCCAGCGCCGCCTGCCAGCCTCGGAGCCGGTCCCTCCCGGCGTACCAGTGCTGCGGACCGGCGAGGTGGTGCACGGTCCGGTGGCCCAGGTCCAGCAGATGCTCGGTGGCCACCCGGGCCAGCTGCTCGGCCACGCCGACCCCGGCGCTCACCGCCCTGGAGGCGACGAACTCCGACGGCGCGCCCAGCACCAGGACCGGCACCTCGACGCGGACGGCGGCGACATGGCCCTCGTCGATCGGCTCCGAGATCACGATGCCGTCCACGCCCTGTTCGAGCAGGGTGTCCACGGCCCCGGTGATGCCGCTCGGGTCACCCTCGACGGTGTTGACGACGCGCAGCGCGTACTCGGCGTCACGCACCGCCCGCTCGATGCCCATCAGCAGCGAAGCCGGACCGAACAGGGCTGTTCCCAGCGAGACCACCCCGATGGAGCGGGTCCGCCCGGAGGCGAGCATCCGCGCCGCGTTGTTCAGCCGGTAGCCGAGCTCCTCCGCAGCGGCGAGGACGCGCTGCCGCACCTCCGCCGACACGTACGGCTCGTTGTTGAGGACCCGGGACACCGTCTTCTGCGAGACCCCGGCGAGCCGGGCGACATCCACACTGCGCGGCGTTCCAGAGCCTTTGCTCTGTGCCGCCACTGGTGTCGTCATGGGTCTCTCCTGGCTCGTTCCGTCCGTTGGCCATGTCTACGCAGTCAGACACCGGCCGTCAAGAGCTGCTTTCTGACTGCGGAGTCATGTCTACGCAGTCAGAGGCCCTCCGTCAAGGGTTTTCACAGCATCTCGTCGCGACGCGGGCCGCTCCTCCGAGCCCGGTATGTTTCTCGGGTACCGCGAGGACCACCAGGAGGAGGAGCCGATGCCCGACGGCCCGGGCCTGAAGCGTGCCCAGGAGTTTCTTGCCGTCGACGACCTGCCCTGGACCGACGTGGCAGGGGCGCCCGGGGTCTCCGAGCGGGTGCTCAGCGCGGCGCCCTCCGGCGACGGCGCCGAGCTCACCCGCCTGGCCCGCTGGGCCGCCGGGCTCGATACCTCCTCGGCAGGGGTGATCCAGCACGAGTACTGCGAGGAAGTCCTGCTCCTGGAAGGCGAGTTGGAGGACCTCACCCTCGGCACCACCTTCACCGCAGGCCACTACGCCTGCCGCCCTCCCGGCATGCCGCACGGCCCCTACCGCACCACCACCGGATGCGTGATGCTCGAAATCCGCTACCGCCCGCGGTGATCCAGGCGTTCAAGGGGCGCCCGCAAGGCGCGGGAGGCCAGGACGGCGACGATGCCGACGCCTAGACCGATCAGCAACACCAGGCGCGCCGGATCACCCGCCCAGAAGAACACCGCCACGCATCCGGCCAGCATGACGCCGGAGACCGGTCTCCGGGCGAGCTGAAGCGACCCGGAGACCGCCGCAACCCGCAGCAGCAGCGGCAGCACGCGGAACGCGGCGACACACCAGAACGGGATCAGCAGGGCTGCCAGCAGCACGGTCGCCGCCGAGTCCCCGGTCTCCGTGCGACGCAGCCCGCGGCGGGCCAGGGCCAGACCCGGAGTGGCTCCGCTCACGCACATCATCTCGATCACCAGCGCGCCCCAGCCCCCGGCGCCGAAACCGCCCACGCTCGCGTAGACCACGGAGCTGGTCCAGCCGGCCGCGAGGCCGCCGGCGAGCAACGCCGAACCCGACTCACTGAACTGGTAGCCGAGCCAGCATGCCGCGCCCGCCGCGGCGAAGAACCAGGTGGCCGCCGACGCTCCGGTGTCGTACCGGGGGGTGAGGACCACGATCAGCACCACCGCGGCGATGGCCACCGCGGTCACCGAGATCAGCACCGACCGTTTCGACGGCCTCGCAGCGTCCTCCATCGGACCCACCACCCCTGACCCAGACCGGAACTGACGGCTCATCACGATGGTAGGGCGAGCCACGGCTCAGGACGCGGCGGAGTGCTCGATGCGTTCCAGCAGGCGGTGGCGGCGGGCGGCGTGGGCGAAGTCCGGTGCGTGGTGGGTGCCCAGGGTGAGGTCGGCGCGGATCTGCTCGTAGGCGTGGGCCACCGGGTGCCAGACCTCCCTTCCGGAGGCCGGGAGTTGGGCGGAGAAGGAGTAGCGGGACGGCACCGGGAGTTCCTTCGGCTCGGTGTCCTTGCCCTGGGCGCCGTGGACGACGGCCTGGGCGAACTGCAGATGGCCCGAGCCCCCGGTGAGCAGCAGGTCGCCCTCGGTGCCGTTGATCTCCCAGTGGAAGTCGGTGGCGCGGGAGGCTCCGCCGCGGAAGTGGACCGAGGCCACCGCGCCGCCTTCGAGCACGCCGGTGACGGCGACCTGGTCCGGCGCGGTCATCGGGGTGAGCTGCCCGGTCGCCATGTTGCGGACCTGTCCGCGACGGGTCGCCACGGTGGCCTTGACGTCGGCGAACTCCCCGAGTGCCATGGTGAGGGCGTCGATGGTGTGGCCGAAGGGGATGGTGAGCAGGGTGGCGCCGTTGTCGCGGTCGAGGAGGTACTCGCTGCGCGGCGCGAACTCGGCTCCCCAGCCGAGACCCGAGGCGATCATGCTGGTGGACAGGACCTCGCCGACGTAGCCCTCGGCGACCAGGTCCCGTACGTAGCGGACCGCGGGCGCGGAGCGGGCCTGCAGCCCGACGAAGGTGCGGATCCCCTTCTCCTCGGCGACGGCGGCCAGTTCCTCGGCCTCGCCGAGGCCGTTGCCCAGGGGCCACTCGGTGAGCACTGCCTTCCCGGCGTCGAGTGCGGCCAGCGTCAGTTCGCGGTGGTGCGGGACCTTGACGGTCACCACCACCAGGTCGACCTCGTCCCGCCGCACCAACTCCTCGGCGCTGCCGAAGGCCAGCGGGATGCCGTACTTCTCCCCCGCCGCCTTGGCCGATGCGGGGCTGCTGGCGGACAGGGCGCGGACCTCGTAGCCCGGAACGGCCGCGAGCGCGGGCAGATGGGCCTGGGCCGCCCAGCCCGCCGAGGCGCTGAGACCGATGAAGCCGATGCCGATCGGGGCGGCGGAGGGGGCGTGCGAGTCCATGGCGAAGTTCCTTTCACCGGACGGAACGGCAGGTGGTTGACCAGGTCAAGCAAAACCCTATCCCATGTTCGCATAAGTGAGAACATGGCATGGGTGGATACTTGCCCCATGGCCAGCCGAACCTCCTCCCCCCTGCTCCATCCCGACGAACCGGAGTTCGACCTGTTCGCCGTCATGAGCGCCCTGACCGACCCGGTCCGGCTGACCATCGTGCTGCAGCTCAGCGCCGGTCCGGGGATAGCCTGCGGGACCTTTCACGTGTCCCTCGCGAAGTCCGCGCTGAGCAGGCATCTGCGCGTACTGCGCGAGGCAGGGGTAATCCGCCAGCAGGACAACGGAACCCAGCGAATCAACACCCTCCGCAAGGAGGAACTGAACCGCCGCTTCCCCGGCCTGCTCGACCTGGTGCTGACGGAAGGCGCCGAGCGGCTCGCCGCTCGGCCCGCACCCGTCCAGCCCGCAATTGCCGCTGAATTCGGCTGAAGTACGGGAGTATCAGCCGTTCGCTGCCCGGTACTTCTCGACGACCTCGGCGGGAACGCGCCCGCGCGGGGCCACCTCGATGCCGTGGGCGGCGGCCCAGGTACGCACCTCGACCGGGTTCGGCCGGTCCGCCCCGGCCGGGATGCGCTTGGCGCCACGGCGAGCGCCGCCCTGCCTGCGACCGGCCTCCGCATAAGGGGCGAAAATCTTACGAAGCCTGCCCGCATTCTTCTCACTGAGGTCGATCTCATAAGACCGGCCGTCCAGCGCGAAGGTGATGGTCTCGACGGCCTCGGAGCCGTCCAGGTCGTCAGAGAGCTCAATTACTACCTTCTGTGCCACAAGTGCGCCTTTCTCAGGAATGCCCTTCCGTGAAGCAGAGTACGGCCTCGGGGTGGCGTTGAACACTTCCGGCAGCCGGACGCCCCGCATTTCCCGGCGTCCGAACGACGGAATTCCCTGCATATGCGGGAACGGTGAATCGATCGGCGGAGCCCGTCAACGGATCTGACGGCGGACCAGCTCGTGGAACGGGCTGCCGGCGTCGGCGAGCAGGGCGGCCGGCGGTCCCTGCTGGACCACTCGGCCCTCCGACATGACCAGCACCCGGTCGGCGTCCATGACGGTGGAGAGCCGGTGGGCGATCACGATGCGGGTGGCGCGCAGCCTGCGGGTGCTCTCCATCACCACCCGCTGGGTCTCGTTGTCCAGCGCGCTGGTGGCCTCGTCGAAGAAGAGAATGCGCGGGCGGCGGATCAGCGCCTGGGCGATCATCAGCCGCTGCCGCTGCCCGCCGGAGACGGTGCCGCCACCGTCGGAGAGAATCGTGTGCATGCCCATCGGCATCCGCTTGATGTCCTCGGCCAGGCCGGCCATCTCGGCGGCCTCCCACGCCTCCTCCGGGGAGAAGGTCTCGTTGCCGCAGATGCAGTCCAGGATCGAGCCGGTGAACGGCTGCGCGTTCTGCAGGACGACTCCGCACTGACGGCGTACCGCGGTGCGGTCGAGGGCGGCCAGTTCCTGGCCGTCGTAGCGCACGCTGCCGGAGGCCGGCCGGTCGAAGCCGATCAGCAGGCGCAGCAGGGTCGACTTGCCGCAGCCGCTGGCCCCGACGATCGCCACGAACTCGCCCTGCCGCACCTGGAAGGACACGTCGTCGAGCACCAGCGGTCCGTCCTCGGCGTACCGGAACGACAGCTGGCCGACCTCGATCGCGCCGGTCAGGACGCCCGGCGGCGTGCTCCCGCCGGACACCTCGGGGACCTCGTCGAGCACCGGCTTGATCTGTTCGTACAGCGGCAGCACCGAGGCGGCGGAGAGCAGCGCGCCGGTGAGCTGGGTGACCGAGGTCAGCACCATGGTCACGGCGGTGCTGAAGGTGAGGAAGCTGCTGGCCGAGAGGGTCCCCCGGGCCGGGCCCGCGAGCAGCATGAACATCAGCAGCGTGCAGAGCGGCAGATAGAACGCATTGAGGACGGTGATCAGATTCTTGATCCGGCCCACCCGCCGCTGCAGCTCCCGGCTGCGGGCGAACTCTCCCGCCCAGGCCGCATAGGCGAATTCCTCGGCGGCGGCGACGCGCAGTTTGGGCAGGCCGCGCAGGGTCTGGAAGGCCTGGTTGTTGAGCTTGTTGTTGAGCGCGATCAACCGGCGCTGCCACCGCAGTTGCCACAGCCCCAGGACCAGGAACACGGTGCCGATGACGGCCACCATGGCGAGGGCCGTCAGCGCCAGCGGGACGCTGTAGTAGAGCAGCAGCGCGAGGTTCACCGCACTGACCGTGCCGGCCTGCACGGCCACCGAGCTGATGCCGGACAACACCCGGCGGATGGCGCTGATGCCCATCGCCGCCGTGGCGAGCTCTCCGGTGGAACGCGCCGCGAAGAAGCGGGTCGGCAGCCGCAACAGCCGGTCCCAGACGGCCGGTTGCAGGGTGGCCTCGATACGCCCCTCCATGCGGAGGATGGAGATGTTCTCCAGCAGCATGAAGGCGGCCGAGACGACGGTGGTGGCCACGATCGCCAGCGAGGTCTGGACGATGAGGCTCTTCTCGGCGTTCGGGACGTAGCTGCCGAGGACCTGTCCGGTCGCGATCGGCACCAGCGCCCCGAGCAGCACCGCCACCAGCCCGCCGAGGACCAGGTTCCGCAGGTCCGGCCGGGTGCCACGGAGACTGAACCGGAGCAGGCGCCAGGCGGGCAACGGCTGTTCCGGCAGCGGGCGGTAGAACATGACCGCGTGGGTCTCGAACTCCGCCGCGTTCATCGCGCTGATCCTGGTCCGCCGGCCGGTGGTGGGATGCACCGCGTGGTAGCCGCCGCGCCGCCACAGCAGCGCGACCAGAGTGCCGGTGCCGGCCCGGTGGCCCACCAGCGGGCCGGCGTTCTCCCGCCACCAGCGCCCGGTGAGCCTGACCGTGCGGGTGCGGAACCTGGAACTCAGCGCGATCCGTTCGACCGGCCCCAGCCGGTCGTCGGTGGCCCCGCTCTGCGCAGACGCGGACGCGGAGGCGGGCACGGAGGCGGGCGCGGTGACCGTGATCCCGGCGGCGGCCGCGACCGTGCGGCAGACGGCGAGGGCGGCCTCGTCGGACCCGGCGACCGGCCGTCCGGCAGCCCGCCCCGGGGTGTCGGAGGTGTCGATCGAGTCCAACAGCGCCCGGTCGGCCTGGGCCCTGACTGCGTGGCCGGCCCTGACACCGGCCGCGGCCCGGTCCTCGTGGGCGCGCTCCAGCTGTTCGATCCGGCGGTCCACCGAGATCATCAGCCGGGTCTGCTGGTCGACCAGGCGCTGCCACATGACCGCGTCGACCAGCAGGTCCCTGGCCAGGTCCGCGCTGAACGCGGCGCCGTACTGCAGGCTGCCCGGGTCCACCAGCATCCACAGGATGCCGTCGTCCGAGGAATCGTCGGCGGAGTCGTCGGCGACCGCCGCTACCGCCCCGTCCGCCGGGGTCTCGAACACGGCGCGCAGGCTCCGCCCGATCCCGCGGGCGAACGCGTCCTCCAGCGGGCTGGGGGGCTGTTCGGCGCCACCGTACTGACGGTGGTACAGCTCACGCAGCTGGATGCGGTGCAGCACGCATCCCTGCAGCGGCCTGCCGACGAGGGTGTGCCGCGGTCCCTCGACGGGCCCCAGCAGCAGGGCTCCGGTCCGGAGCCGGCCGAGGAAGTGCCAGCGGCCCTGCTCGGCGGCGTCGACCGCGAACAGGTCCAGCGCGCCGTCCACGACCAGCCAGAGCACATCGGGCCGCTCCAGCGGCAGGCTGCGCAGGCTCGCGCAGTCGACCGGTTCGCCCAGAGCGCCCAGGGCGCCGACCACCACGTCGCCGGTCCAGGGACCGGCGGCCGCCGGGTACTCGACCGATGTCACGTCAGTTCCCCCCGCACTCAGTGCTCACGGACCAGCGCGGCGTACCGCCCGGCGGAGGC
Source organism: Streptomyces sp. 846.5 (assembly GCF_004365705.1). Lineage (NCBI taxonomy): Bacteria > Bacillati > Actinomycetota > Actinomycetes > Kitasatosporales > Streptomycetaceae > Streptomyces > Streptomyces sp. 846.5. The sequence continues at coordinate 1,161,354 of NZ_SOBN01000002.1, forward strand.
GAGCAGCTCCTCGTGGCGCCCGCGTTCCACCACGGTGCCGTGGTCCAGGACGAGGATCTCGTCGCTGTCGCGCACCGTGCTGAGCCGGTGTGCGATCACCACGCAGGCGCAGCCGCGCCGTCGGACGTTGTCGATGATCACCTGCTCGGTCTCCGCGTCCAGGGCGCTGGTGACCTCGTCCAGGACCAGGACGCTGGGCCCGCGCACCAGGGCCCGGGCTATTTCGAGGCGCTGCCGCTGGCCGCCGGAGAAGTTGCGGCCGTCCTGTTCCACCCGGCTGTGGATGCCGCCGGGCCGCCTGGACACGGCGTCGTGGACCGCGGCGTCCTTGAGCGCGGCGATGACGGCCTCGTCCGGGATCGAGGGGTCCCACAGCGCCACGTTGTCGCGGACCGTGCCCTCGAAGAGGAAGACGTCCTGGTCGACGAAGGAGACGGAGGCGGACAGCGCGCTGCGGGGGATCTCGTCCAGCCGCTGCCCGTCGATGCGGATCTCACCCTCCCACGGCTGGTACAGGCCGGAGATCAGCCGGGACACCGTCGACTTGCCGCTGCCGGAGCCGCCGACCAGCGCGACCTGGCGGCCCGGGCCGACCGACAGCGAGAAGTCGGTGAGCAGCGGCTTGTCGAGCGGGCTGTACCCGAAGGTGACGCCGTCCAGGGTGACGTGCCCGCTGAGCCTGCGGGCACCGGCGGCCGGTTCGCGCCGGGTGTACAGCGGGTCCACCGGGAAGGCCTCGACGTCCCTGAGCCGGGCCATGTCCGCCGCGAAGTCCTGGACCCGGCCGGCCACGCCGTTCAGTCGGGTGACCGGCCCGGTGAAGCTGGTCACCAGCGCCTGGAAGGCCACCAGCAGACCGATCGAGATGCCGCCGTCGGCCGCCCGCTGACCGCCGATCAGCAGGATCAGCGCACTGTTGAGGGCCGCCAGGGTGGGGGCGACCACGGCCAGCGCCGCGCTCGGCACGCCGAGCCGCTGCTGCCCGTCGAGGGTCAGCGCATGCTGGCCGGCCCAGCGGCGGAAGTATCCGTCCTCGGCCCCGGTGGCCTTCATCGTCTCGATCAACTGCAGGCCGCTGTAGGAGGTGTTGGTCAGCCTGGCGGCGTCCGCGCGCAGCTTCTGCACGCCGGTGCCCCGGATCCGCACCACCACCCGCAGCGCCACCACGTTGAGCAGCGCGATCAGCACCCCGAGCACCGTCAGCTGCGGGTCGTAGGTCCACAGCAGCAGCGCGTAGAGGACCACGACCACGGCGTCCACCCCGGTCGCGGCGAGATCCCTGGCCAGGGTCTCGGCCACGGTGTCGTTGGACTGCAGCCGCTGGACCAGCTCGGCCGGGTTGCGCTGGCTGAAGAAGGTGACCGGCAGTCTGAGCAGGTGCCGCAGGAACCGGGCGCTGCTGAGCGTGGACGAGATCATGCGCCCGCGCAGCAGGTTGGCCTGCTGCAGGGCGGTCAGCCCGGCGGTGAGAGCCACCATGGCGGCCATCGCGGCGAAGAGCACCGGCAGCAGCGAGGTCTGGTTGCCGATCAGGAACATGTCGATGTAGGTGCGGCTGAGCGCCGGCAGCACCGCGCCGACCACGACCAGCAGGAAGCTGGCGAGCAGGGCGGCCAGCATCGCGCCCGAGGTGCCGCGCAGTCGCGCCGGCAGGGCGCGCAGGATGCCCGGCCGCCGGCCCGTCCTGCGGAACCCGTCGCCGGGCTCGAAGGTCAGCACGACACCGGTGAAGCTGGAGTCGAAGTCCTCCGGCGGGACGAACCGGCGGCCCCGGGCCGGGTCGTTGATGTGCACGCCCCGGCGGCCGAGGCGACGGCGCATCCCGTCGTAGACGACGAAGTGGTTGAACTCCCAGAAGAGCACCGCCGGCGCCTGGACCTGGGCCAGCGCGGCCGGTTCCATCTGCATGCCCTTGGCCGTCAGGCCGTAGCCGCGTGCCGCCTTGAGCACGCTGCTGGCCCGGGAGCCGTCGCGGGACACACCGCAGGCGATCCGCAGCTCCTCCAGCGGCACATGCCGGCCGTGGTGGCCGAGCACCATCGCCAGCGCGGCGGCGCCGCACTCCACGGCCTCCATCTGGAGCACCGTGGGGCTGCGCACCGCCCTCGGCTTTCGCGGCCTGCGCCGTCCGGCGTTCGACCGGTCCGGACGGTGCCTCCCGCGATCCTGCGGCACGGTCATGGCAGGACCCAATCGATCGGGTGCTGGGCGGCCAGGTGGATGGCGCCACCGACCAGGGTCGTGGACTCGATCGCGTACGGGGGTCCCTGCGCCGACGACCACGCGTACCCGGACGTCGTTCCGGTGGACCGGTCCAGCTGGACCAGGACGGCCACCGGCTGGCCCTGCGCCGAGAACTGCGCGCCCAGGCGGCTGTCACCGAGGAAGGCGGTGATCTGCTGCTGCGTCTCGGGAACCCGCCCGACCTCCAGAACCCGCCCGCGCAGCAGGCCGTAGCGTTGCGCGGGCACCGACTGCACCGTCAGCTCGACGGCGGAACCCACCGGGATCGTCGATCCGCCGCCGCTCGGCGCGTACAGCACCGCCAGCAGCGGGTCGTGCGGGCTGTTGACGCGCTCCACCGTCGCCAGATCCGCCCCCACGGCGACGACGGCACCGATGCCGGCCGACAGCGCCGTCACCCGGCCCGCGGCCACCGTGCGCACGGTCTCGACCTTCTGCTCGGTGCGCACGCTCAGCAACGGCGCCCCGTTGCCGAGCGTCTCTCCTTCGTTGGCGAACACAGCCGTGACCTGACCCGCGAACGGGCTCTGCAGGGTGTAGCTGCCCTCCGCGAACGTCAGGATTCCGGGCACGTCCAGTTTGGGCGAGACCGAGCCGGTGACCGCCCAGAAACCCGCCACCGCCATGACCAGAACCGTGACCGTCAGCACCAGCCGGCCCTGCGGCCGAGCCAAATGCACCGGTACATCGAGCTCCTCGGGCGACTGCAGCTTGGAAAGCGCCTTCTGGCGGAATTGCACAAACCATTCCTTTGAATACGCCGGTAGCGGTCGGGCACCAAAGCGCCCGACCGCACCTCATGAAATCAATTGCTCGACCGAGCAGCGACGGGCCCCGGCCCGAGGAAATCCCGGGGCCCGTCGCTGCTCATTCACTCCGGGCCGTGAATCCCGGAGCGACCCCCGCCGGCGCAGACCGGCTTCCGAAGGTCAGAGACCGGCGAGGCCGGTGACCTGACCCGGAACCAGGCTGGCGACCGTCGAGACCGTCTGGCCGAGGCCGCCGGGCAGGACGGACTCAGCAGCACCGAGGACCGGCGAGGTGACGCCGGAGAGGTCCAGCCCGAGCAGGCCGACCCCGCCCGACACGCTGTCCAGGTCGCTGTCGGAAATCTCGCGGGTCTCGACCTGCGGCGTGAAGTCCTTACGCATGAGTTGCGCTTCCCTTCAATACTGTGGGGTGTTTCATGATTGATTTCGGCCAGGTCCGGAGGACGCCGATCCGGCCGGTTCAACGGTTGCCTGGCCCCGAATTCCTGGGGCCAGTCCTTGCGACTTCCGCCGATGGAATGATCCAACCATGTCAACGGGCGTTCCGTCCAGTCGACCTGTCGGATTTTCGGTGAATATTTCCGCACCCGGCCGTGATTCCGTGGAGCATTACCCAGGGAATTGTGACGGCTTCTTCACACATTTTCGCGCGCCCATTCCGGCGGCCGACGCAGGCATTCTCCGAGCATGGCCGGGCGACCCCCACAGGCCGCAGGGCCGCCCACCCCGAGGGGTGAACGGCCCTTCTGGCCGGGCGGATTGCTGCGGTCGACCAGCTGATCACGCGTCAACTCCCGGTGGCGACCTGGTCAAGGCGGTCCACCCGGCCCTGGGCGTCCTTGTGGATGCCGAACAGTGGCGCAGGATGGAGCACCAGGCTGGACGCCACTGCGGCAAGAGTGTTCACGGACGAGCCCGTTCCCGTGCTCAGCGGGGCCGTGGTGGTCACCACGGCGTCAGTGAGCACGTGCAGCCACTGCGCTCCCCCGCCCGGCACGAGTTCCCCGCGCACGCAGGTGACCGGGACGGCGTACATCAGTGCGTCCACGCCCGTGCTGAGAACGCCGGGCAACTGGAGCGAGTACAGCCGCACCAGGGTCTCCCCCGCCCGGGCCGTCACGCAGCCGACCGTCTGGCCGGGGTCCGGCACCGCCGACGTCGCCGACGCCGAGGGCCCGGCCGAAGTGGGGCTGCCGGAGCCGGAGGGCACGACCGGGCGCGCCGAGCGGCTCGGGGTCGCGGACGCCCGGGGATCCGCCGAACGTGCCGGGTCCGGCGCGGCGGACGCGATGCCCGAGGCGGACGCGCTCGGGGTCCCGCCGGACACCGGCGGAACCGCTTGCGGTGCGGATCCCAGGGCGCCGGTGATCGCGAAAGCCGTCCCGCCGACCAGCAGCCCCGACACGGCCAGCGCCGGCACGGCCAGCAGCCGCCGCCGACGGCGCCGCTCCGCCAGACGGCGCAACTCCGCCCCGCTCAGCGGCGGTTCGCCGGCAGCGCTCGCCGCGAGGCCGCGCAGCGACTCCCGAAAGCGCTCGTTCCGTTGGCTCATCACGCTGACATTTCCATCAGGTCGTCGGACAGATGCTTGGCCAGGGCCGCCCTGGCCCGCGACAGGCGGACCTTCACGGTGCCCTCCGGCGCTCCCGTTTCCCGGGCGACCTCGGCCACGGGCAGGTCACAGAGGTAGTGCAGGACAACCACTCGACGCTGCTCCTCGGATATCTTGCGCAGCGCTGCCACCAGCGCGGCGTACTCCGGCCCCGGGCTCGGGGCGTCGGGCGGGGCACCGTGCCGGAACACGGCCAGCAGGGAGCTGCGGGTGCGCCGCCATCTGCTGACCGCCAGCCGCCAGGCCACCGTGCGCACCCATGCCTCCGGCGCCTGCGCCTGCGACAACTCCTCGCGCCCGCGCCAGGCCCGGACGAACGCCTCCTGGACGACGTCCTGCGCCTCGGCCAGATTGCCGGTCATCGCGTACAGCTGACCGACCAGCCGCGACCAGCTGCCGGCGTAGAACTCGTCGAACTCGTCAGGCGACAAGCGCTCCCGCTCCCTGCTCCGGCGGTATCCGGCGGTTCCCGCTGTGCGCGGAATGCCGACTACCGGGCGCAGCCACATCGGCCGCGCACTCCATCCACCACGTCCCCGCTCCCCCGGGCCCCGGTCCGCACATCCTGTCGAACGCCGCTGCCGGAGCCCCGGCCGGGGTCAGCGCAGCTGACTCAGCGACCGGAGCAGTGACCTGAGGAGGTCCGGGGTCACCGGACTGACTCGGGACGCGCCGGGGCCGTCGTAGTGCGGCTGCTGCGTGCCGGCGCCGGCCCCGGTTCCGGGGGACGCCTGGAACCACGGCGCGACGGGACCGGGGCCGGCGACGTCGGCGGGGTACGGGTTGGCGGGGTACGGGTTGGCGGCGTAGTGGTTGGCGTACGAGACACCCATGAGGCCTTGCTCCCTGGGGGTAGGGGTGGGCGACTGCAGAACTGGGGGGCGATTCATGCTCTCTACGCAGCCCGGCACCGTCCCGGTTACATCCCCCGCCAGGAAATCTTCGTGACCTGGGTCACAGTGCCGGCGCGCGTCAGCCGGCGGCGATCTGTCGTCGTCGCTGCTCCAGGAAGGCCCGTTCAGCGACGTTGGAGGTGAGCGCGAGCGCGGCGTCGTAGGCGGCCGCCGCCTCGGGGTGTCGGCCGAGACGGCGCAGCAGGTCGGCGCGGGTGGCGTGCAGCAGGTAGTAGTCGCCGAGGCTGTCCGGCAGGGCGTCCACGGCGTCGAGCCCGGCGCGCGGGCCCTGGACCTCGGCCAGGGCGACGGCGCGGTTGAGGGCGACGACCGGCGTGGGGGCGAGGCGCAGCTGCAGGTCGTAGAGGGCCAGCACCTGGACCCAGCGGGCGTGGCGGTCGAGTGTCCCGTCGCTGTGGGCCGCGTTGATCGCGGCCTGGATCTGGTAGACCCCCGGACTGCCGCGCCGCAGGCAGGCGCGGACCAGAGCCTGGCCCTCCTCGATCAGTGGCCGGTCCCACAGCGAGCGGTCCTGCTCCTCCAGCAGCACCAGGGTCCCGTCCGAGCGGGTGCGGGCCGCCCGGCGGGCGTGCGTGAGCAGCAGCAGGGCCAGCAGCCCGACCGCCTCCGGCTCGTCCGGCATCAGCTCGACCAGCACCCGGGCCAGCCGGAGCGCCTCGGCGCACAGGTCCTCGCGCAGCAGCGCCTCGCCCTCCGAGGCCGCGTAGCCCTCGTTGAAGACCAGGTACAGCGTGTCCAGGACGGCGCGCAGCCGATCCGGCAGTTCGGCCTCGGAGGGGACGCGGTAGGGAATGCCCGCGTCCTTGATCTTGCGCTTGGCCCGGACCAGCCGCTGGGCCATCGTCGCCTCGGGCACCAGGAAGGCCCGCGCGATCTCGGCGGTCTGCAGGCCGCCGAGCAGCCGCAGGGTCAGGGCGACCTGCGCGTTGCGGGCCAGCGCGGGGTGACAGCAGGTGAAGATGAGCCGCAGCCGGTCGTCGCGCACGGGGCCCTCCTCCGCCTGCTCGTCGGGTGTCGCGGTCACGGCGTCCAGCAACTGCTGGGCCTGCACATGCCGGTGGTGCCGCGTCGCGTCACGGCGCAGCCGGTCGATGGCGCGGTTGCGGGCCGTGGTGGTGATCCACGCGCCCGGGTTCGGCGGCGTGCCGCTACCGGGCCAGCGCTCCAGCGCCACCGCGAAGGCGTCCTGGACCGCTTCCTCGGCGAGGTCGATGTCGCCGAGGAAGCGGATCAGGGTGGCCACGCAGCGGCTGTACTCGCGGCGGAAGACCTGCTCGGTCTCCTCGCGGGCGTCGCGCGGATCGGCTGTCGGCACCGGCCTACTGCTCCGCCGGGTCCTCTTGGAAGGGACGGACCTCGACCGGCCCCCGGCAGGCCCGGCTGCCGTCGGCGGCCAGCGCCAGCGCGGCGTCCAGGTCGGCGGCCCTGACGACCCAGAAGCCGCCCAGGTGCTCCTTGGTCTCCGCGAAGGGACCGTCGGTGGTGAGCACCTTCCCGTCCTCCTGGACGCTGACCACGGTGGCGGAGTCGGCGGGGTGCAGCCCACCGGCGAACACCCAGGCCCCGTCGGCCTGCAGCCGCTGGTTGAACGCGTCGACGTCGGCGTACATCTTCTGCATCACCTCGGGAGCAGGCGGCTCCTGGCCCTCGACCATGTGCACCGCCAGCAGGTACTGCTTCATGACGTTCTCCTCATCGCGCGGGGCCGGCATCCTGCCAGCCCGATACAACCACTACGAACGGCGGCTGCCCGGATCGACACTCACCCCGGAACTGCTTCCGGAGAGATTGTGCAGCCCCGTGGGAGTCGTCAGGCGAGGGTGGGGTAGTCGGTGTAGCCGCGGTGGTCACCGCCGAAGGAGGTGGTCAGGTCGGGGGTGTTGAACGGGCCGCCGACGGCGAGCCGGGCAGGCAGGTCGGGGTTGGCGAGGAAGAGGGCGCCGTAGGCGATCAGGTCCGCGAGGCCGTCCTCGATCAGCTGCAGCTCCTCGGGGCCGGTGGGCTCCGTTCCGGTGAAGGGGTTGAGGATGTAGGTGCCCGGCCACTGCTTGCGCAGACGCGTCGTCAGGTCGCGGATCCCCGGGGCCTCCATCTGGTGCAGATAGGCGAGGCCGAGCGGGGCGAGTGCGTCGACCAGCGCGATGTAGGTCTGCTCCAGCTCCGTGGTGTCGGTCTCGGCGATGTCGTTGTAGGGGTTGGCCGGGGAGATGCGGAAGCCGACCTTGTCCGCGCCGATCGCGTCGGCGACCGCCTTGGCGACCTCGACGGCGAAGCGGGTGCGCTTCTCCGGGGAACCGCCCCAGGCGTCGGTGCGCCGATTGGTGTTGGGCGCGAGGAACTGGTGGATGAGGTAGCCGTTGGCGCCGTGCAGCTCGACCCCGTCGAAGCCCGCCTCGACCGCGTTGCGGGCCGCCGTGGCGTAGTCGGCGATGGTCTCGGCGACGTCGGCCTCGGTGAGCTCGCGCGGGGTGACGAAGTCCTTCGGGCCCTCGTGGGTGTAGACCTGCCCGGTCGCGGCGACGGCGGAGGGCCCGAAGGGCTCCAGGCCGGTCAGGCTGGGGTGGCCGATCCGGCCGGTGTGCATCAGCTGCAGGAAGATCACGCCGCCCTGTTCGTGGACGGCGGCGGTCACCTTGCGCCAGGCCGCAACCTGCTCGTCGGTGTGGATGCCCGGGGTGTTGGGGTAGCCCTGGCCGACCGCGGACGGCTGGGCGCCCTCGGTGACGATCAGTCCCGCGCCCGCCCGCTGCGCGTAGTAGTCCGCCATCAGGTCGGTGGCGGTCGTCCCGGGGCCGTAGGCGCGGCTACGGGTCATCGGGGCCATCACGATGCGGTTGCTCAGCCGGGTGCCGCCGAGGTCGTAGGAGTCGAATGCCGTTGCCATGATTGATTCCCTTGCTCCGAAGCAGGCGCCCGATGCGCCGTTGGCTGTCCGAACAAGTAAATCCCGGAGGCCATTCCCCCGAACCCGTGACCTGGATCACCATCAGCCGACGCGCGGCGCCCCACGCCGCCGATTCGGTCCCCGGCTCCACGGTTCGGATAGTCTCTTGCCTGTTCGAGCAGTCACAGGCAGGAGCCAAGGACGATGGGCGAGCCGCAGCAGCCGGTGGGCGACCCGCTCGCCGACGCGGCCTGCATGCCGATGCCGCCCTCGGTCCAGGCCGGCCCCATGACGTACGCGATCTTCCGCGTCGCCCGCCTGCACCGCATGCTCGCCGCCCAACTGCTGCGCCGCGTCAGCCTGCATCCCGGCCAGGAGCTGGTGATGATGCAACTGTGGGACCGCGGCCCACAGCGGCAGACCGACCTGGTGCGCCTCCTCGGCTCGGACGCGGCCACCATGACCCGCACCGTGCGCCGGCTCGAACAGGCCGGATTCGTCAACCGCTGCCCCAGCACAACGGACAAGCGCGTCACCATCGTGGCACCCACCGCCGCCAGCCTCGCCCTGCGCCGACAGGTCGAAGCGATCTGGGCCGAACTGGAGCAGAGCGTCACGGACAGCCTGAGCGCCGACGAGCAGGGCGAAGCCATCGACTCCCTGACCCGCATCGAAGCCGCACTCATCCGCGCCACCGCCCACGACACCTGATCCTGTCCAGATAACTGTCTGGACAGGTATCAGACGCCGGATTCCGAGGCGTTCGGTCCCGCGACGCGTTCCGCCCGTACCGCCTGGGCCAGCAGCCGACGGCCGAGTTCGCGCGCTTCGGCCGTGCTGAGTGCCGCCCACAGCGCAGTGCCGTCGGTGCGCTCCGGTCCGATCTTCAGACGGACGACCCCGATCGGCCCGCTGGTGCCGTCCAGCCGCAGGACTCCGACCTCGACCCCGCGCCCGCACCGAGTGACCAACGTCCTCACGTCACCGCGCTCGCCGGCAGCCATGACCGCCTCCTTGTCTGCGTACCCGAATGGGTATACAGGCGAGCGCGTGCCTGCACCGTTCTATTCCGGCGAGTCCGTCTCCGCCAGGGCGAAGTCGGCGTAGTCGAAGCCGGGCGCGACCACGCAGCTGACCAGGACGGGCTGGTCGCCCGCGGGTTCGGCGGCCTGCCAGGTCCCGGCGGGCACCAGGAGTTGGGGCCGCTCACCCTGCTCCACCGCGGGGCCGAGGACGCCCTCCGTCCCGGCGGAGCCGTCCGGCGAGTCGCCGGAACCGCCCAGCCGCAGCCGCAGCGGACCGCCGCGATGCCAGAGCCACAACTCGTCCGAACGGACCCGGTGCCACCGCGAGACCTCGCCCGGGTGCAGCAGGAAGTAGATGCCGGTCGCGAAGGCCCGCGGTCCGGGGTACCCGTCCGGCACGGCGCCGCCGGCGGTCTTCCAGGTCTCGCGGTACCAGCCGCCCTCGACATGGGGCTCCAGCCCGAGAAGCGCCACAAGCGGTGAAGTGTCGGTCATGGCGTGATGGTACGTTCCCTCGCTCAGTGCCAGTCGCTGATCTGCACGTCGCGCGGCGCAGGTGCGCCCTCGCCGGTCTCCACCAGGGATTTCAGGCTCATCAGGAACGAGCCCCACTTGGTGGAGCAATGGTGCATGAACTCCACCGGCTCCCGCCAGCCCTGGTGCTTGAACAGCACGATCGTGTAGTCGCCGACCTGGCTGAGGTCCCAGACGACCGTCGTCCCGACCCACTCCTCCGGGCCGTCGACCACCTTCCAGACCACCCGCTCGGACGGCCGCGACTCGACGACCTCCATGTCGACGCCGCCGTTCGGGAACCGGAACTCGAGTACCCCGCCGACCTCGCCGCTCCCCTTGGTGTCGTCGGTCCACCAGCCGGCCAGGCCATCGACTGCGGTCAGCGCGTCGTACACCTTCTCCGGCGTCGGGGTCTGGACCCCGACCCGGTGCAGAATGTCCACCATCTCGATTCTCCTTCGTCTCGTGTCTCGTCAGTCCTGCGGATGGTCCTGCGGTTGGTCCTGCTGTCGGTTCTGTTGGGTGCGCTGGATCGTCTCGGCGATGCGCTTGATCCGCTGCAGCCGGGCGTCCCAGGCCGATCCGACCGATGACAACTGCGCGACCGCGCGGGCGAGTTGGGCGTCGTCCACCCGGTAGCGCCGCTCCCGGCCGGTCGGTGTCGCCCGCACCAGGCCGACCCGTTCCAGGACGCCCAGGTGCTTGGCAACCGCCTGCCGGGTGACCGGTAGTTGGTGTCCCAGCGTGGTCGCGGTGCCGTCGCCCTCGATGAGCAGCAGGTCGAGCATGCGGCGCCGGGTCGGGTCGCCGATGGCGGACCAGAGGTCGTCGTCGACCTGCTCGGCCACGGCGCTGGTCATGCCCGCGCCTCCAGCTTCACGGCGTACGGCGCCAGCCGCGGCAGGTAGAAGTCCCAGCCGGCGACGTGCTCCTGGTACTGCTGCTCGAGGACGGCGGCCTCCCAGCCCATCTCGCGGAAGCCGGTCTCGGTCATTTTGAGCAGCGTTCCGTCGCCCGACGGGGTCAGCGCGAAGGTGACCATCAGCGAGTTTCCCTGCGCGGCGGCCTCGTCGGCCGGGTGCGCCCACCGGAAGGTGAACGTCCGCGGCGGCTGGACGTCGACGACGGTGAACGGCACCACCGTGCCGCCCGCGTTGCAGTCGCCGAAGACGATCTCGCCTGTCGACCCGGGCGTCGGCTCGAAGTGGGCGTCGTCCGGCCACCACTGCTTGAAGTGGTCGGGACTGCTGACGACCTCGAAGACGACCTCGGGTGACGCCTCGACGTAGATCTCGCGCTCGATCGATCCGAATTCCACGGCAACCTCCTGCAACGTTTGGTTGCACATCAGGCTACCCGGAATACCGGAGACGTGCAACCAGAAGTTGCACTCAGGGCGGAACACCGCCAACGACCGCTGCGACAGGATCGACGGCTATCTGAACCCGGCCTTCCCCGCCGGGCGGCTACGATTCGCGCGTGCTGATGGTGAATGCCTGTCTGCGGGACGGCACCGGCGGCAGCCCCACCGCCGTGCTGGTGGACGAGGACGCGCTGAGCGACGAGGAACGTCGCCGCGTACCGGTGGAGATGGGGACTTCGCATGCCGTGTTCCTCCGCGTGCACCAGGAGGAGGCGGCCGCCGAACCCACGGTGGACCTGCGCTTCTTCACCTCCGAAGGCGAGCTCCCCGCCTGCGGGCACGGCACGGTGGCCGCGCTGGCCTTCCTGGCCTCGCGGGCCGGAGCGTCGCAGCGCCAACGAGTCACGCTTCGGGCGTCGAAGCGCACGTTCGACGGCTGGTTCGTACGGGACGGGGCCCAGGTCACCGCCAGCTTCGACCCGGGTCCGGTCAGCGTGCGCGAACCGACCGGCAACGAGCGCTCGCTCGTGCTGTCCACGCTGGGCATCGCGCCGCAGGAGAGCGGGCCGGGGATGCGGGTGGCCGGGGTGGGCCGGGAGCGGCTGCTGGTGCCCGTTCCCACCCGCGCCGCCCTCGCTGCCCTGACTCCCGACCTTGACCGGCTCCGGGAGGCCTGCGACCGCCTGGGCCTGCTGGGCGCCTACGTCTACTCCGCGCCCTCGCCCACGGGCCGTGCGGCCGCCCGCATGTTCGCCCCCTCGATCGGGGTCCCGGAGGACATCGCCAACGCCAACAGCACCGCCTGCCTCGCCGCCCATCTGGCCGGGAACGGCTCCGCCGACATCGCCGTCGACATGGGCGACTCGCTCGGCAGCCCCGCCACCATCACCGCCACAGCCCGCCCCGGAGCGACAGGCCCTACGGTCCGCGTCGGCGGCACCGCCCAGGTCACCGCCTCGCACGCACTGGACGCCTTCCCGTAGTAATGCCACCATGATCCCCTGGCACGCGGGGGGCGAGCCACTCTTCACGGGGGAAATGCCAATGCCTGTCGCCCTGCGACGACGCTCACTGCTCACCTGCGCCACCACGGTGCTGCTGCTGAGCGGTTGCAGCACCGCGCACACCGGGCAGCCCCCGTCGACCACTTCCGCGTCGCCGCACAGTGCGGCTGCGACACCCGTCACGTATGCGCCGTGGGGGGATCCGGCGCAGGACCTCAAGGCCGACGGCGACAAGATCCTCGCAACCACCGGCCGGCGCACCGGCGGTATGGGGACGACCCTCCCCAGCAAGGTCGCCGCAGGGACGGTCTTGGTATCCACGGAGTGCCAGGGCGTCGGCACCCTGACGGTTGACGCGGGCCCCTTCGGCAAGTTCACCGAGCGCTGCTACGCCCACCCGGACGGCAGCCTCAACGCCACGGTGTTGTCGACCCCGAGCACCACAACCCCGCTTCAGGTGACCGCCGATCCGGGCGTCACCTGGGCGGTAGCGGTCGGCTGGAATGCATCCCTCGCCCATCCGCAGTAGGCCGCGCTCCGGAGTGGAGCGTCAGGATTCGACGCAGCGTCAGTACCGACCCCGGTGCGAATGTTGATCAGCACAGGCTCTACCGTCGTCGCCATGACGACCTTGCCGACTCACTCCGACAGCGCCGACCACGACTTCCCGGGCCGAAACGGGCCCGACGCGACGACGGAGGCCGACGCCCACCGCGTGGGCCCGGTGCGCACCGAGTACGCGCCGGCCCACGACGGCGACCCCGATCCCGGCGAGATCGTCTGGACCTGGGTGCCGTTCGAGGAGAACGACGGGCGGGGCAAGGACCGCCCGGTGCTCGTCGTGGCCCGGGAGGCACACGGCACGCTGCTCGCCGTCCAGCTCTCCAGCAAGCGGCACGACAGCGACGCCGACTGGGTGGCCATCGGCGAAGGCCCCTGGGACCGTGAGGGCCGCGACTCCTGGATCGCGATCGACCGGGTGCTGCGGCTGCACGAGAAGGGGATGCGGCGCGAGGCCTGTGCGCTGGACCGGGGCAGGTTCAACCTGGTGGTGAATCGTCTCAGGGAGCGCTACGGCTGGAGTTGAGCCGTTTGCCCGAACTCGACTGCTCCCGGAGGAAGAGAGCCACATGCTCAGGTACATCGCAACGGCACATGGGGCCGCGGCCGGCAGCTTGATGACAGGAGCGTTCTACACGGCGATCGGCCTGTTCCTGCTCATGGCCGGCCGACACCAGCGCAGGACGGCCCACTCGGCGCCGGCGACGACCAGCGGGAGCCGGCACGTCACCGGCCTGGTGCTCATTGCCCTGAGCGTGGTCTTCCTCGCTCTGGGCGCGCTCGTCCTCCTGAACGCGTTGCTGCTCCTGCTCTACTGACCGGCGCTCCGGGTTTCTTCCAGCGCTGGAACAATCATTGCCGCCCGCAGCTGCCCCGGTTTAGCCTCCTGGCATGAGATCGATGCGGCACCTTGACGAGCGGGTGCGGTGCGCCTGCCTCGGTGCACCGCGATGTAGCCGACGCTGTCGGCCCGCCTCTGCCTGAACCGACTCTGCCAGGCCCGTCGTCGGCCTGCTCTCCCACCGTTGCCCCGGGCGCACCCTGACTTCGCGTCAGGTATTCCGGCGTGCCCGCCTCTCGTCCAGGAGGACCGTCATGACCGTCACCGACACCACCACCGCGATATCCGTCCGCAAGGTCACCGCGCGCATCGGCGCCGAGGTCACCGGCGTCGACCTGAACCGGGAGCTCGACCTGGGGACCGTGGCCGCGCTGCGGACCGCCGTCAACGAGCACAAGGCGCTGGTCTTCCGTGACGTGGACCTCGACGACGCCGGGCAGGAGCGCTTCGCCCGGCAGTTCGGGCCGCTCACCACCGCCCACCCGACCGTCCCCTCCGAGCCGGGCGCCCCGAATGTGCTCCCGGTGGACAGCGAGGACGGCCGGGCGAACCAGTGGCACACCGACGTGACCTTCGTCCTCAACCCGCCGCAGCTCAGCACCCTGCGCAGCATCGTCATCCCGCCCTACGGCGGCGAGACGCTGATCGCCAACTCCGCCGCGGCCTACCGCGACCTGCCCGCCCCGCTGCGCGCCTTCGCCGACACGCTGTGGGCCGTGCACACCAACGACTACGACTATGCGGTGCCGCCGGAGTCCCTCGACGAGGAGGAGAAGGAGCGCCGAGCGGTGTTCACCTCGGTCACCTACGAGACGGTGCACCCGGTGGTCCGGGTGCACCCGCTCACCGGTGAGCGCGGCCTGTACATCGGCGGCTTCGCCCAGCGCATCGTCGGCCTCTCCAAGGGCGAGTCCCGCGACGTCCTCCGGTTGCTCCAGTCCTACGTGACCCGCCCCGAGAACGTGCTGCGCTGGCGCTGGGCCCCCGGCCAGCTGGTGCTGTTCGACAACCGGATCACCCAGCACTACGCCATCGACAACTACGACGACCAGCCGCGGCGCCTCAACCGGGTGACCGTCGCCGGCGACATCCCGCTCGGCATCGACGGCACCCCCAGCCACTCGCTCAAGGGCGACGCCTCGCACTACACCCCGCTGGCCTGATCCGGCTCGCTGAGCGGCCCCCGCGCCGTCCGGTGCGGGGGCCGCTCAGCCCGGATCCGTCATCCTCCGGATGTCGTCGGCGATGCCCGGCAGGTGGACGGCCTCGCCGGTCGAGGCGAACCAGTCCCACAGTTCGAGTGCATGGTAGAGCCGGTAGAGCTTGATCCGTTCGGCCCAGTCGGGAGGCAGCGCGCCGTATCCGCGGTGCAGGGAGTCGGCCTTGTGCCGGTCACCGCGGATGGAGTAGTAGTCGGTCTTGGCCAGGTCGACGAGAGGGTCCGCGGCGATCGCGTTCTCGACGTCGATGAACCCGGTGACCTCCCAGCCGCCGGGCCCTTCCCGCACGAGCACATTGCCCTCGTGGAAGTCGTTGTGGCACAGCACGGGCCGGCGGCAGCGGGCGAAGAGGGCGGACCCTTCGCGAATCCTGGCTTCGACGGCTTCGCGCAGGGCCGCGTCGCCGCCGAGTTCCGAGAACTCCTCCAGCTTCCTGGCGAACTGACGCTGCATGTAGTCGGCGTTGGTGGGTTCCGGGTCGAGGATGCCGGTGGTGAGGTACCCGTACGACGGCTGCCCGATCCGGTGCACCCGGGCCAGCAGGGCGCCGAGCTGTTCGTAGATCCGGCCGACGGCCGGCGCGTCGAGGTCCCGGCCGATCTCGGACAGCGGCTGTCCTTCGAGTCGGGTCATCACCGTATGGGCGGTGGCCTCACTGTGCAGGACGACGGGAACGCAGCGGATGCCGTGCGCTTCGAGCAGCCGGTAGACGTGGATCTCCTTCTCCTGCTTCCAGCGCCACTCCTCGGCGTAGAACTTGATGATGACGGGCTGGATCGGCGGGGCGCAGCGGACCTCGACGACCGTGCTCAGCCGGCCTCCGGTGCGGGTCAGGACGTCGGTGACCGAGGCCGTCGGGTGAACGCGTCGCAGGATCGCCTCGACCGAGCCGAGGCCCACCGGGTTCGCATCGGCAGGGGGCATGCGCGGACCATAGCCGCGAAGCCTCGTGCGCGCCCGTCATTTTTCCGGACGCAGGGTGGCCTACCATCCCTACATGTCGACTGGGTCGCCGGGTTCCTCCGCAGACGTGGTGCGCGACTGGGCGCGCAGCGGGGTCCTCGCGCTGACCGGTCACCGGGGCGGGGCGCCGAGCCTGCCCGCCGGGGACGCGGCCTCCTGGGCCGGACAGATGTCCGACCGTATCGAGCAGGCCACCCGGGGACCCCGCCGTCCGGTCCGGGTCGACGGGGCGCAGCTGCTGGCGGAGCGCGCGGCCCACACCGGGAGCACCCGGCAGGGGCGGGTGTCCCCCGGCGGCAGCTGTCGGCTGCTGCCGACGGCGGACGGCTGGGCCGCGGTGTCCTGTGCCCGTCCGGACGACCCGTCGCTCTGGGGCGCGCTGATCGGGCACGAGGCGGACCGGCGGCTCCCGGAGCGGCTGGCCGACTGGCTGGCCGGGCACACCGGGGCCGAGCTCGACGAGCGGGCCGCGCTGCTCGGCCTCGCGGCCGGGGCCGTCCGCCCCCGCGTGGTCGATCCGGTGGCCGTCACTCCGCCCGGGCGGACCCGCTCGGTGGAGGGCCTGCTGGTGGTGGACTTCAGCGCGCTGTGGGCGGGTCCGCTGTGCGCGCACCTGCTCGGGCTGGCCGGGGCGCAGGTGGTCAAGGTCGAGGTCCCCTCGCGACCGGACGGGGCCAGACTCGGCAATCCGGACTTCTACCACCTGCTGCACGCCGGACACCGTTCGGTCGCCGTCGACCCCGCCGACCGGGGCGGACGTGCCGCCCTGCACGCTCTGGTGCGCCGGGCAGACATCGTCATCGAGGCCTCCCGGCCCCGCGCCCTGGCCGGGTTCGGCCTGGATGCTCTGGCCGAGGTCGAGCGCGGCTGCACCTGGGTGTCGATCACCGCGTACGGGCGCTCCTCCCCCCGGGTCGGCTTCGGTGACGACGTGGCCGCGGCCAACGGCCTGCTGGGCCATGACTCCCAGGGCCTGCCGGTGTTCTGCGGCGACGCAATCGCCGACCCCCTCACGGGGCTTGCCGCCGCGGCCCTGGTGCTCACTGAACCGGAGTCGGAATCCGGCGACGGGGTGCTCCGGGAGGTGGCGATGGCCGATGTCGTGGCGGCCACGCTGCGGCAGCGGGCGGAGGACCGGCCCGTAATCGAGTGGTCGGCGGACGGCTGGACCGTCGACACCGGGCACGGACGCGTCCCGGTGGCCCGCCCCACCCCCCGGACACCGGCGGGCCGGGCGCCCGCGATGGGTGCGGACACCGCCGAGGTGCTGGGCCGGCTCGGGATCAGCCTCCCGTGAGCGGCCTGCTCATCCGCCGGGCCGAGGTCGGCGGGGTGCTGCGCGACGTCCGGGTGGGGCGGGGGCGGGTGCTGGAGCTCGGCCATAGTCTGCTCCGCGAGGGGCCGGACGAGCGGGTGCTGGACGGGCGCGGCGGCGCGCTGCTACCGGGTCTGACGGACCATCACCTCCACCTCTTCGCAACCGCCGCCGACCTGGCCTCGACCCCGTGC
The DNA here is from genome assembly GCF_004365705.1 of Streptomyces sp. 846.5. Classification (NCBI taxonomy): domain Bacteria; kingdom Bacillati; phylum Actinomycetota; class Actinomycetes; order Kitasatosporales; family Streptomycetaceae; genus Streptomyces; species Streptomyces sp. 846.5. The sequence goes on from NZ_SOBN01000002.1 coordinate 1,178,780, forward strand.
GGCCCCTCCGCCGCGGGCGATGCGGCGGAGCTGCGCGACCTGCTCCACCGGACCCGGCCCGATGAACACGGCTGGATCCGCGGGGTGCGCTACCACGAGTCCGTCGCAGGGGATCTGGACGCCGCCGGTCTCGATCTGCTGCGCGACGACGTCCCGGTCCGGGTGCAGCACCGCAGCGGAGCGCTGTGGATGCTCAACTCCCGTGCCGCCGCCACGATCGGGCTGCAGCAGGCAGATCACCCCGGCGTCGAGCGCGATGCGCAGGGCCGTGCGACCGGGCGGCTCTGGCGCGCCGACGACTGGCTGAAAACCCGTCTCCCGCGCAGCCGGCCGCCCTCACTGGCCACCCTCGGCCGACTGCTCGCCGGCTACGGCATCACCTCGGTGACCGATGCGAGCCCGGCGCTGGACACCGGCACCGTCGACGCGATCAGTGCCGCCATGGCCGACGGAGCACTGCCGCAGCGTGTGCAACTGCTGGGTGCACCGCTGGACACTGATGGTCCATCAGAACCGACGGACCGTCAGTGCGGGCCACTGGCCGGGCCCTGGAAGATCGTGCTCGCCGACTCCGGCCTCCCGCACTACGACGAGCTCGTCGAGGAGATCACCGCCGCGCACCGGGCCGGACGGCCGGTCGCCGTGCACTGCGTGACCCGTGAGTCGCTGGTGCTGCTGCTGGCCGCGCTGGAGCAGACCGGCAGCCGACCCGGCGACCGCCTCGAACACGCCGCCCTGGTGCCGCACGAGCTGATCCCCACCCTGCGCCGGCTCGGCCTGCGGGTGGTGACCCAGCCGGGGTTCCTCGCCGACCGGGGTGACGACTTCCTGCTCGGCGTCCCCGCCGCCGAGCACGGCGACCTGTACCGCTCCGCCTCGCTGCTGGCCGGGTCCGTCCCGCTGGCCCAGTCCAGCGACGCCCCCTACGGCCCGCTGGACCCCTGGGCGGTCATGCGGGCCGCGGTCTCCCGGCTCACCCCGACGGGCACCGTCGCCGGCCCGGGGGAACGGCTCACCCCGGCGCAGGCCCTGGACGGCTATCTCTCGCCGGCGCGCCTGCCCGGCGCCCCGGCGCGCACCGTACGCATGGGCGAACCCGCCGACCTGGTGCTCCTGCACGTCCCGCTGGCCGAAGCGCTGGCCCACCCGCACGCCGAACTGGTCCGGCTCTGCCTGATCGCCGGTGAGCCGAGGACGGCGTTGTTCTGACGCGGCCTCAGCCGGACAGCTGCCCGGACACCCGGGTCAGCAGCGCCTTGAGCAGGGCGGTCTCCTCGCGGCCGACGGCGGTCACGACCTCGTCGTACTCGCGTTCCACCGTGGCGTTCCACTGCTGCAGTTCCTGGCGTCCGCGGTCGGTCGCGAAGGCCAGGACGCGGCGCCGGTCCGCGTCGTCGACCCGGCGGTGGACCAGGTTGGCCGACACCATCCGGTCGACGACCTTGGTCAGCGACGGCGCCGGCAGCATGACGAACTCGGCGATCTCGGTCATGGCATGCCCGTTGCCGTCGCCCAGCAGCGCCAGCACCCGCCACTCCTCGATGGTGGCGCCGTCCGCCTTGAGCGCCTCTGCGAGCCTCAGCACCAGGCTCCGCTCGACGAGCGTGAGCAGCCGGGCGAAGTCGAGGTCGCGGTGGGCGGTCGCGGAGGTCGTCGTCATCGCCCTAAAGTACCGCCTGTTACCCACCAGTGTGAAATATTCCCGTAGCAAGTATTGGCTAGGGTAGGCCACTGTGATCGAGAAGGCGTGCCTGTGGCCCGGCTCCCCGGCAGGACCGCGGAGCCGCGAGACGCTGGACGTCGCCCTGGTGGTGCCGCTGCAGGGGCCGGCCGGAATCTTCGGCCCGTCCTGTGAGTGTTGCGCACAACTGGCCGCCGAGGAGGTCAACGCCGAATCCGGGGTGCTCGGCCGGGAGATGCGGCTGTTGCTGGTCGACGGCGGGGCGCCGCCCGCGCAGGTGGCCGACGAGGTCGGCGCGCTGATCGCCGCCGGTGTGGTCGACGCGGTGGCCGGATGGCATATCTCCGCCGTCCGCGAGGTCGTCGCCCCGCGGATCGACGGGCGGGTGCCGTACATCTACACCGCGCTGTACGAGGGCGGCGAGCGGTCGCCCGGGGTGTTCCTCACCGGGGAGACGCCCAACCGCCAGCTGCGGCCGGCGCTGGAGTGGTTCGCGAGCGAGCTGGGGATCCGGCGCTGGACGATCGTGGGCGACGACTACGTCTGGCCACGCGCCTCGGCCCGTGCGGCCCACCGCTATCTGGCCGAACTCGGCGGTGTCGTCTGCGACGAGATCTACGTCCCGCTGGGCACCGAGGACTTCGAGGGGACCCTGGGCCGGATCGTGGCCAGCGGGTGCGAGGCCGTCCTGATGCTGCTGATCGGCAACGACGCGGTCGCCTTCAACCGCGCGTTCAGCCGGGCGGGGCTGGACCGGGACCACATCCGGTTCAGTTCGCTGATCGAGGAGAACGTGCTACTGGCGACGGGGCCGGAGAACACCCGCGGGCTGATGACCTCGGCCGGCTACTTCGAGGACCTGCCGACCGCCTCCGGGCTCGACTTCGCCGCCGCCTACTTCCGCCGGTTCGGACCCCAGGCGCCGGTGCTCAACAGCCTCGGCGAATCCTGCTACGAGGGCGTCCGCCTGCTCACCGAACTGCTGCGCAGGGCGGGCGAGTTGGACGTACCACGGATCCAGGCCACGGCCGAGGGGCTGGAGTACGACAGCCCGCGGGGCACAGTACAGGTCCGGGACCGCCATCTGGCGCAGCGCGTCTTCCTCGCTGCCGCCGACGGCCTGCAGTGGGACGTTCTCCAGCAGCTCCCCTAGCTGGATTTACACGCACGTAACCTTCAATGCCTTGCCATTTACTTCCCCTGAAAATACTTTCTAGAGGAAGTAAATGGAGGTTGCCCATGGCGACATACCGATACCGCTGCACCGAGTGCGGCTCCTTCGATGTGACCCGTCCGATCGGCGAGGCCCGGCCCGAGGAGCCGTGTCAGACATGCGGGGACCAGGCCCGGAGGGTCTTCACCCCGCCGATGATCGCCCGTACACCCGTCGCGCTGGCGCACGCCCTGCACACGCAGGAGGCAAGCGCGCACGAACCGCGCGTCGTCGGCGCCGTCCTCGCCGCCCGCCGCAGACCGGCTCCGCCTGCCGACCCGCGGCACGCCCTGCTCCCGAAGCCCTGACCCGCGATCAACTCTGGAGGTACCCATGCCGGAAGTCGTCTTCAGCGTCGACCAGGCCCTGTCCATGCGTGATCAGAAGGTTCCCGGCCACAACCGGTGGCACCCGGACATCCCGGCGGTCGTCACGGTGCGGCCGGGCTCGGAGTTCCGGGTCGAGTGCCGGGACTGGACCGACAACCAGATCGGCAACAACGACTCGGCCAACGACGTCCGCGACGTCGACCTCAGCCACGCGCACATGCTGAGCGGCCCGATCGCCGTGGAGGGGGCGGAGCCGGGAGACCTGCTCGTGGTGGACATCCTCGATCTCGGGCCGATACCCCAGGCGGTCGGCGAGGGGTCGGGCGCGGGCTGGGGGTACACCGGGGTCTTCTCCCGCGACAACGGCGGCGGATTCCTCACCGACCACTTCCCGGACTCCTACAAGGCCGTCTGGGACTTCCACGGCCAGCAGGCCACCTCCCGGCACATCCCGGGCGTCCGCTACACCGGGATCACCCACCCCGGGCTGTTCGGCACCGCCCCGTCCGCCGAGCTGCTGGCCCGGTGGAACGCGCGGGAGCAGGCCCTGATCGACACCGATCCGCACCGGGTCCCCGCGCTGGCGCTCCCGCCGCTGGCGGAGAACGCGCTGGCCGGACAACTCACCGGTGAGGACGCGGCCAGGGTCGCCCGGGAGGGTGCCCGCACGGTGCCGGCCCGGGAGAACGGCGGGAACCACGACATCAAGAACTTCACCCGCGGCGCCCGGGTCTTCTACCCCGTGCACGTCCCCGGCGGCCTGCTGTCCGGCGGCGACCTGCACTTCAGCCAGGGCGACGGAGAGATCACCTTCTGCGGCGCCATCGAGATGGGCGGCTACATCGACCTCCATGTCGACCTGATCAAGGGCGGCATGGAGAAGTACGGCGTGACCACGAACCCGATCTTCATGCCCGGCAACGTCGAGCCCCGCTACAGCGAGTTCATCTCCTTCGTCGGCATCTCCGTGGACCACGCCACCGACACCAACCACTACCTCGACGCCACCCTCGCGTACCGCAACGCCTGCCTGAACGCCATCGAGTACCTCAAGACCTTCGGCTACAGCGGCGAGCAGGCCTACCTGCTGCTCGGCTCGGCGCCGATCGAGGGCCGGCTCAGCGGCGTGGTGGACATCCCCAACGCCTGCAGCACGCTCTATCTCCCCACCGCCATCTTCGACTTCGACATCCGCCCGACCGCAGAGGGCCCCCGCAAGGCGGACCGCGGCTGGTGCGCGGTGACGTCCTGACCATCCCCCTTACCCGCATACCCTGGAAGAGAGAACTCCCATGACAGAGCATCAGACCTTCGAGCTGGGCGACTTCACCACCCAGGGCGGCGCCACCCTGCGCGGCGCCTTCCTCGCCTACACGACCTACGGCGAGCTCAACGCCGACCGGAGCAACGCCGTCGTCTACCCCACCTGGTACTCCGGCAGGCACTGGGACAACGAGTGGCTGATCGGACCGGGCCTGGCGCTCGACCCGGACCGGTACTTCATCATCGTGCCCAATATGCTCGGCAACGGCCTGTCCAGCTCGCCGAGCAACACCCCGGCCCCCTACGACCGCGCCCGCTTCCCCGACATCACCGTGCAGGACCAGATCGCCGCGCAGTACCGGCTGGTGACCGAGGAGTTTGGCATCGAGCGCCTGGCCCTGGTGACCGGCTGGTCCATGGGTGCGGGACAGACCTACCAATGGGCGGTCAGCCACCCGGAGATGGTCGAACGGATCGCCCCGTTCTGCGGCTCGGCACGCACCAGCCTGCACAACAAGGTCTTCCTGGAAGGCGTCAAGGCCGCGCTGACGGCCGACTCCGCCTTCGCAGGCGGCTGGTACGGCGAGACCTGGCCGACCACCGGCCTGCGCGCGCTGGCCCGGGTCTACGCCGGATGGGGCTTCTCCCAGGCCTTCTACTGGGAGAAGGAGTTCGAGAAGTTGGGCTACACCTCCCTGGAGGACTTCCTCATCGGCTTCTGGGAGGGCTTCTTCCTCGACGGCCGCGACCCGAACAACCTGCTGACGATGCTGTGGACCTGGCAGAACGGTGATGTCGGCCGCACCCCGGGCTTCGACGGCGACACCGAGGCCGCCCTCGCCTCCATCAGGGCCACCGCGCTGGTCATGCCCGCGGAGAAGGACCTCTACTTCCCGCCGGAGGACGAGGCCTGGGCGGTCCAGCACATCCCCGGCGCCGAACTCCGGGTGATCCCGGGGATCTGGGGCCACTTCGCCGGCCATGGCAGCAACCCCAAGGACACCGAGTTCATCGACGCGGCCCTGCGTGAACTCCTCGCCAAGCCCGGTGGCCTGGGATGAGGCCCGCACACAGCGTCCCTCCGCCTGCCCCTCGAACCGCTCGCATCGGAGCCCCTGCCATGCGCATCCGCCTGCCCCATGAGGTCAGCGCCTCGATCGTGGCCTTCGCCACCGTCTTCCTGCTCATGAGCCCGCTCAGAATGCCGACCTGGGCCATCTTCATCACCTGGGCCGGCACCTTCCTCCTCGGCGGCCCCAGCAGGGCCAACGCGGTGAAGATGATCACCGCCACCACGGCCGGCGCGGCCTACGGCGTCGCCGCCGTCCTGCTGAACCGGGCCACTGGCACCATGCTCGGCCACAGCGAACTCGGCCGGACCGTCGCGCTGGCCCTGGTGGTCTTCGTCGTCAACGGCACGCTGCTGGCGACCGGGCGCATCCCGGCGTTCTCGCTGATCCCCGGGATGTTCTTCGGCTTCGCCTCGCTCTTCGGCACCTACTACGGCGGGTTCGGCTTCGCCTCGGGCAATCTGGCGGCCGCCTTCGTCAGCTCCGCCGCGATGAGTGCCCTCGGCCCGCTCTGCGCCTTCCTCGGTCTGCGACTGATGTTCGCGCCGACCGAAGAAGTCGAAGCCCGCTAGGGCTTGCGGGCGACGCCGCCGTACATCGCCACGTCGGCGTCGTCCAGGCCGGTGGCGGAGCCGTCCTGGCGCCAGCGGTGGACCAGGACCACGCCCGGTTCGACCGGCTCCAGGCCGTCGAAGAACTGCTCGACCTGCTTCCGGGTGCGTGCCTGGACGTTGATGCCGCGGGCGTTGTACTCCCGTACCACGTCGGCGATGGCCGGGTTGGAGTCGGTGGTCACCATCGACAGCGCCAGGAAGCTCCCCGAGGGCAGCGGCTCCAGCAGGCGCCGCACGATGCCGACCGGGTCCAGGTCGTCCGGCACGAACTGCAGCACCGCGATGACGGACAGGGCCACCGGCCGGCTCAGGTCGAAGGTGGCCGTCAGCTGCGGGGCGTCGACGATGGCCTGCGGTTCGCGCATGTCGGCCTGGAGGTAGGAGGTGCGCCCCTCGGGCGAGCTGGTGAGCAGCGCGCGGGCGTGCACCAGCACCATCGGGTCGTTGTCCACGTAGACCACCCGGGACTCCGGGGCGATCTCCTGGGCGACCTGGTGCAGATTGGGTTCGGTCGGGATGCCGGTGCCGACGTCCAGGAACTGGCGGATCCCCTCCTCCTCGGCCAGGTACCGGGTCACCCGGTGCATGAAGGCCCGGCTCTGCTGCATGGAGGGGCGCAGGCTCGGCCAGCCGCGCAGCATCTGCTCGGCCGCCTCGCGGTCGGCCTGGAAGTTGTCCTTCCCTCCGAGTACGTAGTCGTAGATCCGGGCGGAGTGGGGGATGTCGGTGCGCAGGTCGACCGGTGGCACGGTCGGCTCCTGCATCCGTGCCTTCATCCACTCCGAGGAGTCCGCCACCGAGCCCACCCGCTCTTTCGCCAGCTGTACCGAACATCATCATCAACCTGCGCAGACGCAGCATAGCGCGGAGCGGGTGGGTGGCGGACGGGCGGTCAGGTCGCGGTGAGCAGGGTCCGTCCTAGCCAGTCGGTGGAGTCCTTGACACCCGGCAGTGCGTAGAAGTAGCCGCCGCCGGTGGGCGAGATGTAGTCGACCAGCGGCTCGTCGATCAGCCGGGTCTGGGTGGCTTCAAACTGGCGTTTGACGTCCTGCTGGTAGCAGCAGAAGGCCAGTCCCATGTCGAGGTTGCCGGCGCTGTCGATGCCTCGGTCGTAGTTGTAGCCGCGGCGCAGGATGCGGGTGTCGTCGGTCTTGGCGGTACGGGGGTTGGCCAGGCGGATGTGGGCGTCCAGCGGGATCGCGTTGCCCTGCGGGTCCTTGGCGTAGGCGGGGATGTCGGTCTCGTTGGCGCCGTCCAGGGGCGCGCCGGTGTCCTTGCGGCGGCCGAACATCTTCTCCTGCTCGCTGAGCGAGACCCGGTCCCAGAACTCGACCAGCATCCGGATGATGCGGATCACCTGGTAGCTGCCGCCGGTCGCCCAGGCCGGTTCGGCGCCGCCGGCGGCGACCCAGACCAGCTTGTCCATCTCCCGGGCGGAGGTGGTGTCCGGGTTGGCGATGCCGTCCTTGAAGCCGAGCAGGTTGCGTCCTGCGCCGCTGGGGCGGGGGATGGTCTGGAAGCCGTCGATCCGCCACTTGATCTGCATCTGCCCGCGGGTGTGCTTGGCGATGTCGCGCATCGCGTGCAGCACGGTGTCCTGGTGGCCGGCGCAGATCTGCAGGGACAGGTCGCCGTGCAGCTCCGCGGCGCGCAGGTTGTCGTTGGGGAAGGTGCGCATCGGGGTGAGGCTGCGGGGCTTCTGCGCGGCCAGGCCGAAGCGCTGGTCGAACAGCGAGGCTCCGACGCCGACCGTGATGGTGAGCTGGTCGGCGGGCACGGTGGGGCCCAGGATGCCGTTGTCGGCAGGGGGTGAGCCGACGCCCAGGTCGGGCGGGGTTCCGCCGGAGGTGAGGAAGGCGATCCTGGTGGTGAGGGTCTGCAGCAGGGTCTGCAGGCCCGCGCGGTCGGCGGCGATGACGTCCAGGGAGAGGAACAGCGCGTAGGCCGGGGTCGGGGTGGTGATCCCGGCCTGGTGCTCGCCGTAGAAGGCCACCGCGTCCGCACCGGCCGGACTGCCGGCGGCCGCGGCCGGGCCTGCCCCGAGTCCCAGCACCGTCCCGGCGCCTCCGGCCATCGCCGCGCCCAGCGCGCTCGCGCCGAGCGCGCTCCGCATGACCGTGCGACGCGAGGCGCCGGAGGCGGGGGCCAGGTCGGAAACGGGGGCGGGGTCGGGGCCGGCGGTGGCGCCGCCGGGGCGGTCGAAGCCGAAGGGGCAGGAGCCGGTGGCGGGTTGGGCCGAGCTGGCCGGGGTCGTGGGGGTCTGCGAGGGCTGGATGTGATCAGTCATCAGGCGGACTTCCGGATCTCGAGCAGGTCGGGGATGGGAGCGAGGTCTTCGAGGAGCTGGCTGACGGCGCCGTTGATGCTCTGGCGGGTGGTGGTGTCGAGCTGTCCGAGCGGCGTCCAGTCGTTCCCGGTGTGCTGCGCGGCCAGCAGGGTGGCGACCCTGCCCACGTCGCCGTCCACGGTCGCCAGCAGCGTCGGGTTCCGCTGGGTGATCAGTGGGCGCAGGACGGTGAGGAGTTCCTGGGTGCCGGACAGGTTGGCGGCGGCGGTGGCGAGATTGGTGCCGCTGCCCTCGTCGGTGTCGGCGGTGAGTTCGAACTGGAGGGTGTTCTCCAGGATTTCGTGGGTGCGCAGGGGCAGGTCGGCGGGGTCGAAGTCCTGGCCGGGGAAGGCCTTGGCCAGACCTGTGACATCGGTGACGAGCGCGTCGGCGACGGTGGCCAGGCTCGACGCCGACTCGGCGTGCCACAGTCCGTACTCCAGCCGGCGGAAGCCGGTGAAGCCGGGGTCCTTGACCCCCAGGGGCAGTCCGTCGGCGCGGCCGTTGATCTTCTGGTCGAAGTCGGCGAAGGTCCCGTAGGCGGCGCCGAGCGCGGCGTACTGCAGGTGCGCGGTGAGCCAGTCGGTGCGGGCTGCGGCCAGGTCCTTGGCGTGCAGGTCGGTGGCGATCTTCTTGGCGGACGGGAGCAGGGCCGCCAGGCCCGCGTTGACATACGCCTTGTACTGCGCGAGCGGCGCGTCCAGGCCGGTCGCCGGCAGCGGCAGCACGGCCGCGACCGTGGTCCCGCCGCTGACATGGACGGTCGCGGAGGTGACCGCGCTGCCCGAGGTGGACACGCACCGCCAGGCGTAGTCGCCGCTGCCGATGGTGGCCGTCAACGCCCGGGTGGTACCCGGCGCGATGCCCTCCACCTCGCCGTACACGGCGTTGGTCACCGGATTGACCAGGTAGACCTCGGAGGTCTCGCCGCCGGTGTTGCGCATCTGGAACACCTGCTGACCGGGCTTGGGCGAGGCGAATCCCTGCCCGCAGGCCTTCTGCGAGACGGTGACCGTGGCGGCCGCGGCAGGCTTGCCACCGCTGATACCGACGATCAGACCCGCGATGACCGCGGGGACCGCGACGGCGGCGGTGGGCACCAACCACCGTGGCCGGCCCTGGTGGACCACTTCTTCAGGCGCAGCTGCGGCCTCAGCTCCGCCCCCGGCCCCGGCTCCGGTCACGGCCTCGGCCGCGGTCGTGGCAGCCGCGACCGGTGCGGCGACGGAGGGGATCAGCCGCCTCAGCCCGAGCCCGTCCTTGCGCACCGCTGCGGCGGCCGGAGCGGCCTCCGGTGCGGCGACGGCCGCCGGGGTGGCGGCAGCGGATGCGGCCTTGGCCGCGGCCGCTGCGGCGCCGGCGGCTGCCGCGGCCGAGACGACGGCCTCCGCGGCGGAGACGACGGCCTCGGCCGCGGCGACGACGGCGTCCGCGGCGGAGGGGTCGGTCGGGGCGACGGCCTCCGAAGCGACAGGGACAGGAACGGGGACCGTGCTGGGAGCAGGCGCAGCGGGAGTGGACACCACCGCCGGTGCGGACCCGGCCTTCGGGGCACGGACACCCCGGATGAACAGGGTCATCACCGTCCCGAGGTAGACCACGTAGGCGAACACCTGCAGCCAGGTCATCCGGGTGGTCAGGTTGAACACGCCCTGCACCAGGGTGGCGTACCAGGAGTTGGCGTCGATGCTGCCGCTGAGGTCCACCGCGAAGCTGTGTCCGCCGGGCAGTACGCCGCCCTCCTGGAGGTCCCGCAGCCCGTAGGCGAGCACCCCGGAGGCGATGACGATCAGTCCGATACCGGTCCAGGTGAAGAACTTCGTCAGATTGATCGTCAGCACCCGCCGGTACAGCGCCCAGCACATCCCGGCCGCCAGGACCAGCCCGACGGCCGCGCCGACCAGTGGCCCGGTGGACGAGGACGCCGACTGCGCGGTGGTCCAGATGAACAGCGCGGTCTCCAGTCCCTCGCGGCCGACCGCGAGGAAGCTGGTGGCGATGAGCATGCCGGAGCCGACCGCCAGCGCGGCGTTCACCTTGCTGCGGATCTCGCCGGAGAGGTTGCGGGCGTTGCGCCGCATCCAGAAGACCATCGCGGTGACGAAGGCGACCGCGATGACGCTCAGCGTCCCCCCGAACGCCTCCTGTGCCGTGGCGGGCAGGTTGGCGGCGGTGAAGGTCAGCACCGCGCCGAAGCTGAGCGACAGGGTGATCGCGGCCAGAACTCCGGTCCACACCTGCGGTAGACGGGATCTCTGGTCGGAGCGGACCAGGGTCGCGACGAGAATCGAGATGACCAGCCCTGCCTCGAGTCCCTCTCTGAGCCCGATCAGGAAACTGGGAAGCGCGTCATTCCACATGCAGGACCCCTCCAATGAGACTCGGATAAGCTTAGGCTTACCTTATTTAAGCGAATGAGGGCCCAGCCAGACCCCTGCTGACGTGAATTCAGAAAGCGTTCACAGGTGACTAGTTGTCGCCGCGAAGGTGTCATGTGCATTCGCTCGCAGGCATGCGTCCGCGGCCGGTCAGGCGCTCCGGCTGCTCCGCAGGCCCGGGGCCAGGGCGGCGGCGAGGGTGGAGACCTGGGTGCCGACCAGCGCAAGGCGCTCGCGGGTCACCGGGTCGACCCAGCGTCCCTGGATGTAGCTGGACTCCCCGACGACGATCGCGGCCCCGTAGGGGGTGGGCACTCCGCGCAGGGCGTGGGCGATGGTGCGCAGATTGTGCAGGACGCAGGTCGCGGCCTGGGCGCCGTAGGCGACGCCGATGCAGCCGACCGGGATGTCGGAGAAGTAGACGCGCCGGTCCCTGGCGAGATCCTCGGCGTGGTCGATGGCGTTCTTGATCAGCCCGGAGACCGCGCCGTGGTAGCCGGGGCTGGCGATCAGGATCCCGTCCGCCCGGCGGAAGGCGTCGACCAGCCGCTCCTGGTCCAGCGTTCGCTCCTGCACGGACGGGTCGTAGTACGGGAGTTGGAGGTCCTTGGCCGCGAAGGAGACGGTTTCGGCCCCGTTCCTCCGGGCCGCGTCCAGCGCGAGTTGCAGTGCGGTCTCCGAGGAAGACCCGGGCCTCAGCGTCCCTCCGACCCCTACGATCAACGGTTTCATCGATGGCCTCCGGATTCCTTACGCAGCAGCGTCCTTACGCCCGGAAACCTACGCGCGCACCTGGCCGGGGGTTCGAGAAAATCTCCATTCGCGTGCCGGTGCCCGTTTTCAATCACCTGGGAACCATGTTTTGACACAACATCAATTCGCTTGGTGTCAGTGTGTCGGCTGTGAAGGACGTAACATCCCGGACCGACGCAAGGACACGGTATGGTCACTTTTCATTGATCGGCCCTACTCACGCGACGAGCAGGAGGCACGAACACACCATGAGCGCAGCCGCCTTCACCGTGACTGTCGAGACCCGCGGAGAGATCCCGGAGGATGCGCGCCACCTGGCCCGCACCAGCATCGAGCAACTGGAGCAGGATGCCGACCTGTTGATACGGCGGGCCCGGATCAAACTGACCCGGCTCCCGGACCAGACCCTCCAGCACCCCGCAGTCGTCCAGGGGAATCTGGACATCGGCGGTATCCCGCTCCGCGCCCAGGCCGCGGCGCGCAATGTGCACGAGGCCATCTACCTGCTGCGGGAACGCCTGCGTGACCAGTTGATGCGGCTGCTGCGGGCCGGCTCCCCCTACTCCGGCAAGGCGATCAGCGCGCCTCGCGAGTCGCTGCACCAGCTCAGCCACGACCAGCACGCCGACGCCGACCTCGAATTACCTCCGGTCCTCCGGCACCGGATCATGCGTCGCAAGTCGGTCGTGCTGCGGTGCGAGACCGTGGACGAGGCGGCGTTCCGCATGGACGCGATGGACTACGACTGCCATCTGTTCACCGACGCCGACACCGGGCAGGACAGCATGGTCTTCCGCTCCGGCCCCACCGGCTACAGCCTGGCCCAGCTCTCGGCCAAGAGCGGACCGCCACGCCGACGCCATCTGCCGGTCACCGTACGGCCGCGACCGGCCCCCTTCCTGACACCCAATGAGGCACTGGCCCGGCTGAACCTCACCGCACTGCCGTTCCTGTTCTTCGCGAACACCGCGGCACACCCCGAAGCCCGCGGCGCCATGCTCTACGAGCGCTACGACGGCCACTACGGTCTGCTCATCCCCGAGTCGTAGCCCCGGACTTCACTCCCCGTCAATTCCCGTTGCGTGTATCCACGGATACGCGCAACGGGAATTGGCGCATTCAGTCCCCGGCGGCGGGGATCCGCTCCGGCAGGCCGAAGTAGCCGAACAACTCCCAGTCCTGGAAGACGGTGTTGCGGCTGATGCCCGCCTCGGTGACGGTGAAGACCTGGAGGGTGTGCAGGTTGTATCCGCCGTCCTCGGCACGCGTGTAGGCGGCCAGCGCCGGCTGCCCGTTCGCGCCCGTCGGCACCATCCGCCAGCGGGTGCCCCGCAGGGTGTAGACGCGGGCGATGAAGCCGAGGTACGACTCGCGGCCGCGGTACCAGTTGACGAACGGCGGCATCTCCAGGACGCAGTCCTCGGTCAGCAGCTTCTCCAGCGCGGCCAGGTCGGCGTTCTCGAAGGCGACCACATAGCGTTCGATCTGGGCGCGGTGGTCAGGGTCGGCGGGCTCGTGGATATGGTCCTCCCCCAGTCCGAGCTCGCCGAGCCGGGCCCTGGCCCGCTGCAGGGCGCTGTTGACCGCGGCGGTCGACATGCCCAGCGCCTCGGCCACCTCGGCGGCGGGCCAGTCCAGCACCTCGCGCAGCACGAGCACCGCCCGCTGCCGGGCCGGCAGGAACTGCATCGCGGCGACGAGGGCCAGCCGCAGCGAACCCCGGGAGAGCAGGACGCCCGCCGGGTCCCCGAGCATCGCGTCCGGGATCGGCTGCAGCCAGGGCACCTCCTCGCCGCGGATCAGCGGCTCCCCCGCGTCCTCGCCCGACGGCGTGCCCAGGCCGGAGGGCAGCGGGCGGCGGCTGCGCTGTTCGAGCGCGGTCAGGCAGGCGTTGGTGGCGATCCGGTAGAGCCAGGTGCGCAGCGCCGAGCGGCTCGGGTCGTACCGGTCGTACGCCCGCCAGGCCCGCAGCAGGGTCTCCTGCAGCAGGTCCTCGGCGTCGTGCACCGAGCCGAGCATCCGGTAGCAGTGCGCCAGCAGCTCCCGCCGGAACGGATCGGTCCGGACTGTGAAGTCCGCTGCGGGGTCCTCGCCGGTCGGTGTCGCCACCCTGTCCTCCATCGCGCGCGCGGGTCCTGGTGCCCATACATACCGGCGGGCGTCCCGGAAGTCATCGCAGCGCGAGCGATGAGCCGCGGCGGGCTGCCAGGTATGTACCGGTGCAAGCAGCACACCGACGGAAGGAAAGACCATGACCGACACCAAGGACCGTGAGATCCTCGCCGTGCTCGACAACCTCTACCGGGCCTGGGCGGACAACGACCCCGACGCCTTCGTGGCCGACTACACCGAGGACATGACCTCGATCATTCCCGGCACCTACAGCGTCGGCCCCGCCGCCACCCGCGACCGCCTGGTCGAGTCCTTCGCCGGCCCGCTCAAGGGCAGCCGGGTCCGGGACGAGGTGCAGAGCGTCCGCCGTCTGGGCGCCGACGCGGCCGTCGTCGTCTCCAGGAGCAATGTCCTGATGGCCGGCGAGACCCAGCCCGCCGACGACCGCTGGGTGCTGGCCACCTGGACGCTCACCCGCCAGGACGGCAGGTGGCTGCTGGCCGCCTACCACAACTGCCCGGCCTGACCCCGGCGCCCGTCGGCCTGCCGTCGCCGCCCGTCCGGAGGGCGGCGACGGTCAGACGGATCCGCGCAGTTTGGCCAGCGCCTCTTCCAGCAGGATGTCGCCCTCCTCCTGCGAACGGCGCTGGCGCAGATACCCCAGGTGCGTCATGTACGGGGCCGCGCTGGCCGGGGCCGGCACATTGTGGCGGTCGAGACCGGCGATCAGACCGCACTTGGGGCAGTCCCAGACATCCGGGTGGTCCGCCTCAAGGGCGAACCCGATCCGGACCTCGTGCCCGTTGGCACACCAGAACGAGACGACCGTGCGCGGGGCCAGCTCACCGCGTTCGTTCTCCCCCATCGGCCCTGCCCCGACCTGACTGCCCCTGATCCCGCCGCGTCCCGCCACGCCCACCACTCCTCGATCGGACTTCTGCACCCTGAGCCGTAGCAGGGCCGGTCGCCCAGCCTACGGCCCATCCCGGGCTTCCCTCACCACGATCGGTGGTTACGCCGACCCCGCAGTCTCGTCAGCTGCGGGGTCGGCCCCGCGGCGCAGTCCAACGCCGGTGATCAGATTCTGACCGAACAATGTGCGAAACCGGGCGATCTTTACCAGTTCTGAAGAGGTTCGGACGAGTGGCGACTCAGGTCACCCGTCCGGGTAAGGTTGAGCTCATAGGTCTGACCGGTCAGCTCGACGCCGAAACTGTGGTGCGGCTCCTCCCCCACCAGCCGGAAGCCCGCCGCGAGATAGATGCCGCGCGCGGCCACCAGCGGGTGGTTGGTCCAGAGCCGGATCCGCTCGTACCCGGCCGCGCGGGCGAACTCCACGCACTCGGCCACCAGACGGGTGCCGAGGCGGTGCCCCCGCGCGACCGGATCGACGAGCAGGATCCTCAGCTTGGCGCTGCCGCTGTCCTCGCCGGCCACGCAGAACACGCAGCCCACCCGACGGCCGTCCAGCTCGGCGATCCACCCGGCCTGACGGGCCGGATCGCCGCCGGTAGCGAAGTCCGCGACGATCCGGGCGACCAGGGCCTCGAAGGTGTCGTCCCAGCCGAACTCCGCCGTGTACAGCTCGCCGTGGGCCATCACCACCCAGCCCAGGTCACCCGGCTCGCCGATCGGCCTGATCACCGCTTGCGTGTCACCCATCGCGGCCTCCCCGGCAGCTGGACTGAAACGACTGTTTCAGTAAAGCATAATGGCGAAGGTGAACGCATCGGCCCCCACCGACTCCGCCCGCAAGAAGCAGCTGCTCGAACTGGCCTACGCCCACGTCCTGGAGCACGGGCTCGCGGGCATGTCCCTGCGTCCGCTCGCCGAGGCCGTCGGCAGCAGTCCGCGCGTGCTGCTGTTCCTGTTCGGCAGCAAGGACGCGCTGGTGCAGGCGCTGCTCGGCCGGGCCCGCGAGGACGAGCTGCGGATGCTCGACGCGCTCCACCGGACACCGCGTCAGTACGGGCCGGCCCAGGCCGGCGGGCTGGTCTGGGATTGGCTGGCCGATCCGGGACACCGCCCCCTGCTCACCCTGTGGGCCGAGGCCTACACCTGCTCGCTCGTGGACAGGTCAGGACCGTGGGCCGGCTTCGCCCGGCGAACCGTCGACGACTGGCTCCAGGTCTTCGCCGCCGCACAGGAACCGGCCGTCCGCGACACCCCCGAGGGCCTCGCCGAACGCACCCTGCTGCTCTCGGTCCTCCGCGGCGCCCTGCTGGACCTGCTCGCCACCGACGACCACCCCCGTACCACCGCGGCCGTCACCTCCCACCTCCGAACCCTCGCGGCCGCCGCCCCGGACAGGTCAGGCGAGGGGCAGTCGCACCACGAAACAGGCTCCCCGGGCCGTGGCCCGCAGCGTGACGTCGCCGCCGGTGGCGCGGGCCAGCCGGCGTGACAGGGACAGCCCGAGGCCGACGCCGTCGTGGCCATCGCCCGGGTCGAGCCGGCCGCCGGCCTGGAAGATCTGCTCGACCATGACGGCGGGGACGCCGGGCCCGTCGTCCCCGACCGCGATCTCGGCGCGGTCCGCCGCCGCCCGGTAGTCGACGGTGATCCGGGTGTCGGCATAGCGGCGCGCGTTGTCCAGCAGCGGCGCCACTATCCGCTCCAGCAGCGCCGCCGGCACCCCGACCGTTCCGGTGCCGCCGCCCACCGTGATCGGCGCCGCGTCGGGGTGCTCGGCACGGCTCTGCCGCGCGAGGGCGTCCAGGACCTCCCGGGCCTGGCAGCGGCCGGGGCGGGGGCCGACACCGGGACGGGCCTCGGTCAGCAGGGTCCGGCAGATGTCCTGCATCCGGGCGGCCGCCTCGCCGATCGCCTGATGGGCCGCGCGCTGTTCGGCGGCGCTGCGGGGACGGCCGGTGAGCCACTCGGTCTCGGCGCAGATCCGTGCCAGCGGGGTGCGCAGCTCGTGCGAGAGCTCCGCGGTCAGCCGCTGCTCGTCACGCAGGACCGCGGCCATCCGGTCCAGCAGCGCGTCCAGGTTGGCGCCCAGCTCGGCGAGTTCGGCGGGGCGGCCCTCGGTGCCGAAGTGCTCGTGGATGCCCTGCTCACTGCGCTGCGCGGCGATGGCGCTCATCTCGGCGACCGGGCGCAGCGCCCGTCCGACGACCGTGCGGGCGACCAGGTAGACGCAGCCGAGCAGCAGCAGGCCCAGGGTGGTCGATCCGGCCAGCGCGGCGCGGCTGGTGAAGGTGTAGGCGGACAGGCTCGCCTGGGTCACCACGGTGCCGACCTGGTGTCCCGCGTGGGTCAGCGCGACCGCGTACATGCGCGAGCCGCCGACGGTGACGAACCGTCCGCTCGCGCCGGCCAGGCCGTCGGCGGCGCGCTGCAGCGACGCGTCGGCGTTGGGGCGCTCGATGTTGGTGCTGCCCTGGTAGATCCACACCCCGGTGTCCAGGATGTTGTCCCCGGAGGTCTCCTGCACGGTGACGGTCCCGTCCGCCTGCACGGTCACCGTGGTGGCGATCGCGGCGGCGCGGGCCCGCAGCTGCTGATCGGCCTGCTGCCGGAGCTGGTTGTCGAGCACCAGGTTGAAGGCGAGCGTCAGCCCGGTCACCCAGACCGCGGCCATGGCCAGCGCGAGCAGCGCGAGCCGGCCACGCAGTGTGGAGGGTCGGCGCAGCCGTGGACGGAACGGACGGAACCCTGTCACGAGTACCGGTAGCCCACACCGCGCACGGTGTCGATGCCGTGCTCGCCGTCCACCTCACGCAGCTTGCGGCGCACCCGCAGCAGGTACTGGTCCAGGGTGTTGTCGCTCACCTGCGCCCCCTGGGGCCAGCCCGCGCGCACCAGGGCCCGCCTCCGGACGGCTGCGCCCGGGGCGGACATCAGGCAGGCCAGCAGCCGGAACTCGGTCGGCGTCAGCGGCACCGGAGCCCGGTCGGCACTGCGCAGGGTGTGGGTGAGCGGATCGAGCCGCGGCCCGTCGTCCTCCGACCCGACGACCCGGCCGGTGCGGTGCAGCGCGGCCCGCAGCCGGGCCGCGAGCTCGGTCATGTGGAACGGCTTGCCCAGGTAGTCGTCGCCGCCGGCGGCGAATCCGGACAGCCGGTCGGTGATGGTGTCGTGCGCGGTCAGGAACACCACCGGGGCGCTCACCCCGGCCGCGCGCATGGCCTGGCAGACGTCGCGGCCGTCCGAGTCCGGCAGGCCCACGTCCAGGACGACCGCGTCCACGTCCGGGTCGATGCTGCGCAGGGCCGCGGCGCCGTCCATGGCGGTGCGGACGGCGAAGGACTCCTCGCGCAGCCCCCGCGCCAGCACCTCGCGCAGCCCGTGGTCATCCTCGACAACCAGCACAAGTGGTTCGATCATGGGCGAAATTATCGCTCCCCGAGCTGGCAGCGCCCTGTAGACCCGCTGTCCGCCCGGGCGCCCGCACAGCCGGCCGCTCAGGATATGTTCAGGTCCCAGAGGCAACGGTGGCCCCATGACTACTACCATCAGGCAGGCGCCGTCGACCGCGAGCAGTGCCCGGGGCATCCTCAGCAAGGTGCCGGAAGTCACACTGTATTTCTGGGTCATCAAGGTCCTGTGCACGACCGTCGGCGAGACGGCGGCGGACTTCCTCAACACCAACCTGAACATGGGGCTGACCAGGACCAGCCTGGTCATGACCGCACTGCTGGCCGCCGTGCTGGTGGCGCAGTTCCGCGCGCGCCGCTACGTCCCCGGGCTGTACTGGCTCGTGGTGGTGCTGATCAGCGTCGTGGGCACCCTGGTCAGCGACAACCTGACCGACAACTTCGGCGTCTCGCTGACCGTCACCACCACGGTGTTCGCCATCGCGCTCGCCGTCACCTTCGCCGCCTGGTACCGGGTCGAGGGCACGCTCTCCATCCACTCGGTGCGGACCACCCGCCGCGAGGCCTTCTACTGGCTCACCATCCTGTTCACCTTCGCGCTGGGGACCTCGGCCGGCGACCTGGTCGCCGAGCGCCTGAACCTGGGGTACTGGCTCTCCGCCGTCCTCTTCGCGGCGGTCATCGCCGCGGTCGCCGTCGCGCACCTGGTGTTCGGCGTGAACGCGGTGCTGTCGTTCTGGATCGCCTATATCCTCACCCGCCCGCTGGGCGCCTCCCTCGGCGACTACCTCTCCCAGAACCGCAGCGACGGCGGACTGGGGCTGGGCACGGTCGGCACCAGCGTCCTGTTCCTGACGGTCATCCTGGGCATGGTCGTCTACCTGAGCGTCAGCGGGCGCGACCGCGAGCAGCGGGAGCTAACCTCCTGAGACGTCGGTGACGGCGGTTGTGGCGGGGGTGTCGGCGAGCGGCGGCTGGAGCGGGAAGTGGCAGGCCGCGGTGTGGCCGGCGCCGAACCGGCGCAGGGCCGGCTCCTCCGCCGCGCAGCGCTCGCGGGCCAGCGGGCAACGGGTGCGGAAGCGGCAACCCGAGGGCGGGTCGACCGGGCTGGGCAGTTCGCCGCTGATCCCGGCGCCGCGCTTGGCCCGCTCCAGGTCCGGGTCCGGCACCGGGACGGCCGCCAGCAGTCCGGCGGTGTACGGGTGGGCGGCGCGCAGCTGGATGTCGTCGGCGCTGCCCACCTCGACCATGCGGCCCAGGTACATGACGCCGATCCGGTCGGCGAGGTAGCGGACCACCGCGAGGTCGTGCGAGATGACGACGTACGACAGTCCGTGCGAGGCCTGCAGACGGTTCATCAGGTTGAGCACCTGGGCCCGGACCGAGACGTCCAGCGCCGAGACCGGCTCGTCGGCGACGATCACCTTCGGTGTGAGCGCGAGCGCGCGGGCCAGGCCGATGCGCTGGCGCTGGCCGCCGGAGAACTCGTGCGGGTACAGCTCCGCGCCCTGCGCGGGCAGGCCGACCTCGGCCAGCAGTTCGGCGACCCGGGCCTTCTGCTGGCGGACCGTGCCGATGCCCTGGATCTGCAGCGGTTCGCGCAGGATGCTGCCGACCCGCATCCGGGGGTCGAGCGAGGAGTACGGGTCCTGGAACATCATCTGGAGGTCGCGGCGGCGCCCGCGCAGCTCGCGGCCGCGCAGCCGGCCGAGGTCGGTCCCGTCCAGGGTGACCGTGCCGGCGTCGGGGCGGTCCAGGCCGACCAGCAGGCGGCCGAGGGTCGTCTTGCCGCAGCCGGACTCGCCGACCAGGCCGAAGGTCTCGCCGGGCTCCAGCGTGAGGGAGACGCCGGACAGGGCGTGCACCACGCGCCGGGCGCGGCCGGGCAGCCGGGTCCCGCGGACCGGGAACTCCCGGACCAGGTCCCGCGCTTCGAGCAGCGGACGGTCTGGGGCCGCCGGCGGCGCACCGACCGGGCGGGGCACCGCCGCAGTGGAGCCCGCCGGAAGCGGGCCGTCGGTGGGGTGCCAGCAGGCGTACCGGTGCCCGTCCGGGCCGGTGAGCTCCGGCTCCTCCGCGCGGCAGCGGTCGGTGGCGTACCGGCAGCGGTCCGCGAAGCGGCACCCGCCGGGAGGTGCGGTCAGGTCCGGGGGCCGGCCGGGGATGGTGGGTAGCTGTCTGGCCGGGTCCTGGTCCAGCCGGGGGACGGAGGCCAGCAGGCTCTGGGTGTAGGGGTGGCGCATGCCGCGGAACAGCCGGTCGGTGCCGGTGCTCTCGGCGATGCGGCCGGCGTACATGACGTTGACCCGGTCGGCGTGGCCGGCGGTCACGCCCATGTCATGGGTGATCAGGATCATCGCCATGCTGAGCCGGGTGCGCAGGTCGGCCAGCAGGGCGAGGATCTGGGCCTGGATGGTGACGTCCAGGGCCGTGGTGGGCTCGTCGGCGATCAGCACCCGGGGCTCGTTGGCGAGTGCCATGGCGATCAGCACCCGCTGGCGCAGGCCGCCGGACAGCTGGTGCGGATAGTCGTTCAGCCGCTCGCGCGGGCGCGGCAGGCCGACCAGGCCGAGGACCTCGGCAGCCCGGTCGGCCGCCTCGGCCCGGGTGCAGCCGCGGTGCAGCAGCACGGGTTCGGCGACCTGGTACCCGATGGTCCTGGTGGGGTCCAGGGAGGTCATCGGGTCCTGGAAGACCATGGCGATGTCGTTGCCGCGCACCCGGCGCAGTTCGCGTTCCGGCAGCCCCACCAGCTCGCGCCCGTCCAGCACCACCGAGGAGTCGCCGACGAGCGCGCCGCCGGGCGGCAGCAGGCCCATCAGCGAGAGCCCGGTCATGGACTTGCCGCAGCCGGACTCACCGACCAGGCCCAGGGTCTCGCCGGCCTCCAGGGTGAAGGAGACGTCGTCCACGGCCCGGACGACCCCGCGACGGGTCCTGATGTGGGTGGTGAGGTTCCTGACCTCAAGCAGCGGTGCCATCCGTGTCGTCCTCAACTCCGTTTGCAGCGGTCAGGGTTGTTGCAGTCGGACGTCCAGCGCGTCGTGGACCGCGTCGCCGATCAGGTTGAACGCCACCACGGTGACGATCAGGATCCCCGCGGGCGGGTACACCAGCCACCAGTAGCCGTCGTACAGGGAGTTGAGGCCGGCCGAGAGCATGGTGCCCCAGTCGGCGTGCGGCGGTGGCAGCCCGAGCCCGAGGAAGCTGAGGGCCGACAGGGTGAGGATCGAGTCGGCGATGGTGAAGGTGCCGCTGACGATGATCACGCCCGCGGCGTTGGGGATCAGATGGCGCAGCACGATGCGCCGTCCGGTGCCGCCCATCATCCGCGCCGCCTGCACGAACTCCCTGGTCCGCAGGGAGAGTACCTCTCCCCGGACCAGCCGCGCGGCGCCGAGCCAGGACAGCAGCGACAACAGCAGCACGATCCCCCACAGGGTGGGCGTGAACACGCTGACCATGATCAGCAGCAGCACGATCCCGGGGACGGCGAGGAAAGTGTCGATGACCCGCATCATCACCGCGTCGACGATGCCGCCGACATAGCCGGCGAAGGCGCCGTACAGCGTGCCGATGACGGTCGTGGTGACGGCCACCGCGAAGCCGAGTTCGAGCGAGGACCGGCCGCCCTCCATCAACCGTCCCAGCACGTCGTACCCGGAGGCGTCGGTGCCCAGCGGATACCCGCTGCCCGGTGGGAGATCGGCCAGGTCCAGCTGCACCGTCACCTGGTCGGTCCGGTACAGCAGCGGCCCGACGAAGCAGAACGCGGCGATCACCGCGACCATGCCCACCCCGACCAGGGCCCGCCGGTTGCGGACGAACGCCTCCGCCAGCAGCCGTCCGGAGCCGCGCGGCACCACCGTCGGGAGGTCCACGGGCGTGTCCAAGGGTTCAAGCGTCGACATAGCGGATCCGGGGGTCGAGGAGGCTGTAGGCGATGTCGGCGAAGAGGCTGCCGAGGACGGTGGCCACCCCGACCACCAGGGTCGATCCGAGCATGATCGGGTAGTCCTTGCTGGTGGCCGCCTGGTAGAACAGCAGCCCCATTCCTGGGTAGTTGAAGACGGACTCGGCGATCACCGCACCGGCCACCACGCTCGGGGCCGACAGCCCCAGCACGGTGATGACCGGCAGCAGGGAGTTGCGCAGCACGTGCCGGCGCAGCACCAGTCGCTCCGGCAGGCCCTTGGAACGGGCGACCTGCACGTACTCCTGGGCCAGGGTGTTGATGGCCGAGGACCGCATGTACCGGCTGAAGCCGGCCACGCTGACCAGGGTCAGCGTGACCACCGGCAGCACCAGGGCGCGCGGGTCGGCCAGGATCCCGGCGACGGTCTCAGCCTGGGGCGCCTCGGAGGGCAGCAGGTGCAGCTGCACCGAGAAGACCGCGATCAGCAGCAGGGCGAAGAAGAAGTCCGGCATCGAGTACAGCACGAAGGAGACGACGGTGAGGACGTGGTCCGCGACCCGGCCCCGGCGCACCGCCTGGAAGATCCCCATCGGCAGCGCGACCGCGAGCGCGAGCAGGGTGGACAGCCCCAGCAGCACGGCGTCACGCGGCAGCCGCTGCGCGATCAGCGTGGACACCGGCTGGTTGAGCGAGTACGACGTGCCGAAGTTGCCCTCAGCAGCCTCCTTCACAAAGGACACGAACTGCGCCGCCAACGGCCGGTCCAGGCCGTTGGCAGCATTGAACACGGCGATCCGCTCGGCGGTGGCCCGGGTCCCCAGGGTGGCCCGGGCGGCACTGCCCGGCACGAGGTGGATCATGACGAACGTCAGGACCATGACGCCCATCACCACCACGATCGCCTCCCCGGTCCGGCGGATCAGAAAGGCGGTCACAGCGTCCCCGTCACGACGTGTAGCCCCAGTCCTCGAAGTTCTGCGCGCCCGAGAACGGGTTGAGCGGGACGACGCCCTGCAGGTTCTTCCGGTAGACCAGCAGGCTCTCGCGCAGGGGGAGCCACAGCCAGGGGAGTTGCTGGGCCGCGTAGTCCTCGTACTGCGTGAACACCTGGGCCGAGGAACCGTACTCGGTGGCCTTGATCAGCTGGTCCATGGTCGGGTCGGAGTAGCCGCCGGAGTTGGCGGAGCCGCCGGTGTCAAAGAACCCGGTGCCGTTGGGGTAGAGCGGGTACGGGTTGTAGCCGAACTCCGCGAGCTGCCAGCCGCAGCCGGATGCCGGGTGGGAGGCCGCGGTGCAGGTGCCGATCGTGCTGATCAGCGTGTTGAACGGCTCCGACTTGAGGTTGACGGTGATGCCCGCCTGGGCCTCCGAGGACTTGATGGCGGCGTTCTGCTCGTCCGTGGTGGCCCGGCCGGAGGAGTACAGCAGGTTGAAGGTCAGCGCCTGACCGGCCGCGATGCCCGCTCCGCACTGCGTAGCGCCGGTCCCAGGGCTGGCGCAGGTCGTCGTCCCGCCCGGCGCCACCGTCCAACCGTGCGCCTGCAGCAGGGCCTTGGCCTTGGCCGGGTCGTACGGGTACGGTCCGCCGGCCTTCTCCAGCGGTGAGGCCCACGCCCCGGTGGCCTTGACCGGCACCGGCCCGTTACCCGGATCCGCGTAGCCGTTGTAGACCTTGGAGACGATCTGGTTGCGGTCGATCAGGTACTCCATCGCCTGCCGGACGTACAGCTGGCGGAGCAGGGCTCCGACCGCGGAGTTGTAGAGATTGGGTTCGATCTCGGCCACGCCGGGGATCGGCACGCTGGCGATCGAGTATCCGCTCGACTCCAGCGCCTGCGCCTGCTTGACGTCGGTCAGCGGCAGCGACGCGATGTCGAGGGCACTGCCCGAGCGCAGCGCGTTGATCTCGGGGGTGTCGGAGGTGAAGGGCGAGAAGACGACCTTGTCCAGGGTCGGCCTCGTCGTGCCGGAGTACTGCGTGTTGGGGACGTAGCTGTAGTAGCCGTTGCTCCGGAACTCGGACAGCTTCCACGGCCCGTCGACGACCTGCCAGAGCAGGTTGGTGGTGAAGGCGGTCGTCTTGGCGCCCTCCTTCTGCAGGTAGGCGTACACGGCCTTGGCGCCCGCAGTGGTGGTGTCGTCGTCCCCGACCGCGCCGGTCGCCGAGGTCTTGTCCCAGGCGTGCTGGGGCAGCAGCGGGATGGTGCTGAGGACGTCGTCGGTGTAGAAGTCCGGGTTGTACGCCTGGGTGAGGTCCAGCACCACGGTGTGGGCGTCCGGGGTGGACACCTTGGCGACGTCCTCGGGGAAGAGTCCGACCAGGTGGGCGTTCCAGTTCGAGGCGTTCGCCTTCAGCAGGTTGTAGACAAAGGAGAAGTCCCGGCTGGTGACCGGCTGTCCGTCGGACCAGTTCCAGCTCTTGAGGGTGATGGTGATCCGCTTGTCGCCGTTGGAGTAGTCAAGGGAGCTGAACAGGCTCTTGTCCTTGTTCACCACCGAGTTGGCGCCTTCCCCCGCGTAGACCAGGTACGGCCACAGGGGCTGGGTGAGGTTGGCGTTGTAGCCGTTCTGGTTGGTCGCCGGAGCCAGCGGGAAGATGAAGTCGGGCTGCGCGCCCACCTCCGCGATGGTGACCGTCCCGCCCTTCTTGACCGGGAGCTTCGTCGCACTGGCGCTCTCGCCGTTGCTGATCGCCCCGTGGGCGCTCCCGCCGCCTCCCGAGCAACCGACGGCAACGACCGCCAGGGCTGTCGCGCCCGCAGCGAGTCTCAGTCGTTGGATAGCGCGCATGCGTGTCACCGTCTCCCTCGTTGGCATCACACCGTGTCCGAACCGGTCATATTTTCAACATGCCCATGACATCATCCGTCGCCGGGGTTTACCCGTACCCCAACCGGTCCATGCCCGGCCCGGCGTCACACTGTCATGATCATGGCTCATTGATAGCAGCGACCCGCAGCCGCTCACAACGCTTCGAATGTTGCAGCATTGCGAAATATGCCGCGGCAGTGTGTCGGGCAGTCCGGAACCGTTGACCGAGTTGCTCGACCTCTGCTGAACTCACGCCCATGAAGCCGCAGCTGGAACTCGTTCGGCGGCGCCACATCGACCTGGCGCACGTCTCCAGCACGTTCTGTTGTCGCTGACCCGGCACACGGCCCCCTAATCGGGCCAGGACCATCGTCCTGCCGACCTCTTTCTCCGACTCCTCTGTGCAACTGCGCCGAGCAGCACATTCCGTACCCGGAGATCGGGCGGTCGCCCGGGAACCTGCCGCGCCGTCAATCGATCCGAGGGCGCAGAGGCGACGTGCCGTCAAGTGCGGCACCGCAACGCCGACATTCACCCAACACGCCTGGCAGTGCGCCAACTTCAGCAAAAGGAACGCTCCATGCCCGCGTCCGTCCGCACACCCACGAGACACCTCCAAGAAGGCAGGGCCACATGAGCGAGATCCGCCTCGCGGCGCCGGCCATCGGCTCGGGCGCCGCAACCGCGACCGCGACCGCGACGAGCACCAGCGAGCGTGAGGTCTTCCTGCCGCGCGACGCACGTCGCCGGACCCTGTTCGCCAGCCTGCGCGAACGCCTGCGCTGGCCGCTCGGCATCTACACGACCCCGGTCGCGATCCTCGTCGCCTGGGAGATCCTTTCCAGGGCCGGGGTGGTGGCGCAGACCTACGCCCCGGCTCCGACCTCCATCGTGAGATCCGCCGTCGACCTGTGGCAGCAGGGCGTCCTCGGGCCGGACCTGGCCGTCTCACTGCGAAGGGCCGTCATAGGTCTCGCGATCGGACTGACGGTGGGCATCCTCTCCGGGGTGCTCGGCGGTCTGCTGCGCACCGGTGAGTACCTCTTCAACGGTGTCGTCCAGGTACTGAACACGATCCCGCTGCTGGCGGTGCTGCCGCTGATGATCGTGTGGTTCGGCATCGACGAGCTGACCAAGGTGCTGCTGATCTCGTTCGGCGCCGGCGTCCCGATGTACCTCAACCTGTTCGCCGCGATCCGGGGTGTCGACCAGCGCCTGATCGAAATGGCGAAGACCACGGGAGCGGGCCCCTGGCGCCTGGTGACGCGGGTGCTGGTGCCCGGAGCCCTGCCGGGGTTCCTGGTCGGCCTCCGGTTCTCCCTCGCCTACAGCATCCTGGGCCTGGTCGCCGCCGAGACCATCAACGCCAACGAGGGCCTCGGCTTCCTCATCACCCAGGGCCAGACCTACCTGCAGACCGGCCAGGTCTTCGTCGGGCTGGCCATCTACTCCCTCCTCGGCCTGGTCGCCGACCAGTTCGTCCGGATTCTCGAGCGGGTGCTGCTGCGGTGGCGCCCCGGATATGAGGCGGCATGAGCACCACGGTTGCGACCCGCACCCGGCGGCAGGCCGGGGTCCTGGTCGAGGGGGTGGTCCGCAGGTTCGGCGACCGGGTGGTGCTCGACCACCTGGACCTGACCATCGCCGACGACGAACTGGTGGTCCTGCTCGGCCCCTCCGGCTGCGGCAAGAGCACCCTGCTGCGCCTGCTCGCCGGGCTGGACCGGCCCGACGGCGGCCTGGTGGAGGTCCCGGCGAAGCGCGCGATCGTGTTCCAGGCAGACCGACTGCTGCCCTGGCAGCGGGTGCTGCGCAATGTCACGCTCGGCCTGCGCGGACCGGACGCGGAGCAGCGCGCCCTGGACGTACTCGCCGAGGTCGGACTCGCGGGCCGCGAGCGGGCCTGGCCCAAGGAGCTCTCCGGTGGCGAGGCCCAGCGGGTGTCGCTGGCGCGGGCGTTGGTCTCGGAGCCCGAACTCGTGCTGCTGGACGAGCCGTTCGCGGCCCTCGACGCGATCACCCGGCTACGCATGCACGGCCTGGTGCGGGCGCTGCGCAGCAAGCACCACGCGGCCATGCTGCTGGTCACCCACGACGTCGACGAGGCGATCGCACTGGCGGACCGCATCGTCGTCATGGCCGACGGCCGCATCGGCGCCTCGCACCTCGTCCAACTCTCCGCCACCGAACGCGAGACGAGCGCCGCCCGCGAGGAGCTCCGCTCGGCGCTCCTGGACGACCTCGGCCTCGGCCTCACCGACCACCCCTGACCCGACCTCTCCCGCACACTCCCACAACAGCACAGAAAGCACGTGAGAACCCATGTCCAGAAGTACCTCCCGACTCGTCGGCGCCGTCGCTCTGCTCACTGTCGTCAGCACCCTCGCCGCATGCGCCTCGTCGACAAAGGCCACGCCACTGAGCATCAACGGCGCAGCGAGCGCCGCTGCCCATCCCGAGTGGAGCCAGTACACCTTCACCATCGGCGACAACGGCGGTGACGGCAGCGAGGCCCTGGCCAAGATCACCGGTGCGTTCGACAACGCCTCCTACCAGGTGAAGTTCGCCCGGTTCACCTACGGCCCCCCGCTGGTGCAGGCGGCCGCGTCGGGCGACATCGACCTGGGCAGCGTCGGCGACGTGCCGCCGATCACCGGCGCCGCGAAGGAGTACGGCTTCAAGATCGTCGCCGTCACCCGCTCGCTCGCTCCCACCCAGCCGGCCGAGAACATCATCGTGCCCAAGGGCTCCACCCTCCAGACACTGGCCGACCTCAAGGGCAAGAAGCTGGCTGTTCCGCAGGGCAGTTCAGCCCACGGTCTGGCCCTGAACGCGCTCAAGAGCGTCGGTCTGACCCCCAAGGACGTGCAGTTGGTCTTCCTCGACCCGGCCGCAGGCGCCACCGCGTTCGCGACCGGCAAGGTGGACGCCTGGTCGATCTGGAACCCGCAGTCCGCGCTCGCCGTCAAGGCAGGCGCCCGGATCCTGGCCAAGGGCCTCCCGCCGATCGACCAGACCAGCAACTACTACGTCGCCAGCGACAAGTCGCTGAACGACCCGGCCAAGCGGGCGGCACTCACGGACCTCCTGAAGCGCCTGGGCGGCGAGTTCCACTGGGCGGTCCAGCACCCCGACCAGTACGCGCAGGCGATCTCCCAGGAGGAAGGCATCCCGCTGGCCGACGCCAAGGCGGTGCTGACCTCCCTGGAGACCAGGGTGACGCCGGTGGAGGCGGCGGACATCGCGGCGGAGCAGCAGCTCGGTGACGCTTTCCTGGAGGCCAAGCAGATCACCAAGAAGGTCGACGTCCAGTCGATCACCGACAACCTCCTCCCGGCCGGCTACGACAGCTCGAAGCTCAACTGAGCGTCGGCAGGCTCAGCAGCAGGTCCCTGACTGCGGCGGGCCGGGACAGGAAGGGGTGGTGGCCGGTGTCGAGTTCGACGACGCCGCCGGCCCGGCGGGCGAACTCGCGCTGCCACGACGGTCGGCTCGTCACCAGCCTCCAGCACCTGCCGCACCGCGGCGACGTCCTCGGCCAGCCCCGGACCGCCGACGCCGCCGGGCCGGCCCGGCTCGCCGCAGCTCGGCAGTGCCGGGGCCACGCTCGACACCCCCTGCTCCTGCAACAGCCCGGAGGTGCGGTGCCACCACCACGACCCGTCCCGCACGCACGCCCCGTGCACGAACACGACCCTCATCGCCACCTCCACATCGACCCCGACTGCCCTCTGCCGACTGTAGAGGGCAGCGCCTCCGGGACCGGTGACACAATGCGGCAGTACGCGGTTCACAGTCGCCGGTGATGATGGTGTCAGGTCCGCCCGGTCCACCAGTCAGGAGAACGCCATGAGCGTCGTCGTCCTCGTCGGCAACCCGAAGCCGCGATCCCGTACCTACGCGGCGGCGCATCTGGTCGCCGAGAAGCTGACGGGATCTCAGGCCGACCACAGCATAGAACTCGCCGACCTCGGCGCCAGGCTGTTCGACCCCGAGGACCAGCAGGTCGCCGAGGCGGTCGCCGCCGTCGAGGGCGCGAGCCTGCTGGTCGTCGCGAGCCCCACCTACAAGGCCAGCTACACCGGGCTGCTGAAGCTCTTCCTGGACCGGCTCGGCCCCGGCGCCCTCACCGGTATCACCTCCGTGCCGCTGCTGCTGGGCGCGCACTGGCGCCACTCGCTGGCGGCCGACCTGCTGCTCAAGCCGGTCCTGGTGGAACTGGGCGCCACCGTCCCGGTGAAGGGCCTGTTCCTGCTGGATTCGGACTACACCACCTCGGAGGAGCTGGAGAACTGGCTGCCGTCGGCACGCAGCCAGGTGGCCGCCACGCTGAACGCCGAGCGGACCCGGGTGGCGTCATGACGGCGGATGCGAAGGACCATGTGTCCGAGGCCGACCTGCGCCACCTGCGCCGATCCGTGGAACTGGCGACCGAAGCCCTGGAGGCCGGTGACTGGCCGTTCGGTTCGGTGCTGGTGGGTGGGGACGGGACCGTCCTGGCCGAGGACCGCAACCGGGAGGTGAGCCTGGGCGATCCCACCCGCCATCCGGAGTTCGAGCTGGCGCGCTGGGCCGCGACCCACCTGGCTCCGGAGGCGCGGGCGGCGACGACGGTCTTCACCTCCGGCGAGCACTGCCCGATGTGTGCGGCGGCCCACGGCTGGGTCGGGCTGGGCCGCATCGTCTATGTGAGCTCGGCCGAGCAGACGGCGTCCTGGAACAAGGAGCTCGGCGCCGCACCCGCCGACGTCCGCCCGGTGCCGATCACGGATCTTGTTCCCGGCCTCGTGGTCCAGGGACCGGTTCCCGGCCTCGCCGAGGAGGTGCACGAGCTGCACCGAAGGTTCCGCGGTCACAGCTGAGAGGAACTACGGCTTCTCGCGGAAGTGAACGATCACCCTACCCTCGTTGCCCGGCACCGATTCATGGCGGAGGTAGAGCTTCTTGATGTGCCGCTGGTCCAGAAACGCCAGCACGCGCCGCTTCAGCTGACCCGACCCCTTGCCGGGGATGATCTCGACCGCGGATTCGCCGGAGCGCGAGGCCGCGAAGAGGAACTGGCGCAGGGCGAGTTCGATGTCGCGGTTGTTCCGGTAGATCGGATGCAGATCCAGGCTCAGCACGAGGCATCAACTGCCGTAGATCCGGGACGGCTCGACCAGGACTACGGTGCGTCGCTGCTCGGCCATCACCCGGTCGTACTCGTCCCAGTCCTCGTGCTCGCCGCCGGCCGCGGTGAACACCGCGCGCAGCAGCAACCGCAGGCTCTCGGGGTCCAGCCAGGGCTGGGGGTCGTCGGGACCGGCGAGCTGGGCCCGGCCCTCGACGGTCGCCCAGCGCCAGCCGTGCCGGAAGACCGCGGTGACCTGCGGCCGCTCCCGGAGGTTCGCCAGCTTCACCCGTCCGTAGGTGACGAAGGCCAGGACCGGTGCGCCCGTGGCAGGGTGCGGCAGCACCCCGGCGTTGACGACCGAGGCCTGCACCGTGGCATCCGCCCGCAGCGTCGACACCACCACCAGCCCGTGCTCCTTCCGCCCGACGGCAGCGGCTTCCTGAAGCGTCGTCATGGGTGCTTCCCCTCACTCTCGTCGGTGCTCGGGCACCCCCACCGTACGGCCGTGTTCCGCCGAGCGTATCGGTCCACCTTGCCGGCGAGGACGAACGCCACGATCACTCCCCCGGCCGAAGGCCGCTGCCCGGCGGAGCGGCGCCGAAGTCCACGCGGGGGGTGGGCCGGAAATCCCCGGGCCGGACGGCCCGGGACCCGGTCAGTGCCTTGGCGAAGGGCAGCGGGCCGCCCAGGGTCTCCGGGTCGGCCGTCAGGTCGAAGAGAGCGGTGTAGCCGGTGACCAGGTAGAGGCCCCTGGCCTCCGGTTGGCGCGGCCCGGTGGTGAGGTAGACCTGCTGGTATCCGGCTGCCGCGGCGGCCTGCTCCAGCTCGTGGACGATGCGCCGGGCCAGGCCCCGGCGGCGGTGCGCGCTGTGCGTCCAGATCCGCTTCAGCTCGGCGGTGCGCTCGTCGTAGCGGCGGTACGCGCCCCCCGCGACGGGCTCGCCGTCCTGCAGCAGCAGGAGCAGCAGGCCGCCGTGGTCCGGCTCGAACTCCTCGGCCGGGTACCGGGCCAGCTCCTTGCTGGTGCCGGCCAGCGAGGGGTAGCGGGTGGTGTACTCGTACTCCAGCTCGCTGAGCAGCGGCTGGACCAGCGGATCCGCCAGGACGGCCGGGCGGACCTCGTACTGCGGGGCGGTGGTCGTCATCGAAGCGCCCCCTCGGCGGCGACCACGGCGGCGCGGGCCCGCTCGGCGTCGCGCGCGGCGACGCCCTCACGCACCAGCGGAATGACATGGCGGCCGAAGTCGATGGCGTCGCCGAGCAGGTCGTAGCCCCGGGCGGAGAGGATGTCGACGCCCAGGTCGTAGTAGTCGAGCAGGGCCTCCGCCACGGTCTCGGGGGTGCCGACCAGGGCGTTGGAGTTGCCGGCGCCGCCGGTCGCGGCGGCGGTCGGGGTCCACAGCGCGCGGTCGTAGCGTTCGCCCTGCTCGGCGATGGCGATCAGCCGCTGGGAGCCGGTGTTCTGCGGGGCATCCACCCCGGGCTGGCTCCAGGCGCCCGCCTCGCGGCGGGCCTTGATCGTCGCGACCGTGCGGTGGGCCTTCTCCCAGGCGAGTTCCTCGGTAGGCGCGATGATCGGCCGGAACGCCGGCCGCTGCACCGGGAACACGTCGCTGGCGAAATCGTTGAAGCGGTAGTACTCGCCCTCGTGGTCGAAGGGCTCGTGCTCGGTCCAGGCCCACTTGACGATCTCGATGTACTCCCGGGTGCGCGCGTAGCGCTGGTCCTTGGTCAGGAAGTCGCCCTCGCGCTGCTGCTCGTGGTCGTTTCCGCCGGTGATGAAGTGGACGGTCAGCCGGCCGTCGCTGATCCGGTCGAGGGTGGCGAACTCCTTGGCGGCGAAGGTCGGATAGGAGACGTTCGGCCGGTGCGCCAGCAGGATCTGCAGCCGATCGGTGTTGGCCGCGATGTACGCGGCGGCGGTGCCCGGCTCGGCCGAGCCGGAACCGTAGGCGAACAGGACCCGGTCCCAGCCGTGGTCCTCGTGGGCCCGGGCCAGCCGGAGCGTGTACTCCTTGTCGAAGGAGGCCCCGCTGCGGGGGTTGGTCTCCGAGCCGTCGTTGGTGGCGGCGATGCCGAGGAACTCGACGGGCATGACGGTGCCTCTCCGGTCGTTGGAGCACACCCTCGGCCCGCCGACGCACGCGCGATCAGGCAGGGAGGGTGGTGTGACGAAGCGTCAGAGAGTGCGCGGGACAGCGCCACGCGCGGTCGGGCGAGACGGCCCGCTACCGGGGAGTCAGCGACAACACGCCGCGGACCACACCCGACCGAAGTCGATGTGGCATCGGACGACCAGGTGCTGCGCGGTACTCATACCGAACAGTCCAACAGCCCATCGGAGCCACGTCAAGATCCGCCCGAGGCGCGGGACGCAGCGTTCTACGCACGAAGATCGAGGCGGGACCACAGCTCCCGTTCCACCTCCGTCGGCGGGACGTGGGCGCACAGGCGCTCGGGATGGCCGGGTGACGGCCGGTCGGCCGACGCCGCCGGGTACTGGGGTTCCGGCCAGGGCCAGGGCGTGCAGACACCCCACAGCGACCCGCCGAACGCGATCAGCCCCGGCGTCCACCGGTCCAACAGGTCCCGCCACCACCTCACCGGAAACACCTGCCGATGTGGCGGCGGCGGACGAGGGCCACCGGGCCGGGGTTCGCGGTGTCGTGTTCGGTCATCGGACGTGCCTCCCGTCGGCTTACCGGCCTTGCTGATGCGATGGCTGATGGAGTGTCAGAGCAGCGGGCGGACGCACTCGGCGAAGGTGTACGCCTCCTCCAGGTGCGGGTAGCCGGAGAGGACGAACTCGTCGACGCCCGCCGCGCGGTACTCGTCGATCCGTTCGGCGACCTCTTCGTGGCTGCCGACCAGCGCGGTCCCCGCGCCGCCGCGGACCAGGCCGATCCCGGCCCAGAGGTTGGGCGTCACCAGCAGCCGGTCCCGGGAACCGCCGTGGAGCTCCAGCATCCGGCGCTGGCCCTCCGACTCCAGCGCGCGCAGGCGCTGCTGGCCGGCCGCGATCGCCCGGTCGTCCAGGCCCGCGATCAGCGCGTCGGCGGCCTGCCAGGCCTGGGCCGCGGTGTCCCGGCTGAGGACGTGGATGCGCAGCCCGAACCGCAGCGTCCGGCCTTCCGCCCCGGCCCGCTCGCGCACCCGGGCGATCTTCTCGGCGACCAGCGGGGCCGGTTCGCCCCAGGTCAGATAGGTGTCGGCATGCCGGGCCGCCAGGGCGATCGCGGGGTCGGAGGAACCGCCGAAGTAGACCCGCGGGGCCGGCTCCGGGGGACGGCGCAGCTGGGCGCCCTCCAAGTGGTAGTGCTCGCCCTTGTGGTCGAAGCGGTCGCCGGTCCAGGAGGCCCGCACCACGTCCAGGAACTCCCGGCCCGGGCGTAGCACTCGTCGTGGTCCAGCCGGTCGCCGTAGCCGCGCTGTTCGGGATCACTGCGGCCGGCCACCACGTTCAGCAAAAGCCGTCCCCCCGACAGGCGCTGGAACGTCGCCGCAGTCTGCGCCGCGAGCGCGGGCTCCACCAGGCCGGGACGGAAGGCCACCATGAACTTCAGCCGCCGGGTCCTGGCGATCAGAGCCGCGGTGACGATCCAGACGTCCTCGCAGTGCGCACCAGTGGGCGTCAGCACCCCCTCGTACCCGAGGTCGTCGGCGGCCTCCGCGAGTTGGGAGAGATAGGCCAAGGTGGCCGGCCGCTCTCCCCCTCCCCCGGTACGGCGGCCTTCGCCTTCGCTCCCGTCCGCGCCGATGCCGAGGCCGTGGACGGCTCCGCCCAGCCTGCGGCCGTCCCCGCCGGTGGGCAGGAACCAGTGGAAGGCCGTGCTGCTGCCTGCTGATGTCGCGGTCATTTATCCTTCTCGGGCCAATGCCGAGGTTCAGTACTCCTCAGCGCGGGACGTGCGTGCCTACAGGTCTGCAACAGACCGGCGACGTCCTCGGACACAGTGCACTGCCTGCAGAACGGCACGTCTGCACGGGAATCACCTCGCACTCCTCGGGCCCCCGAAGGGCCTCGCGCTTACAGGACGGACGTCCTGTCGGGTCGTCACCTGGAGCACCCCACCGCGGACGAGGGTTGCCGGTCAGCAAGCCAGGGCTTGACGCTGACGCTCGTAACCAGGGCTTACGTTAACCGCTCGTCACGGCTTGGACAATGCCCCCCGTCCGTCCGGAAAAGCCCACTGTGAACGGCGTATTGCCGCAGGTGACAGCATGCGGGAAGGCTGGTCTGGAGGCCTCCGACGGGACTACTCTCACGGCCATGACCGTTCTTGTCAGCCGGCGCCACGTGGACTTCGGGCGCAGCACCAGCACCGGGTGTAACCGCCCCCGCTGACTCGACCGCGGGCGACCTCCGCCGCCCCCGCTCCGGTGAATACCGGTGATTCCGGTGAACCGCCCCGGAAGCCCCGTTCATCCCTGCCTCCCTCCCCCCGCCCGCCCCTTCCTTCGGCGTGCCGCCGTGCCCGCGCACCTGCCGCCCCGCGCGCACGCCAACCCGTGAATGGAGCCGTCCACGTGAGCCCTTCCATCGACCCCGCCACCGCAGAGCTCGACCTGGCGGTCGCCTCGGCCGAGGCAGTCGCCGACAGCACCGGCTGGTCCTTCGAGACCAAGCAGGTGCACGCCGGAGCCGTGCCCGACCCCACCACCGGCGCCCGCGCGGTCCCGATCTACCAGACCACCTCCTTTGTCTTCCACGACACCGCCCACGCGGCCGGGCTGTTCGCGCTCGCCGAGGAAGGCAACATCTACACCCGCATCCACAACCCCACCCAGGACGTGCTGGAGCATCGCATCGCCGCGCTGGAGGGGGGAATCGCCGCCGTGGCGACCGCCTCCGGCCAGGCCGCCGAGACGCTGGCGATCCTGACGCTGGCGAGCGCGGGCGACCACATCGTCTCCAGCACCTCGCTCTACGGCGGCACCTACAACCTCTTCAAGCACACCCTGCCGCGCTTCGGCATCGAGTTCTCCTTCGTCGACGACCCGGACGACCTGGACGCCTGGCGGGCCGCGATCCGGCCGAACACCAAGGCGCTGTTCGCCGAGACCCTGGGCAATCCGCGCGGCAACGTACTGGATGTGCGGGCGGTCGCCGACGTGGCGCACACCGCCGGGGTGCCGCTGATCGTGGACAACACCGTCCCCACGCCCTACCTGCTGCGCCCGATCGAGCACGGCGCCGACATCGTGGTGCACTCGGCGACCAAGTTCCTCGGTGGCCACGGCACGGCCATCGCCGGCGCGGTGGTCGACGCGGGCACCTTCGACTACGGGGCGCACGCGGACCGCTTCCCCGGCTTCAACGATCCCGACCCGTCGTACCACGGGCTTCGCTACTGGCCCGACCTGGGCGCCCCGGCGTTCGCGGTCAAGCTGCGGGTGCAGCTGCTGCGCGACCTCGGTCCGGCCATCGCGCCGCTGAACTCCTTCCTGGTGATCCAGGGCCTGGAGACGCTGTCGCTGCGGATCGAGCGCCACACCGCCAACGCCCAGGCCATCGCCGAGTGGCTGGAGAGCCGCGACGAGGTCACCGCTGTGCACTACCCCGGCCTGCCGTCCAGCCGCTGGTACCAGGCGGGTCAGCGCTATCTGCCGCGCGGGGCAGGCGCGGTGCTCGCCTTCGAGCTGCGGGACGGCATCGAGGCCGGCAAGCGGTTCGTGGACGGGGTCAGCCTGTTCAGCCACCTCGCCAACATCGGCGATGTGCGCAGCCTGATCATCCACCCGGCATCCACCACCCACAGCCAGCTCAGCGAGGACGAACTGACGGCGACCGGCGCAACTCCGGGCCTGGTACGGCTGTCGGTCGGCATCGAGAACCTGGCGGACCTCAAGGCCGACCTGGAGGCCGGGTTCCGGGCGGCCAAGGCAGCCGGCACGAAGGCTCAGGGGGTGAGCGATTGACCGTGCACGCGCGGCCAGTGGTTCCTGCGACGGCGTACGGCATCACCCCGCCTGCCACCGGTGCCTGGCAGCAGGGCGACCCGGTCGGGCGTCGGCAGTGGGTGACGCTGCCGAAGCCGCTCGCGCTGGAGGCGGGCGGGACGCTGCCGCAGGTCCGGATCGCCTACGAGACCTGGGGGCGGCTCGCACCCGACGGCTCCAATGCCGTCCTGGTCCTGCACGCCCTGACCGGCGACAGCCACGTCGTCGGCCGGGCCGGCCCCGGCCATCCGACCGCAGGCTGGTGGGACGGGCTGATCGGTCCCGGCCGGGCGGTGGACACCGACCGCTGGTTCGTCGTCGCGCCCAACGTCCTCGGGGGCTGCCAGGGCACCACCGGACCGTCCTCGGTCCGACCCGGCGGCGGTCGCTGGGGCTCCGCGTTCCCCTACCTGACGGTCCGTGACCAGGTGGACGCCGAGGCGCAGTTCGCGGACGCGCTGGGGATCGACCGCTGGGCGCTGGTGCTCGGCGGCTCCATGGGCGGGATGCGGGCGCTGGAGTGGGCGGTCGGCCGCCCGGAGCAGGTCGGCGCGCTGCTGCTGGCCGCCTGCCCGGCGGCCTCCGGCGGCGAGCAGATCGGCTGGGCCCACGCCCAGTTGGCGGCCATCCGCACCGACCCCGGCTGGCGCGGCGGCGACTACCACGACGCCGGGCCGGGAAACGGCCCGCACCTGGGCCTCGGCACGGCCCGGCGGATCGCCCACCTCACGTACCGGGCGCCGGTCGAGCTGGACACCCGGTTCGGCTCCGCCGCCCAGCCGGGCGAGGACCCCTGGCACGGCGGCCGGTACGCCGTCGGCTCCTACCTGGACCACCACGCGGCCAAGCTGGCCCACCGCTTCGACGCCGGCAGCTATGTGGTCCTGAGCGAGGCGATGAACAGCCACGCCGTGGGACGCGAACGCGGCGGCACCAGGGCGGCGCTGAGCCGGATCACGATGCCCACCGTGGTGGTCGGCGTCGACTCCGACCGCCTCTACCCGCTGCCCCTGCAACGGGAACTCGCGGACGCCATCCCCGGCGCCGACCGGCTCCGGGTGGTCGAATCCCCGTACGGGCACGACGCCTTCCTGATCGAGGTCGACCAACTCGCCTCCCACGCGAGCACGTTGTTGGACTAGACGTCCTGGCCGGCGCCGCGGGTGGCGCCCGCCGATGCGGCCACCACGCACAGCACCGCGATCCACTGCGACCAGCGCAGCGACTCCTGGAGCACGACGAGGCCGATGAGGGCGGCCATCGCCGGTTCCAGGCTCATCAGGATGCCGAACACGCGCGGTGGGATCCTGCGGAGCGCTTCCAGATCCAGCGTGTACGGGATCACCGACGACAACAGCGCCAGGCCGAGCCCGGCACCCAGGACCCACGGCTGGATCAGCGCCGTCCCGCTCTCGACCACGCCGAACGGCACGGCCACCAGCGCCCCGACGGCCATGCCCAGAGCCAGACCGTTGCCTTCCGTGGTGTGCCGGCCCAGCGCCGCTCCGACCAGGATGTAGAGGCCCCAGCAGGTCCCCGCGGCGAGGGCGAACAGAAGACCGACAAGGTTGAGGTCGCCGCGTCCCTCCGTCAGCAGGACCACCCCGCCCGCCGCGAGCACGGCCCAGAAGGCGTCCAGCCATCGCCTCGACCCGGCCAGGGCCACGACCAGCGGCCCGAGGAACTCGACGGTGACCGCGATCCCCAGCGGGAGCCGCACCAGCGCCAGGTAGAAGCACAGGTTCATCGAACCGAGAATCACGCCGTAGCCGACCACCACCGACCAGGTGCGACGATTCATGCGCAGCGACGGCCGCCACACCAACATCAGCACCGCGGCCGCGAAGAACAGCCGCAACGCGACCGTCCCGGAGCTTCCCACCGCGCTGAACAGCTGCTTGGCCAGTGCCGAGCCCATCTGAACGCTGACCACGCCGAGCAGGACCAGTGCCGGCGGCGGGATCGCGCGGAAGGTGGGCCCGGCCAGCGTCCTGACAGCGTTCAAAGTGGCCACGCGTGGATTCTCGATCATCGGGTGCCGCGCGTCATCCGGTTTTCCCGTCCCGGCGTCAGGCGTCCAGGACCACGTACGTCTTCCGCAGCGTCTCGTGGACCTCCCAGACGCCGGTCCAGCCGGCCGGGGTGACCAAGGTGTCGCCGGGGCCGATCTGCACCGGCTCGCCGCCGGTGGGGGTGAGCGTCGCCCGGCCGGACAGGATCTGGCAGACCTCGTGGTAGCCGTCCCTGGTCGCGGTGAACCGGCCCGGGGTGGCCTCCCAGACCCCGGCCTCAACGCCCTCGGGCGCGGTCCACACCACGAGCGCGGCCTCCGTCTGACCCTCGGTCGTGCCGGTCGGCTTCGGCGCACGGGCGCCGAGATCGACGCTATCGGCACGGTGCAGGACGACAGCCACGGTGGTGCACTCCTCGGGTCTCGGGGTTCGGGTCCAGGCTGTGGCCTGCGACGACGCCAGGACCAGCGACAGGGTGTCCTCAGCAACCCCGCCCGCCTTGCAGCCTGCTGCGCCGTCGCGGCACGGCCCGCAGCTGCGCTTCAGCCGACAAGGCACTTCTCTCCGTTGCCACCGCCCTCGGGGGGAGCGGACTGCAGGACCGGTTCGAACAGCGTTGGCGGCACGGGGGGCGTGGCGAGGAGGGCAGCGATCCTCGGAACCTGAGCCGCGATGCTCGCGCTGTGCCGCCTGAACGCCTCGATCGAGGCGAACGCCTGGATGACCAGCAGCGGTCCGTCGGCGTCGCCGCGCGCGCCGTGCACCGAGTAGTGCAGGCACCCGGGTTCGGCACGGATCTGCGTGGCGAGTTCGGCCAGCACCTCGACGAGGTCCTCGCGTCGTCCGTCCTTGGCCTCCATGGTGGACACGGCAACGACCGTGCCGGTGCCGCCCGGCACGACAACCCGGCGACCGGACAGGTCGGGAGGTGTGGTGATGCTGTGCATGGGATCACTCCTCGGGAGCGTTGAGGGGCAGTGGACCGGCGATCCGCCACTGATCCCACTCACGTGTTGGCCAACCCAACGTTGGCTTTCCCAACGTAGCAGACATGTGTTGGGGTGGCCAACAGTTAAGATGCGGGAATGGCGGACACGGACCACGAACTTCAGCCCCCGGCCCGACTGCGCGCGCTGGCCAGCTGGCAGGCGAGCAAGGTGTCGACGCTCGGCGCCCGGCTGACCGCGCGACGCATGCCGCTGGGCGCCCGCGCCGAGTTCGCCGTGCTGGCGGCGCTGGAGGAGTACGGGGCCCTCAGCCAGGCCGAGATCGGACGGCGCCTCGGCCTGGACCGCAACGACGTCAGCGGCATCCTCAACCGCCTGGAGGAGGGCCACCGGGTCGACCGCCAGGCCGACCCCGCCAACCGCCGCCGCAACGTCGTCACCCTCACCGCCGCCGGAAGGCAGCACCTCGACCAACTCCAACACCACGCCGACGCCGTCCAGGCCGAACTCCTCACCGGCCTCGACCCCGCGGAACAACGCCAGCTCCAGGCCCTGCTCACCAAACTGCTCGACAGCCACAAGCCACAATCGGCCTAGAACTCCGCACTGGACGAGCAGTTCCGAAGTACCGGATGGTCGAGTAGGGCGTGGGATCTGCACGCTACGTTGATCGCATGACCTACGTAGAGAGCAAGATCGTGCGCATCAGACCACAGCAGTTCCACGGGACCGTCGGCCTGGAGGATTGGCGTGTCGTGGGCGAGGGGGCGTGTGCGTACTTCCGTACCGCGTCGTTCGCGGTCGGCGCCCGGTTCGTGCAGTCGATCAGTGAGATGCCCGGTATCGGGGAGGAGCCCCCGGACGTCGACGTGCGGCAGGAGGGCGTGATGGTACGGCTGATCACGGTCACGGATGACTACTACGGGCTGACCGAACGGCACGTGGAGCTGGCCCGGCAGATCTCGGCGGTGGCCCGGACGTTGGGTATACCGGCCGATCCTTCGGCCGTGCAGACCGTCCAGGTCACCATCGATGCCCTCGCAGGTCCCGGCGTGGTGGCGTTCTGGCGTGCCCTGCTCGGCTACCGGGACCGCGCGGGCAGCGGCGAGGACCTGATAGACCCGCGCCGCCGTGGGGCACCGTTCTACTTTCAGCAGATGGACGCACCGCGCCCCCAGCGCAACCGGGTACACGTCGATGTGTGGGTGCCCTACGACCAGGCCGAGGCCCGGATAGCCGCCGCGCTCGCGGCTGGTGGCCGCCTG
The DNA here is from genome assembly GCF_004365705.1 of Streptomyces sp. 846.5. Lineage (NCBI taxonomy): Bacteria > Bacillati > Actinomycetota > Actinomycetes > Kitasatosporales > Streptomycetaceae > Streptomyces > Streptomyces sp. 846.5. Next base: position 1,218,845 of record NZ_SOBN01000002.1, read on the forward strand.
GTGAACGATGCCGACGCGCCGTCGAACTGGGTGCTGGCCGACCCCGAGGGCAACGAGGCGTGCGTCGGCGTGGCCGGCCCGCCCGAGCCGTAAAGTGCGATCAAGAGGGTGTTCAGGTCGGTCGTCACGAACTGATCCTGGACACCCTCTGTCTTTGGCGGGCCGGAACTTAGGATCCACTCGTCCAGGCGACCGGACTCCCGCGGAGCAGCGCTAGGAAGCGTCACCGAGCGCCGGACCCACCTCACCGACCACCTGGTCCACCGTCGAGGCGATCACGTCGGCGTGCTCGGACGGGATGTACGAGTGCGTGCCCGGAACACTGGCAGCGAGCCGGAAGTTCGAGTGGCTCTCGATCAGCGGAGTGAGCGAAGCGCGCAGCCGATCGACCCGCTCCTGGGTGTCGTAGGCGTGTGCCTGTGCGGCAGTGATGAACGCGACCGGGCAGTCGAGCAGGTCGTAGTACGGGCCGAGCCCGGCACAGATCTCATCGAGCTCAAGTTGGGCCCGCGCGAGCTGCACCGACGTCATCCGGCCCCTGCCGCCCAGCCGAATCAGCACCCGCGTCAGCGGCGACATCGGCTTGAGCACCCCCCGCACGCGCTCCGTCTCGACCTCGTCGAGCCTCGACACCGGGAAGGCACCGTCCACCAGGACCAGGGCGCTGATCTCCCCCGGGTGCGCGGCGGCGTAACGAACAGCCAGGGCCGCCCCGAGTGACCATCCGACAAGCACCGGCTTGCACACCCCAGTTGCGTCCAGGACCGCCACCAGATCGTCAAGACAGCCGGCGAAGGAGTAGTCCTTCGAACCGCCCGACCTACCACGGCCCCGCTCGTCATAGGTGACGACCCGACAGCGCCCCGCGAGCAGCGCCTTGGTCGCAGCCCAGTCGTCCTGGGTACCGATGAAGCTGTTGAGCAGGAGGACGGGGTAGCCCTCGCCCTCGGTGTCGTTGCCGTCGAGCACGGTGTCGGCGACGGGGATGCGCAGATGGCGGGACAAGATTCGCCTCCGGACCACAGGCGTGCGGCCGGCGATGTGCCGGACCTTCCAAGACTCGCACCGCAGCGCTGGCCGCGCCATGGCCGCCGCTGACCGCCGATGAGGGGTGAGCGCAGTCCGCGCCTACGAGCAGGCCACCAACAGCCACGACGTCACCCAGCTCATCCCACTCATCGCGCCCGAGGCGTCAACAACGCGGGAGCCTGGCAGATGCTTCACGAACACCTCAGCGCATAAGCCAGAGGGCAGGGGAAGTACCAAGCCGCAGGTCCTGGATGACTGATGCCAAGGGGATTCTGGCCCGCATGACGGGAGCCGCAGCGTGGGGTGACGTCGCGTGAGTAGTTCGACGATTCGGGGTTCGCGTCCTGCCGTGCGGTGGACGAATCCGGTTGACGGCCAGCGGGGTGAGCGGATCTCCTGCTGCAATGTCCAAACTCAGCTTCGCGCAGCCAGTAGACGACGCCATGCTCGCCGACTGGCAGAACGTACACAACGTGACCATTCCGGCTGACGCCCTGTCACTCGACGAGGTACGCGAGCGCGCCGGGCGCAACCGCCTGGAGGTTGCGTACCTCGAAGGCGAGCCGGTGGGCTGCATGACCGTACGCCAACCCACCAGCGACAACCCGTCCACGGTCACCGTGATCGCCCGTATCCTCCCCGCCCACCGCCGTCGCGGCTTCGGCGAGCAGCTCTACCAGCGCGGACTGGAGCACGCCCGCGCGCTGGGCGCCATCGTCATCGAGACCGTCGTCCTGGCTTCCAACGAGGACGGCCTGCGCTTCGCCGAGGCCCACGGCTTCGTCGAAATCGACCGCTACGTCCTCCCGGGCGACACCGTCGCCTACATCGACCTGCGGCTCGCCTGACCAGTCGGTCGCAGGGACACCGACGGGTTCGAGGACGGCGGTTCCCGCCGGGCGCGCAGGTCGATACGGGCACGTCGGCGCGTTGCTCGTACAGCGCCACCAGTTCGGGGCTGATGGCGCGGGCGGGGCGCGCCTGGCGGGGGCAGGCCGGAGCACATGAATGTCCTCTCCGAGAGCTTCAGCCGCGAGCAGTGCCGTCGCCCGACGGGGTGTGCGTCCAAGGTTTTGACGCACTGCCGACCGATCCGTACCGGCTGGCCATCTGCGCCGCCGAGAGGCTGCGCGCCCGCCCGGAGCAATGTGGCACAACGCACAGTGGTGTCATGGCAGGTGCCGGTCATACAGTGAGCCCGCCCTCGCGCTCCGGCACGCGCGGGGAGGGATTTCGCGACGGCAGGGTGGGGAGTCGGTCATGCACGTAGCACGTCCCGTCGGATACCTGGCAACGTTGGCACTCGCCGCCGCAGCGTTGGTCGGATGCTCCAGTGCCGCCTCCGGGCCTGCCACGTCCGAGCCCGCGCCACAGGTCGAGAACGCCCGCACCGCCGCGTTGATGGCGGTGGACGACTACGAGCGCGCCGGTGCGGCGGTCAAGACCGGCGCCGCGAAGAAGCCCGACCCGGGCGGCGTCTCGCAGTACTTCGCCAGCCCCGCCGTTCGGGCGAAGTTCCAGGGCGACGGCGGCATCGACGCCCCGATGGGCTGCAAGGCCGGCTCCGGTCACGACGTCGTCGACGGCGCGGTCATCGGCACCCCCGTCGCCGCGAAGGGTGCCGTCTCCGTGCCGGTGAACCTCTACGTCGGCAACCGCCCGGCGGCGCGGCTGACCGCGACGACCGATCTGAAGGGCAGGCTCACCGGTTTCTCCTGCGGCACGGCTGCTGCCCTGGGCCTGCCCGGAGAACCCGCGCTGGTCGGTTTCTACGGCGGTGCCGCCGCCGTTTACGGCACTCCCGGCGCCGACAGCGCACTGGGCATTCTCAAGCGCCAGTACCTCAACCCCGGCTTTGCCGGCTTCGCCCGGCCAGCCATCGACACCGACCAGGCCACCTGCGCCGAGGACGGCCTCACGTACTGGCATGCCGTCTACGCTCCGGCCGCCACCAACATCGGCGCGCAGTGGTACTTCTGGCCCGGCGGCCCCGGTCAGGTCATCATGAGCGTCGCCGTCGACCCCACCCCGAAGGTGGCCTGGGTCAACTGCACTGGCCAGCTCGTACCCCCGCTCGCCCCGGCCGCCTACTCCGACGACCAGGTCGAGAGTTACATCGGCGACCTCCTGAACAGCTACGCGGTCCTTCTCGCTCTCAAGCCGTACGGTGCCGACGTCTCCGGCATCGCCTCCTACTTCGCCACCCCGGCCGCCTACCGAACCGCCGCTGCGAGCACCGGCAGTGAGCCGCTGGAGTGCGCGGTCACCGCCGCCGGGAGCATCAACGCCGACAGCGTCACCACGTCCGGCACCACCGCCGTGGTCTCTCTGACCTCCGCCCCAACTGCTCATGCCCTCGCCACGGGCGAGAAGCCGCTCGGGCACCCCAGGGTCACCGTCAACCTCTCCACGATGAAGATCGCCTCAGTCACCTGCCGTTGAGCTCCTGGGGTGGCAGTCGGGCCCGCGCAGCCTCACATCCGGGATCTCAGCACGTCGACCTCACAGCCCGGCGCGAACGGATCGAAGCCGTGCTCGATCAGCCAGCGAACTGCCAGCAGGCTTCGCAACGACCACCACGCGTGGATCACGTCGAGGTCGATGTCGGTGCCATAGCCGGCGACGACGTCGTCGACGTGCTCCTCATGCCCGAGCGTGAAGGTGGCGAGGTCGTACAAGGCATCACCCTGGCCCGCCTCGGACCAGTCGATGATGCCCGTGACCTCGTCGCCGTCGACGAATACGTGCGCGATCTGCAGGTCGCCGTGGGTGAACGCCGGAGTCCACGGCCGAAGCGCGGCCTCGGCGACCTGGCGGTTGTGGGTGACCAGGTCAGCGGGCAGGAGGCCGTTCGTCACGAGCAACTCGCACTCGTCGTCGAGTTCCGCCGTCAGCGCGACGATGCTCCGGCCGGCCCGGCCGGGCCGGGGCGGCAGCGGCGCGTCGTGCAGCTTTCGGATGGCGGCGCCCGCCGCGGCCCACGCTGCCGACGACCCGGTCGACGGCTCGCCGAGGCGCCCGAGCGTCGTCCCCGGGAGTGCGGCGATCGCGAGCACGGGCGGCCGGCGCCACAGGACCTCCGGGGTCGGGACCGGCGCGAGGGACATCGCCTCGACCTCGACGTCGACGCGCGCCTGATCGGCGTCCACCTTCAGGAACACGTCGCCGACGCGCAGCGTCGCGCGCTCGGAATGGGCGACGACGACTTCGACCTCATCCATGGGCGACCAGTATCCCGGGGATGATCGCCGACGTCGCCGGGTTTGTCGCGTGCGTCTACACGGCTGAGTGCGTCCCGAGAACCGGCGGCCTCGTGCGCGACACCGACCTCTGACCAAGTCAGGTCCACCATACCGATTTGCCGCCAGCCCTGCCGAACCACCCGGCCTACCAACAGATCCTCGACGCACTCGCCGACGCCGGGCCGAAACCCCTTGGACGGCAAGGGGACCGGCTTGCTGAAATGGGGGACGGCCACCATTGGAGTCGAAGGGATGCGGCGATGACCGAGATCAGGCTGCACCTGTCGGTGCGCCGCCTCACCGACGCGGACGTGCCGTCCTGCAGCTGGGCCGGCTCCCCCAAGCACGTGCGCGAGCTCGTCCACCAGATCCGCCGCGCCGAGGCGGGCGAGGTCGACTACCTTGCAGTCTGCGCGCCGGTCGGGCTCCCTGTGGCGGTCGGCGGCATCGACTACACGCTCAAGCCCGGCGCCGGCACGCTCTGGCAGCTCGGCGTCCACCCGGCCCTGCAGTCCTGCGGGATCGGCACGCTGCTGATCCGCTCCGCCGAGCAGCGGATCCGCGCCCGGGGCCTGAGCCGCGCCGAACTCGGCGTCGAGGAGAGCACCCCGCGCGCCCGCGCCCTCTACGAACGCCTGGGATACCGGGCCTTCGGCCACGAGCTCGACTCCTGGGACGTGGAGGCCGAGGACGGCTCGCTCCAGCGGCACGAGACGATGTGCACGCTGATGCGCAAGGACCTGGCGTGACACTGCATTTCGCTGAGTTCGTCTCCGATGCGACGGCCGACCCGGCCGTCGTCGGGCTCGTCCTCAAGGGCTCCCGGGCCCACGACGGCATGACCACCCGTCACTCCGACCACGACCTCTACGTCATCCTCGCCGACGACGCGGCGAGCGAACTGGCTGCGCTCGACGGCTACCGCTCCGCGCGGCTCGACCTGGTCGTCACCACCCTCGAACGGTTCCGCCGGCCCGCCGACTGGGAGCGGTACGCCATCGCCCGCTCCCGGGTGCTGGTCGACCGCCGCAACGGGGAGGTCACCCGGATCGTCGCCGCGATGGGACGGCTCGGCGCCGAGGAGGCCTTCCGGTCCGGCGCCGCCCTGCTGGACGCCTACGCCAACTCGCCGTACCGCTCGGTCAAGAACCACCGTGATGGCAACCCGCTCGCCGGCCACCTCGACGCGGCCGCCAGTGTCGGATCCCTGGTCGACCTGCTCTTCGCCCTGGACCGCCGGCTGCGCCCCTACAACAAGTACCTGGTCTGGGAGCTGGACCGGTTCCCGCTGCCCGGCTGGGAGAGCGCCGCGCTGCTGGACACCGTCGCCCGGATCACCGCGACCGGCGAAGTGGCGCCGCAGCAGCGGCTCTTCGCCCAAGTTGAGGCGGCTGCCCGGGCCGCCGGCCACGCGGCGGTGCTGGACGCCTGGGGCGAGGACCTGGTGCTGATGCGACCCCACCCGGACTCCCCGGCCCACCAGTCCTCCTGACCCGGGTCAACAGCCGAATCGGGCAAGTCTCTCAGAGCGTACTCTAAGGTTTATTTGGGGTGCCGAGAGCTTGCTGCGACTACTGCGCCCAGCGTCCCATGGTCGGCGCGGTGCCGATCAGGCACTCGATGTCGGTCTCGAAGCCAACGAGGGCGTGGGCGGTCAGGCGCAGGTGGCCCTCAAGGCAGACTGGGTTCTCCTGACTCTCGCCGACGAGGATGAGCGGAGGAAACCGCTCGCCCCTGATGAGCGCGTGGGCTGCGTCGAGGAACGGTTCGTTGGGAACCTCGAACGCCCGTAGACCTGCCTTGATGCGTGCGGCCGCGTCGGTCGGCCGGCGGCTGCCACCCGACAGTTCGACCCAGTAGGAATAGTCGAGGTAGCGCACGCCGGCCGCCTCGGCGGCGGACAGGAGTGCCCTGCTCCACGTGACTTGAGTGGGGAAGTTCTCGAACAAGTCGCGGTTCTCGCCGTACCCGCGAGTTGCAGCGAGCAGAGCGCGACGTGCGAAGTTCGCTCCAGTGTCGGAGAGGTTCGGATGCGTCAGCAACTGCTCGGTCTGCCCGGCTGCCGCCAGGTGGGACCGGAGGTTCTGGCCGAACCTCCAGCTGGACAGCTCGCCGCTCAAGAAGCAGGCGACCATCTCGTCCTCACTGCTCATACCCAGTACCCGCACGACCGTCAGCTTAGTGGTCGGCGCCCGAAGTCCTTCGGGGGTTGATCACGCTGCCAGTGCGACGGAGGATTCTTCCTGTCGGTCGAGTGTGTGTCGGTCGAGCCGGGCCAGCAGATCGTCCAGGTCGGAGGTGGTGAACTTCCACTGGAACGGCTGTGCCGTGGCGTTGTAGCGGTCTTCGAAGGCTCGGAGCCGGTCTCGGACCTGGTCGAGGTCCGTGAAGTCGTTGGGTGCCACGACATTGCGTTGGACGACGGAGAAGAAGATCTCCACTTGGTTCACCCAGGAGGCGTGGACGGGAGTGTGGATCATGACGGCGTTGGGAAACGCCTTGGTCAGCCGGTCGGCGGCCTTCTTGCCGCGGTGGGAGGAGCCGTTGTCGACGATCCAGAAGACACGTTTCGCGTTGGCGTAGGGCTCGGTGGTCATGACCTGGGTGACCAGGTTCATGAAGGGCACGATGCCGGTGGTTGGCTCGCAGCGGCCGAAGACGCGGGCGCGGTGGACGTCGTAGGCGGCCAGGTAGGCCAACGCGCCGCCGCGCCGGTACTCGTGGTTGACCCGCATCGCCCGGGCCTGCCCGGGTGCCAGGGTGGGGTGGCAGCGGCAGCGGGCCTGTATGGAGGTCTTCTCGTCGCTGGAGATCACGTACTCGTCCTGGCCCAGTGGGACGCCGTCGAAGGTGCGGGCGTACAGGTCCATGACGCGGGCGGCCCTGGGCCGGAAGTCCGGGTCGCGGATGAAGATCCAGGACCGGTACTGCCAGGGCTTGAGCGCGTCCTCCTTGAGCCAGCGTCGCACCGTGGAGGCGGAGATCGAGCCGGCGATGTGGCGGGCGACGACCTCGCGGGCCAGTTCCGGGCACGACCAGCGGGACAGCGGGGTGCCGGTCTCGGCGGGCAGTTGGCAGGCCAGCGCCTTGACCTCGGCGATCTGCACGGGGGTGAAGCGCCGCGGGCGGCCTGAGCGCTTGCGGTCGGCCAGGGCGGACATGCCGCCGTCGGCGAAGCGGACCCGCCAGGTGCGCACGGTGTCCACGTGCACTCCTGTCTCACGGGCGATACGCGCGTTGCCCCGCCCGCGGGCGGCGTGCAGCACGATCTGCGCCCGTAACCGGTTCTGGTGCGGGGTCTTGTGGCCGTAGGCCGCCTTCTTCAGCCGGTGCCGTTCGGCGGCGGTCAGGGATATCGGGCGGGCGGCGGCAACGGGCATGGAAGGCAGGCCGATCGGCAGAAGTGGATCAGGATGGTGGCAGCCTGCCGCATCCGCTCGCGCGTCGGTCGGGCAGGATGGCCGCCATGTCCACCACGCCGCCGCAGTCCACCAAGGACTCGCTCGCCCAGCGCCTGGCCGCCCATGCCCGCACCGTCTGGCCGCAACTGACGGACCTGCACATTCGCCATCGGGGCGCCTTCGCCTACATCGACGGGGAACTCGCCGACGGCGAGATCCTCAAGCTCATGCGCCTGCGCTATACGGGCTCAGCCAGCGACTGGGGCTTCGCCCCGTACTACGCCAGCTCCGACCGCTACGAGGACTCCATCCTGCCCACCGGCGGCTTCGCCGGCACCCCCGAGGACGCCCTCGACTGCGCCGGCCAGCTCCACCTCACCGCCCTCGACACCTGACAGCGACCACACCCACGACCGGCTCCGGAGTCAACCCCCGAAGGACTTCGGGCGCCGACCACTTAGGATCGACCTCGTGCGCCCGGCACCGCCCGGGCTAATCCGTCACTCCGCGCCACCAGCCCACCTGGCCCAAGCCAGCGGTCGAATCGGGTAAATCGGTTCAGACCGTCCTCTTGGACGGCTGAGTGCGGAGTCCGGCTTCAGTGGCGCTTGCTGAGGCTGGCGACCACGGCGTCCCGTCGGTCCATGGCGTGGGCCACGCCGAGTCCGTCCATGTAGTCGCGGACGTGCACGATCAGGCCGTTGCGGACCCGGATCACCAGGAGCCCGGGAAAGCTGAAGGGCCGACCGGTTGTGGTCACGGTGCCGGTGACGAGCTGCTCTACCGTGATCACCTCGGGGTCGGTGCTCCCGTGCACGACGACTTCGCGGATCTCCTCCGGCTGCGCCGGGCTTGCGCCCCAAGCTGCGCGGTAGCCCGCGCGGACCTCTTCGCGTCCCTGATAACGCTCGGGCATGCCAGGGAAGAGGAACGGAAACTCGTGGACGGCGTCGACGGCGTACAGATCGGCCAGGTCGTCTGCGGACTTGTCGAGCATCGCACGTTGATAGCGGGCCAGGACCTCACGAGGGCCGAGGCCGGCCGAGGTTGTGTCCGGCACAGCTGTTGGGCTCCTTCCGGTCAGCTCGCGGCTGAGCTCTTTCGAGCGACGGGCCGGGCGTCGAGTGTGCGGAGGTGGCGAGGTCCTCCAAGATCCGGTCATGACACCCGACTTGGAGACCCTCTGGACGCACCCTACGTGGGGATCGACGACGAGACCGGAGGAACGCGATAGCTGGGACGACTACGGACGCACCAGCCCGGTGCATGAGCGATCACGACGCGCACTTCCCGCAGGACTGGAGCCGGAAGCTCCCCGGCCAGACCACAGTGGGCCGAGGCTGCCCATGCCTGGCCGTTGCCCCCGGGTCGCGCAAGCGCATCAGCCTGTGGGCGTGCCGATCTGGTCACGCTCCAGGGCGGAGCGGAGCTGCGAGAGGGCCTGTGCGGCGGCAGTCAGGGGGGAGGCCGTGAGCGCATCTGCGGTCAGCTCGGCCAACCGCTCGGTAAAGGTCCCTTCTGCCGCATCGACCAGTTGCAGGCCGTCGTCGGTCAGGGCCAGCAGTGAGGACCGACGATCGGATGGATTCGGCTGCCGGCGGGCCCATCCCTGCTTTTCCAGACGGTCGATGGTCTTGCTGGTCGCCCCGATGCCGATGGCGAATTCGGCGGCAAGGTCCGCCACGCGGGACCCTGGGTGGTCGCGCAGGTAGCGCAGGGCCTCGAACTGCGAGGTGACGATCCCGTGCCGCTCACGGAGACGGTCATTGAGGGCGTTGTACAGACGCGTCTCGCATCGGACCAGGTCTGCGAAGAAGCCCGGAAGGTCGACCGTCTCACCGCTTGCTTTGGATGCCACGGCATATAGTCTACATTAGATGCCTAGGCATATAGTGCAGCGGAAGATACTTACGGCAGGAGAAGAAGGATGAGCAAGGAACAGCGCGCGCAGGTCGACGCAATGCTGCGGCAGCCGCGACCTGAGGGCCCCCGGTCGGTCGAGGCGATCCGAGCCGGATTCAAGGCGCTGATGGCCCGGATGATCGTGCCCGACAGCATCCGCACCGCGCACACAACGCTCGGCAACCGTCCCGCACTGCATGTCGAGCCGGACAACGGGCCGCGCGCCGGGACGATCCTGTACTTCCACGGTGGCGGCTGGGTGTACGGCTCCCCCGAAAGCGTGCTGTCGCTGACCGGACACCTCGTTGCCGGGACCGGCTTCGAGGCGTACTCGGTGGACTACCGACTTGCCCCCGAGCACCCGTTCCCGGCCGCGATCGAAGACACGCTGAGCGCCTACCGCGCTCTGCTCGACAGCGGTCACTCCCCTTCGACCATCGCGTTCGCCGGGGACTCGGCCGGTGGCGGCCTCACCGTCACGACCTGCCTGGCCGCCCGCGACGCGGGCCTCCCGATGCCCGCCGCCATCGTGACGTTCTCCCCAGGCCTCGACGCCACCCGCACGGGCGAGAGCATGGACACCAAGGAAGGCATCGACCCGATCCTCACCCGCAAGTCCGTTGAGCACACGGGATCCATGTACCTCGCCGGGCACGACCCGCGCCAGCCCATGCTCAGCCCGGCCGTCCTCGCCGACCTGACCGGCTTTCCCCCGATGCTCATCCAGGTGGGCACCAACGAGATCCTGCTGGACGACTCCACACGCCTGGCCGCGCGAGCAAGGGCAGCCGGAGTGGACGTCATCCTGGACATCCGCGCCGACGTGCCGCACGTGTTCCAGTCGTTCGCCGGCGTTCTCGACGAGGCCGACCAGGCACTCGACCGTGCAGCCCTGTTCCTCACGCAGCACGTCCACATTCCCGACACCGCGGCCGCGTCAGCCGGGTAGATCTCGGAGCCGTCTGACGATACAGCAGGCTGGGCGGAGATGGCATCGGTCTCGGTCAACCCCGGTGCTCGAAGTCCGCGAACGGCGAGCCGCGTAGCGGCAGGGGCGCCTAGCGTTGCCGCAGGTCGGCGAGGCCTTCCGTCAGTCCCTTCACGGCTGCGTCGAGCACTTCCGTGCGCTTGCAGAAGGTGAAGCGGACCTGGCTGCGGCCTGCGTCCGGGTCGTCGTAGAAGACGGAGTTGGGGACGGCGACGACGCCGCAGCGTTCGGGGAGGGCGCGGCAGAAGGCGTAGGCGTCCTTTTCGCCGAAGGGGGCGATGTCGGTGGTGATGAAGTAGGTGCCCTGCGGGTCGTAGACCTGGAAGCCGGCGGTGCGCAGGCCGTCGGCGAGGAGGCCGCGCTTGCGGTTCAGGTCGGCGCGGAAGTCGGCGAAGTAGCTGTCGGGGAGGCGGAGGGCCTCGGCGATGGCGTACTGGAACGGGCCGGCGCTCACATAGGTCAGGTACTGCTTCGCCGTGCGTACCGCAGCGACCAGTGCCGCGTTGGCCGTCACCCAGCCGACCTTCCATCCCGTGAAGGAGAAGGTCTTGCCGGACGAGGAGATGGAGACGGTGCGCTCGCGCATGCCGGGGAGTGCGGCGATGGGGTGGTGTGCCCCCTCGAAGACCAGGTGCTCGTAGACCTCGTCGGTGACGACCAACAGGTGGCGCTCGCAGGCGAGTTCGGCGATGGCGGCCAGCTCGTCCAGGGTGAGCACCATGCCGGTGGGGTTGTGCGGGGAGTTGAGCAGCAGCAGCCGGGTGCGCGGGGTGACCGCGGCGCGCAGGGCGTCGAGGTCGGGGCGGAAGTCCGGCGCGCGCAGGGTCAGCGGGACGCGGGTCGCGCCGGCCATGGCGATGCACGCGGCGTAGGAGTCGTAGAACGGCTCAAAGGCGATGACCTCGTCCCCCGGTTCGAGCAGCGCCAGCATCGCCGCAGCGATGGCCTCGGTCGCGCCGGCGGTGACCAGCACCTCGCCGTCCGGGTCGTACGAGAGGCCGTAGAACCGCTGCTGGTGCTCGGCGATCGCCGCGCGCAGCTCGGGGATGCCGGGGCCGGGCGGGTACTGGTTGCCGCGTCCCTCGCGGATCGCCCGGACCGCGGCCTCGGCGATCTCGGCCGGACCGTCGGTGTCGGGGAAGCCCTGCCCGAGGTTGATCGCCCCGGTCGCGGTGGCCAGCGCCGACATCTCCGCGAAGATCGTGTTGCCCAGCCCGTCCAGCCTGCGGTTCAGCAGTGGCCTGTCCATCGAGTGTCGTCTCCTAGCGGGGGCGGCTTGGTGCGGCCATCCTGCGTCCCGAGGGGCACGGTCGGCAATTCCGGTCGCTGTTCGTAGCTGCCGAGTATCCGTGAGGCCGCCGCTCATCTCACGGTTTGAGACCGGTGTGCCTGGGCTGTGGCGATCAGGGCGTCGAGGGCGTCCCGGGTCTGGACGAGGTCGAGGATGTGGGCGGAGAGCCGGTCGCGTTCCTGGGCCATCCGCGCCAGCGCGGCGTCGAAGTTCCCCTCGCTGGGCTCGTCGACGCAGGGCAGCAGCGCGGCGATGGTGCGGCTGGACAGGCCCGCGGCGTAGAACCGCTGGACGAACGCGACCCGCTCGACCTCGCTCTCCGAGTAGTGCCGCTGCCCGCTCGCGCTGCGGACGCTGACGAGAAGGCCCTGCTCCTCGTAGTAGCGCAAGGACCTGACGCTGACTCCGGTCCGTGTCGCGAGCTCCCCGATACGCATGCAGTCCTCCTCACCGTGTCCTGCGTCACAGGACTTGCCTCTGACATGGATGTGAGGTTTTAGCGTAGCCGCTGTACCCGATGTCCGGGTGCTGCGCATCGCTGAGGAGCAGTCATGACAACCCTTTTCACCGGCTATCGGCTCGGCGCCCTGTCGCTGCCCAATCGCATGGTCATGGCCCCGATGACCCGGGTCAGGGCCGCCGCCGGCGGTCTGGCCACACCGTCGATGGCGGCCTACTACGCCCAGCGGGCCACGGCCGGACTGATCGTGAGCGAGGGGGTGCAGCCTAGCGCGATCGGGCAGTCCAACCCGGGTACGCCGGGACTGCACACCGACGAGCAGGCAGCCTCCTGGCGCCAGGTGACCGAGGCCGTCCACGCCAACGGCGGCCGGATCTTCGCCCAGCTGATGCACGGCGGCCGGGTCTCGCACCCGGAGACCATCGGCCGGCAGCCGGTCGGCCCCTCGGCCGTTCCCGCCGCCGGCGACGTCTTCACGCCCAGCGGGCCCCAGCCCGCCCCCACCCCGCGCGCCCTGGAGACCGCCGAGGTGCCCGAGCACGCGCTGTCCTACGCCCAGGCCGCCCGGCTCGCCGTCGACGCCGGCTTCGACGGCGTGGAACTGCACGGCGCCAACGGCTACCTGATCTCGCAGTTCCTCTCCACCAATGCCAACCTGCGCGGCGACCGATACGGCGGCACGATTGCCAACCGGATCAGGTTCGCCGTCGAGGCCGTCACCGCCACCGTCGAGGCCGTCGGCGCGGCCAGGACCGGCATCCGGCTCTCCCCCGGCGCCGAGTTCTGGGGAGTCCGGGAGAGCGACGTCCGCGAGCTCTACACCGCGCTGCTGACCGAACTGGCCCCGCTCGACCTGGCCTACGTCCACCTCGAAGCCACCGCCGACGAGTCCATCCTGCTCGCCCTGCGCCGAGCCTGGCCCGGCACCCTGATCATGAACCCGGTGCTGCCCCTGGGACCCAAGCAGACGGACCGGGACGACGCCGACCGCTGGCTCGGGCTCGGCGCCGACCTGATCAGCTTCGGCCGCGCCTTCCTGGCCAACCCCGACCTGGTCGAGCGGCTGCGCCGGGGACTGCCGATCGCCCCGGCCGAGGAGGCCACCTACTACCAGGGCGAGGACGCGGGCTACCTGACCTATTCGGCCTACCAGTACTCCGTCTGAGGGCTCTGCACCTACGGAACAGTCCGTAGCAGCAGTCGGGATGCGGCGCCCGCCGGCCGGGCCGAATCTGGAACCATGACCGATCCCATCCTCCAGAACCTGTCCCACGCCGCCGCCCATCGGGGCGAGGACCAAGGCGCCGTCATCCACCTCGCCGCCGACGGCCTGATCTGGCAGGGCCGCCTGGTCAGCCCCGCCGTCTGGGCCGCCGCACAGGCCGACACCCCTTCCCAGGACGACAACCTGCGCGACACGGCCGCCGACGCCAGCGACTACCTGCACTTCGCCACCGCCTCCTGCTACACCGGAGGGCGGTGGCTGCGGATGCACAACGTCAGGATCGCCACCGCCGCGGTCAGCGCCTGGTGGCTGAACCACGCGGACGAGTGACCCCATCGCACCCCACCGCACGGGCCGTCAGGACGGCCATTCGGGTTCGGAGACGGTCGCGGTGAGCGCGTCGAGGAGCGCCTGCGCAGGCTGGGAGGCGGGCGGCTTCCCGTACACGGCGGCCACGACGTGTCGGCGCATGCCGGCGATCCGGTCGAGCCTGACCCCGGGGTGCCGGTTGGCGAGGAGGGTGAGCCCGGGCAGCAGGCTCACCCCCAGCCCGGCCGCGACCAGCGCCTGGACGGCGACGTAGTCGTCGGTCTCGAACTCGACGATGGGCGAGAACCCGGCCCGCCCGCAGGCCGCGACCAGATGCTCGCGGCAGCGTTCGCACCCGGCTATCCAGCGGGTCCCGGCGTAGGTGGCCAGCTCCGCCCGGGGTCCCTCCCAGGACCGGTCCGCCGGTGTGACCACGTACAACGGTTCGTCAAGAAGCAGTGTCATGGTGGTGTCCCGGCGATCGCGCTGGGGCGGGTCGCCGTGCTCGAAGATGAGCGCCACGTCGACGTCGTTGTTGCGCAGGGCGCTGAGCGCCTCCGGCGGCTCGGCCTCGACCAGGGTGAACTCGATGCCGGGGTACGTGGCGGAGACGCGGGCGGCCGCGAGCGGAACCAGGGTGGCCAGCGCCGAGGGAAAGGCGGCCAGGCGGACCCGGCCGGTGTTCAGCCCGGCCAGCTCGTCCAGTTCGGCGTGGACCGACTCGACCTGTGCCAGGATCGACTCGGCCCGGTCCACCAGCAGCCGGCCGGCCTCGGTGAGCCGAATGCCGCGCCCCATCCGCTGCAGCAGCGGTACGCCGACCTCGGCCTCAAGTTTGGCGATCTGATGGCTCACTGACGGCTGGGCGTAGTGCAGGGCCTCGGCGGCCGCCGTGATCGAACCTTCACGGGCGACGGCCACCAGCACGCGCAGCCGACTCAAGTCGATCATTCGCGAATCATAGCCCGCGTCGATGACAGCCTCGAAAACACGCATTGGACCGCTACCGGGGACACTGCGAGGGTGGTGCGAAAGTTGGTGCGAGAGAGTTCGACCCGAAGAGGTGAGGTTGAATGACCACGGCTGTGAATCCACCGTCGCAATCCATGTCGGTGAGCGACAGCGCGGCGCGAACCCTGGCGAACGCCACCAAGACCGTCCCGCAGATGGCCTCCATCACGCCTCGCTGGCTGGTGCACCTGATGTCCTGGGTCCCGGTCGAGGCGGGCATCTACCGGGTGAACAAGGTCGTTCACCCCGAGTCGGTGCGCATCGAGTGCGACACCAACGACGAGTCGCCGCTGCCCGACACCTTCGTCGACTACTCGCAGGAGCCCCGGGAGTACCGGCTCAAGGCCGTCCAGACGGTCCTGGACCTGCACACCCGGATCTCCGACCTGTACTCGAGCCCGCACAACCAGACGGCACAGCAACTGCGGCTGACCATCGAGGCGGTGAAGGAGCATCAGGAGGGCGAGCTGATCAACAGCCCGGAGTACGGGATGCTGAGCAGTGTGGCGGCCACCCAGCGGATCTCCACGCTGGCGGGGCCTCCGACGCCGGACGACCTGGACGCCCTCATCACCAAGGTGTGGAAGCAGCCGGCCTTCTTCCTGACCCATCCGGAGGGGATCGCCGCGTTCGGCCGGGAGTGCACCCGGCGTGGTGTACCGCCGGCGACGGTGAGCATGTTCGGCTCGCAGTTCATCACCTGGCGCGGTCTGCCGATCATCCCGTCGGACAAGGTCCCGCTGGTCAACGGCAAAACCAAGTTCCTGCTGCTGCGCACCGGCGAGTCGCGCCAGGGCGTGGTCGGGCTGTTCCAGCCCGGGCTCTCGGGAGAGCAGGGGATGGGGCTGTCGGTGCGCTTCATGCAGATCGACCGGAGCGCCATCGCTTCCTACCTGATCTCCCTGTACTGCTCGCTGGCGGTGCTCACCGAGGACGCGCTCGCCGTGCTCGACGACGTCGAGGTGGACAAGATCCATGACTACGCCCCCAGCTACCGGTAACGAGGCCGCCCCGGCCTGGCTGCCGGACGAGATGACGCTGAGTCGGCTGGCCGGGGAGTTCTTCCGGGCCCTCCCCGGACAGCCGACGGGGCCGGAGGCTCAGGTCGGTGACGGCCCGTCGGAATGGCCGACGCCGACCGGGCTGCCGGCCGCGGACCCGCCGCCTCCGGCGCCGATGGCCGGGATGAGCCCGCCCGCCGGGCCACCACCGACCAGCGCCCCGGCGAGCTACGCCGCGAGCGCGCCCGGCGTCGGCGGACCCATCGCGGAGCTGCCGACCCTGCCGGTGACCCCCGCACCACCGGCGGCTGCACCGACGCCAGCCGCACCGTTCTCCGCCGCGCCGTTGTCCGCGCCCGCTCAACCCTCGATCCCCGGGCAGTTCTACTTCCTCGCCGAGGCACCCGGGTTCCCCGCGGAGCCGCCGGAGCTGCCCGGCTTCGGGCTCCTGGGGCTGCCACCCCTCGGCGATCCCGCGCCACCGGCAGCCACGACCGTGCCGTTCTACTTCGTCGAGGAACCGGGGACCTCCGGGGCGCCCGCCGTACCCGCCGGGCTGCCGATCGACCCGCACCCGGCGTTCGACGTACACGCCGTCCGCCGGGATTTCCCGATCCTGTCCGAGCTGGTCAACGGCCGTCCGCTGATCTGGCTGGACAACGCCGCGACCACACAGAAGCCGCGCGCGGTGATCGACCGGCTGGTCGAGTTCTACTCGCGGGAGAACTCCAACATCCACCGGGCGGCGCACGAGCTGGCCGCCCGGGCGACGGACGCCTACGAGGGTGCCCGGAAGACCGTCGCCCGGTTCATCGGGGCGGGCTCCGCCGAGGAGATCGTCTTCGTCCGGGGCACCACCGAGGCGATCAACCTGGTGGCCAAGGCCTGGGGACCCCGGAACCTCCGCGCGGGCGACGAGATCGTGGTCTCCCACCTGGAGCACCACGCCAACATCGTGCCCTGGCAGATGCTGGCGGAGCAGACCGGTGCGGTGATCAAGGTGATCCCGGTCGACGACGACGGGCAACTGCTGCTCGACGAGTACACCGCGCTGCTGTCCGAGCGCACCAAGCTGGTCGCGGTCACCCAGCTGTCCAACGCCCTGGGCACCGTCGTGCCCGTCGAGCAGATCATCCAGATCGGGCACCGGGCCGGGGCACGCGTCCTGGTCGACGCGGCGCAGTCGGTCCCGCACCTGCCGATCGATGTCACGGCGCTGGACGCGGACTTCCTGGTCTTCTCCGGGCACAAGCTGTTCGGACCGACCGGGATCGGCGTGCTCTACGCCAAACGGGAGGTCCTGGAGTCCATGCCCCCGTGGGAGGGCGGCGGCAACATGATCACCGACGTCACCTTCGAGCGGTCCAGCTACCAGCCGCCGCCGGGTCGCTTCGAGGCCGGCACCGGCAACATCGCCGACGCGGTGGGGCTGGCCGCGGCCATCGACTACGTCAGCCGCATCGGCCTGCCGAACATCGCCGCCTACGAACACACCCTGGTCGAGCATGCCACCGAAGGTCTGCGCCGGGTACCCGGGCTCCGGTTGATCGGCACGGCCCCGAACAAGGCGAGCATCGTGTCGTTCGTCCTGGACGGCTACGAGCCGAGCGAGGTGGGCACCGCGCTCAACGAGGAGGGCATCGCCGTGCGTTCGGGCCACCACTGCGCACAGCCGATCCTGCGCCGCTACGGCCTGGAGGCCACCGTCCGGCCGTCGTTCGCCTTCTACAACACGCACGAGGAGGTCGACACCCTGATCGCCACGGTCCGGCGACTCGCGGACCGCCGCGGCGGGCACCACCGGAGCGCGTACTGAGTCGGCGCCGATCTCCCCCGGTCAGCGGGGGAGGTCGGCGTGCTTCTCCAGGAACGCGTCCACCTCGTCCGGGTCCTCCAGCGGCAGCGGGTAGACCAGCAGCCGATCCACGCCGAGTTCCGCGTAACGACGCGCGCTGTCCGCGTCCACCTCGACCGGATCCATCTGCATGAAGTTGATCTCCAACCGGCCCAGTTGCGCCGGCCGGGACACCTCGTCCGCGGCCTTGCGCAGCTCGTCGAGGTGGGTGACCAGGTCCTCCGGGGAGCTGCCGCCGCCGATCCAGCCATGCCCCTTGAGGACCGCCCGCCGGTACGCGGCCGGACTGTGCCCGCCGATCACGATCCGCGGGCCGTCCGGCCGCACCGGGCGCGGATGCGCGTCCACGCCTTCAAAGTTCACATACCGGCCGTGGTATGCCGGTTCCGGCTCGGTCCACAACTGCCGCATCGCGTCCAGATACTCGTCGGTGCGGCCGCCACGCTCGGAGAGCCGCACGCCCACCGCGGCCATTTCCGGTTCGAGGTAGCCCGGCGCGACGCCGAGAAGAACCCGGCCCCCGGACAGCACGTCCAGACTGGCGACCTGCTTGGCCAGCACCACCGGATTGCGCTGCGGCAGGATGAGAATCCCGGTGCCCAAGTCCATCCGCTCCGTCAGCGCGGCCACATAGGCCAGATGCACCAGCGGGTCGAGAATCGGATCGGTGGGCGCCATCGGCGAGTCGGCCACCCGCGGGCTGGGCAGCACCACATGCTCCCCCACCCACCAGGAGCGGTACCCCAACTCCTCAGCCCGCCGGGCCAACCGAGCCGTCTCGGCCGGCCCCAGTGTCGCCTTGGCATTCAGTCCGAACACACCCAGTTCCATGGGGTCCATTGTTCGTCGGGTTCGTCCTGACTGTCCAAGAACTTCCGTGATAGGCATCGGTTATGGGGATCCGTCCATGACGCTGCACATCCCTGTCTGATTGCGGATGGCCTCCAGTAGCATTCCCACCGCACGCCGCGCGGCTTCCGGCCTGGGCGCCGTGGGCGAGGTCTGTCAGGGGGAATTCACACGTGTCCATATCTCCGGTAACGCGTACGCGCGTTGCCCTCTTTTCCGCCGCGGCCGTCGGCCTGGCGCTCATCTCGGCCGCACCGGCCGTCGCAGCCGCAGGTACGCCGACCACGCCGACTCAGCTCTTCAACGCCTACCAGGCTTGCTCCACCGATCCGAGCGCACCTCTCTATCTCGCCGGACGCGGCGGGCTCGTCGTCGAGGGCATCGCAGGTGACACCGATGCCGCCGCCACCGGACTCAGAGAGGAGTTCCAGGCCTGGCCGCTGGCGGACCCGACGCAGATTTTCACAGCCACCAACAGCTACGCCAGCCAGAGCTACGAGGCCACGGCCAACCTCAGCTCCAGCTCCCTGGTCGACGGTCAGACCTACGCCTGGCAGGCGCGAACCGTCGACGCGACCGGCGCAGCCTCGGGCTGGTCGGCCCCGTGCTACGTGACCGACGACGACACCGCTCCGACCGCGGCGCCGACGATCACCTCCGCCAACTACCCCACGGGGCAGTCGGACCAGGCCGGTGCGCCGATCCAGCTCACCTTTGGAGCCAACGGCGTGAGCGACGTCCGCGGCTATGAGTTCTCATGGACCGGAACGGACTTCCCCGTCCCCGTCGCCACGATCGGCGACCGCGGCATCCCGCAGTACCCGGATCCCTACAGCGACACCAAGCACCGGGCCAAGGCGGACACCCTGGGCGGATCGGCCACGGTGAGCCTGATCCCGCCGCATGACTCCGGCTACCTCATCGTCACGGTGGCCAGTCTGGACCGGTCGTTCAACCAGTCCGCGCCGACGACCTACAGCATCTGGCTCAAGCAGGACGGGCCGACGGTCACTCAGGTCACACACCCGAAGCAGTTCGGGAAACCGACCGAGTTCAAGCTCACCCCGAACCCGGGGATGCAGGCAGCGAGCCCGGTGGTCAGCTACACCGTCGTCGACCTGGCCTGGCAGGGGCAGACGACGACCACCGTCAAAGCCTCGCGCGACGGCACCGCCAAGCTGAAGCTGGCGCTGACGGGCATCTACGGGGACACCCTGTCGGTCACCTCCACCAGCGCGAACGGCTGGGTCAGCCAGGCGAACGACTGGAGCACCGGCTACCTCGACACCAGTCCCACGGTGACGTCGACCGTCTACACCGAGAACGGGTCCAGCGGCGGGGTCGGGGTGACCGGCACGTTCACGTTCGCCCCGAAGCTGACCGGCGTGGTCAGTTACACCTACTCCTTCAACTACGGCCCGACCACCACGGTCAAGGCACGCGGCAAGGCGAAGAGCGCCCAGATCTCCTGGACGCCGACCGCAAGCGGCTGGTACGACCTGGAGGTCTACGCGACCACCAAGTCCGGGATCCAGCTGGCACCCTACGACTACTACTTCACCGTCAACTGACAGAACCCCGGCTCCTGTTCGGGGCCCGCCGCCAAGGCGGGCCCCGAACGCCCGCCCGACTCACGCCGGATGTGCCGGGGCCATTCAAGGGCCACGAGGAATATAAGAACGTCAGCCGATGATCAGGCGCGGTCGTGGAGCGTGACCTGGTAGCCGTCGGGGTCGGCGAAGGTGAAGGTCCGGCCGAAGGGGCCGTCGATCGGTGCGGAGACGATGGTGTGACCGTCGGCGACGAGTGAATCGTGGATGGCCTGGACGTCGGTGGCGTGGAGCCAGATCGCGGCACCGATGCCGGGCTGGGCGACGGATCCGAGATCGGTGCCGGGAACGACCTCGCGGAGTGCGAACGCGATCGGCCTGGTCTCGAAGACGACGGCGTGCGGAGGTCCGGCCTGCGAGCGGACGAGGCCGAGGTACTGCTCGTAGAACGCCTGCGAGGCGTCGAGGTCGCGCGCCTGGAGGGAGATGAAGTCGGGGCCGGTGGCGGGCATGGTGATACTCCTTCTCTTCGTGTCAGCTTCCTGACACGGACCAAGGTATGTCAGACTACTGACATGAGTCAAAAGGGTGTCGGCATCGACCTGGACAAATCACTGGGCTACCTGCTGAAGGAGGCTTCGAGCGCCCTGCGCGCAGCCATGGAGGAGGTGCTGCGACCGCTCGGGATGACCGTGACGCACTACTCCTGCCTGGAACTGCTGGCTCAACGGCCGGGCTTGTCGAACTCCGAGCTCGCGCGTGGCGCGTTCGTGACCCGGCAGTCGATGAATGTGCTGCTCCAGACCCTGGAACGAGACGGCTACGTGACCAGGCCTGCGGAGGCGCCCGTCGGGAAGGTCCTCCCCGCGCGGCTCACGCCTCGCGGCCGACGGAGCCTGGAGAAGGCGAGCGCAGCGGTCCGCTCCGTCGAGGTCAGAATGCTGGCCGGCATGACCGAGACCGAGCAGTCAGGCGCGTTCCGGATCCTGCAGAGCATGATTCATTCCCTGCGCGACCCCGACATGACGGTCCGCCAGCCTCCGGGCACACCGGGTGTGCCGGTGAAGTCGTAGCGCACGGTGTCACGGCCCAGGGCGACCAGCGTGGTGGAGACTGTCCCCGCGATGCGGCCGCCGACTTCCTGGCGGACGACGAGGGCGCGCGGGTCGCGGGGATCCAAGCCGTCGCCGTCGATCAGGGGGAGCCAGTCGCCCCAGGCAGCCGCGGTCGGGCCGGATTGCGGCGACGGGCGGCGGGCTGCGGCCAGGCGCGGGAGGAAGTGGGCGATCCTCGCTCGGATGGCGTCCCGGTCGGGGCCCGGCCCCGCCGACGGCTCCGTGCTGCCTGCCAGGCCGAGGTTGGTGACCATGTGCAGGCCGGGTTCCAGCTCACGGTCGGCGAACGCCTCGCCGTCCCAGCTGAGGAGCCGCACCTCGTCGAGGGTCGCGCAGATGAGATGGAACGGGTCGTAGCGGGCCGGGTCGAGTTCACCGAGCCCGCCGTGCGCCGCGAACCGCAACGGGAGGTCACCGCGCGAGAGGCGCCCGTCCTCCGGTGCGGGTCGCCCGAAGCCGTTGAGCACGCAGCCGGCCCGGGGCACACCCGGGTCGACGGCCAGCCAGGTTCCGCCCGCCAGCAGGTCCTGCCCGCCGACGAGCTCCGGCCGGTCCGGCCAGTGGTGTCCTGGGGGAAGCGACTTCCGGTCGTGGAACTCGTCGCGGACACCCGCCAGGAGGACCGGGATCGAGGCGGCCGGGTCAAAGCTGATCACCGCAGTGCACATGACGCCATTGCAGCATCTGCCGATACCGGGGCGCGCATCGGGTGCGGCGATCGGCGCCTGAGTCACCGTGAGGTCATATCCTTCGCTGCGGATGGAGCAGAGCCGTACGGAACGAGGGATGTGTGTCGGAGAGTCAGGACGTATCGGAGGCGCAGGCCGAGGAGCGCAGGCTTCGGCGGGATCTGGGTCTCTGGGGCCTGACCGCGATCGGGTTCTCCAACATCATCGGCTCGGGGTGGCTGTTCGCCGCGATGTACGCGGCGCAGACCGCCGGGCCGGCGTCGATCCTGGCCTGGCTCGCGGCCGGGGTGCTGTGCATGCTGGTCGCGCTGGTGATGGTGGAGCTCGGGGTGTCCCGGCCCGAGGGCGGCGGCACGGTGCGCTGGCCACTGTTCGCCAGCGGACGGCTGGTGGGGACGCTGATCGGATGGTCCACGCTGCTGTCCGTGGGCGGGACCGCCGCCGAGATCAGCGCGATCATGCGCTACGCCGACCACTACCTGCCCTGGCTCTACCACGGCGGCAGCCTCACCGGTCGGGGTCTGGCCGTGGCGCTGGGGCTGAGCATCGTGCTCACCGCGCTCAACTGGTTCGGGGTCAAGCTCTTCGCCCGGTTCAACAACCTGGTGTCGGTCTTCAAGGTCGTCGTCCCGGTGCTCACCGTGATCGCGCTCTTCGCCTCCGGCTTCCACTCCGGCCGGATGACCGCCGCGGCCCACGGCGGTTTCGCACCCTACGGCTACCCGGCGGTGCTCAGCGCGCTGGCCAGTGGCGGCATCGTCTACTCGCTCAACGGCTTCCAGGCTCCGCTGGACTTCTCCGGCGAGGCCCGCAACCCCCGCCGCACCATGCCCGGCTCCGTGCTGGGAGGCATCGCACTGGCCCTGGTGCTCTACCTGGCGCTGCAGTTCGCCTTCCTGTTCACCGTCCCCGAGCGGCTGCTCGGGCACGGCTGGTCGGGGGTGAGCTTCGACTCACCGTTCGGCCAGCTCGCGCTGGTGCTCAATCTGCAGTGGGTGTCCAGCCTGCTCTATGTGGACGCGGTGGTCTCGCCCGGCGGCTCGGCCTACGTCGGGGTCGCCATCGACGCCCGGCACACCTACGCGCTGGCCAAGAACGGCACCCTGCCGCGGTACTTCATGCGGGTGAGCGGGAACCACGGCATCCCGCACCGGGCGCTGCTGCTCAACCTGGCGGTGATCGTCGTCTTCCTGCTGCCGTTCAGCGGCTGGCAGCAGATCGTCAGCGTGATGGGAGACATGTATCTGCTCATCTACGCCGCCTCCGCAGTGGCGGTCGCCGTCTTCCGCGGCCGACCTGACGGTCGGCTCCGCGGCTGGGTGCCGGGGCTGGCCTGGATCGCGCCGATCAGCTTCGTGGTGGCCAGCGAGTTCGTGTACTGGTCCGGCTGGCACGATCTGCGCCTTGCGCTGCCGATGGTGCTGATCGGACTGCTGCTCTTCCTCCTGCTGCGGCCGGAGGACACCGCGGGGCAGTCACTCGGCAGTGAACTCCTCAGCGGTGCCTGGCTGGTGGTGTACCTGTTGGTGCTGACGCTGCTGTCCTGGCTGGGCTCGTTCAAGGGCTCCGGCCACCTCGCCGCGCCCTATGACTCGATCACCGTCGCCCTGGTGTCGGCGGCGGTCTTCGCCTGGGCGGTGCGGGCCGGCCGGAGCCTCCCCTCGCGCTGATCAGTCCGTGCCGGACTCCATCGCGGCGCGGTTCAGCGCCTCGTCGTCACCGGAGACCTCGCCGCCGTGGGCGATGGCCTCGGCGCCGCCCTCCGCCATACTGCCGATCAGGCCGGTCGCGGCCGCCTGGGCGGCGCCGACGGCCGGGTTGGCGGAGCCGATCAGGCCGAGCCCGGCGTACTGCTCCAGCTTGGCGCGCGAGTCGGCGATGTCGAGGTTGCGCATGGTGAGCTGGCCGATCCGGTCCACCGGACCGAACGCCGCGTCCTCGGTGCGCTCCATGGACAGCTTGTCCGGGTGGTAGCTGAACGCCGGTCCGGTGGTGTCCAGGATCGAGTAGTCCTCGCCGCGCCGCAGCCGCAGCGTGACCTCGCCGGTGACCGCCATGCCGACCCAGCGCTGCAGCGACTCACGCACCATCAGGGCCTGCGGGTCCAGCCAGCGGCCCTCGTACATCAGCCGGCCGAGACGCCGTCCCTCGTTGTGGTACTGGGCGACGGTGTCCTCGTTGTGGATCGCGTTGACCAGGCGCTCGTAGGCCGCGTGCAGCAGGGCCATGCCGGGCGCCTCGTAGATGCCGCGGCTCTTGGCCTCGATGATCCGGTTCTCGATCTGGTCGGACATGCCCAGGCCGTGCCGGCCGCCGATCGCGTTGGCCGCCATCACCAGGTCGACCGGGGAGGCGAACGCCTCGCCGTTGATGGTCACCGGGCGGCCCTGCTCGAAGCCGATCGCCACGTCCTCGGCGGCGATCTCGACCGAGGGGTCCCAGAACCGGACGCCCATGATCGGCTCCACCGTCTCCACCCCGGTGTCCAGCTGCTCCAGGGTCTTCGCCTCGTGGGTGGCGCCCCAGATGTTGGCGTCGGTGGAGTACGCCTTCTCGGTGCTGTCGCGGTAGGGGAGGTCGTGGGCCAGCAGCCACTCCGACATCTCCTTGCGACCGCCGAGCTCGGTCACGAAGTCGGCGTCCAGCCAGGGCTTGTAGATCCGCAGCTGCGGATTGGCGAGCAGGCCGTAGCGGTAGAACCGCTCGATGTCGTTGCCCTTGAAGGTCGAGCCGTCACCCCAGATCTGCACGTCGTCGCCGAGCATCGCCCGGACCAGCAGGGTGCCGGTGACGGCGCGGCCGAGCGGGGTGGTGTTGAAGTAGGCACGCCCGCCCGAGCGGATGTGGAACGCCCCGCAGCTGAGGGCGGCCAGGCCCTCCTCGACCAGCGCCGCGCGGCAGTCCACCACGCGTGCGATCTCGGCGCCGTAGGACTTCGCACGGTCGGGCACCGAGTCGATGTCGGGCTCGTCGTACTGGCCGATGTCGGCGGTGTAGCTGCACGGGACGGCGCCCTTGTCGCGCATCCACGCGACCGCGACCGAGGTGTCGAGGCCACCGGAGAAGGCGATGCCGACGCGCTCGCCGATGGGAAGGGAAGTGAGGACCTTAGACATAGGAATATTATGCATATTCGCGCATGGCCATGCAACGCCGACTCGCCCGGGCGGCCTACCCCGACCCGCCGGCAGCGGGTCAGTCGAGCACGGCGAGCGGCAGGTGGGCGGTGACCACCCAGTTCGGGGCGTCGACGATCTCGGAGATCTTGAGGTCGGCGGTGACGCTGGCCAGCAGGTAGGCGTCCTCCGGGGAGAGGCCGCTGCGGGCGACGATCTGGTCGAGCAGGGCACGGACGGCGTCCCGGGAGGCCTGCATCAGGTCCGGTCCGATGCCGGTGGTCGCCAGGGCCCGGCCGGTGCGGTGGCTGCGGGCGTCGGTCTCGACGACGGGCGTGGGCGGGGCGGCGTCGCGGAGCAGGTCGACCCGGATCCGCACCGTGGAGTCCGTCTCGATGCCGGTTCCGGCGACCTCGCCGTCGCCCATCGCGGCATGGGCGTCGCCCAGCGAGAGCAGCGCACCGTCCACGCCGACCGGGAGGATCAGTCGGGCGCCGGGGCCGAGGTGGCGGATGTCCATGTTCCCGCCCCAGCGCCGCGGCGGGATCATGCCGTGCGGGCCCGGCTCCGGCGGTGCGACCCCGACGGTGCCGAGCATCGGCGCGAGCGGGATCTCCAGGCCGGGGATCAGCTCGACGGACCCTTCGGTGATCTTGGAGATCCGCAGATGCGGCTCGGTGAAGTCGTCCGCCAGCAGCCCGAATCCCGGAATGCAGGCGGTCCAGCCCCAACTGCCGACGCTCATGTCCAGGATGTCCACGACCACGGCGTCGCCGGGCCGGGCCGAGGCGATGGCGAAGGGTCCGGTGACCGGGTTGAGCCGGCCGAAGTCGAGACCCAGCAGGTCCTGCGGATCGGAGCCGGCGTCGAGCTGACCGCCGCTGGCCTCCGCGGTCTCCACGACGAGTTCCTGTCCCGGCGTCAGTTCCGCCACCGGGGGCAGGCTTCGGTCCCAGGCGGTGTGGGTGCGGGTGCGCGCGACGTGCATGGCGTCGGTCCTCCAGAGCGGGATCGGACTGCCGCCGCGGCCCTCGCACGGCCGCGCGTACGCGGCGGCGACGGCAGACCGTCCCCGCTTCTCAGAAGCCGTGCCGGACTGCGACGTTGGACACGGAAGTGATCGTACTCCGCGTTCGACGCCTGGTGAACAGCTGATCAGTGCGGCGTCGTCGGCCAGATCGGTGCCGGGACGGCGTGCCAGGTGGCGGTGAGGCCGCTGGTGTCGCCGCCCTGGTCGCCGGTGAAGGTGTAGACCGCGAAGCCGTTGACGGTCACCTGGTCGCCGACGCCATCCGGTCGGAGCACCGCGGCCAGGGTCCCGGGGACGCCCGGGGGCAGCGCGAGCGTCGCCCCGGGGTGGGTCAGCAGCGGGTGGTACTTCTTCAGGCAGGCGGCGACGCAGTCGAACGTTCCCTTGGCCGGGTTGTCGCCGTCGTCGTGGTAGAGGACGTTGAAGCCGGGATCGGTGAAGACGCGGCCCTGGGTGTCGGTGTCGATGACCCCGACGGTGAAGCCGGGGGTCGGTGTGGCGACCGGGGCGGCGCTGCGTGAGCCGCAGGGCGCGGCGCCCGCGAGTAGGGGGGTGAGTGCCGCGACCAGGAACGGTGCTGCGATGGCGATTCTGCGCATGACGGGCTCCAGATCCCTCAGTATGTGATCGTAACGCCGCTGACGGCGTGCTTGTCGGTCCTGGCACCGGTCCCTCCGGTGAAGCCGACCAGGACGTTGGGCGGCACCGGGACCGCCACGCTCATCACCTGCTTGCCTCCGACGGAGACCAGCACCTTGCCGCCGGAGACCTTCACGGTGACCGAGACCGGTCCGGCCCGCAGGTTCGCGATGGCGGTCGAGGTCGAGGCCCAGACCAGGTGGCCGTTGCTGGCGGTGACGGTCACGGCGGCGAAGTTGTTGGACGGGTTGTTCGTGTTCTGGACGGTGTCCAGCGCCACGGCGACGCCGGGCAGGCCGAGCCAGCCCAGGCCGGCGCCGCCGGCGCCCAGTGCGTTCGGCCCGCTCCTGCTCGCGTCGAGCATCGCGAAGGTGAGTCCGTCGCCGCCGGTGCCGCCGCCGATGGTGGCGGTGAAGCCGGCCGAGAGTCCGCCGGAGGGGACCGGGGCGGACTGGAAGGCCGATCCGGCCTGCCCGGTGCTCGCCTGGGTGAGGACCAGGGTGGTGCCGCTCATGGTGGCGCTGCCGTTGCGGACCCACCCGTTGGGGCCGGGCGGCGGGACGGCGTAGGAGCGGGCCGTGATGGTCGTGCCGCGCACGGTGTGGATGTCGTTGCGGCCGCCGGTGCCGCCGGTGAAGGCCAGGTAGGCGGTGGGCGGCAGCGAGGCCACTGCCTTGGACAGCACCTGCTTTCCGTCGACCGCGACCGTGACGGTCTGCTTGACCACCGCCACCGTGACCTGGTGCGGACCGCTGCGCAGGCTCGGTACGGCCGTGCTGGTGGCCGCCCAGGTCAGGCCGTTGGCGGTGGCGCCGGTGGTGATGCCGACGAAGTTGTTGCCCGGGTTGGTCGGCGCCTGGAAGGTGTCCAGCGCGACGCCGACGCCCGGCAGCGGGGCGAAGCCGAGCTCGCGGCCGGGTCCGCCGACGGAGGCCGGAGTGGCCCTGGCCGGGTCGAGGAAGGCGAAAGTGATCCCGTCGGCGCCGGTGCCGCCGCCGATCACCGAGGTGAAGGAGGCGCGCAGCCCGTCGGTCAGCACCGGGACGGGGAAGACCGCGGCACCCGCCTGGTTGTTCTGAGCCTGCGTCAGGTCCAGGTCGGTGCCGCTGATCTGGGCCGTCCCGTTCAGCCGCCAGCCGCCCGCGGTCGGGTCGGGGACGGTGATCTGACCGCCGGGGGCGGTCCCGGTGCCGGTCAGGGTCTCGTTCTGCGGGCCCTGTCCGTCGTTGCCGGTGATCTGGTAGACGCCGGTGAAGTCTCCGGTGGCGGTGGGCGAGAAGGTGACGCCCTGGTGGACCGTCTCACCGGGGGCCAGGACCTGGCCCTCGCTGATCGGGTTGCTGGTCAGGAAGGGTGCGGCCGGCGGTGCGGCCTTGGTGACGGTCAGCGGGATGTTGCCGGTGTTGCTGATGTCGAAGATGAGGTTCTTGGAGGTGCCCACCGGCACGGAGCCGTAGGCGGAGGCGGCCGGGGTGATGGTCAGATGCGGCGAACCGGTGACGGCGCTGCCGGTCAGCGCGACCGTCGCGGTGCCGTTGGGGCCGGTCACCGAGAGCGAGCCGGTGTCGCCGGCGGAGGCCGCCGTCGGCGCGTAGCCGACGTCGACGGTGACCGACTGCTTCGGCTGGACCGTGACGCCGTTGGTGGCGGCCAGTCCGGGGGCGGAGAAGGGGGCACTGGGCGGGCTGGTCGCAGTGACCGTCTCCGGGGAGGTGCCGGTGTTGGTGAAGCTGACCCCGAGGGTCCGGGTGGTGTTGGTGGCCACCTGGCCGAAGTCGAGGCTGCTCGGGAAGGCGGTGAGGCCCGGCCTGGTGCCGTAGCCGGTGAGGCTGAAGCCGAACGAGCCGAGGTTGGTGGTGAAGGTCACCACATCGCTGGCGGGTCCTGCCGCAGACGGGGTGAAGGTGACGGGGACGGTGTAGGTCCCCTTGCCCGCCAGGGACTTGGGCAGACCGGAGGCGGCGGCGGTGAAGGGCCCGCCCGGGGTGGTCGTCACGCCCGTGACAGTGACCGGCTGACTGGCCGTCACGGTGAGGTTCAGGGACTTCGAGCCGCTCCCGGCCGGCACGTCGCCGAAGGCTACCGGGCTGCCGTGCAGGGCGGCGCCGGCCGGGAAGCCGAAGGCCATCAGCCGGCCGTCGCGGGTGCCGACGTAGACGCGTCCACCGCTGGTGGCCGGGACGGTGAACTTCGCGGTGTGGCCGATCGGGGCCGAGAACAGCAGCCGCATCCTGCCCGCGCTCGGGGCGGCGTCGTAGGCGCGGAGCTGCCCGTTGGCGCCGGTGCCCCCATCGGTGTACTCCACCCAGACGGTGGCCGAGCCAGTCTTGGTGCCGTCCGAGGTCACCACCGGGGAGCCGGAGGTGTAGCCGAAGGTCTCCGCACTCGTCCCGGCCGGGTGCAGCTTCGGGTTGCCGCTGCTGTCCAGGCCGAAGGCGAGGGCGCGCAGCGGGCCGCGCGAGCCGGTGTAGTAGACGAGCCCGCCCGATCCGCCGTAGGCGGCCGGGTGACCCCAGACGCCCTGGAACGGACCGGTGACGCCGAGGATCGCGTCGGTGCCGCCGGGGCCCTGCTTGCGGCCGCCGAGGCGGTCGCGGTCGAGCAGGAAGACCCGGCCGTCCTTGCCGACCTCGACCAGCAGGTGCGGGTGGGCGGTGCTGGCGCCGAACGGGACGGCGGGAAGGGCGAGCGGGCCGCCGGAGCCCAGGTCGGTGTCGTTCTGGTCCAGGCTGGGCCCGTTGGCCGGGCTGAAGAAGTCCTGGGCGTGCATCGAGCCGTCGCTGTTGACGCCGAGCCGCACCACGGACTCGGAGAGCTGGCCCGGCGGACGGTTGCCCGGTCCGGCCGGCGGACCCGTGCCGTTGCCGGTGGCGAGCAGGATCCGGCCCGGCCCATCGGAGACCAGGCCTCCGCCGCCCTGCCAGATGCCGCCCATGCCGTTGGTGGAGGAGTTCTCGTCGACCCAGAGCTTCTCCGCACGGCTGGCGGTGTCGACACTCGCCACGAAGCCCCGGTACGGGCCGATGTCGCAGTGCGAGCCGAAGCCGGCGTAGATCTTGCCGCCGAGCAGCAGCAGCCCCGGCCGCTGCAGTTGGTGGAACGCGTCGAAGGGGCGGCTCGGGTCGTTGGTCGGCGCGCCCTGGATCCGCACCGGCCAGCCGCTGCGCTCCGCTCCGGTGGTCGGGTTGAGGGCGTGCAGGAAGTAGCCAGGGTGGCTGCCGTCCGGGCTGTTGACCTTGCTGGTGAGGTAGACGGCCTTGGTGGCGGGGTCGTAGACGGGCGTGCTGGTCACCCCGAAGTTGGGGACCAGGTCACCGCAACCGATGTTGCTCGCCGCCCACGGGGTGCCCAGGGACTTGCTCCAGTGGACCGATCCGGTGGTGGCATCGATGCCGTAGACACGGGCGTTCTCGGTCGCGGCGACCACGGTGCCGCCGACGACCAGCGGCTGGGCGTAGACCTGCCCGTCCACCGCCGTGGAGAACTGCAGCCCGAACTGCGAGCTGGTCACCTGCGCGGGCGTGAGGCCGGGCTCGGCCTGGTCCCAGCCGGTCCGCAGGGTGTCCTGGGACATGGTGGTCTCGTCGGCGCTGACCTGGACCGGGGCGAGCGCTCCGCCTGCGATCACCAGACAGAACGTCAGAAGTCTGACCAGATAAGCAGCCCTACGCTCCTTCGCCATGCCCGCAGAATGCGTCAGGCAACTCGCTCGTCCGGGACGGCACGGCGGGGGGCCGCGGTGATTCATCCGACCGGGCGAACGGGCGGCTTCACGGACCGGTCGGTGCTGGTGCCTGCGCCCGGACGCGGCCGGAGCCGTGGATAGTGGCGGGCATGAGATCCGCCACCGCCGCACTGGCTCTGGCCGTGGCCGCCCTGGGGACGGGTCCCGCAGCGCACGGGGCCGCTCCCGGTTCCACCGTCGTGCGGGAGCGGGTGGCGCCGGGGGTGGGCTATACCGCGTTCACGGTCCCCACCTCGCACGGCACCGCCCGGGTCCACGTGGTGACGGCGGATCTGGGCCGTCGCGGGGTGGCGGCCGGTCTGCTGTACCCCGGTGCGGTGGCGGCCCGGGAACCGGTCTCCCGGATGGGGCGGGACGCCGGGGCCGTGGCCGCGGTCAACGGAGACTTCTTCGACATCAGCGAGGAGCAGCACCCCGGCGTCCCGGCGACCGGTTCCGCCTCCGGTCCCTCGGTCCTGGACGGCCTGCCACTGAAGGCCGCGGTGCCCCAGGGTCAGCGTTTCGGCTGGTCGGCGCCGTCCGGCGACAGCGACGAGGACGTCTTCGGGGTGGGCGTGGACGGCCGGGCCCGGACGGGCCGACTGGTGCTGCGCGGTCAGATCCTCACCCCCGGCGGCACCCTGGCACTGTCCGGGCTCAACCAGTACGCCCTGCCTGTGGACTCGATCGGGGCGTACACCTCGCGGTGGGGCGCGGTCTCCCGGGCCCGGGCCCGCTGCGGCACCGACCGGAACCGGGCCGCCCCCTGCACCGGCGACAGCTACGAGGTGACCATCCGTCAGGGCCGGGTCGAGACGGCCTCGGCGACCCCCGGCACCGGTCCGGTCCCACCCGGCAGCACGGTCCTGCTCGGCCGCGAGGCCGGCGCACGTGCCCTGCGCGGGCTGACGCCCGGCACCCCGGTCGGGGTCGACTACCGCCTCGAATCGAGCGGTTCGGTGCCCTTCGCCTTCGCCCTGGGCGCCTACCCGCTGGTCCGGAACCACCGGCCGCTCCCCGGCCTGGACGGCGTCACCGCCGAACCTCGCAGCGCCGTCTGCACCGCCGACGGCGGCCGCACCCTACGGCTGCTGTCCACCGACGGCCGCGAGGGCGTCTCCAGCGGGCTCACCCTCAGCGAACTGGCCGGCCTGCTCGGCTCCCTGGGCTGCGCCGAGGCCTCCTACCTGGACGGCGGGGCGTCCGCCACCCTGGCCACCCGCGACCGGGCCACCGGGCGCTTCCTGGTCCGCAACTGCCTGGACCACCAGCAGGAACGCCCGGTCCCCAACGGCATCGCCGTCTTCTCCCCCGGCCGGACCGGTCAGTCGCGCTGAGCCAGCGGCTCCCCCGCCACCGACTTCGACGCGCTCCCGTCCACCCCGACCGGGACCTCTCCCGCGAGCAGTACCCGGTGCATGATCCGCGGGGCGTCCAGGTGCTCGGTGTCGGAGGGCGCCAGGTGGATGGTGGCGCGATTGTCCCAGAAGGCGACGCTGCCGGGCTCCCAGCGGAAGCGGACGGTGTACTCGGGCCTGGTCGCCTGCTCCATGAAGAGCTCCATCAGCGGTCGGCTCTCGATCCGGGACACCCCGACGACGCGCTCGATGTAGTAGCCGTTGACGAAGAGCAGGCGTTCACCGGTCTCCGGGTGCACCCGCACCAGCGGATGCACCGACACCACCGGGTGGTCCTGCAGCTTCCGCAGATAGGGGTCCTGCCCTGCCAGGGCCAGGTAGCCGACGCCGTGCCGGTGCTCGGTCCACAGGCCGTCCGCGAAGCGGCGCAGCGGTTCGGACATGCCCGTGTAGGCGGCGGCGAGGTTGGACCAGGTGGTGTCGCCGCCGTAGGGCGGGACGTCCTCGGCCCGGAGGATGGTCGCG
This sequence comes from Streptomyces sp. 846.5, assembly GCF_004365705.1. Lineage (NCBI taxonomy): Bacteria > Bacillati > Actinomycetota > Actinomycetes > Kitasatosporales > Streptomycetaceae > Streptomyces > Streptomyces sp. 846.5. Next base: position 1,251,154 of record NZ_SOBN01000002.1, read on the forward strand.
GCCGGCGGGTCGATCCTGGCGGTGAGGTCGCTGTGCCAGCCGCGCAGCGCGGTGTGCCGGCGCCGGTCCAGCCAGTCGGCGCGCTCCTGGCCGAAGCGCCCGGCCAGTTCCCGGCGGTCCGCCGTGGTTTCGATGTACGGGAAGTCCGCGGGCGAGGCCGTGCCCCGGGACTGCGGCGGGACCAGGGTGCCGAAACGGCGGGCGAAGGCGACATGGGCCGCGTGGTCCAGTTTCTGGCCGCGGAAGAACAGCACCTTCCACCGGTGCAGCGCCGCCCTGATCCCCTCGACCGTCCCGGGGTCCAGCGGTCCGGCCAGGTCGACGCCGACGACCTCCGCCCCGATGTGGCCTGCCGCCGGGCGCAGGTCCAGTTCCGTTGTGCCGTGCTCGCTCACTCGCTCTCCTCGCGATCGGCGCAGTGTCTCCTGACGGAGCATTACCACCCCTCGCTAGCCCTGAAGCCAGTGCCTGCGTCCCAGGCTGATCAGCCGCAGCTGCCGCCGGGCGGTGGCGGCGATGCGCTGCTCGGCGGCCGCGTCACCGTCCACCTCCAGCAGGGCGGCGGCGGTGGTGACGGCGTGGTCCACATAGAGGTCAGCCAGCATCCGGACGTCCGCCGGGTCCCAGCCCCCGGACTCCGGCTGCGCGGCCAGGTCGCCGGCCAGGTCGTCGGCGAACTGCCGGAAGCGGGCGTCGATCGCGTCGCGCACCGGCTGCACGCCGCCGTGGCGCTCCCGGGCCAGGAAGCGGAAGTGCGCGCGGTGCCGGCCCACGTACTCGGCGATCACGCCGACGGTGCGGTCGATCACCTCGTCCGCGGCGGCCTGTTCGGAACGGATCGCCCTGACCATCTCGCGCAGGCTGCCGAAGGACTCGTCCACCAGCGCCACGCCCAGCTCGTCCAGGTCGCGGAAGTGCCGGTAGAAGGCGCTGGGCGTGATGCCCGCCTCGCGGGTGACCTCGCGCAGGCCGACGCTGCTCAGGCTCTGGTGTTCGAGCAGGCGCAGCCCCGCGTCCAGGAGGGACTGCCGGGTCTGCTGCTTCTGGGCCTGCCGGACCCCGAGAGTGTGGCTCACGTCATACAGTAAACAACTGTTCTCCGGACCTGGCGACCGCGGGGTGCGAGTAACCTGATGGAAGTCAGTGAACAGATGTGCTCTCAACTGCCGCGAACGGAAGCGCCATGGCACTCCTCATCGGTCTCCTCGCCCTCAGCTCCCTACTCTGGGGCGCCTCCTCCTACCTCAGCCCCTCCTTCCAGGCCCTCGCCGCCGTCTTCGTGGGCGGCTGGCTGGTCGCCTTCGCCGTCCGCGAGCGGATCGCCCGGGCCCGGCGACGCACCGCCCAGGAGGGCTGACCCATGGCCACCACCTCCCGGCTCGCCCGCAGCCGCGCCGAGGGCAACGACACCGCGGTCGCCTCGTTCATCGTCGGGCTCCTCGGCCTGTTCATCTTCAACTTCGTCCTGGGCCCCATCGCCATCGTCCTGGCCGTGGTCTCCCTGGTACGCGGGACCGAGCGCCGCACCCGCGCCCTGATCGGCCTCGGCCTCGGCGTCGCGGACCTGCTGGTGCTCGGCGCCCTGATCGCCACCCACCCGGGCGGAGTCACCCTGTACCTCGGCATCTGAGTACCTCGGCATCTGACCCGGTCGGACCGCTCAGCGCTGCAGCCGCGCCAGGCCGAAAGGCGCGAGGGACGCGGGTCGTCGGCCGGTGAGAATGTAGTCGGCGAGGCGGCGGCCGGTGACCGGGCCGAGGGTGACGCCGAGCATGCCGTGGCCGGTGGCCGCGTAGGCGTTGTCGTGGCCGGGGACGCGGTCGATGACGGGCAGGCCGTCCGGGAGGAAGGGCCGGCCGCCGACCCAGGGGTCCCGGATCAGGGTGACCAGGTCGTCCGGGTCCTCGAACCACGGGCCGAGGTAGTGGCGGCTGGCCCGGGCGACGGCCACGATGCGGCGCCAGTCGAGGCGGTTGTTGTTGCCGCTCAGCTCCATCGTGCCGGCGATCCGGGTGGTCCCGCCGATGGGCGAGGCGACGGTCCTGCGCTCCCCGAAGTAGAGGGTGTGCCGCGGTGCCGGGTCGAGGTCGACGGAGAAGCTGTACCCCTTGCCCGCCTGCAGCGGCAGGGCGTGCCGCAGTTCGCGCAGCAGCGCGGGGGAACGCATTCCGGCCGCGACGACCACGGCCGAGCAGGGGATTTCGCCCTGCGCGGTACGCAGCCCGATCACCCGGTCGCCGGCGTAGCGGAACCCGGTGGCCTCGGAGTTCTCGTGGATCTTCACCCCGGCAGCGGTCAGGGCGCTCCCCAGGGCACGGGCGAACGCCTCCGGGTCGACGACGCCCTCCCCCTCGACGAGATAGCCGGCCCGTACCCGGGGCGACAGCGCGCCGTCCAGCCGGTGCGCCGCCGCGCCGGTGGTGACGTCGTCCGGCAGCGGGTAGCGGCCTTCCGCCATCTCCCGCTGAACCGCGAGGTGGTGCCGGGCCTCGGTGGCGGAGAGGAAGGCGTGCACCATGCCCGGACGGCTGAGGGTGGTGTCGATCCCGGCCTCGCCGAGCCCGTCGAAGAGCCCGAAGGTGTCGCGGTTCAGCTCCGCGATCGCCGCGTACCCGCGCCGGAAGGCGGCCGGTGTGCTGCTGCGCCAGAACCGCCACAGCCAGCGCGCGAACGCCGGATCCGGCAACGGCCGCAGGTAGAGCGGGGAGTCGGGCCGCCCGAGCGACTTCAGGACGTAGCGGAGCACGCCCGGCGCCGGGACCGGGGTGGAGTGGCTGAGGCACACCCATCCCGCGTTGCCCCGCGAGACTCCGGACGCGATCCCGCGCCGCTCGACGACCTCCACGGCAAGGCCCGCCTCGGCCAGGTAGTACGCCGTGCACAGCCCGACGACACCCCCGCCGATCACCACCACGGGTGCGGTCACCGGCCCGCCCCGCTCGCGTCGCTCGCGTACGAGGTCAGGAACGCCCGGGTGCGTGCCTGGGAGGGGTTGCCGAGGACCTCGTCCGGGGTGCCCTGCTCCACGATCCGGCCGCCGTCGACGAAGACGACCTGGTCGGAAACCTCGCGGGCGAAGGGGAGTTCATGGGTGACCAGCATCATCGTCATTCCGTCGGCGGCGAGTTCGCGCATGACGCGCAGCACCTCGCGGGTGGACTCGGGATCCAGGGAGGAGGTGGGCTCGTCGAACAGCAGCACCTCCGGCTTCAGCGCGAGCGCCCTGGCGATGGCGACCCGCTGCTGCTCGCCGCCGGACATCTGCTCGGGGTGGGCGAGCGCGCGGTGGGCCAGTCCGACCCGGCGCAGCAGCGCCACGGCCCGCTCCAGGGCCTCCCGTTCGGGCACCCCAGCCTTGCGCTGCGCGAGGACGACGTTCTCGACTGCGGTGAGGTGCGGGAAGAGGTGGAACCGCTGGAAGACCATGCCGACGGTACGGCGCAGCCGGGCCAGGTCGCGGCAGACGGTACGGCCGTCGCGGTGCACCACCTCCCCGGCGATCTCCAGCGTGCCGGCGTCCGGGCGTTCGAGCAGATTGACGCAGCGCAGCAGGGTCGTCTTGCCGCCGCCGCTCTGCCCGATGACGCTGACGATCCGGCTGCGCCCGACCTCCAGTCCCACGTCGTCGAGCACGGTGCGGCCGTCGAAGGCCTTGCTGAGGCCGCTGATCCGTACCACGACGGCGTCGGCGTTCCGGGGCGAGGCGTCGGCCACGGCGCCGGAGGTGACCGGATCGGTCATACCGCCACCTCCTCCTTCCGGTCGAGCAGTTGGCGGGCGGTCCGCAGCCGGCGTCGCCGCTGCGGGGACAGCGGGACACCGGCCCGCACCTTGCGTTCGAGGACGAGCAGCAGCTGCGACAGCGGGTAGCAGACCGCGAAGTAGCCGGCCGAGATCACCAGGTACACCTCCAGCGCCCGGAAGGTGGCCGAGGCGATGAGCTGGCCCTGCGACATCAACTCGGCCGCGGAGATGGTGACCAGCAGGGAGGTGGACTTCAGCAGGTCGACCAGCATGGTGTTGGTCCCAGGCAGCGCCAGGCGCAGCGCCTGCGGGAACACCACATGGGTGAAGGTGCTCACCCGCCCGAGCCCGAGCGCCTCGGCGGCCTCGGTCTGGCCCCGGTGCACCCCGCTGATCGCCGCCCGGAAGGTCTCCGAGAGGTAGGCCGCGTAGAAGACGACCAGGCTCAGGCAGCCGGCCGAGAAGACGTCCAGCCTGATGCCGGCCGAGGCCAGACCGAAGTAGGCCAGGAAGATGATGGCGAGCAGCGGGACGTTCTTGAACACCTCGGTGTAGACGGCGGCCAGGGCCCGCAGCGGCCAGGGACGGGCGAGCCGCAGCAGCGCCACGACGAGGCCGAGGAGGACGGCGCCGACGAAGCTCACCGCCGTGTAGGACAGGGTCCGCAGCAGGGAGTGCAGCAGGTCGGAGCGGTAGTCGGACCAGGGGACCTGGAACAGCGAGGAGGCGAGGGTCATGTCGTCGGCCCTCACTTCGCGGTCGTCGCGGCGGTCGTCGCGGCGGTCGTCGCGGCGGTCGGGGGTGTCCAGTCGGCGGGCCGGTCCACGCCCCTGCGCGCGGTGGCGACGTCGGAGGCCGGGACCAGGAACTGCTGCGGATCGCCGCCCCACTTCCTGATGAGCGCGGCCAGCTCGCCGCTCCGGTACATCGCGTCGATCTGCGCGGAGACGGCCTGCTCCAGCGAGGTGTCCTGCTTGGGCAGGTAGAAGCCGGTCTGGTAGGGGCGGAAGTAGGCGTAGGCGGGCTTGGCCGCGACCTGCGCGGCGGTCGGCGGTGTCAGGTACTCGGTTCTGATCCTCAGGTCCGGCCGGGCCTGCTGCGCGGCGATGATGAGCAGCGGGTCCAGGAAGCCGACGTCGATGCGGCCGGCGCCCAGGTCGTCGAAGACCCCGTTGGCGTTGGGGTAGGCGTGCAGGGTGGCGCCGGGCACGGACTGGATGGACTTGACCCACACATAGCCGGTCACCGTGCCCAGGCTCCGGCCCTGCAGGTCGCTGACGGTCGTGTACGTCCCGGAGCGGACCGCCATCGCCGGGGGCGAGTAGTACGGCGGGTCGGTGAACAGGCCCTGCTTCTGCCGGTCCGCGGTCCAGGCGATCCCGCCGACGGTGATGTCGTCCCGGCGGGACTGCACCCCGGCGAGCATGCCGGCGAAGTCCGTCACATCCGGCACGACGGTCAACCCCAGCTTCGCGGCTGCGTAGTTGATGATGTCGCCGTCCAGTCCGACGATCTTCCCGTCCTTGACGGTGGTGTAGGGGGCGTACGGTTCGACGGCCACCTTCAGCACGCCGGGCGTGATAGTGCCGAGCGCGGCTGTGCCGGCGGAGACGTTCTTCGGGGCACTGCTGCCGCCGGAACCGCAGGCGGTCAGCAGCAGGAGCAGTGCGGGGAGGGCGGCGAGAACGGAACGCATACGGGTCATCGGCTTCGGGCCTTCCGTATCGGAACTGAAGTCGGAACTGCGGGGGCCCGCCGTTCACCGCGCTGTGCCTGCGGCGGGGAGATATGGGGCGTAACGGTACGGCCGCTGCGGGGCCCCGTCACTGGTCACTCCGTACCGACTTGCCGCCGTGGACCGGCCGCGCACTGTACGGTGCGTACCACCCATTCGGCGGGAGGCAGGTCGTGCTGAGCCCCTCACTCGCGCAGGAGATCGCCGGGGACACCTCCGCGGTCATCGGATTCAACGTGCTCATCACCGACGACGCGGGCACGGTCATCGGCAGTGGCGACACCAGCAGGGTCGGGTCCTTCCATGAGGCCTCGGTCGAGGTGATCCGCACTCAGGAGGCTGCCGCGCACACCGCCTTGCAGGCCCAGGAGCTGCGCGGGGTACGTCCCGGGGTCACCCTGCCGCTGGTCATGGACGGACGCGCGGTGGGCACGGTCGGGATCACCGGCACCCCGCGCCAGGTGGGCCGCTTCGGACTGCTGGTGAAACGCCAGACGGAGATCCTGCTCCGCGAATCGGTGATGCTGCGCTCGCGTCTGCTCGCGGAACGCGCCGCCGAGAAGGTGCTCGCCGACATCGCCTCGTACGACCCGCAGGTCGTGGAGAGCGAGTTCATCACGGCCCGCGCCGCCGGACTGGGCTTCGACCTGCGCCTGCGCCGGATCGCGGTGGTCATCGAGGTGACCGTGCCGCAATCCGGGCCCCAACCCGTGTCGCCGCCGGCCCGGCCGCGGGGCGCCGCCGCCCGGGACGTGGCGCTGGGCCGCTCGGAACTCCTCCGCACCGTGCGTGAGGTCTTCGCCGACCCGCAGGACATCGTCGCGAGCCCGTCCCCCGGCTGGATCTGTGTGCTCCACCGGCTGACCGCCCGGGCGTCGGTCGACTCGCTGCGGAAGGCCTGCCGCCGGCTCGCCGACGTCATCGCCGCCCAGGACGGCCTGGCCGCCCGCGTCGGCATCGGCGAACCCGCCACCACGGCCGACGGCCTGCACGACTCCTACCAGGACGCCCGCGACGCCCTCGACCTGGGCATTCGCCTGACACCCGGGCCCGGCGCCGTGCACCTCGTCACCGACCTCCGGGTCCCCCAGCTGCTCGCCTCGGCGGGCCGGCCCGCCCGCACCCGCCTGCTCGCCCGCACCGCCGCCGACCTGCGCAGCCAACCGGACTGGCCCATTCTCCGCGCCACGGTCACCGCCTGGTGCGAGAGCGGTTTCAACCTCGTCCGCACCGCCGAGGCCCTGCACATCCACCGCAACACCGTCGTGTACCGGATGAACAAGATCGAGCAGCTCACCGGCCGCCCCCTGCGCGACGCGCCGGCCGCGCTGGCCCTCTACCTCGCCTGCCTCGCCGACCGGCTCGACGCCCCACGCGGCGCCGGCGAATGACCGCACGGTCCGACCGCATGGCCGCCGCCGAGTTGTCGGCGCACCGGACCCGGCGCAGGCTGATCGTATGGACGCCGAGGCCGGGGGCGAGATCGAGCGCGCACTGGTGGAGCGGGCGTTCCGGCAGGCGTCGATGTCGCTGTCGGTCTTCGACATCGAGCAGCGGTACCTACGGCTCAACCAGGTGGCCTGCGAGGTCATGGGAGTCGCCGAGGACACGCTGCTCGGCCAGGTCTTCCCCTACGGCGTCCCTGAGGACGTGGACTACCTGGGAACCGTGCGGGCGCTGCGCGAGGTGGCCGCGACCGGGAAGCCCTTTCACTACGAGAGCTTCACCCGGGCGCCCTCCGGCATCCGCGAGCACGCCTGGAACCTGGAGCTCTGGCCGATCCGCGACATGTCCGGAGCAGTCTGCGCGGTCGGGATGGCCGGCTTCGACAGCAGCGAGCAGCACTGGGCCCGACAGCGCCTGGCCGTGCTGGACGAGGCCGCGGTGTCCATCGGGACTACCCTGGACCTGGGCCGGACCGCGCAGGAGCTGGCCGAGCTGGTCATCCCGCGGTTCGCCGACTTCGTCAGCGTCGACCTGCTCGAAGCGGTGCTGAACGGCGAGGAGCCGGCCGCCGGCCCGCCGGAGGCCACCGTGGTGCTGCGCCGGATGGCGCACCTGTCGACGGTGCCGGGCACCCCCGAGGCGGTCATCGGCCTCGGGTCCGCCGACACCTACCCGCCCTTCTCCCCGCCGGCGCGGGCGCTGCGCTCCCGGCAGGCGGTGTTCAGCGGCAGCGGCGACCCGGACTTCGACCGCTGGATGGCAAGCGTCCCGGCCCGGGCGGAGCGGATCAGCGGCTTCACTGTCACCTCGCTGCTGGCGGTGCCGCTGATCGCCCGCGACACCGCGCTCGGGGTCGCCGTCCTGCTGCGCACCCGTCCCGACCCCTTCAACAACGACGACTTCGCGCTGGCCAAGGAGCTCGCCAGCCGCGCCGCCGTCTGCGTCGACAACGCCCGCCGCTTCACCCGGGAGCGCATCACCGCGCTCACCCTGCAGGAGAGCCTGCTGCCGCAGGGGCCCTCCGAGCTGTCGGCGGTGGAGGTCGCCAGCCGCTACCTGCCGACCGACTCGCTGGCCGGCATCGGCGGCGACTGGTTCGACGTCATCCCGCTCTCCGGCGCCAGGGTCGCCCTGGTGGTCGGCGACGTGGTCGGCCACGGCATCCACGCGTCCGCGACGATGGGCCGGCTGCGCACCGCGGTGCAGACCCTGGCCGACGTCGACCTCCCGCCGGACGAGCTGCTGGCCCATCTGGACGACCTGGTGCTGCGGCTCGGCAGCGAGGACGAGAGCGGCGACCGCCCCCGGTCCGGCGCCGGCGGGATCGGCGCGACCTGCCTCTACGCGGTCTACGATCCGGTCTCGCGGATCCTGACGGTCGCCAGCGCCGGCCATCCGCCGCCGGTCCTGCTGCTGCCGGACGGCACCACCCAGGTGGTCGAGCTCACCGCCGGCCCGGTGCTGGGCGTGGGCGGGCTGCCCTTCGAGTCGACCGAGCTTGAACTGCCGGTGGGCACCCTGGTCGCGGCCTTCTCGGACGGGCTGATCGAGTCCGGCGAGCACGACCCCGATCTGGGGGTCGCCCGGCTGCGCGAGGTGCTGGCCGAGCCGCGAACGCTGCTGGCGGACTCGCTGGAGGAGCGCTGCGACCGGGTGCTGGCTGCGCTGCTACCGGAGCACCCCGCCGACGACGTGGCCCTGGTGCTGGCCCGTACCCGGGCGCTGGACGCTGAGCATGTCCGGGACTGGGAGCTGACCTCGGACTTCGCCCGCGTCGCCGAGGTACGCCGGCTCGCCACCGACCAGCTCGACGCCTGGGGACTGTCCGAGGCCGGCTTCGTCACCGAACTCGTCGTCAGCGAGCTGGTCACCAACGCGATCCGCTACGGCTCCGAGCCGTTCCGGCTGCGTCTGATTCACGATCGCTCGCTGATCTGCGAGGTCTCCGACGGCAACTCCACCTCCCCGCACCTGCGCCGGGCCCGGATCTTCGACGAGGGCGGCCGGGGCCTGCTGCTGGTCGCCCAGCTCACCACCAGTTGGGGCACCCGGCACACCGCGGTCGGCAAGACCATCTGGACTGAGCAGGCCCTGGACTGACCGACCGTCAGTCAGCGGCGTACTCCGCGTGGACCAGCTCCAGAAGTTCGCTGACCGAGGTCTCCTTGGACGGCCGGTCCAGGGTGATCTCGCCGTGCTGGAGCAGGTTCACCCGGTCGCAGATGTCGACGATCTGGGCGTAGTTGTGGGCGATCAGGATGATGGCGATGTCCCGCCGCTCTTTCAGCCGTCTAAGCAGCCGCAGGATCTGCCCGCCCTCCTTGGCGCCCATCGCGGCCAGCGGCTCGTCGAGCAGCAGCAGCCGGGTGGAGTCGGCGTAGACCGAGCGGGCCACCGCGATGGCCTGGCGCTGGCCGCCCGACAACTGGCCGACCTCGGTGTCGACCGAGGGGATCCGGATGCCGATCGAGTCCAGCGCCTCGCGCGCTCGGCGCCGCATCTCGGAGCGCCGCAGGAAAGGAAGCGGACCGTGTGTCAGTTCCCGGTTGAGGAAGAGGTTGAGGTAGACCGGCAGGTCGTTGATCATGGCCAGGTCCTGGAAGACGGTGTCGATCCCCAGCGACCTGGCGTGGACCACGGACCGCAGCGCGGTCTCCTCCCCGTCGAACAGCAGGCGTCCCTGGTCCGGGCGGTGGAAGCCGGTCAGCGTCTTGATCAGCGTCGACTTGCCCGCGCCGTTGTCGCCGATGAGTCCGAGGATCTCGCCCCGGCGGACGTACAGGTTGATGTCCTTGAGCGCCTCGACCGCGCCGAATCGCTTGCTGATGTGCTCGGCCCGGATCACCTCCGGGGTCACCGCGGACTCCCGGGCCCGGGCCTGTGGGACCGCGCCGGCCTCCTCGTGCGCCGTCATCGGCTGGCCTTCTTTCGCAGCATCCCCAGATAGACGTTCAGCAGCATGGCGGCGATGATCGCTATGCCCAGGACCACGTCGAAGGCGTTGGCGTTCACCCCGGTGAGATTGAACCCGTCGTAGACGATGCCCAGCAGCAGCGCCCCGAGCAGCGCGCCGAGGATCGTTCCGGATCCGCCCATGAGCGCGGTTCCGCCGATCACCGCCGAGGCTACGGCCAGGAACATGGTCTCGTTGCCGCCGTTGGTCGGGTCGAAGGAGCCGACCCGGATTCCGTCCAGGATGCCGCCGAACCCGGCCAGAGCGCTGCACAGGGAAAAGTTGACGATCTTGATGCGATTGATCCTGATGCCGGCCTCGGCCGCGCCGATCGGGTTGCTGCCCACGGCCTGGGTGTTCACCCCGAACTTCGTGGTGGAGAGCAGCGTCTGCATCACCGCGACGATCACCAGTGCCCAGATCAGCTCCGACCAGTGCGCCTGGCCGAACGCGCGGGCCACCCAGCCGGACTTGGGTGCCGCCTCCGGCTGGGCGTTGGACGCGATCAGGGACATGCCTTCGAGGAAGAAGGCCATGCCGAGGGTGACGATGAAGGAGGCCACGTTGAAGAGTGTGTGGATCAGTCCGTTGACCACCCCGACCAGGCCGCTGACGGCCACCGCGCAGACCAGCGCCAGCAGCAGCGGCATCCCGTCGCCGCTGAACGACGTCAACAGGAAGGGCGCGAGGGTGAAGACGAACCCGGCCGACAGGTCGATCTGACCGCAGATCAGCAGCATCACCTCGCCCGCGCCGATGATGATCCACGGCGCGACGTACTGGGCGATGGTGTGGTAGTTCTCAGTGGTGGTGAATCCGGACCCGGTGACGGCGAAGTAGATCGCGGCGGCGACGCAGACCACGAAGATGCTCAGCTCCCGGCGCCGGATCAGGCCGCGGCCGACGGCGACCGCGATCCTCCGCCCGTCCAGCCTCGGCCCGTCCGTTCTCCCTTCCATGCGCTCCCTCACAGCGTGACGGACGTGGCCGGCGGCAGCGCGATGGAGGCGGGCATGGTGATCACGCTCTTGTTGGAGCCGCCCTCGAAGCGACTGTTGGCGCTCGCGTAGAGCCCCGCGTTCGCCTTGGTGACGAAGGTCAGGCCGGTGTCGGTGCTGGGCGGCACGACCAGCGTGCCGGAGAGGCGGTAGAGGTAGAGGTAGACCACCGGCAGGAAGCCCTGCAGGTAGGCGGACTGGTCGATGGTGAAGTCCAGAGCGCCGGACTTGACCCCGTTGATGGTGTCGGTGAGGGTGTCGAAGCCGCCGCCGTGGACCTTCCCGGTCAGCCCCCGCTGCGTGATCAGCTGGGCGATCGCCGCGGTGCTACCAGCGTCCACCGCGTACAGGCCCTTGGCGCCGCTGTGTCCCGAGTAGGCGGCCGTCATCGCGTTGAGCTCGCCGGCCTGGGCGGCCCCGGTGTTGATCGAGGTCACCTTCACCGACGGCGCGGCGGCCTTGAGCGCCGCGCTGAGCCCGTCCAGCCGCGGCTGGACGTTGTTGCCGCCCGGCTGGGAGATCCCGACCAGGATCTCGCCCGAGGTGATGTCCTGCGCGATCCGCCGACCCATGTCGAATCCGGACTGGTAGAGGTCCTGCCCGACGTAGGTGAGCGGGAAGTTGCCGGGCGCGGTCGCGTTGTAGGCGATCACCGGAATGCCCTTGGCCAGCGCGTTCTTGGTGGGTGTGACGAACGCCGAGTTGTCGGTCAGCGGGATCGCGATGCCGTCGGCGCCGCTGGACACGGCCGTCTCCATCGCGCTGACCATCTGCGACACATCGCCGGTCTCCGACCCGGTCCACTGCGGGGTGGGCAGGCCCAGCACCGACGCCGCGTCGGCCAGACCGTAACGGGTCGGGGTGAAGAAGGAGTTGGTGGTGACATGGTTGACGAAGACGAACTTCCACTTGGGGGTCGAGGGGAAGTTCCCGACGCCGCCGCTGCCCGCCCCGTTTCCGGACGAGCCCTTGCTACTGCTGGAGCAGCTCGCCAACAGCGCGGAGGCGGCGAGCACTCCCCCCGCCGTTCCGGTCAGCCGCAGCGCCCTGCGCCGGGACAGCCCGTCCTCGACCTCGTTCGTGTCGTACGCGTCACTCATGATGTCGCCCCGCATCCCTTGGATCTCGACCTGATGCACCCTCATCTGTGAGCGTTAACAAAGACATTGGTATGCTGGGCAGAGGAGATCTGCCCGGCTCGGTATGCGCTCGATGCTCCGCCTGCCCTGACGCTCCGTCAAGGGATCAGGGCGCAGCAACCGCCCCCTGTTCCGCCATCAGATGCTCGACCAGCGCCAGCAGCAGGTCCCGGCTGACGTCGCGCCGGCGGAGGTCGCCCATCAGGATGGGCACCCGCGGGTCGAGGTCGAGCGCGTCCCGGATCTCCGGGATGGTGCGGTCCTGGCGGCCGTCGAAGCAGTTGACGCCGACGACGAACGGGATTCCGCGGTTCTCGAAGAAGTCGATGGAGCCGAAACTGCTCTCCAGCCGCCGGGTGTCGGCGAGCACGACCGCGCCGAGGGCGCCGTGCACCAGGTCGTTCCACATGAACCAGAAGCGCTCCTGGCCCGGGGTGCCGAAGAGGTACACCACCAGCTGCGGGCTGACCGTGATCCGGCCGAAGTCCAGCGCCACCGTCGTGGTGGTCTTCTGCTCCACCCCGCCGATGTCGTCCACCCCGACGCCGGCGACGGTCAGGTGCTCCTCGGTGCGCAGCGGAGCCACCTCGCTCACCGCCCCGACCATGGTGGTCTTGCCCACGCCGAAACCGCCGGCGATCAGGATCTTCACCGCAGCGGGTGCGCTCGCTGCGGAGGAGACCCGGTTGTCAGAGTCTGAGTAGGCCATCTCTCACCGCCTGAAGAAGGTTCATGTCAGGACCTGCGCCCACGGCGATCGCCAGCGGCGGCCGGGCGGTCACTCCGCCGAGCTCGATCAGGTCGGCAATGAGGATCTTGGTGATCGCCACCGGCAGGTTCAGCCCGGCGGCCACCTCGGCGAGCGCCACCGGCCTGCTGCACTGCTGGAGGATCAGCCGATGCTCGGGTTGCAGCCCGCGGGTGACCGGCTGCTCGGCCGGCCAGGGCACGGTGGCGATCACCGTGATCAGCGTGAGGTCGTCCCGCGCCGAGGTGGTGCGCCCATGGGTGATCGTGTAGGGGCGGACCAGGGTCTGCTCCGGGTCCTGGTCGTCGGATTCCTCCGTCCAGTGATTCACCCACGTCCACCGCCCTCCGCATTCACGCCGACGACGCGCACCTCGGTGCCCAGTCGCTGCCCGACCTGTAGCACCAGGGTGTGCATGGCCACGGCCATCACTTCGGCGTCCACCTCCTGGCCGGCCACCACCGCCAGGTGGGTGCCCCGGCCGGCCGAGCTGATGAAGAGCCAGAGGTCGGCGAGCTCGACGATGACCTGCTGGACCGGCCCCCCGCCGAACACTTCGCCGACCCCGCGGGCCAGGCTCTGCTGGCCGGTGGCGATGGCGGCCAGGCGCTCGGCGTCGGCGCGGGCGACGCTCGCGGACTGGCTGACGACCAGTCCGTCGTCGGACAGCACGATGGCGTTCCTGGTACCCGGGACCTGGTCGACCAGCCGGTCGAGCAGCCAGTCCAGATCCTCGTTGGTGGCCGTGGTGCGCTGTGTCATCTTCCGTCTTCCTTCCGGGTGCGGTCGTGACCCGGTGAGGGGTGGTGGTTGGAGTGGTGGTCGGGGTCGTTGGAGAGCCGGGCCAGCCGGGACTGGCGCTGGAAGGCGCCGACGGCGGCCCCGGACCGGCGCGGTTCGCCGCCCCTGCGGGGCAGCGGCTGCGCGGGTGAGGCGGCGTAGGGTCCCTCGTCGTACCGCGGCGGGGCCTCCTGGAGTCCGGCGGCCAGGCTGGCCTGGCGTACCCGCTTGGGCAGCGGCTCCAGCCGCTGCGGCGGCGCGGGCACCGCGGCCGCCGGCTCGATCCAGGGGCCGATCAGCGGACGCGCGTACACCTCCTGCTGCCCCGCGGGGTAGGCGTGCGGACCGGCGGGTTCGCCGTAGCCCCCGGAGCCGCCGGCGCCGGGGCCGGGGCCGGGGCCGCCGTACGGGTCGTCCAGGTAGTCGGAACCGTGGTCCTCGGAGCCCGGAGGCTGGGATGCCGGAGTCTCGATCACCGAGAGCTGGGGCGGGGGCGGTACATAGCCGTTCGGCATCTCCTGGGGAGGCTCCTTGGCGATCAGCTCCGGCGGGATGAGCACCACCACCCGGGTGCCGCCGAAGGAGGAGGGCCGCAGCTCCACCTTGAGGCCCAGGTTGGCCGCGAGCCGGGCGACGACGTACAGGCCGAGGCGGGCGTCGTCGGCCCGGGACATCACGTCCATCCGGGGCGGGGCCAGCATCAGCTGGTTGGCCTCAGCGTACTGCTCGGGGTCCATGCCCATGCCGCGGTCCTCGATCTCGATCGCGAGACCGCGGCCGACCCGCGCGGCGGACACCTCCACCGGGGAGGGCGGCTTGGAGAAGGTGACCGCGTTCTCCATGAGCTCGGCGAGCACGTGCACCATCGGGCCGACGGCGCGCTCGGACAGCAGGGTCTGGCCCTCGGTCTCGATGCGGATCCGGCGGTAGTCCTGCACCTCGCCCTGCGCGGAACGCAGGACGTCGAGCAGCAGGACCGGCTTGCGCCAACGCCGTTGCGGCTGTCCCCCGCCCAGGATCACCAGGTTCTCCTCGTAACGCCGTAGCCGGGCGGCCAGGTGGTCGAGGTCGAAGAGGCCTTCCAGGACCTCGGCGTCCTCGTGCCGCCGCTCCATCTCGCCGAGTCGCTTCATCTGCATGCCGATCAGCAACTGGGTGCGCCGGGCGATGCGTTGCAGCAGCCGCTCGAAGCCGCGGTACTGCTCGGCCTGCCGCACCGCCGTCTCCAGGGAGGTGGTCCTGGCCTGGTTGAGGGCCTGGCCGAGGGTGCCGAGTTCGTCGCTGCCGTGGTCGATCTCGGGCAGCTCGGCGTCCAGGTCGACCGTCTCGCCGCGGCCCAGCCGGTCCACCAGGTCCGGCAGCCGGGTCTGCATGTCGCCGGCGGCGTCGCGGAGCGCGAAGATCCGGCGGCGCAGCACCCAGGTCAGCCGGATCGAGATCAGCATCACCAGGAGCACGGCGCCGCCGCCCACGGCGCTGTTGGTGATCAGCGTCGACAGCAGTCCGTCGAGCCGGTTGGCGGAGATGCTGATGTTGAAGCTGCCGTACTCAGCGGCGAGCCCGTTCAGCGGGGCTGCGACTCCGCCGAAGGCCTGCTGCCACTCCTTGCCGACCTGCGCGGGGACATTGGACCGGCCGCTGCCGTCGGCCGGGGCGGTCAGCACCGCGGTCTCCACCGCGGTCTTCTGCCTCCAGGCCGACCCGGACAGTACGGCCTGGTACTTCGCGGCGAAATCGGCCGGCAGCAGCGGGATGACCTGGTTGTTGTACAGGTCCTGCTGGGCGCCGACCAGTTGGGCGATCTGGATGCGCTGGCTGCTGGAGAAGTGGCCGCTCACCGTCCCCGCGGTGAAGATCGCGTTCTCCCGCGAGATCATCTCCAGGCCCCACTCGGACGGCATGACGGGTCGCCCGAAGGTGGCGAGGTCGGCGATGTTCACATCGAAGTAGGTGTTGAACAGCCCGAGTTCGTTGGCGATGACTGCGCTGTAGTTGTCGAAGGTCTGCTGCTGGCCTGCGGTCCCCCGGTCCACCGCGCTCCGGTATCCGGCCAGTTGGTTCACCCCCGGGCTGGCCGACATGAAGCTGGTGACCATGCTGCTCGGGTTGGAGGCGGCCACGGCCTGCACGCTCGCCACGGCCGTGTCGGTGGCCTGCCGCTGGATCGCGAGCTGCTTCCGGTAGGCGTTCGGGTCTGCGATCGTCGCGGCGCTCAACTGCCGCTCCGCCTGCAGGTTGTAGAAGACCGCGTAGATCGGTGCGGCGCCGGCCTTGCCGACCGTGTTGCGGTCGTTGGCGCTGTGCCAGTTGTTGTAGAGCTCCACCGAGTTCATCGCCCAGAGGACGATGACCGCGATGGTGGGCACCAGGGCCAGGATCAGCAGGACGGTCCGCAGCGAGAGCTGCCGGGCCGAGCCGCGCCGCGGGGCCGTGGCCGGTGGTGCTTCGTTGCTGGTTCCCGCCCCGTCCATCGATTCCTCTTCGGCCTGTCGTGTCGCCGCTCTTGCATGGAGTGCCACAGAAGTCCCCGGCATGTCAGCAATGGCGGACTACTCCGAATGGGGTCCGCGCCATGTCAGCGGAGCCTACTAGTAGATCAACCCTTTTCAATACGGTTTGTTATCCGATCGGCATCTATCAATCCGGAGCACAGCCTTTGCCACGTGGGTTGACGGTCGATCCTCGCCTGTGGAAGCATCATGCTCGCCTGAGAGAATGTGATTCTTGATATAGAGAGTGGGCTACTTCCCACATATCAGGGCATACCGGCTCCACCAGCAGCCGGTGATCATGCCCTCGGTGGGAGGTTCCCTGCCGCAAAGTGTAAGTCGCGCATGGCTTTGAAGATCATCTGGATACCCGGACTCTCCAGGACCGAGACTGCTCTTACCACGTGCGACGCCGAGAAGGGACAGGCTCTCCGAATGTTTTCGGCAATTCTGATCGAGAAGGGCGAGGCGGGGCAGTCGGCCGCGCTCGCGAACCTGACCGAGGCCGAGCTGCCCGACGGCGACGTCAGCATCGACGTCGAGTATTCGACGCTCAATTACAAGGACGGGCTCGCCATCACCGGCGCCTCCCCCGTGGTACGCCGGTTCCCGATGGTGCCCGGCATCGACCTGGCCGGCGTGGTCACCGCGAGCACCCACGCGGACTGGAGGCAGGGCGACCGCGTCGTGCTCAACGGCTGGGGCGTCGGGGAGACCCACTGGGGCGGCCTGGCCCAGCGCGCCCGCCTGAACGGGGACTGGCTGGTGCCGCTGCCGTCCAACTTCACCACCCGGCAGGCGATGGCGATCGGCACCGCCGGCTACACCGCGAGCCTGTGCGTGGACGCCCTGCTGAACCACGGAGTCCGTCCCGACCAGGGCGAGATCCTGGTGACCGGGGCGACCGGCGGCGTCGGCAGCGTCGCGGTCGCCCTGCTGGCGGCGGCCGGCTTCACGGTGGCCGCCGCGACCGGCAACGCATCGGAGGCCGAGTACCTCCAGCAGCTCGGCGCCTCGACGGTACTGGACCGCGCCGAACTCGCCGCCGCCGGAAAGCCGTTGCAGAAGGAGCGCTGGGCCGGCGTCGTCGACGCCGTCGGCAGCCACACGCTGGCGAACGCCTGCGCCCAGACCCGCTACGGCGGCGCGGTCGCCGCCTGCGGCCTGGCCCAGGGCATGGACTTCCCGGCGTCGGTCGCCCCGTTCATCCTGCGCGGCGTGTCCCTGCTCGGCATCGACAGCGTGATGGCGCCGGCCGAGCCGCGCCGGGCCGCCTGGACCCGGCTGTCGCGCGATCTGGACGTTGTCGCACTGGAGGTGATCGCCACGGAGGTCGCCCTTGGCGAGGCCGTCGCGGCGGCGGGCCAACTCATGGACGGCAAGGTACGGGGCCGCATCGTCGTCGACGTCAACCGTTAGTCAGGAGCACCTGTGAGCAAGTCTGTCGAGCTCGACCTCTCCGACGTCGACCACCGCGTGGGCAAGCCGGTCGGCGGCGGCCAGCTGTGGGATCCGTGCAGTTCCACCGACATCCGCCGCTGGGTGATGGCGATGGACTACCCCAACCCGCTGCACTGGGACGAGGAGTTCGCCCGCAACTCCAGGTTCGGCGGCCTCATCGCGCCGCAGTCGGTCGCGGTCGGCCTGGACTACGGGCACGGCGCCGCCCCCGCCTGCGTCGGTCACATCCCCAACAGCCACCTGATCTTCGGCGGCGAGGAGTGGTGGTTCTACGGCTGCCCGGTACGGGTCGGCGACCAGCTGTTCCAGGAACGCCGGTTCCACGACTACAAGGTGACCGAGACCAAATTCGCCGGGCCCACCATGTTCGCCCGCGGCGACACCACCCACACCAACCAGCACGGCACCCTGGTGGCCCGCGAGCGGTCGACCGCGATCCGCTACCTCTCCGCCGAGGCCGAGAAGCGCGGCATGTACGAGAGCCAGCTCGGCGCGGTGAAGCAGTGGACCGAGGCCGAGCTGGTCGAGCTGGAGCAGCTGCGCCGCGACTGGCTGATGTCGAACCGGACGGGCGTCTCACCGCGCTTCGAGGAGGTGAAGGTCGGCGACCGGCTGCCGCGCCGCGTCCTCGGCCCGCACAGCATCGCCAGCTTCACCACCGAGTACCGCGCCTTCGTCTTCAACATCTGGGGCACCTTCCGCTGGGTCTCCCCGCCCGGGGTCGAGGACCCCTGGGTCTACCAGGACCCGGGCTGGACGGAGGGGTTCGCCTTCGACGAGGAGGACGCCAGGATCGACCCGCGCAAGCGCGACGGACTGTACGTGGGCCCCTCCCGCGGCCATATCGACGCCGCAAAGGCGGGCCAGGTCGGCATGGCGCGGGCCTACGGCTACGGCGCCACCATGGGCGCCTGGTGCACCGACTACCTGGCCTACTGGGCCGGCCACGACGGCATGGTGCGCCACTCCAAGTCCAGCTTCCGCGGGCCCGCCTTCGAGGGCGACGCCACCTACTTCGACGCCGAGATCGTCGGCAAGGAGCAGGAGTCGGCCTGGGGCGTGCCGCTGGTCCAGGTGAAGCTGCGGCTCACCAACCAGAACGGCGACGTGGTGGTGGACTGCACCGCCGAGGTCGAGCTGCCGCTCTAGTCCGTCCGGAGACCACAAGGAGGTGGGCGATGGGCTCCAAGTCCGCAGGACTGTCCCTCTCGCTGGTGTCGGGCCCGCCGCTGAGCTCCGAACCGGGCCTCGGGGCGCTGACGCTGCCCGGCTTCCTGCGCGAGGTGACGGCGCTGTACGGCGAGCGCGAGGCGCTGGTGCTGCACACGGCCGACGGCGTCACCCGCTGGACCTACGCCGAGCTGTGGGAGCGCTCGATCGAGGTGGCCCGCGCGCTGCGTGCGGGCGGCCTGGGCCGTGGCGGCCGGGTGGGCGTGCTGATGACCAACCGCCCGGAATGGGTCGCGGCAGTGTTCGGCACCCTGCTCGCCGGAGGTGTGGCGGTCACCCTGAGCACCTTCTCCACCCCGCCCGAGCTGGACTACATGCTGCAGTCCTCCGGCGTCTCGGTGCTGCTGTTCGAGCGCCGGGTGCTGAAAAAGGACTTCGCCGCCGTGCTGACGGAGTTGGAGCCCGAAATCGGCAAGGCCGCCCCCGGCACGCTCCAGTCGCTGCGGTTCCCCTTCCTGCGCCGCCTCGCCGTGCTCGGTGAGCCGGTCCCGGACGGCGCGGTGGACCCCTGGGAGGTGTTCCTGGCGCGCGGTCGGCAGCAGCCGCGCGAGCTGGTCGAGGCGACGGCCGCGGCGGTGCAGCCCAGCGATCCGGCGGTGCTCTTCTTCTCGTCCGGCTCCACCAGCAGGCCGAAGGGAATCCTGAGCGCGCACCGCGCCGTCGCCGTCCAAATGTGGCGTTGCCGGCGGATGTACGGCTTCGGTCCCCAGGACCGGGTCCGCTGCTGGACGGCCAACGGCCTGTTCTGGTCCGGCAACTTCGCCATGGCCCTCGGCGCCACCCTCGCCGCCGGCGGCGCCGTGGTGCTGCAGCCCACCTTCAACGCCGCCGAGGCGCTGGAGCTCATGCAGGCGGAGCGGGTGAACTTCCCGTTCGCCTGGCCGCACCAGTGGGCGCAGCTCGAAGGCGCGGCCCCATGGGTCGAAGTGGATCTGAGCAGTATGCGCTTCGTGGACTTCAACACCCCGATCGCGGGCCACCCCACGGTGTCGGCGAAGTGGTCCGAACCCGGCCACGCCTACGGCAACACCGAGACCTTCACCATCACCACCAGCTTCCCGGCCAACACCCCGCCCGAGGTGCACGGAGGGAGCAGCGGCAAGGCGCTGCCGGGGGTGACCGTCCGGATCGTCGACCCGCTCACCGGCGCCGTCGTCCCACGGCGCGAACGCGGCGAGATCTGCGTGAAGGGCCCCACCCTGATGCTGGGCTACCTCGGCACGCCACTGGACGAGACGCTCGACGCCGAGGGCTTCTTCCGCACCGGGGACGGCGGTTATCTGGACGACGTCGGCCGGCTCTACTGGGAGGGCCGGCTGACCGACATCATCAAGACGGGCGGTGCGAACGTCTCGCCGCTGGAGGTGGACGAGGCCCTGGCCGGCTTCCCCGGCGTCAGGGTGGCGCAGACCGTCGGTGTGCCGCACGAGACACTCGGCGAGGTCGTCGTCGCCTGTATCGTGCCGCACGAGGGCGCGAGCCTGGCGGCCGAGACGATCCGCGCCTTCCTGCGAGAACGGCTGGCGAGCTACAAGGTGCCCCGCCATGTGCTGTTCTTCCGTGAGGACGAGATCGCACTCACCGGCAATGCGAAGATCAAGGCCGGTGACCTCCGGCAACTGGCCGCGGAGCGCCTGAAGAACTAGAGCGACTGAAGAAGTAGGCAGAGGGAGCCGTATGTCCGTTCTGGCAAGGCCCGCGGTCGCCGCCCTGGCCGCGAAAGGGTTTCAGCGTCTGGTCCTGTTGAGCGAGCGCCGCAGCTCGCCGGTGCGCTTCCCGGAGTACCCGCGGAACACGCGCGAGATCTCCATCCCGACGTCGTTCGGACCCGCGCGGGCCGTGGTGTACTCACCCGCAGCACCTGCATCCCCCGCTTCACCCGCGAACGGCGAGCAGCCGCCCGCGGTGCACGTCAACTTCCACGGCGGCGGCTTCGTCCTGTCGATGACCGAGCTCGACGACCCGCTCTGCCGGTACCTCGCCGCCGAGGCGGGAGTGGTCGTGGTCAATGTGGACTACGTCGTCGCCCCGCAGCACAAGTTCCCCGAACCGCCCCACCAGGCCTTCGAGGTGGTGCGCTGGGTGGCCGAGCACGGCGCCGAGAACGGCTGGGACGGCACCCGGCTCTCCATCGGCGGCCAGAGCGCCGGCGGAGGCCTCGCCGCGGCCGTGGCGCGTCAGGCCCTGGAGCAGGGCGGCCCCGCCATCGCCCTCCAGGTCCTGCACTACCCGCCGCTCGACCTCGCCACCGGCTTCAAGGACAAGGGCACGCCGATCAAGGGGTCGGAACTGCGGCCCTGGATGGCCGAGATGTTCAACAGCTCCTACGTACCGGATCCGCAGGACCGGACCGACCGGCTGGTCTCCCCCGGGAACCCGGCGGACACCGCCGACCTCACCGGGATAGCCCCGGCCCTGGTCATCACGGCCCAGTTCGACCTCCTCCGCGGCGAGGCGGAGCGCTACGCCGAGCGGCTCCGCACCGCCAAGGCGCTGGTCGAACTCCATGACGTGACCGGGGCCGACCACGGCTACGACGTCAGGGACGACGAGAAGGCCAGGGAGGTCTACGGTTTGATCGCCGCCCGGATTCGTCAGGCCGCCCAGGGCGAGGCGGTCTGACGCGCCGAGCGGGAGGCTACCCGGCGCTCACGGCGGCGACCGCGCGGGAGAAGGCCCCGCCGTAGTCCTCGGTCGAGGACATGGGCAGGTTGCGCACTCCAGGGGCGCAAGGCTGTACCGATTCAGAGCGACAAAGCGGTTGGCGCGACACCGGGTTGATGGTGGTGTCGCGCCAACTGCTCGTTGCTGCAGGAAAGCCGTCAGACGAAGGCGGGGGCGGGCCGCACCGCGGCCAGCGCGCCGACGATCTCGTCGACCATGGTCTTGGCGTCGCCGAAGAGCATGGCGGCGTTCTCGCGGAAGAAGAGCGGGTTCTGCACCCCCGCGTAGCCGCTGGCCATCGAGCGCTTGAAGACCACGACGTTCGCTGCCTCCCAGACCCGCAGCACCGGCATGCCGGCGATCGGGCTGTCCGGGTCCTCGTAGGCGGCCGGGTTGACGGTGTCGTTGGCGCCGATGACCAGGACGACGTCGGTGTCCGCGAAGTCGTCGTTGATCTCGTCCATCTCCAGCACGATGTCGTAGGGCAGCTTCGCCTCGGCCAGCAGCACGTTCATATGGCCCGGCAGCCGGCCGGCCACCGGGTGGATACCGAACCGCACGTCGACACCCCGCTCGCGCAGCAGCCGGGTGAGCTCGGCGACCGGGTACTGCGCCTGGGCCACCGCCATGCCGTAGCCGGGCGTGATCACCACCCGGGCGGCGCCGGCCAGCAGTTCGGCGGTCTCCTCCGCGGAGGTCTCCCGGTGCACACCCTGCTCGCCGTCGTCGGCGCCCTTGGGCGCCTCGATGCCGAAGCCCCCGGCGATGACGGAGAAGAAGGAGCGGTTCATCGCCGCGCACATGATGTAGGACAGGTAGGCGCCCGAGGAGCCGACCAGCGCGCCGGTGACGATGAGCAGGTCGTTGTTGAGCAGGAAGCCGCTCGCGGCCGCCGCCCAGCCGGAGTAGCTGTTGAGCATCGAGACCACGACCGGCATGTCGCCGCCGCCGATCGAGGCGACCAGGTGCCAGCCGAAGAGCAGCGCGATCGCGGTCACGGCGATGATCGGCCACAGACCGGGGTGGACCACGAACAGGACGGTCAGGGCCGCGAAGGCGATCAGCGCGACCAGGTTGAGGATGTTCTTCCCGGGCAGCACCAGCGGCGCGGACTTGATCCTCGCGCTCAGCTTCAGGTTGGCGACGATCGAGCCGGTGAAGGTCACTGCGCCGATGAAGATGCCGATGAGCACCTCGGCGTGGTGGATGTGCAGCAGGGAGCCGGTGAAGCCGCCGAGGCCGTTGCGTTCCACCTCGATGTAGGAGGCCCAGCCGACCAGTACGGCGGCGAGGCCCACGAACGAGTGCAGCAGGGCGATGAGTTCGGGCATGCCGGTCATCTGCACGATCCGGGCGCGCCACAGGCCGATGGCGCCGCCGATGACGATCGCGACGCCCAGCACCAGCAGGGTGGTCCCGCGCACCGAACTGTCGTGGACGGT
Source organism: Streptomyces sp. 846.5 (assembly GCF_004365705.1). Classification (NCBI taxonomy): domain Bacteria; kingdom Bacillati; phylum Actinomycetota; class Actinomycetes; order Kitasatosporales; family Streptomycetaceae; genus Streptomyces; species Streptomyces sp. 846.5. The sequence continues at coordinate 1,273,983 of NZ_SOBN01000002.1, forward strand.
CAGGACGATGGTGGCGGCGAGGGCGACGACCATGCCGACCACGCCGTAGGTCCAGCCCTGCCGGGCCGTTTCGTGCTTGCTCAGGCCAGCGAGGGAGAGGATGAAGAGCAGGGCGGCGACAAGGTACGCCGCTGTGGCGATCGAGGCTGCAGACACGTCAGTTCCCCTTGCTGAACATGGCGAGCATGCGGCGGGTCACCGCGAAGCCGCCGAAGATGTTGATGGATGCGAGCAGGGTCGCGATCCCGGCCAGCGCCTGGATCGAGTGCACCCCGAGCCCGACCTGGACCAGCGCGCCGACGACGATGACCCCGGAGATGGCGTTGGTGACGCTCATCAGCGGTGTGTGCAGCGCATGGTGGACCTTGCCGATGACGTAGTAGCCGATGACGATCGCCAGGGTGAGGACGGTGAAGTCCTGCGGGATGGGCGCCGGGGCGAACGCGATCACCAGCCAGAGCAGGGCGATCCCGGTGAGGACCAGCGCGAGCTTCGCGGCGGCCGTCAGCGGCTGCTTCTTCTCCGGCTTCGCCTGCGCCGCCACGACCGGTGCCACTGCCGGGGCCGCGCTGACCTGGACCGGCGGCGGAGGCCACAGCTTCTCGCCCCGCCCGGACCCGGTGGCGCGGACCACCGTGATGCCGCGCTGGACGACGTCGTCCAGGTCCAGGACGACCTGGCCGTCCTTGCCCGGGGTGAGCAGCTTGAGCAGGTTGACCAGGTTGGTGCCGTACAACTGACTGGCCTGGGTGGGCAGTCGGCCAGCCAGGTCGGTGTAGCCGAGGATGGTCACGCCGTTGTCGGTGACGACCTTCTCACCGGCGACGCTGCCCTCGACGTTGCCGCCCATGCCGGCCGCCATGTCGACGATCACCGACCCGGCCCTCATCGAGGCGACGTCGGCGGCCGTGATCAGTCTGGGCGCCGGGCGCCCGGGGATCAGCGCGGTGGTGATGATGATGTCGACGTCGGCGGCCTGGTCGGAGTAGAGCTTGGCTGCCGCCTCGTTGTAGCGGTCCGAGGTGGCCTTGGCGTAGCCGTCGCCGCTCTGCTCGGCCTGCTCCTCGACGACGACCGGGAGGAACTCCCCGCCCAGCGACTTCACCTGGTCGGCGACCTCGGGGCGCGGGTCGGTGGCGCGCACGATCGCGCCGAGGCTGGAGGCGGCGCCGATCGCGGCCAGGCCGGCCACCCCCGCGCCGGCGACCAGCACCTTCGCCGGCGGCACCTTGCCGGCCGCGGTCACCTGGCCGGTGAAGAAGCGGCCGAACTCATGGGCGGTCTCGACCACCGCCCGGTAGCCGGCGATGTTGGCCATGCTCGACAGGACGTCGAGGGACTGGGCCCGGCTGATGCGCGGCACGGCGTCCATGGCCAGTACGGTGATGTCCCGTTCGGCCAGGGCGTCCACCAGTTCGGGGTTGAGCGCCGGGGCCAGCGTCGAGACCAGGTAGGCCCCGTCCTTGGGCCTGCCGACGTCGTCGGGCGCGGGGCCGTTGACCCGCAGGACGACGTCCGCGTCCCAGGCGTCCTCCGCGGTGCCGATGGTGGCCCCGGCGTCCTTGTAGCTCGCGTCGGTGAAGGCGGAGAGCTCACCGGCCCCGGCCTCGATCACCAGGTCGTAGCCGAGGGCGATGAGCTGTCGGACGGTCGCGGGCGTCGCGGCCACGCGGGTCTCGCCGACGGGCTCGCGGGTCACTCCTATGAGCATGGGAAGGACTCCTTCTGAACATGGACCTCTGGGTGCGGATGGGGATACGGCAAAGGTCCGACGCCGGCCCGGTGCCCCGGGCCGGTGCCAGACCTTGTTCAGGCGCGAACAGTAGCGGATCATTGACATCCTCTCCGCCCTAAAGGATTCCGTTGGCGGATTCGGTGAACGCTGTCAACGATCTTCATGTTCGGGGCAGTCTGGTGGGGACCGGTTCCGTCTCGCGGGGAAGCAAGGAGGACGCCGCTATGTCACTGCGCCCTGTTGCCGCCCCACCCGTCCCCTCAGCTACCGCGCGGATCGCACGGGCCGCGTTCCGCAGGGGCTGTCTGGCCATGCGGGTCCGTGACGAACTCGGACCGCTGTTCGAGGACGAGCAGTTCGCTGCGGCCTTCCCCGCCAGGGGAGGACCGGCCCTGTCGCCGGGGCAACTGGCGATGGTCTCGGTGCTGCAGTTCACCGAGGGGCTGACGGACCGGCAGGCGGCGGACGCCGTGCGCGGGCGGATCGACTTCAAGTACGCGCTGGGGCTGGAACTGGATGATCCAGGCTTCGACTTCTCGGTCCTGTCTGAGTTCCGTGACCGGCTGCTCGCGCACGGCCTGGAGGAGTTGGTCCTCGAGCGGCTGCTTGAGCGCGTGTCGGAGCTGGGGCTGCTGCGGGCGGGTGGACGCCAGCGCACCGATTCCACGCACGTGCTCGCGGCGGTACGCGAGTTGAACCGGATGGAGTTCGTCGGCGAAACCTTGCGTGCCGCGCTGGAGGTGCTGGCCGCAGCGGTGCCCGAGTGGCTGAGCCAGGTCGCTGAGTCGCAGTGGTTCCAGCGTTATGGCGCCCGAGCCGATGCCTACCGGATGCCCAAGGGTGAGGACAGCCGCCAGCGATGGGCGCAGGCCGTGGGCCGGGACGGATTTGCGCTGCTGGAGGCCGTCTACGCGCTCGACGCCCCCGGCTGGCTGCGTCAGGTGCACGCGGTGCAGGTGTTACGAGTGGCGTGGATCCAGCAGTACCACCGCGACAACCAGGGGGTGCGCTGGCGGGAGGGAAAGGACCTTCCGCCGGGCAGGCAGCGACTGGCCAGCCCCTACGACCTGGACGCCCGCTACTCGGTCAAACGCGGTTCGGGCTGGACCGGCTTCAAGGTCCACTTCTCCGAGACCTGCGAGCCCGACGCCCCGCATATGATCACGAACGTCTCCACCACCGACGCCACCGTGGCGGACGCCGAGATGACCGAGCCGATCCACCAGCACCAGGCCGAGCGGGGTCTGCTGCCCGACGAGCACGCGGTCGACCAGGGCTACACCTCGGCAGCCCTCCTGCTCAGCTCCCGGCTGGAGTACGGGATCGACCTGCTCGGGCCGGTCGGGATGGACACCAGCGCACAGAAGCGCAATGCCGGCGGGTTCGACCAGGACGCCTTCACCGTCGACTGGCCCGCTCGTCGGGCCATCTGTCCCCAGGGAAAGCACAGCGTCAGCTGGTCCGATCAGCGCAAACCCAATGGCAACCCGATCACTCGGGTCCACTTCGCCGTCGAGGACTGTGCTGCGTGCCCGCTTAGGAAGGGGTGCACCACCGCAGCGAACCGCCAACACGGCCGGAGCCTGACACTGCTGCCCCAGCTCCAGCAGCAGGCACTCGACCAGCGCCGCAGCGAGCAGCAGACCGACGATTGGAAGCAACGCTACGCGGTCCGCGCGGGCGTGGAGAGAACCATCTCTCAGGCGGTCCGCATCACCCGGACACGCACCACTCCCTACATTGGCCTGCCCAAGACCCACCTCGGCCACATCTTCACCGCGGCCGCGCTCAACCTCGTCCGCCTGAACGCCTGGTGGACCGACACACCCATCGGCACCACCCGCACCAGCCACTTCGCCAGGCTCGGCCTCGAACTTGCCGCGTGACCCACGAATCCGCCAACGGAATCCTAAAGGGTGGAGATTCCCGCCTGGTCCGCCGTTGTCCGGCGTCCCTTCGGGTGGGTTCCTGCTTCGCCGCGCTGTGCCGGGACAAGTCCCGGTCTTACCCGCGCTCCACAGGCTGAGACCGCAAGTCCTGCGGCCTTGGCGACGTTGACCGCCGCGTTCACGTCCCGGTCAAGGACTGCCCCGCACGCTCCGCACGTCCATTCCCGGACGTTGAGGGGCTTGCGGCCGTCCTTGACCCCGCACTGCGAGCACACCTGAGAGGTCGGCTCGAACCGTCCGATCCGTATGAAGGTGCGGCCCATCTTGATGGCCTTGTACTCCAGCATGGTGACGAATGCCGACCATCCGGCGTCGTGAACGGACTTGGCCATACGCGTACGGGCGAGGCCCTTGACCGCCAGATCCTCAACGGCGACCGCTTGGTTCTCGCGGATCACCTTCGTTGAGCCTCGATCCACCGACCGGTGACCGTGAGAGGCTGACCCAACGAAGAAGACGTGCCCTGTGACCTGCGAGTATGGGAGTTCTCTACGCTTCCAGCTCGCGGTAAGACAAGGCACGTCCTAAATGAAATCTTCCCACACCGCCGCAGCGACCTTCGCGGCGTTCGATGACCCGAATCTCCTGGCGTTCGGTGGCCTGGCTGCGGCGGTGCGGTTGGCCGAGCGGTGCGGCCTGCCCGCGCTGGCCCGGGAGAAGGTGCAGCTCAAGGATGCCGCGAACGGCGCCGGGGCAGCCGTCGGCGCGAAGGTGATGTCGCTCGTGGCGGGAATGCTCGCCGGGGCGGACAGCATCGACGACACCGACGTCCTGCGACACGGTGCCATGGCCCGGGCCTTCGCCGGGATCCGCGCGCCGTCCACACTTGGCACTTTCCTGCGCGCGTTCACCTGGGGCCATGTGCGCCAACTGGAGTCCGCAGCACGGGCGTTCACCTGCAACCTGGCCCGGCGCTGCAACCTGCTCGCGGGCGGCGACCAGGTGGTGTACCTGGACATCGACTCGAAGGTCAAGCAGGTCTACGGGGCCGGCAAGCAGGGCGCGGAATACGGCTACACCAAGGTCCGCGGCCTGCACTTCCAGATCGTCACCGCCTCCACCCCGCTAGCCGCGCCGGTCATCGTGGCCACCCGCCTGCGCAAAGGCTCGGCCGGCTCCGCCAAGGGCGCCGCCTCCCTGATCGCCGAAGCCATCAGGACGGTGCGGGCGATGGGCGCGATCGGCATGATCGTGGTCCGTGCCGACTCCGCGTTCTTCTCCCACAAGGTCGTAGACGTCTGCCGCCGCAACAAGGTCCGGTTCTCGCTCGCCGTCGCGCAGCGCAAAAAGGTCCGCGAACTGATCGCGACGATCCCCGAGACCGCGTGGACGGCGATCAAGTACCCGAAGGCGATCTGGGACCGGGACGAGGAACGCTGGGTCTCGGACGCGGAGGTCGCCGAGATCCAGTACACCGCGTTCACCGGCAAGGCCAAGCGCTACCGGGCCACCGCCCGACTTCTGGTGCGGCGGGTCAAGCGCCTGAACGAGGCCGGAGTCCCGGACGGGCAGGGCGAGTTGTTCACCGTCTGGCGGTTCCACGCGGTGTTCACCGACTCGCCGTTGCCGCTGGTCGAGGCCGAGGCGGACCATCGTCGGCACGCCATTGTGGAACAGGTTTTTGCCGATCTTGAGGACTCGGCGCTGGGGCATCTGCCCTCGGGGAAGTTCACCGCGAACGCCGCGTGGCTGACCCTGGCCGCCGTCGCCCACAACCTGACTCGAGCCCTGGGCACCCTGGCCTCCGGCTTCCACGCCAGAGCCCGCACCGGCACGATCCGCCGCCAACTCATCAACGTCCCGGCGCGGTTGGCCACCGGAGGCCGGACCCTGACCTGGCACCTTCCCGAGCACTGGCGCTGGCGGGAGGCGTTCGCCGATCTGTGGACAGCCGTCGGCCACCGACTGCGAACCTGACCGACGAGCCCACCCGACCACCCACGACCAAGGACCACGGAGACCCCGCCACCGGGACGGCCACCCGGCAATCACCCATGCCCACCAGCAAGAGGACCGCCGAATCCGCTCCGAAAATCACAGAGCCGCACTCACCGAATACGGCTCTGTGGATCCAGGTTGAGAGCTGGTGGTGGAACTCGCGCCGCGCGTCGGCCACCCGGGCGTGCTGCCGGGCGACCTTCAAGCGGGCCTTGTCGCGGTTGCTGCTGCCCTTCGCCTTGCGACTGAGGGACTGCTGCGCGCGCTTCAACTTCTTCTCGGCGCGGCGCAGGAACTTGGGGCTGTCGATCTTCGTGCCGTCGGAGAGGATCGCGAAGCGCGTCAGGCCGAGGTCGATTCCGACGGCGCCGGTCCTCTGTGGCAACAGGTCGGCTGCCGGGTCGGTCTCCACGACGAAGCTCGCGAAGTACCTCCCGGAAGCGTCCTTGACCACGGTGACGGTGGACGGCGTGGACGGGAGCGCCCGGGACCACTTCACCGACACGTCACCGACCTTCGGCAGGCGCAGTTTTCCGCCCATGGTGATCTTCCATCCTGCGTTCGCGGTGAACCGGATCGACTGCCGGTTGTCGCGTCGGGACTTGAACCGGGGAGCGCCCATCTTCGGACGTTTGCCCTTGAGGCCGTCGAAGAAGTTCCGGTAGGAGGTCTCCAGGTCCCGGAGGGACTGTTGCAGCACCACCGATGACACTTCCCCGAGCCAAGCGCGATCCGGGGTCTTCTTCGCCGCCGTCAGCCGCTTGGACAGATCGGCGGCGGTGACGAACGGCAGCCCAGCCGCGCGGGCTTCCTCGCGGACGCGAAGCGCGTCGTTGAAGACAACCCGGGCGCACCCGAACGCGCGGGCCAGCGACGAACACTGACTGGCGGTCGGGTACACGCGGAACGAGTACCTGAGCTGCATACCCATGATCGTACTACAGTTGGCTTATGTCACCACGATGGAACCCAGATCCCGATGTACGCACCGGACGCCATGTCGTCTACAACCTGCACGTCCACTTGGTTTTCGTCACCAAGTACCGGCGGAAAGCGTTCACCGACGCCATGCTGACGCGCTGCGAGGGGATCATGCGTGAGGTCTGCGCAGACTTCGAAGCCGAGTTGAAGCAGTTCAACGGCGAGCAGGATCACGTACACCTACTGGTCCACTACCCGCCGAAGGTCCAGCTGTCCAAGCTGGTCAACAGCTTGAAGGGCGTCAGCTCACGCCGCCTTCGCCAGGAGTACGACAGCCACGTCCGCCGGTACCTGTGGGGCGGACACTTCTGGTCCGGTTCCTACTTCGCTGGTTCCTGCGGCGGCGCACCGCTCACCGTCGTCCGCCAGTACATCGAGAACCAGCAGCGCCCCACGTCGTGATCCTCACCCCGGAGCCGCAGAGAACTCCGCCGCTTCGCGGCTCCGGGTCAAGGATGCGCTTCACCCCCGGCCTAAAGGCCGGAGCACTACGCAAGATCAGAGGTAGACGTAGCAGCCTATGGGGTGCTTCTTCAGAATGTGTTGGAAGGAGATCTCCTCAGTCCGCAGCGGAGGGTGCATACGGTCGGGTAGCGGGGGCACAGCAATGTGCTCCGGCTACCCGACATCATCGACGGCAGCAGCTCGGCGGACGTCACCGACGTCCCGCGGGCGGCCAGGATCACGCCGAGCAGGACCAGGCCGATCGTGCTGAACGACGCGCCGACCGCGAAGGCAGCAGCCATCTCACGCTATTTGAGCCGCGTGCCACCCGAGTTTCGGTAGGCAGTCGTCTTCGCGAACAGGTTGCCGCCGTCGCTTTCGACCGTGGTCGACTCCGGTGTTCCTGGGCCGAACAGCAGACCCGCGACATGGGCGCTCGCGACCTGGTCCATGTGCGAGAACAGCCAGTCGACCTTGTCGTCCTGGTAGTGGTTCTTGGTGTTGTTCTGGCGCATGTTACCGAGCGGGATCTGCCAGACTACGATCGGTTTGCCGACCGTCTGCGCCATCGCTTTCCAATATGCGAGCTGCGCGGCCCACTTCTGGCTGGTCCAGAATGAGTTGTGTGCGCCATTCGCCGGCAGGGCATTGACGCCGGCGTCCGCGGCTTCAACCTCCCCGACCAGGAAGTCCGCACCGGTTGCCCCGAGGGCCAGGTAATCCCTGCCACAGCGTTGCACGTTACCCGGCCAGTCCCAGCAGGTCAGGTGCAGGCCGACGGCCGCGTTGGGAGCGTACTTGCGGGTCATTGCGATCAGGCAGTGGGCCAGACCAGCCACACTGTTCGCCTGATGTGCGCAGTCGCTCGGAGCCGCAGCAGTCACCTGCGCCGGGACCTTGTTCAGATTGCCCATCCCTCGTGCGAATCCCCAGAAATCAGGTTCGAGATCGATCATGTCGTGCGAGGTGCCGATCTTCTGGAGGAAGAAACGGTAGTCGTTCAGGTATCTGGTGAGGAGGTCGACCCGGTTGACCGCGTTCACCTCGTTCTGCCACGTCGGAGCGGGGGTGAGGTCGGGCAGTTCAAACCAGGTCCACATCATTGTCTGCGGATGAGGATGACCGTGATAGGTGGCCCGCGCAGCGCGGGCTTCCATGGTGGGGATGATCCCCCCACGCGCACCGTCCACGCATCCCCACCAGTTCACCCCACTCGGGCAGGTCGACGCCGTGTACAGGGCGCTCGACGGTGCAGGCGGACTGACGAGGTATTGGTACCGAACGTCGAACGGTGCGGCGGCCGCAGAAGCATCAGTCATCCCTCCTCCGATCGACACCGTGCTCTTGCCCATGAAAGTGACGGAGTTTCGTGTCGTCGAGCCGCCGCCGACGGACGTACTGCCGCCCGAGGGTGTGCTGCCCGGAGTTCGCCCGCCGCCCGCGGCGTTCGCTTTACCCGATGGGGTGGACGAAACCGCTGCCGTCGCAGACCCCGCCTTGGTGGGGATGCTCGCGGCGGCATTCCCGGCATGCGACGGCTCACCGCAACCGGCGACCACCGCAAGCAGAGTCGCCGACACGGCACTCGCCAACGTGAAACGCCACGGGCGGCGCGGATGTGGAGCGGCCATAGCAGAGCTCTCCTTCGATCGTGTCACTCGATCCGAGGACCTTCAGTGGTCCGACAGCCCGGAAAGGCTGCCGGCCGCGTCCGGTCGAGTCGGCGTCCACCTCGTCGTTGCCGCCGCGGGCGGAAAGGTTGTCGACCCGCGCGGACCTTTTCGACAGGCACGACGGGCAGAACAGCAGGTCATCCCGAAGCCGAAGCCGAGTAACGGCAGCCTGGGGTGCAATGTCGAGCCGCGACGAGCTGGGGCTGGGGAAGCTCCTGCTGCTCGCGGTGGGAGTGTTGAAAACCGGGGTGGGCCTGCGCTCACGCAGCATCCCCGGCCTGGACCAGGAGGTCTACGCGCTGCTGACGGCCTACCAGGCACTCATCCGCGCCGCCGATGACGCGGTGGCGGCTGTGACCCCGATCCCCAGACCGAGGCCCAGCCGGGCCGTCGGCCTGGGATGGTGTCACCTCCCGTGGGCGCCCTTGCGGCGTCCGCGGAGCACCAGCACGCCGCCGGCGGCGACGGCCAGCATGCCTCCGACGGCGCTGTAGACGACCGCGCCGCCCATGCCGGTGGCGGCCAGACCGCCAGCCGTACTGCTCCCGGTCGGCCGGGCAGCTGGCGCGGTGCCCGCGCTGACCTGGGCGGGCTGGCCTTGGGCTCCGTCGGCCGCGGCCTGTGCGCGGCTGCCGGCGGTGCTGGAGGTGGAGGCGACCGGCATGGCCGCAGTCGGCAGAGCGGCGGCTGACGGGGCGCCGGCGGTGGCGGGCGCCGAGGCGGGCTTGAGCTGAAGGGTGGTGATCGAGTAGGGCGGCAGCGTCTGGCGGGCTGCCGTGCCCTGCGCCGCCGTTGTCAGGGCGGTGGCGCCCTTGGTGTAGGAGACGGTGGTGGCGGTGCCCGGGGCCGGGGTGTATCCGGCGTAGGAGAGCGACACGTGCGCCGCGTTCTGCGGGTCCTTGTTGATCAGCATCACGTTCAGGCCGCCGTTGGTGGTGCGCACCGCGTGCACGGCCACCGACGGGTTCGCTGAGGACGACTTGACCATGATGTCGCCGGGCTGCGCCAGTGCGGTCAGCGAGCGGATGCCCCAGTAGCTCGGGAAGGGGGTCTCAAGGGCTGGTTCGCACGTCCCGCCGGAGCATCCTCCGACGGAGAGCACGCCGCCGTCCTGGTAGTCGGTCTCGCCGTTGACGGTGGTTGGCTTGCCGGGGCCGTTGTGCAGGTCCCACCAGTCGACGCTGCTGGCCCCCTGCTCGAGCCAGCTCATGTAGGTGTCCGGCGCGTACAGGGCTGCGGCCTGGCTGGTCAAGGCGGGTGAGAAGGCGGTGTCGGTCTCGGTGACCGCGATCTCCACCGAGGCGGCGTGCGGGCCCGCGTAGGTATGGAGCAGCGAGCGCACCGCGGAGGTGGTGCCGGCGATCTGGGCGGGGGTGTTCAGGCTGTCGGCGGTGGTGGTGCCGCCCGGGTACCAGTGGACGATGACGAAGTCGATCGACTTGCCCGCGATGGAGAGCACTGTGTGGTTCCAGTCGGCGCTGTCACCGGGGGCCTTGACCGCATCAGGCCAGCCGCCGGGGGTGGTGAGCACCGCTCCGATCTTCACTTTCGGGTCCACGGCCTTCATTGCCTTCGCGTAGGCGATCAGGTTCTTCGCGTACGCCGTCGGGCTCTTGTCGGCGTGGGTGTCAATTTCCCAGCCCTTGCCGTTGCCGTAGTACCCGTTGCCGTAGACCTCGTTGCCGATCTCCCAGTACGTCACGCCGTAGCCTTTGTCGACGTTGGCGTACTTGACCCAGTCGGCGGCCTCCTGGGGGGTGCCGGAGCCGTAGTTCGCGGTCACGATGGGCTGGGCGCCGACCCTCTTCGCGGTGGCCATGAAGTGGTCGAAGTCGGTGTTGGCCGCGACCCAGCCGCCGCCGTCGCTCATGGTATGGGTCTTCCAGTGGTAGCCGTCCGAGCCGGAGCCGCCGGGAAAGCGCAGCTGCCGCACTCCCGCGGCCTTCATCAGCGATGTCGCCTTGGCGTCCCCCATGTTCGTGTCGCCGACGCCCGTGTTGAGGCCGACACCACTGCTGGGCACCGTGCCCAAGGAGGTACCGGCATCCACACTGATGCCGACGGTCGGTGCGGCACTCGCGCTGAGCGCCAGGGAACCCGCGCCGGCCCCGGCCAGCAGGGCCGCCGCCGCCCCTGCCAGCATGCGGCGGCGGGTGCGGCTGCGGCGGTGCGTGCGGCCCAGGGGCTGGTACTGGGCGGCGGTGGACGGGTCGTCAGATGACACGTGTGGCTCCCGATCGGAGTGCGTGGATGAGGCCGGGCGGGGCGGCTGACTGCGGCTCACCCTCGCCATTCGCCCCCTAGTTGCCGCCCGGAACGGAAAGGTTGCCGCCCGATCAGGATCTTTTCGAGGGCGTCGGAGCGGCGCTCGATGTGGCGGGGGCGGGAGGGCGGTCAGGTTGGGAGCCGGTTGGGGCCAGACCAGCAGGACGGGGCGGGGAACGTGGTCGACGACGAAGCGGGTGGCGGCTTCGCCTCTCCCGACGACAGGCGGCACCAAGGACCGACGGAATGCCACTCAGCCCTATCGCGTCGGGACGAAACCTCCCCAGACCGCGACCGGGGAGCCGGCCGGGGTCCGCGCGTCGACGCGGTAGCTGTCGCCGCCCGCGTCGCGCAAGCCCGTGGCGTGGTTGAACTGGGCGGCGAACTCGTACTGGCCGGGCGGCACGGTCAGGCCGGGCTTGAGCACCCAGCGGTAGACCAGCGCGCCGGCGACCTCCCGCACGGTGACGGTGAAGTCATCGCTGGGCAGGGTGCGCCAACTGCCTGTGCTCTGCACGCCACCGGTCTGCGCGATGCGCAGCTCCACGGTGAGCGCGGTGACCGGCTGGGCGGACCTCAGGACGAGGTCGCTCTGGGACCAGTAGACGATGCTGCGCCGGTCCACCGAGCCTGCCGACCACAGAGGTCCGGCCTGGGGCCGTGCGCCGGTGGCCTGGGCCGGGTGCGAACTGCCCGCGGCTGTGGTCGGCGATGAGCCGGAGGCGGAGGCGGAATCCGATTGAGTCGGACGGGGGGTGGCGGAATCCGATTGAGTCGGACGGGGGGTGGCCGCCGGGGAGACGGTCGGTGTGGTGACGGCGGTCGATCGCGATGGGCCGTGGACGATTCCGGCGACGGCGAAGCCGCCGGTCGCCAGCAGGCCAGCCGTGGCGAGGCCGGCGAGGACGGTCCTGGGGCCCGTCCTGGTGAACGAGCGGGCGCGGTGACGGACGGCGGGGCCGGCGAGGCCGCGCTCCACGCGGGCCAGCATCCTCGCGTGGTCGGGCCGGTAGGCCTGGGCGGACTCACGCAGCCGCCGGGTGATCTCCTCGCTCACGGAATCCTCCTGCCTGCCACCAGTACCTCGGCGGATCGTACGCCGAGCATGCGTTCCAGCTCGGCCAGCCCCTTCGAAGTCTGACTCTTCACCGTACCGACCGATATGCCCAGGGCCATCGCGGTGTCCTTCTCCGACACGTCGAAGGCATGGCGGAGCACCACGCACGCCCGTCTGCGGAACGGCAGTCGGGTCAGTGCCATGCGCACGTCCAGCACTGCGGCCACGTCGGGTCCCTCCGTCCTGTCCGGGACGCGGGACCAGAACAGCGTGATCCGGCGGCGCTCGCGGACTGTGCTCCGGATTCGCTCGCGTGCCATGTTGGCCACCACGCCGCGCGCGTAGGCGCGCGGGTGCTCGGCCGCGCGGAGCCGGTCCCAGTGTTGCCAGAGCGCGATCAGGGCGTCGGCGGCCAGGTCCTCGGCCGCGTCCGTCTCCCCGGTCAGGAGGTGGGCGAAGCGCGCCAGTTCGGCGTAGTAGCGTTCGAAGAAGTCGTGGAACTCTGCGGACGCGTCGTCGGGGAGCATCTCCCTCGGTCGCCCTTTCTTGCATGTGCGCGTTAACAACGCATGAGGGTAACTGAGGTTCCCCCCTGATCTTGGACAGCGGGGGAGCTTCAGTTGCAGACCTGCAGGACTTCACGCAGAGGTTCCGTCGGTAACGTCAGGGCTGCGGGTTCGGTCGGCGGCTCGCCCACGACCGGGCGATGTGCTCGCGCATCGCGTGGGCGGCTCCCGAGGCGTCACGATGCCGGATCAGTTCGAAGATCGCCAGATGCTCGCCCAGTGACACGATCCGATCATGGCTGGTCGGTTGACCGTTGTAGAGGCGGGAGACTCGAGCCTTGCCGTGGATGCTGCGGATGATCGCTTGACCCAGGAGGTTCCCGGAAGCTCTCATGATTGTCTCGTGGAAGGCGGCGTCTTCATCGGCGTAGCGCACCGGGTCGTCCAGCGCCGCCCGTAGCGCGGTGACTTGCTCGTCGAGTCTGGCAATTTCGAGGTCGGTGATTTGACGGGCCGCGCCGGCGGCCATCTCGGCTTCCAGAGCGATGCGGACCGTGACTAGTTGGTCAAGGATCGTCAGCGTCTGGTCGTGGCGGACCTGGGCCTCGAGGACGACGGGGTCGAGAAGATTCCAGGATTGCGGCTCGCACACGCGGGTGCCGCGTCCGGGCGCCGCCCGGACCAGCCCTTTTTCTTCAAGTACCTTCACCGACTCGCGCACGACGGTCCGACTGACGCCGAACTCCTCGCACAGCTCCGGCTCGGTGGGGAGCGCGGATTCCGGTGGGTGGGCGCCGCCCACGATCCGGTCGACAAGGGAGGCCACCACGGTGTCGCCGAGTCGGCCGGCCAGCCGTTGGGGGACGGGCCCGAGCGACCCGAGCGTGGGCGAGGCTCCCAGTAGTGGAGGATTGGTCTCGGTTTGGGCCACGCCGCGGCTCCTTGATTGTCGAGCGGACAGAGACAGCCTACCCCTATTACGTCATTCATATGATGAAGAACGTGCCCGACGACGGTTCCGGGACCTAGGTGACCGTGCAGAATCTCGACTGGCGTGGGCGACCAGATCGGGCGCCCCGAACCGGCACCGGCGGCCCTGCCCGCCATGGCGCCGTTGCTCGCATCCTTCCTGATTGCGCAACGATCCATTGCTCAACGACCCCTGGCCTCGGGCATTCTCGCAGGAGCCGCACAAGGGGGGAAGACGCGTCATTCGGTCGATCCCGCCGTTCCACGCGTGCTACAGACCTGCCGTGCGCCCGTTGACGGGCAGCAAGGGGAGTCACCATGCGGCGTCGTACGATGACAGGTTCACCTCTTGCGATGACGTCATTCGTATGATGAAGTTCCTCCACTCTGGTTTCCGCGGTGTTTCGGCCAGTCGTGCAGTGGGCGATCGCGCCCCAGCGAGGGCGCCACGGCCACGGCGACCTCGGTTGGCCGCTTGGCGGATGCACCAGAGACGGTCACCGGTTGGCCAGGGACCCAAGCCCCGACCAACCGGCTCGGAAAGCACACCCAACGAAGGAGTCTCCGTGCTTCCAGTCCAAATTGTTCCATCACTCCGCCGTAGGCTGCGCACGCTCGCCGCTGTCGCCGCATCCACGCTGGTCGTGGGGCTTCTCGGAGTGGTGTCCGCCAATGCGGCACACGCGACGACCATGACAACGCTCTACGCGTCGCCCTCCGGTAACGGGACCACGTGCTCTTCCGCTCAACCGTGCTCGATCACCCAGGCGCAGGCCTCCGTTCGTGCGGTCAACGCCAACATGACCGGTGACATCGTGGTGCAGTTGGCGGGCGGCTCCTACCGCCTTTCCGCTCCGATGTCCTTCACCGCCGCCGACTCGGGCAACAACGGCCACACGGTGGTGTGGCAGGCCGCCCCCAACGCGAATCCGATCATCTCGGGGGCGCAGAAGGTAACCGGGTGGTCGCAGTTCGACGCGACGAAGAACATCTGGCGAGCCAACGTCGGAACCGGCTTCGACACCCGCCAGCTCTACGTCGATGGCCAACTCGCCACCCGGGCGCGCACCCAGATCACCCGGTCCGGCCTGACCGTCACCCCGACGGGGTTCACCTTCACCAATTCCGCGCTGAGCTACCTGAACACGCTGGCGAACCAGAACCGGGTGGAGGTCGAGACGCTCGACAGCTGGACCGACCGCTACATGCCCGTGCAGAGCATCAGCAACAACACGTTCACCATGCAGCAGCCCGCCTGGGACAACAACACCTGGGGCTGGGACACCGTGCAGCACCCATTCGTCAATGGACCGTTGTACCTGGAGAACGCCTACGAGTTCCTCGACGCCGGCGGGGAGTGGTATCTGAACACCGGCACCGGCTACCTCTACTACAAGCCGCTGGCCGGACAGGACCTCAGCAGCGCTGACGTGGAACTGCCGCGGCTGCAGTCGCTCATCGGCGTCGGCGGCACGTACGCCGCACCGGCCCACAACTTGTCCTTTGTCGGTGTGCAGTTCTCCCATACGAGCTGGCTCGCGCCGAGCAGCAACGAGGGCTTCGCCGACCAGCAGACCGGCGGCTATGTCAAGGGCAACTGGAACCGGCCGTCGGATGCGTTCACCTCGTGCGCGAGCGGCTGCCAGCTGTTCGAGGCGACTCGGCCGAATTGGCTGCAGATGCCGGCGGCGGTACAGGTATCCGCGGCGAACCATGTGACGTTCAGCGCCGACAGGTTCACCGACATCGGCCAGTACGGCCTCGGCATCGGTGAGGACGCCAATGCGAACACCTCAGGTGTCGGGCTGGGAGCCAGCGACATCGCCGTAACCGGATCGCTCTTCACCCAGATCGCAGCGGGCGGCATCCTCGCCGGCGGCTACCAGGCAGACGCCCACCACCCCAGTGACGTCCGCATGACGAACCAGAACATCACCATCAACGACAATCTGATCCACGACGTCGGTATCGACTATCGCGATTCCGACGCGATCCTCGCCACGTACACCACCAACGCCCTGATCAGCCACAACGAGGCGTACAACCTGCCCTACTCCGGCATCAGCATCGGCTTCGGATGGGGAGTCAACGACCCAGGCGGCAGCCAGGACTACCTCAACCGCGGCCTGTACAACTACCAGCCGATCTACAACACCCCGACGACAGCCACGGGGAACTCGGTCGTGGCCAACTACGTGCACAACTTCATGCGTGCGATGAACGACGGCGGCTGCGTCTACACACTGTCCGCGATCCCCTCCAGCGTGATCAACCAGAACTACTGCGCCACCGGCGGCTTCTACGGCATGTACTTCGACGAGGGATCGCGGTACCTGTCCGGCACCAACAATGTCTTCGACGGGGTCGGAGGCTACGCCACCGCGAATGAAAACGGCGCGAACAACACCGGCAATTTCACCCTGACCGGCAACTGGTCCACAACTGACGGTTACGTCGCCAATGGCGACCGCGGCAGCGTGGTCAGCGGCAATGTGATCGTCACCAACGGCGCCTGGCCCTCCGGTGCTCAAACGGTGATGAACGCGGCTGGTCTGGAACCCGCGTACCAGTACCTCAAGTCCCCGGTGACCGCTCCCTACTCCACCATCGCGGCGAACTCGCCGAACACCTTCAGCCAGTCGAACGGCCAGTTCACGATCACCGGGACCGGGGCCGACGTCTGGGGCGGTGCGCCACAGCACGACGACCAGTACGGCTCGATCTACCAGAGCCAGGCGTTCAGCAGCGGCACTGCCACGACCGTGAAGGTGACCCAGTTGGACAACTCCAACCCGTGGGCGAAAGCGGGGATCATGGTGCGTGACGACATGACGGCCGCGGGCAGTTCGGCGGGGTACGCCGTCCTCGCCGTGACGCCGAGCAACGGAGTCGTTCTCGAGTGGGATTCCAACGGCGACGGGTACCTCGACTCCGAGGCCAAAACCGTCGGCATCAAGGCACCGGTCTGGTTGCGGCTCACTCGGACGGGCGGCCAGGTCAGTGGGTACTACTCCACCGACGGGAGCACCTTCATCCAGGTCGGATCGGCGGTCTTGACCGGGGCGAACGCCAACGAGGATGTCGGCGTCTTCCACACCTCGCATGACAACAACGTCGCGGGCACGGCCGGCTTCAGCGGCCTGAGTACTATCACGTCGCCGTTCACCGGGTATGCGAACATCCCGGCCGTCGTTGACCAGCACCAGGGTCAGTTCACGATCACCGGAACCGGGGCCGACGTCTGGGGCGGTGGGTCACAGCACGACGACCAGTACGCCGCGATCTACCAGGCTGGAGCGGCCAGCTCCACGGCGGTCGTCACCGCGCACGTCGACAGCCAGAGCAACACCAACTCCTGGGCCAAGGCCGGCATCATGCTGCGTAACAGCATCGCCGGCGCGGGCAGCTCGGCGGGGTACGCCGTCGTGGCAGTGACGCCGGGCAACGGAGTCGTTCTCGAGTGGGATTCCAACGGCGACGGATACCTCGACTCCCAGGCTCAGACGGTGGCCATTGCGGCACCGGTATGGCTGCGCCTGACGAGAAGTGGCACGTCGGTGACCGCGTACTACTCAACCAACGGGACGAGCTGGAACCAGATCGGTATCGCGACCCTCAGTGGTTCCAGCGGGACGGAGGACGTTGGCATGTTCTCCCTCTCGCACGACACGAGCACTGCTGGTACCGCCACCTTCAGCCAGTTCTCCATCAGTTAGCCGACTATTGCGCCTGCCGCCGACCCGTCCCGACCTCGCGCCGGGCCGGCGGCCCCCACACCGCAGCTGGAATCTCGCGCGACCACTACGCCTTGGACAGCCTGCGCCTCGCCCTCTTCCGTCCACTGACCATACTGTTGGACCTGGACGCCACCAAGGCCGACAGCCTCGCCTCAGCCGTGCATCGCCTTCGTGAAGATCGACGGATCGTCAACCACGAGCAGCGCCCGCGCCCACCCGGCTCGCACGCTGCTGCCCGATCTCGCCACCGGCCTGTCCGAGGTGCGGCGCAGCCCGTTTCTGCGTTTCACCCTGATCAACTCCGCGGTCGTCAACTTCGCCTCCGGCGAGATCGTCCTGACGCTCATCAGGCCAACTCCGCAGGCGGGACATCCGGCTACCACAACGGTCCGAATCATCGCCTGTTCCGGGGGCGGCAACCTGCTCGGCGCCCTGTTCGCCCCCTGGGGCGGCCGCCGCTTCGCACCCCGCCTCCTGGTCCTCGGCGTCCTGCGGAGTACGGCGGCGCTGGTGCCGTTGCAGGCGGCCCGAGGAAGCATCGCGCTCACCGTGCGGCTCATCGCCGGGTGCAGCGTGCTGGCCCCCGCCGCCAATTTCGCCATCTCGGCGACCACCCTGCACACCGTTCCGAGCCACTTGCAGGGGCGTGTCCAGACGGCATGCGCGATCCTTCCCGGCCTGATCACTCCGTTCGGCCCCCTCATCGCGGGTCTGCTCCTGGCCCACCTGGCCGAGCCCGAGGTCTTGTCTTCGGTGCCGTCCTGACCGTCCTCGCGCTGTGACGCCCCGCCAGGTGGAGGTGTAGGGGTGCATCCGCTCGCCGGTCGAGGAGCGCGGCAGCAGTTGCAGGAACACCTCCAGGTCCTGCCACCTCGACTTTCGACGTTCTGACGTGGGTCCGGCTGATCCATTTGAATGAACAGCTACGCTTCGCGGGTCGGCTTCATTCACGCGTTGCGCATCAAAGAGGTCACATGGCCCGGCTTCTGATCATCGCCGCCGCGTCCGTCTTCCTGCTCCTCGGGGTGGTGCACGGCGCTCTCACGTTGGCGGACTTGAAGAACCCGGTGTCCTTCACACCACCCGACCCCGCCCTGCGGGAGGCCATGCAGCGGTCGAGTATCCGCCTCAACCCCGACATAAACCTCTGGAAGGCGTGGCTGGGCTTCAACCTGACCCACAGTCTGGGCCTGGTCCTGTTCGGCGCCGCGTACCTGTACGGCGGCGTCTTCAAGCCGGACGCCTTCGCGGGCTCAACGCTCCTCCAGGCCGTCGCCGTGCTGGTGTCAGCGATCTACCTGGTTGTATGCCTGGTGTTCTTCTTCCCCACGCCGGCCATCGCCGCAGCCGTCGGCCTGGCCTGCTTCGTTGCCGCGACCGGCTTGGCACACGCCTGACGCGGCACTGCGACCGCTTCGCCAGTACCGCAACGTGGTAGTCGGGCGCGTTCTTGCGGAGACTTCACAGGCCCCAGCGGCGGCAGTGCCAGGTCGTGGGGTGCTCACATCGCCAACTCCCCTTGACCGTTGACACCTTTGTCTCGACATTCGAGGCTATCGCGGGTCGACGAGCCGCTCGAACAAGTGGTTTCATGTCGGCTGGCCGTTGGGTCCTCTGACTTTCGACGTTTTCGTTGATCGTCCTTGAGCGCTCGTGTGGGTGATCGGGGCCTGATCTGGCAGCGCGGAGCTGGGCAGCAGAGAAGCATCGGCGGTGCTTGCGTCACCTGCTGTGAGGAGACCGCCGATGCTTCCGGACTCGACCGTACCCGCTTCGCTGCTGGCGGTGCTGACGTTCCTGCAAGGGTGCTTCACCACGCCGACGTTCACCACCTTCGCGGCGCTGGTCACGGGCCTGATCGCGCAGACCGGCCGGGGCACGGTGACCGGCATGCTCACCGGCGCGGGGTTGACGCGCACCTGGTCCCACGACCGCGCCCATGCCTTCTTCTCCCGCGCGAGCTGGAACCCCGACCTGCCGGGCGTCTCCCTGTGCCGGGACGGCCAACTAGGACCTGCCCCTCCCTGGGAGAGCCAGTACCACTCTGGGCCGGACGGCCCGGTCTGCGCTGCGGGCTGGAGAACGCGGGCTTGGAGATGGCGGGCAGCCGCTCGGCGACCGTATCGACCAGCTCGCCATGGCGGCCGGGTACGACGCGGCGGCCTGGTTGCACATCGCAGACCGACACGAGCAGCCCAGCGCGCGGGGGCGGCGTCGCTCACGCCTCCGTACGTTCCTCGGCCGACTTCCCATCGCCCACAGTGCGGGGGCCCGGCACCGCGGCCACTGTCAGCTTGACTCTGTCGGTTTGTGCCCTGAACACGAAGAGGAGCTGCATGCGATCGCCATCTCCACGAACCGCGTAGTCCACGTCTCGTCCGTGCATCCTGGGGTACCCCATCACAGCTTGACATCGGCGTTCGTCAGCCTACGCGTCCACCAAATTGGTCGGGGTCCACTGCAAATACCTCCCGATTCGGCGCACCCGTCCGCCCCGGCGGTCCACAGTTGGTCCACACGCGCCGGGGCCGAATGGGACAGCCACTGGGCGCTCGGCCCCGCCAGCCGAGGCGTCCATCCAATCGTTCCGAATCCGCTCCCCCATCGCGGATGGCCGCCGGCCCGCACGCTACGGACGCTATTCTGCATGTATGCCGCCAAGCTGGCCGTCGAGACGAACCGGGCCGGGAACACGAGACAGGAGGACAGCGTGACGCTCCAGCCTGAACATCACGGCACAGAGCTGATCCAACGACCGGCGCTGACCCCGGACGCGCTGCGGGCAGCCCTCACGGTCGTCGCCCCCCATCGTCTGCCGGAGATGGAGCAGCAGAAGAACGAGGTCTTCGCTCTCGCTGTCGAGTCCAGCTCGATCACCCCGCTCCGCGGCTTCCTCGCCACCTGGGCGGCACACATCGAGATCGCACGAGACCGCGACACCGCAGCCCGACTGCGCGCCGCCGAGCCCCTGGTTCAGTCCCTCGACCCCGGCAGCAAGCAGTGGCGCAAGGCGGTCGACGACTGCGCGGAGATCTTCGACCACGCCTACGCGGCGGTGACTGCTTGACCTGGTCCTGGGAGTACAGCCCCAGCGAG
Source organism: Streptomyces sp. 846.5 (assembly GCF_004365705.1). Taxonomy (NCBI): domain Bacteria; kingdom Bacillati; phylum Actinomycetota; class Actinomycetes; order Kitasatosporales; family Streptomycetaceae; genus Streptomyces; species Streptomyces sp. 846.5. Next base: position 1,294,333 of record NZ_SOBN01000002.1, read on the forward strand.
GAGTTCGTCACCGACGGTGCGCCCGAAGCCTTCGTCGTCGAGGTCGAGAAGAAGGCGGAAGAGCTGGTTCGCGCAGCCGAAGCCCTCTACTTGGACGGCAGCTCGTTCCAAGGCGTCGGCGAGCCGCTGAAGACCGCGACCGTGACCAACGGCTTCTTCCTCTACTTCGTTCGTACCGCGCAGCGAACGCATCTTCATCATCCGGCTCCACGCGCTCTGACCGGGACACAGGAGCCCTCGGCATCAGGGTCGTCTTCAGCTGCCACCAGACCATGAAGCAGGCAGCGCCGTTCCGCGCAGTCCCTGAACCGATCACCGAACGAATGTGTGAATCACCCGCCTGCCGTATGGCCCGCCGCCGCTACTCCGCGTCCAGGTCGACCAGGAAGTGCACATCGCTCACCGGGAACTCGCCGTAGTCGAGAGCCTCGCCGAGGGACTTCATCGGACCCGAGGGTACGGGTCCACAGAAACTGGTCGACACCGGGAAACAGGGCGAACACCCGTGGCACATGAATCGAAAAGGGCGGGAATCGGTAAACCCCGACACCCTGCACTTTTGGGGCCGTCGAGTAGGTGGACTGGTGTGCGGTGAATCGCTCGATGGTGTGAGGAAGACCCCCTCTCGGTAGGGGTGGTGACGGACGCGAAGGAAGCATCGGCGGTGTCTGTTTCACCCTGGTTGAGAGTGATCCGCCGATGCTTCCTGAGAAAACGATACCGCCGTCGTTGGCCGCTCTTCTGCTGGTTTGCCGGTCTTGTTTCACCGCGCCGACGTTCCGCACGTTCTGTGTGTTGCTGACCGGGATGATCGCGCAGACGCGCCGCCGCACCGTGTGCGGGATGCTGCTGGGCGCCGGGCTGGAACGGGTCTGGCACCATACCCGGGCCCACCGCCTGTTCTCCACAGCACGCTGGTCCGTCGACGAGGTCGGACTGGCCCTGGCCCGCCTGATCGTCGAGCGCCTCCTACCGACGAGTGCGCCGCTGGTGGTGGCCGTGGACGACACCCTGTTCAAGCGCTCCGGCCGCAAGGTCTTCGGTGCCGCCTGGCAGCACGACGGCGCCGCCCAAGGCCCCCGTCCGGCAGGGTTCGGCAACTGCTGGGTCGTGGCCGGGATCATCGTCACGCTGCCGTTCCTGACCAGACCGGTGTGCCTACCGATCCTGGCCCGACTATGGCGCCCACGCCGCACCGGCAAGATCGCCCTGGCACGCGAGATGACCGAACTGCTCGCCACCCACTTCCCCGACCGCACCCTCCACACGGTCGGCGACGCCGCCTACGTCGGCGAACACCTGCGCGGCCTGAACCCGCAGATCACCTGGACCAGCCGCCTGAAGACCACCTCCGTGCTGCACGAACTCCCACCCCCGCGCACCGGAAAGAAGGGACGTCCACGCACCCGCGGCCCACGCCTGGGCACCCCCGCCAATATCTCCCAACTCCTGGACTGGCACCGGGCCAGGGTCCTGCGATACGGCCACACCGACACCGTATTCCTGGCCGACCGGATCTGCCTGTGGTACGGCTCCTTCCACAGCCAACCCGTGCGCGTCGTACTGGTCTGGGACGAGCACTGCGGGCCGACCACCGGCCCCAACCGCGGCTACGGCCTGGCCCTGGTCACCACCGACCTGACCAGCACACCCCAGCAGATCGTGAAACGCTACGCGGCCCGCTGGTCCACCGAGACCGCATTCCACGACGCACGCCAGACCCTCGGCGTCGGCGAGGCACGCAACCGCACCCAGACCGCCGTGGAACGCACCGTCCCCTTCGGCCTGCTGGCCTACACCGTGACGATCGCCTGGTACGCACTGGCCGGCCACCAACCCACCGACACCGACGAAGACCGCGACCGGGCCCGCTGGTACACCAGCAAGACCCAGCCCTCCTTCGAGGACATGACCGCCAAACTCCGCCGCGTCCTCATCGCCCACAGATTTCGCAACCCACGCCCCCACCAGGCAGAACCCGAAGAAATCCAGGCCGTCCTCACCGCCTGGGCAATCGCCGGAACATGACCACCAGGAACCGCGAAACACGAGGGTTGGCGACGGTCTGGTGAAAGAAGTTTCGACAATCAGCCCTTCGCGACGGTCCGGCGGATGACGAGCACATCGAGGGTGCGGGGGCCGTGGACGCCTTCGACCCGGTCGAGTTCGATGTCACTGGTGGCGGAGGGGCCGGAGACGAAGGTCAGCGGCCTGCCCGGGTCCAGCAGAGCGATGGCGTCCGGGACGTCATCGACGATCTGGTCGGCGCGGACGATGCACAGGTGGTAGTCAGGCAGCAGGGTCAGCGCGCGTCGGCCCTGGCCGGGACCGGCGTCCAGGACCAGCGTGCCGGTGACCGCGATCGCCACCGCGCAGGTGGTGAGCACCCCCTCGGCCGCCTCCAGCTCCGCCACGCTCAGCGGCTCGGTCAGTTGCTGCCAGGGCCCCTGCGGGAGCAGCTCCTCGGGGAACTCCGGCGGCACCACGAGCGTGCGCAGCCCGTGGGCGGTGAGCAGCCCGGCGACGGCTTCGGCGGCCGTGGCGGCCGTCGCCTCCACGACATGCGCCCGGTAGTCGGTGACCCGCTCCACGAACAGCGCGATGAGGTCGGTGCCCGCGTGACTGCTGTGGTCGCGCGGGACCGGCACGTGTTCCGGATTCTCGTCGGCGGGCACATCGGTGAGAGCGGCACGGACACGGCCCAGGACGGTGTCACGGTCCGTCATCACTGGTCTCCTTGCGGGGGCTGCGGGTGGGTGCGCTGCCACCAGCCGCGGAAGGACTCGCGGGGCGGGGCGGGAGTGTCCCGTGCGTCGGTCCAGCCGTGTAGCGGACCGGGGAGCGGGCCGATGACGCCTCGGCGGGCGATCAGGTGTCCGCCGAGAGCGGCTGCCTTCTGGGCCGCCGCGAACCGGCGGGGCGAGGTGAGGACCGAGGTGGCGGCCTTCATGGCGAGGGCCTCGGCGGTCGGGGTGCGGCGTCCCGCGCGTTTGGCCTCGACGGCCTTGGCACGCAGATGGGTGAGCACCTCGGGGATGTTGATCTTCACCGGGCAGGCGTCGTAGCAGGCCCCGCACAGGGTGGAGGCGAACGGCAGGGTGTCGGCGTGCTCCACGCCGACGAGCTGCGGGGTGAGGATCGCCCCGATCGGGCCGGGGTAGACGTAGCCGTAGGCGTGGCCTCCGGTGCGCTCGTAGACCGGGCAGACGTTAAGGCAGGCGGAGCAGCGGATGCAGCCGAGCGCCTGGCGGCCCACGGTGTCGGCCAGGGTGGCGGTGCGGCCGTTGTCGAGCAGGACCAGGTGGAAGGCCTGCGGTCCGTCGCCGGGGGTGACGCCCCGCCAGGTGGAGGTGTAGGGGTTCATCCGCTCGCCGGTCGAGGAGCGCGGCAGCAGTTGCAGGAACACCTCCAGGTCCTGCCACTGCGGAAGGACCTTCTCGATGCCCATGACCGTGATCAGCGTCTCCGGGAGGGTCAGGCACATCCGCCCGTTGCCCTCGGACTCGACAACCCCGACGGTACCGGTCTCGGCGATCGCGAAGTTCGCGCCGGAGACGGCCACCCTCGCCCGCAGGAACTTCTCCCGCAGGTGCAGCCTGGCGGCCTCGGCCAGTGCCCGGGGCTCGTCGGTCAGGCCCTCCGGGGCCGGACGGCCCCACTCGGCCATCCGCCGGACGAAGATCTCGCGGATCTCGGCGCGGTTGCGGTGGATCGCCGGGACCAGGATGTGCGAGGGCCGGTCCGCGCCGAGCTGGACGATCAGCTCGGCGAGGTCGGTCTCGTAGGCACGGATGCCGGCTTCGGCCAGCGCCTCGTTGAGCCCGATCTCCTGCGTGGCCATCGACTTGACCTTCACCACCTCCGACTCGCCGGTCGCGCGCACGAGTTCGGTGACGATCCGGTTCGCCTCGGCCGCGTCGGCGGCCCAGTGCACCACCCCGCCCGCCCGGGTGACGGAGTCCTCCAGGCGCAGCAGGTGCGTGTCCAGGTGGCGCAGGGTCCGGCGCTTGAGTGCGGCCCCGGCCTCGCGCAGCTGCTCCCAGTCGTCCAGCTCGGCTGTCGCGGCGAGGCGTTTGTCGCGGATCGTGGTGGTGGCCTTGCGCAGGTTGCGGCGCAGCTGGGGATCGGCCAGCGCCGTGCGTGCGGCTTCGGGGAAGCCGGGGCTGCCCAGCCACACCACGTTGTCGGGGCTCACTGGTCGGCTCCTTCGGTCCGGGCCAGGATCTCGGCCAGGTGCAGTGTGCCGACGCCGGTCCGCAGCCGGGACAGCCCTCCGCCGATGTGCATCAGGCAGGAGTTGTCCGCCGCGCACAGCACGTCGGCGCCGGTGGCGACGACGTTGCGCATCTTGTCGCCGAGCATCGCGGTCGAGGTCTCGGCGTTCTTGAGGGCGAAGGTGCCGCCGAAGCCGCAGCAGGAGTCGGCGGCCGGGAGCTCGACCAGGTCGATCCCGTGCACCTCCCGCAGCAGCCGCTGCGGCTTGTCGCCCAGGCGCAGTCCGCGCAGCGAGTGACAGGTGGGGTGGTAGGTCACCCGGTGCGGGAAGTAGGCGCCCACGTCCGTCACGCCGAGCACATCGACCAGGAACTCGGTGAACTCGTGCACCCGCGGCGCGACCTCGGCCACCTGGCGGCGCAGCCCGGTGTCGCCCAACTGCTCCGCGAGGAGGGGATGGCTCTCACGGACCATCCCGGCGCACGATGCCGAGGGCGTCACGATCGCGTCGTAGTTGGCGAACGCCTCGGCGAAGCCCTTGACCAGCGGCATCGCCTCCGGCCGGTAGCCGGTGTTGAAGTGCATCTGGCCGCAGCAGGTCTGCGCGAGCGGGAACTCGACCGTGTGGCCGAGCCGCTCCAGTACCGTGACGACCGCCTTCCCCGTGTCCGGGTACATGGTGTCGTTGAAGCAGGTGATGAACAGTGCGATCCGCATCAGGACCCGCCGTGCTTCCCCGGCGGAGCCGACAGCGGGGCGTCCCCGGGCAGCAGTCCCTCGGTGCGCAGGGTGTGCCACAGCTGCGCCGGGATCTGCACCGCGGCCATCTCGGCCGCGTCCCGGGCCTGCTGCTCGGTGCGGGCGCCGACCAGGACGCCGGCCACGGCCGGGTGGCCGAGCGGGAACTGCAGGGCCGCGGCCCGCAGCGGCACGCCGGACGCCTCGCACAGTTCCTTGAGCCGCAGCGCCCGCTCCATCAGGGCGGCAGGCGCGGGGGCGTAGTCGAAGTTGGAGGTGGGCCTGGGGTCGGCCAGCAGGCCGGAGTTGAAGACCCCGCCGACCACCACGGACACGCCCCGGCGGGCGGCGTCGGGCAGCAGGGCGGTCAGGGCGGTCTGGTCCAGGAGGGAGTAGCGCCCGGCCAGCAGCACCACGTCGACGTCGGTCTCCCGGACGAACCGGTCCAGCATGCCGTTCTGGTTCATGCCCGCGCCGATCGCCCCGACCATCCCCTCCGCCCGCATCCGCTCCAGTTCCGGGTACGCGGTGCCGAAGGCCGCCTCCTCGTGGTCGTCCGGATCGTGCAGGTAGACGATGTCGACCCGGTCCAGGCCGAGCCTGCTCAGGCTGGACTCAAGGCTGCTGCGCACCCCGTAGGCGCTGAAGTCCCACACCCGCTCATGGGTCGCAAGCACAGCGAAGCCGTTGGCCAGGTCGTCCCCGCCGTCGGCCGGCGTGGGCCGCAGCAGCCGCCCCACCTTGGTGGACACGGTGTACGCGGCCCGGGGACGGCCGCTCAGCGCCTCGCCGAGACGGCGCTCGGACAGGCCGAGGCCGTAGTGCGGGGCGGTGTCGAAGTAGCGGACGCCCGTCTCCCACGCGGCGTCGACCGCGGCGCGTGCCTCCTCCTCCCCCGTTGCCTTGAAGAGGTTGCCGATCGCGGCGGTGCCGAAGGCGAGCTCACTGACCGTGACGTCGCTGCGCCCGAGCTTGGTGCTGCGCATGGGTGGGATGCCTTTCGTGGGAGAGGTGCGGCGGGCGGGCCGGGTTACTGACCGGCTGGGCGCATGCGGAGGCCGGACATGCCGCCGTCGACGGCCAGCACGGTGCCCGTGGTCGAGCCGGCCAGCGGACTCACCAGGTAGGCGATGGCGGCGGCGACCTCCTCCGGGCGGACCATCCGTCCGCTCGGTTGCCGGGCGTTCAGCGCGACCCGCTCGGCGACCAGGTCCTCGGCGGCGTCCAGCAGCCTGCCCACCCACGGGGTGTCCACCGTGCCGGGGTTGACGACGTTGAAGCGGATGCCCTCGCGGACGTGGTCCGCGGCCATGGCCAGGGTGAGCGAGAACACCGCGCCCTTGGCCGCCGAGTAGAGCGCCCGCTGCGGGAGCCCGGCGAGGGTGGCGATCGAGCCGAGGTTCACCACCGCCGCGTGCTGCGAGGCGCGCAGGTGCGGCAGCGCCGCGCGGGTGGTGCGCACGATGCCGAGCACATTGACGTCGAGCACCTGGCGCCATTGGGCGTCGTCGTTGTCCTCGACGGTGCCGATCGCGCCGATGGCGGCGTTGTTGACCAGGATGTCGAGGCCGCCCAGGGTGGCGACGGCCGCCTCGACTGCCGCACGGACCGAGGCGTCGTCGCCGATGTCCGCGACGAAGGAGTGCAGCGGTTTCTCGACGCCGGCCGGCTGCAGGTCCAGCACGGCCACCTCCGCGCCCCTGTCGCTCAGCAGCCGGGCGGTGGCCAGGCCGATGCCCGAGGCACCGCCGGTGACGACGGCCCGCAGGCCCTGAAGCTCACTCATGTTCCGTCCCTTCCAGGGCGATGTTGACGGACTCAGGCCTGGGCGAAGGTCTGCCGCTGGGAGCCAAGCCGGTCGATCTCCAGCTCGACGGTCTGACCGGCCCGCAGGTAGGGCTGTCCGAGCAGGCCCAGGGCGACGCCGGCCGGGGTGCCGGTGTTGATGACGTCGCCGGGTTCCAGTACGAGGTACTGGCTCAGGTAGCGGACGATCTCGGCTACGTCGAAGACCATGTTCTTGGTCTGCCCGTCCTGCCGCGGTACGCCGTCCACGGCAAGCCGCAGCCCGAGGCCCTGCGGGTCGCCGACCTCGTCTGCGGTGACCAGCCAGGGGCCCAGCGGGTTGAAGGTCTCGCAGGACTTGCCGAGGTCCCACTGGCTGGAGAAGTCCAGCTGGAACTCGCGCTCGGACACGTCGTTGCTGATCGCGTAGCCGGCCACACAGGCCAGCGCCTCCTCGCGGGAGTCCAGGTAGCGGGCCCGACGGCCGATCACGACCGCGAGTTCCACCTCCCAGTCCGTCCGGCGCGAGCCGCGCGGGATCAGCACCTGGTCGAAGGGGCCGACCACGGTTCCCGGGTCCTTCATGAAGACCACCGGACGCTGCGGGATCGCCGCACCGGTCTCCTCCGCGTGGTCACGGTAGTTCAGGCCGATGCAGAGCACCTTGCCCGGCCTGGCCACCGGGGCGCCGATCCGCCAGCCGCCGGCGGGG